>SCVB01000043.1 GCA_004296955.1 Brevundimonas sp.
CATCGACACCGGCAATCTTGGTCACGTGGGCCTGAGACCGGCAGCGCTCGTGAATGTATCGAGCATGACAGTCGATCCCGCCGATACAACGCGGGCCCGGCCTTGGGTGAACGACCCCTTGTTTGTCATTCTTGCGTCCCTGGGTCTGCTCGGCCTGTTCTTCGCCGTGGTCGCCATGGTTTCGTGGGTGAGAAGCAGCACCCGGGGCCTTTGAACTACCCCCGCTCCTTCATCAGCCGGGCCTTGTCGCGCTGCCAGTCGCGTTGCGCTGTCGCCTCGCGCTTGTCGTGCAGTTTCTTGCCCTTGGCCAGGGCGATCTCGATCTTCGCCTTGCCCGCCTCGTTCAGGTACAGCTTGACCGGAATGATGGTCTGCCCGTCGCGCTGGACGGCGCCGATCAGCCTGTCGATCTGCTTGCGGTGCAGCAGCAGCTTCCGGTGCCGACGCGGCTCGTGGTTGAAGCGGTTGGCCTGTTTGTAGGGCGGGATGTCGGCGTTCACGAGCACGATCTCGCGCCCCTCCACCGCCGCATAGCTCTCGGCGATATTGGCCCGGCCGTCGCGCAGGGCCTTGATCTCGGTGCCCAGCAACTGGATCCCGGCCTCGATGTAGTCCTCGAGGAAATAGTCGAATTTCGCCCGCCGGTTCTCTGCGATGATCTTCATTTTCGGCGCAGCGGAGGCCATCAGCCCAGACCCGCGGCCGCCATCGCGCGGTCGATGGCCGGCCTGACCGCATCGGCCGTCGGGGCGAGCGGCAGGCGCACCTCCTCCCCGCACAGCTGAAGCCGCGACAGGGCGTATTTGGTCGGCGACGGCGAGTTGTCGAGGAACAGACCCTTGTGCAGGCCGATCAGCCGGTCCTGCCATTCGCGGGCCGCGGCGTAGTCGCCGGCGGCGGCCGCCTCGTGCAGGGCGACCATGGCCTCGGGCGCGACATTGGACGTCACCGAGATGACCCCCACCCCGCCCTGCGCATGGTAGCCGAGATAGCTGGGATCATCGCCCGAGATCAGGTCGAACTGGCCCTCGATATTGGCCCGCATCCAGCTGACCCGCGACAGGTCGCCGGTGGCGTCCTTGATCCCGACGATGTTCGGATGCGCCGCCAACCGGGCGACGGTCTCGTTGGCCATGTCCACGCCGGTCCGGCCGGGGACGTTGTAGAGCAGCACCGGCAGCTGGACGGCCTCGGCGACCGCCTCGAAATGCCGCGCCAGCCCCTCCTGCGAAGGCCGGTTGTAATAGGGTGTGACCATCAGGGCGCCGTCGGCGCCGACCGTCTTGGCGAAGCGCGTCAGCTCGATCGCCTTGTCCGTCGCCGACGATCCGGCCCCGGCGATGACGCGGATCCGGCCGGCCGCGACCTGCACGCACAGCTCCACCACCCGCTTGTGCTCGTCGAGCGTCAGCGAGGCGCTCTCGCCGGTCGTGCCCATGGGCACGACGCCGTGGATCCCGGCGGCGATCTGGCGTTCCAGAAGTTGCGTGAAGGCGGCTTCGTCCACCTTTCCGTCACGAAGTGGTGTGATCAGGGCGGTGATCACGCCCTTGAACAAGGGAGCGGTCATTGAGACAGTTGGTCCTGCGTGGAAAATCGGGGCGACAGTCGCCGGATATTAAGCGTTGGAGGGTAGGTTGCCGGTCGCCCGACCGCAACCGCGACGCATGGAGATCGGACAGGCAATGATCGGAATCAGTCTCGCGGCCGCCCTGGCCCTGCTCGCCCCCGCGCCCGAGACCCTGATCGCCCAGGAAGTGCCCTATAGCGCCGTCGCCTCGGGCCCGGTCAGCAACCAGCCACGCCTGCTGAACGATCAGGACACGGCGCTCTTCCGCCAGGGTCTCGCCGCCGCCCGCGCCCGCGACATCTCCGGCGCCCGCAACGCCGCGGCCCAGATCGGCGATCCGGTCGCGCGCAAGCTCGTCGAATGGGCGCTGCTGGACACCTCGGCCGACCAGATGTCGCTGAGCGACCTGGCCGTCGCCCAGAGCGCCTTCGACGGCTGGCCCCGTGCGGGCAGCCGCGCCGAGGCCGCCGAGCGCGCATTGGATCGCGCCTACGCCGGCCCCGACGCCGCCCTCAACCTGTTCGCCCGACGGGGCCCGGTCACCGTGCAGGGCGCGATCGCCCTGGCCGACGCGCTGGAGCAGCGCGGCCGGTCCGACGAGGCCCGTCGCCTGATCGCCGACTGGTGGCGCACCCGCTCGTTCGACGAGGCGTCCCAGACCCGCATCCTGACCCGCTGGGGCCCCAGCCTGACCCAGGCCGACCATGAAGCGCGGCTCAACATGCTGCTGCTCGGCCCGCACGGGCCGGCGACCCGCGCGATGGTTCAACTGGTCTCTCCGGATCGCCAAGCCGTCGCGGAGGCGGTGATGGCGCTGCGGGCCGCCTACAGTCCCGACGCCATCGTCGCCAACCTCAGCCCGTCGCAGGCCATGGACCCGGCCGTGGTGCTGGAGCGCGTCCGCATCCTGCGCTCCCAGAACCGCCAGTCCGAGGGCTTCGCCCTGCTGCGCGCCCTGCCCGCCGCCCCCTCGCACACCGAGGGCCAGAACACCCTGTGGAGCGAGCGCCGCAACTATTTCCTCGACGCGCTCGAGCGCCGCAACGGCCAGGCCGCCTATGACGCCATGGCGGGCCACGGTTTCCCGGCCGGCGAGCGCAAGGTCGACGCCGAGTTCTTCGCCGGCTGGGCGGCGCTGGTGAAACTGAACGATCCGGCCCGGGCGGCGCGCCATTTCGAGGCCCTGCGTCAGATGTCGTCGACGCCGATCACCCAGGGCCGCGCCCTGTACTGGCTCGGTCGCGCCGCCGAGGCCCAGGGCAATACGCCCGCCGCCGTCCAGTACTATCGGGAGGGCGCGCGCCACATCCAGACCTTCTACGGCCAGCTGGCCGCCGAAAAGGCCGGCCTGACCACGATCAGCCTGCCGGCCGATCCGCAGCCGACCGCCGCCGACATCGCCGCCTTCGAGGCCAATGAGGTGGTGCGCGCCCTGCGCATCCTCGGCGAGACCGGCGAGACCAGCCTGTTCCGCGTCTTCGCCTATCAGCTGGACGACGACCTGCCCGGCCCGGCGAGCCTCGCCCTGCTCATGGACCTGTCGCGCAACTACGGCGAAGGCTTCACCGCCATGATGGTCGGCCGCGCGGCCAGCCAGCGCGGCTTCCTGATGCCCGAGCGCCAGTATCCGGTCCGCATCCCGCCCAGCGTTCCCGGCGCGGCGCCGCTGGAGTTCACCCTGGCCATCACCCGCCAGGAATCCAGCTTCGATCCCCGCGCCCGTTCGCACGCCAACGCCCGCGGCATGATGCAATTCCTGCCCGCCACCGGCCGCAGCGTGGCCCGGCAGCTGGGCCTGCCCTATTCGGACGACCGGCTGTACGACGGCGACTTCAACATGACGCTGGGCAGCTATCACCTCGGCGATCTGACCAGCGACTTCGGCGGCTCGATGCTGCTGACGACGATCGGCTACAACGCCGGCCCCGCCCGGCCCCCGCAATGGATCGCGCGCTGCGGCGATCCACGCGGCGCGGCGGTCGATCCCGTCGACTTCATCGAATGCGCGCCCTTCACTGAAACCCGCAACTACATGATGCGAGTCATGGAAAACATGCAGGTTTATCGGGCACGGCTGAATGGCGGCTCGGCGCCGCTGACGCTCTCGTCCGACCTCCGGCGCGGCGCGCCCGCCGGCCCCGTCCCCTATGCGGCCTATGCCGGCGACGAGGCCCTGCGCGCGCCGGAGCCGGAACCCTCCGAATAGCGGCCGCTGGATAACAGGGGACCATCCGGACCCTCGACCCATCGGGCCGACAGGCCGAAGGTCCGCGCCATGACCTCGGGCGTCAGCGCCGCCATCGGCGCGGCGTCGGCCACGACCCGCCCGCCGTCCAACACCACCACCCGGTCGGCATGCCGCGCCGCCAGCGCAAGGTCGTGCAGGCTGACCAGCACCGCCTGCCCCGCCGCCGCCCGCGCCCGCAGCCGGTCCAGCACCATCAGCTGCGCCTCGGGGTCCAGGCCGGCGGTCGGCTCGTCGGCCAGCAGGGCGCGGGTGTCCGCCGCCAGCGCCCGGGCCAGCAGCACCCTCGCCCGCTCGCCGCCCGACATCTCGGCCACGCCCCGGTCCGCCAGATGGCCGGCCTCGACCTCGTCCAGCGCCGCCCGGGCCCGCTCCAGGGCGTCCGCCGTCGACAGGAAGGGCGCGCCCAGGGCGGCGACCTCGATCGCCGGCAGGTTCCAGGCGATGCGCCGCTCCTGCGGCAGATAGGCCGCCCGTTCCGCGCGGGCCCGCCCCGACAGGCCGGCCCCGTCGGCGCCGTCCAGCAGCGCCCGGCCGGCGCAGAGAGGCAGCAGCCCCGCCAGAGCCCGGATCACGCTCGACTTGCCGGCCCCGTTCGGCCCGACCAGGGCGACCAGTTCGCCGGCGGCGACGGTCAGGTCGACCCCGTCGAGCACGCGGCGCCCGCCCAGCGCCACCGTGGCCGCAGAGAGTTCGAGCGCGCTCACAGCCGCCACTCCCGCGCCGCGCGCCAGGCGATCAGGGCGAACAGGGGCGCCCCGACCAGGGCCGTGAACACGCCGAGCTTGAGCTCCTGGTCGGTCGGGGTCATCCGCGCCAGCAGGTCCGCGACCACCAGCATCAGCGCGCCCGCCAGCGCCGAGGGCAGCAACAGCCGCCCCGGATCGCCCCGCACGGCGCTGCGCACCAGATGCGGCGCCGCCAGTCCGACGAAGCCGATCACGCCGGCCACCGCTACCGCCGCCCCGGTCGCCAGCGCCGTCGCCAGCAGGGCCAGGATCCTCAAACGGGCCATCGGCAGGCCCGAGGTCCGCGCCGTCTCCTCGCCGAGGCTCAGCATCCTCAGGCCGGGCGCCGCCGCCGCCGCCAGCGCGCCCGCAACCAGGACCGCCGGCGTGACCCAGGCCACGTCGATCCAGCTGCGGTTTTGCACCGAGCCCAGCAGCCAGCTCATCATCTCGGCCGTGGCGATCGGCGACGGCGACAGGTTGAAGATCAGGGCCGTGGCCGCGCCCGCGAAACTGGACACGGCCACCCCGAACAGGATCAGGGCCTCGGGCGAGCGCACCCGCGCCGAGAACAGGATCAGCAGGCCTCCCGCCAGTGCCGCGCCGATCAGGGCCGAGATCTCCACCGCGCCCGGAACCGCCGCCGCCCCGAGCACGATCGCCGCCGCCGCCGCGAACGCAGCCGAGGCCGACACGCCCAGCACGCCCGGATCGGCCAGCGGGTTGCGCAACAGCCCCTGCATGACGGCGCCGGACAGCCCCAGCGCCGCCCCGACCATCAGGGCCGTGGCCACGCGCGGCGCCCGGACCTGCCACAGCACCTCCCCCGGACCCGACGCCGGATCGGCGAAGGCCTGGCTCATCTGCGCCATGGTGAAGACGGTCTCGCCCAGCAGGATTCCCATCGCCGCCGCCGCTGCGATCAGCCCCGCCAGCACCAGCGTCAGCCGCGAGGGCCGCGTCATGCCCCGGCCTTCAGCATCGCCGCGGCGTCGGCCGCGAACCAGGCCGGACAGGTCAGTGCCGCCGCCGGTAGCCGCGCCGCCACCCGGCCGCGGGCGGCGCGCTGAACGACCGGATGCCGCCCGGGACCGCGCCAGTCGCCGCGCGCCTGGTCGAAGAAGCCCAGCACGAACCGGGCGGGCGGAAACAGGGCGATCCGCTCGACGCTGACCGGGGCGAAGAACGGCCCCGTCGCCGCGTTCGAATAGCCCGCGGCCCGCAGGATGGCGTCGACCAGCGTCCCCTTTCCGGCCGTGAATCCGCCGGCCGTCAGATACAGGGCCGAGCGGTCCGGCGCAGCGACATCGGGGGCCGCAGATCGCAGGGTGGCGTCCATCCTCGCGGCCAACGCCTCGCCGCGTCCGGGCACGCCGAGCGCCTGTGCAACCGCACGAATATCGGTCCTTACGCCGTTGAAGTCATTGGCGTCCTCTATGGTCGCCACCCGCACGCCCGTCGCTTCCAGCCGGGCCAGCAGCCGCGGCTCTCCGCCCCAGTAGCGCACCACCACATCGGGCCGGAAGGCGATCGCCGCCTCCAGCGTCGGCCGTACCTGCCGTCGTCCGGCCGCCGCCGCGCGCAGCCAGGCGTCCGGATCGTCGGCCCGCGGCGACAGGGCCAGTTCGGCGTCCGGCCTCAGGGCCAGCACATACTGGTCGGCGCACTGGTCCAGCGCCATGACCCGCAGCGGCCGGGCCTCGACTCCGCCCGCGCCGAGCCACGCCCCGGCCGCCAGCGCCCACGCCCACCGCCTCACGGTTTCAGCAGGCCCGCGAACAACCCCTCCAGCAGGGTCGTCACCAGCGTCTCGCGCTCGACCCAGTCGAAATACGGCTTGGTGATCACCAGTGAGACCACGCCATGACAGCCCGCCCAGAGCGCCTGCGACGTCGTCCGCGCGTCGCCGCGCAGCAGGCCGGCCGCCTCGGCGTCCTCGACCACCTGTTCGAAGGACCGGTACAGGCCGCCGCCCAGTTCCTGCGCCGCCGACAGGGCGCCGTGCTGAAGCTCGACCGGCCGGGTCATATAGATCAGCCGATAGGCGTTCGGATTGGCGAAGCCGAAGTCGATATAGGCGCGCAGCATGCGCCGCAGGCGCTCCTCGGGCCCGCCGGGCTCGGCGACGATCGCCTGGTTCATCTCCAGCAGGGCGGCGAAGGCCTGCCGGCAAATCTCCTGCAGAATCTCGCCCTTCTCGGAAAAATGCATGTAGAGGGCGGTCGAGGACAGACCGACCTCGTCGGCGATCTTGCGGATGGTGGCGCCCTCGTAGCCATGCTCGACGAAGATGCGTTCAGCGGCGGCGAGAATCTCCGCCCGACGGGCGTGGCCTTCGCCCTTCGGCTTGCGCTGTGAACGCATATTGAGCTGGGGGGCGAGGGTCACGCGGGCGGCTCCGGACGTCCTGACCCTGAATAGCTGTATTCCCGGACGAGCGCCAACCGCTTGCCTCGCGCGAATCGCCAAGGTAACCCTTGGTAGTGGAGTGGGCAGGCTGCAGCGATCCGGATGGTCGCCGGCGCGACGCCGCGCGATACGGACCGCCTCTCGCCGAGAGTGCGGCCCTGCGGGGGCTCGCGCCCTTTCAACTGGTGTTGCTCGCCGCGTTCGCGACCTTCCTGGCGCTCGCCCTGCGGTTCTGGCCCGACCGGCTGGGGGGCTGGCTCGTCGCCTTCGCGGCCTGGGCCTTTCTCGGGACCGCGGTCTGGCGCGTCGCCCTGATCCTGCTCAGCGCCAGGCCCCACCGGGAGCCGGCGCCTCCGGCCGTCTGGCCGCGCTACACCATCCTGGCGGCGCTTCACGACGAGGCCGAGGTCGTCGGCCAGCTGATCGAACGCCTGGCGCGGATCGACTATCCGCCGGACCGGCTTCAGGGCTTGCTGCTGCTCGAGGCCCACGACCAGGCGACCATCGCCGTCGCCCGGGCGGCGCCCCGGCCGGCATGGCTGGAGATCCTCGTCATCCCGCCGGGCACGCCCCAGACCAAGCCCCGCGCGCTCAATCACGCCCTCGCCCACGCCAGCGGGGAGCTTCTGACCGTCTACGACGCCGAGGACGCGCCGCACCCTGTTCAGCTGCGGGAGGCCGCCGCCCGCTTCGCGGCGGACTCCACGGGTCGCCTGGCCTGTCTCCAGGCGCCGCTGCGCATTCGCGCGGGCCGCCGGTTTCTGGAACGTCAGTTCGCCGCGGAATACGCCAGCCTGTTCGAGACCGCCCTGCCGGGCATGGCCCGCCTCGGCCTGCCCTTCCCGCTCGGCGGCACCAGCAATCATTTCAGGACCGACGCGCTCAGGGCCGCGGGCGGGTGGGACGCCTGGAACGTCACCGAGGACGCCGACCTCGGATTCCGCCTGTGGGCGCACGGCTGGCGCCTCGGCGTCATCGATCGCCCCACCTGGGAGACCCCGCCGGGCGCCCTGGCCCATTGGCTGCCTCAACGCACGCGCTGGCTGAAGGGCTACCTCCAGACCCTCGGAGTCCACAGCCGCCGGCCGTGGCGGCTGGGTCGGCGCGGCGCCCTGGCCCTGGTCCTGACCGTGGGGGCCGGCCTGGCGTCTGCGGCGATCCACGGCCTGTCCCTCGCCTGGGTCGCGGCGGCCGTGCTGGTCTCGGTCATGGCCGGTCTGCCCCCCGAGACCCCGGTCATGGCCCTCAGCGTCCTGGTCCTCGGCGCAGCCGCGGCCTGGCTGGCCTGCGCCATCGGGGCCCGTCGCGCCGGCGTGCGCTACGGTCCGGCCGACATGATCTCGGCCCCGGGATACTGGGCCCTGCTCAGCCTCGCCTTCGCCCATGCGGCCTGGCGGCTGGTTGTCGAACCCTTCGCCTGGGACAAGACCCCGCATCGCCAGGACGCGCCGACCGCTGCGGCGCCGGTCGCGGCCGAAACGCACGACGTGCTGGACGCGACCGCGCCTCTCCGCCTATCAGCGGGTCATGCCGCCGCGCCTGAACCCGTCGCCTGAGACCCTCGTCACCCGCGCCTGGGCGGACTACGCCCTGCTGGACAGCGGCGACGGCCGCAAGCTCGAGCGTTACGGGCGGTACACCGTGGTCCGGCCCGAGCCGCAGTGCTTCTGGTCGCCGCGCGATCCGGCGGCCTTCGACGCCGCCGACGCCGTCTTCGATCCGACCGACGAGGACGAGACCGGGCGCTGGCGTTTCGCGGGAAACCCGATCGACAGCTTCCCCCTGGCCTGGCGCGATGTGCGTTTCACCAGCCGCTTCACGCCGTTCCGCCACCTCGCCTTCTTCCCGGAACAGGCCGCCAACTGGGAGTGGCTGGACGGGCGTATCCGGCGGCTGTGCTCAAGTAGCCCGAAGGGCGATAGCGCGACAAAGAATGCGCCGAAGATCCTCAACCTGTTCGGCTACACGGGCGTGGCCAGCCTCGCCTGCGCCGCGGCCGGGGCCGAGGTCACCCATGTCGACGCCTCCAAGAAATCGGTCGCCTGGGCCCGTGAGAACGCCGCACTTTCGGGGATGGCCGACCGGCCAATTCGCTGGATCGTCGAGGACGCGCGCAAATACGTCGCCCGCGAGGTCCGGCGCGGCTCGAAATACGACGGCATCATCCTCGATCCGCCCAAATACGGACGCGGCCCGACCGGCGAGGTCTGGCGGCTGTTCGAAGACATGCCCGCCCTGCTGAAGGACTGCGCCGCCCTGCTGTCGGACGACGCCTCCTTCCTGCTGCTCAACGCCTATGCCGCCCGGGTCTCGGGCCTGTCGCTGGCCCATCTGATGGCCGAGGCGACCGCCGATCGCGGCGGCGTCATCGACTGGGGCGAACTGGCCCTGGCCGAGGACGGTCCGGACGGCCGCGCCATCGGCCTCAGTTTCTTCGCGCGATGGTCCGCATGACGGATCGGCTCATCACCTCCCTGACCAATGACACGGTCAAGAACGTCCGCGCCCTGCATATGCGCAAGGAGCGGGAGGCGACCGGGCGGTTCCTCGCCGAGGGACTGAAGTTCATCGGCGAAGCCCTTGATCAGCAACGCGCCCCGCGTCTCCTGTTGGTCGGCGAGGACGCCCGCCCCCATCCGATCCTCGACCGCGCTCGCGAAGCGACCCGGGCCGCTGGCGGCGAGGTGGTGGTCGTCACCCACGCCATCCTCGAGAAGATCAGCCGCCGCGATAATCCGCAGACGGTGCTGGGCGTCTTCGATCAGGTCTACACCCCCCTGTCCGCCATCCAGCCGGCCACGGCCCCGGCCTGGGTGGCGCTGGAGCAGGTGCGCGATCCCGGCAATCTCGGCACCATCATCCGCACCGCGGACGCCGCGGGCTGCGGCGGGGTCATCCTGATCGGGGACTGCGTCGATCCCTTCTCGGTCGAGGCCGTGCGCGCGACCATGGGCTCGGTCTTCGCCGTGGCCATCGCCCGCGCCACGCCAGCCGAATTCATCGCCTGGCGGCAGATGTGGCCCGGCAGCGTCATCGGCACCCGGCTGGACGCCACCGTCGGTCACCACGACGCCGCCATCCAGTACCCGGCGCTGATCCTGATGGGCAATGAACAGGCCGGGCTGACGGACACGCTCGCCGCCGCCTGCGACGTCAACGTCAAGATTCCCATGCGCGGCCGGGCCGATAGCCTGAACCTGGCCGTGGCCACGGGGATCATGGTCTATGCGGTGACCGACAAGGCCTAGAAGCTGCGCCCGTCCACCCGCTGCGCCGTCCAGCTGAACGGCTCGATGTCGGTCAGGGTGCGGATGTTGACCGCCACCATCGGCTGGCCGTCCGGGGCTGTGCCCCGCGCAAAGGACTGCACCCCGCAGGTCTCGCAGAACAGGTGGGTGATCTTGTGGGTGTTGAACAGATATTCCGTCTGCGGACCGTCCGCGGTCAGGCGGAAAGCATCGGGCGACACGAAGGCCAGCACCAGCCCCTTGCGGTAGCAGTGCGAGCAGTTGCACTCGATCAGGCCCTCGAGGTCTGTCTCGACCTGATAGGCCACGGCGCCGCAGCGGCAGGAGCCCTGATGGGACTTCGCCTCAGCCATCACGCATCCTCCAGCAGCACCACCCCGGGCGCCGATTTGAGCGCGCCGCGCAGGGCGCCGTCCAGCCGGTAGCGGCCCGGCAGCTTCAGTTCGACCTCGCGGCGGCCGTCCAGCGAGGCGACGAGGGAGACCTCGCCGCCCTTGCCCCGCGCCCGGGCCCGCTCCAACCGCGACTGCAGCGCGGCCGGATCGACGCCCCGGGCCGAGACATGGATGCGCAGCCCCATGGCGCTGTCGTCGATCAGCGTATCCAGCCGGCTGGCGTCGTCGCCGAAGAAGCGCACCTCGCCGTCAGCCGACTTGGCCCGCACCCGGACCATGAGCGAGGCCCCGACCTCCAGCACCTCGCGGCATTTGCGCAGCTGTTCGGGCGGGAACAGGCATTCGAACTCGCCGGTCGGGTCGGAGAAGGTGACGAAGGCGAATTTCTCGCCCGACTTGGCGCTGGCCCGCTCCTGACGTCGGCGGACGACGCCGGCCATCAGGAAGGCCTCGTGGCCGCTTTCGGCCAGGGCGGTGGCCTCGGCGACGAAGGTCACCCGCTTGCGTTTCAGGGCCGGGGCCATGTCCTCCAGCGGGTGGCCGGACAGATAGAAGCCGACCGCCGCCAGTTCCTGGTCCAGCTTCTCGGGTCCAACCCAGGGCTCGACCGGCTTGAGGCGCGGGCGGGCGGCGCCGGCCTGGTCGCCGCCGAACAGCGACACCTGGGACGAGGCGCGCTCGGCCGCGACGCTCTGGCAATAGGCCATCAGGGTGTCGGCCTGTTCGACCAGCTGGCGGCGGTTGGAATGGAAGCTGTCGAAGGCCCCGGCCCGGGCGAGGTTCTCGAGCGCCCGCTTGTTGACGCTGCGCGGGTCGACCCGTTCGAGGAAGTCGAAGATGTCGGTGAACCGGCCGCCGGTCTCGCGCACCTCGACCAGATGCTTCATCGCCTCGAGACCGACGTTGCGGATGGCGCCCAGGGCATAGAGGACCGAGCCCTTGCCCTCCTCCCAAGCGACGTCGAAATCGGCCGAGGACCGGTTCACGTCCGGGGCCCGAACCGGCACCTCGAACCGGCGACAATCCTGATAGAAGACAGCCAGTTTATCCGTGTTGCTGAGATCGAGACTCATGGACGCGGCCATGAATTCCACCGGATGGTTGGCCTTCAGCCAGCCGGTCTGGAAGCTGATCAGCGCATAGGCGGCGGCGTGCGACTTGTTGAAGCCGTAGCCGGCGAACTTGGCCACCAGGTCGAAGATGCCGCCCGACTGCTCCTCGGGCACCCCTTTTTCGGACGCGCCGGCGACGAAGCGGGCGCGCTGGAAATCCATCTCCTCCTTCTTCTTCTTGCCCATGGCCCGGCGCAGAAGATCGGCCTCGCCGAGGGAGTATCCGGCCAGGACCTGGGCGATCTTCATCACCTGCTCCTGGTAGATGATGACGCCATAGGTCTCGGTCAGGACCTCGGTCAGGGAGGGATGGAGATAGTCGACCTGCTGCCGGCCGAATTTCCGGTCGATATAGGTGTCGATCATCTCCATCGGCCCCGGCCGGTAGAGGGAGATCAGGGCGGTGATCTCCTCGATCGAACCGCAGCGCATCTTGCGCAGGGTGTCGCGCATGCCCTGGGATTCCAGCTGGAACACCCCGACCGTCTGGCCCGAGGCCATCAGTTCATAGGTGCGGGCGTCGTCCAGCGGCAGGCTGTTCCAGTCGACAGCCGCCCCCCGCCGCTCGAGATAGATCCGGGCGCGGTCGAGCACCGTCAGCGTCTTCAGGCCGAGGAAGTCGAACTTCACCAGTCCGGCGGCCTCGACCCATTTCATGTTGAACTGGCTGGCCGGAATGGTCGACCGCGGGTCCTGGTACAGCGGCGCCAGCTCGATCAGCGGGCGGTCGCCGATGACGATGCCGGCGGCGTGGGTCGAGGCGTTGCGGTACAGCCCCTCCAGCTCCAGCGCCGTGTCCAGCAGGGTGGCTACGGCCCGGTCGTTGTCACGCGCCTCGCGCAGCCGCGGTTCGATCTCGATGGCCTGGGCCAGGGTGACGGGGTTGGCGGGGTTGGCCGGCACCATCTTGGCCAGACGGTCGACCTGGCCGAGCGGCATCTGCAGCACCCGGCCGACGTCGCGCAGCACGGCCCGCGCCTGCAGGGTGCCGAAGGTGATGATCTGCGCCACCCGGTCCTTGCCGTAGCGCTCCTGGACGTAGTCGATCACCTCTTCCCGCCGCTCCTGGCAGAAGTCGATGTCGAAGTCGGGCATGGAGACCCGCTCGGGGTTCAGGAAGCGCTCGAACAGCAGGCCGAAGCGCAGCGGGTCGAGGTCGGTGATGGTCAGGGCCCAGGCGACCAGGGACCCGGCGCCCGACCCCCGTCCCGGACCCACGGGAATGCCGTGGTTCTTGGCCCATTTGATGAAGTCCGACACGATCAGGAAATAGCCGGGGAAGCCCATCTGCTGGATGATGCCGACCTCCCATTCGAGGCGGGTCCAGTATTCCTCCTCGGGGGCCGCCGGGGTCACGGCCTGCAGCCGCGCCTTCAGACCCTCGCGGGCCTGGTGCATCAGTTCGTCCGGCTCGGTCCGCCCCGCCCCCGCGTCGAAGCGCGGCAGGATCGGAGCCCGCGTCGGGGCGAGGAAGGCGCACCGACGGGCGATCTCTATGGTGCTGTCGCAGGCCTCGGGCAGGTCGGCGAACAGTTCGCGCATCGCCGCCGCCGGCTTGAACCAGTGTTCGCCGGTGATCCGCCGCCGGTCCTCCTGCCCCGTGAAGGCGCCGTCGGCGATGCACAGCAGGGCGTCGTGCGACTTGGCCTGGGCCGCTTTGGCGTAGTGGACGTCATTGGTGGCGACCAGCGGCGTGTCCTGGGCCCAGGCCCATTCGACCAGGCCGCGCTCGGCCTGCCGTTCGCTGGCCAGGCCGTGGCGCTGCAGTTCGACATAGAAGCGGTCGCCGAACACCCGCGCCATTTCTTCCAGGGCCGCATTGGCCTCGGCCGGCTTGCCCTGGACAAACAGGGGGTCGACCGGGCCGTCGGGACCGCCGGACAGAAGGATCAGCCCCTCGGACCGTTCGGCGATCATGGACCAGGGCACGCTGGGCTCGTCCATCGACCCCGCGTCGAGGAAGGCCGAGGACGACAGGGCCGACAGGTTCAGCCAGCCGGCCTCGTTCTGGACCAGCAGCACCACGGTCGGGACCCGCGCCCAGCGCTCGTTGATCTTGCCGCCGATGCCGGTCACCGGCAGGGCGCAGGCCAGGACCGGCTGCACGCCCGCCCCCCTGGCCGCCTCCGAGAACTCCAGGGCTCCGAACAGATTGGCCCGGTCGGCCACCCCCACCGCCGGCATGCCTGCGTCCGCCGCCAGCACCGGGACCTTGCCCGCCTTGATCGCGCCTTCCAGCAGTGAATAGGCCGAGCGGACGCGGAGGTGGATGAAGCCCTGACGGGTCGTCGCTTCGCTCACAGCGTCCTCTGCTCCGGTTGAACTGCCATCCTGCCCCGAGTCCCACATCGCGTCAGGTCATGACACCGGAAACCACGAAACAGGTCGGCCGGCCGGGGACGGACTGTGGATAGCCCCGGATCGGCGCCGGGACCGGTTCCGGACGAAAAAACACCGTTCACACCGTTCACATCGTGCGCATCGTCCCGATCCGATCGCAGCAGATCAGGCGCCCGTCGTCAGCAGCGCCGCCTGCCAGATCATCCAGACGAAACCGCCGCACGAAGCCAGCGACAACATATCCCGAACCCAACGCGCCATGACGGCCTCTCCCTGCGTGTTCTGCCTATGTTCTATGTTCCTGTTGTGTTCACGTCAAGCCTATTTGAGGTGATTGGATTCCGCGCCGGCTGTAGGATGGCCCGACGCGCCGCATGGCCGCCTTCCGGCGGCTGGCGGCGCAGGAGAGCGGCCATGGCCAAGGGTCAGATGAAGAGCAACAAGGAAGTCCGCAAACCCAAGGCCGAGAAGCCGAAGCCGTCCGTGGCGGTGAGCAGCAGCTCGCCCTTCACCACGCCTCCCGGGAAGAAGTAGCGGCGCCCGCCAGTCGGCGTTCGCATTCCGCCACCCCGGCCGCGGCGCCGGCTTCGGCATAGAGATCCCGCGCGGCGGTCCAGGCCGTACGCGCGGGCTCCTCACGGCGCAGGCCGTCCAGCGCCAGGGCCTTCAGCCGCAGGGCGTTGGCCATGTCCAGCGAGGCCCCCTGGCCGTTCGAGCCGTAAAGGGCCGCCGCCTGTTCGGCGTGGGCGAGAGCCTGTTCCGGATGATCGGCCTCGCGGTCCAGATCCGACAGATGACGCAGGGCGTGGGCCTGCAGCAGGGGCGCGCCGCTCTCGCGGCTGAGGGCGGCGGCGCGGGCGTAGCTGTTGCGGGCGTCGGCCGGACGCCCCTCGGCCTGCGCCTCCCGGGCCGCGGTCAGATGGGCTTCTATGGCGTCGGTCATGGAGGGCTCCGTTGTGGCACAGCCTAGCACGGGGCGACGGTCGCGCCGCGCCGTCGTGTCGCGAAGGCGGCGGCTGGCGCGGAGCGGGATCGCTTGCCATGGTGAGCCATGTCCGATGAACGCCCCGGCCTGAGTCCCCTCCCCCTGCCCCCGCGCGAGCCGAGGCCGGGTCGCGGCCTGCTCATCGCCCTTGCCGCCGGCCTGACCTATGCGCTCGGCGTCTATGGGTGGACGCGGTTGAACGCACCGGACTCCGGCATGCTGGTGATCGGCTTCCTGCTGGGCGCGCCGATCGCCGCCTGCATCATCGCGGTGCGACTGACCGATCCCAAGGGCGTGAAGAGGGGCGGCTCCCACGCCAGCGTCTCCGCCCTGACCGTGACCGTCATGCTGGTATGCGCCGGGATCGTCCTTCGCGAGGGCGCGGTCTGTCTCGTGATGGCCGCGCCGATCTTCTACGGCTCGGGCATCCTCGCCGGGTGGCTGGCCGGAAAGGCGATGCGCCGGCGTGCGGGGCGGTTGATGTCGCTGTCGATCCTCGTCCTGCCGCTGATCGGGGTGCCTG
The DNA here is from genome assembly GCA_004296955.1 of Brevundimonas sp. Taxonomy (GTDB): domain Bacteria; phylum Pseudomonadota; class Alphaproteobacteria; order Caulobacterales; family Caulobacteraceae; genus Brevundimonas. Next base: position 15,556 of record SCVB01000043.1, read on the forward strand.
TTGAGGCCGATCGCCCTCCCGAGGCCGAGACCCGGTTCGTGACCAGCCGGATCCACATCGACGCCTCGCCCGAGACCGTCTGGAACGGCCTCATCGACATCCGCGCCATCCGCGACGCCGAGCACCGCTGGAACTTCAGCCACGACGTCGTCGGCATCCCCCGCCCGAAGGAGGCCCGCCTCGAGGGGACGGGCGTCGGCGCCGTGCGTCATCTGGTCTGGGCCCGGGACGTTCGCTTCGAGGAGCACATCACCGCCTGGCGACCGGGCCGCGAACTGGCCTGGACCTTCCACCTCGGGCCGGAGGCGCAGACCCGGATGCTGGACGAGCATCTGAAGGTCGACAGCGCCTATCTGCGGCTGGAGGAAGGCCGCTACCGCATCGAGCCCACCGCGGACGGCGGCTCGGATCTCGTGCTGACCACCCGCTACTGGATCCGCACGCCGATGAACGCCTACGCCGGCTGGTGGGGCGGCGTCTTCCTCGGCGACTTCCATCGCAATGTGCTGGGCGTGATCAAGACCCGCGCTGAGGCCGCCGCCTGATCAGTAGGCGTGGCTCTCCGCCGGCCGTTCTTCCAGATGACCGTCCTTCAGGGCGAAGACGCGGTCCATATGGCCGGCCAGCTCCATATTGTGGGTGGCGATCAGGGCGGCCACGCCGGTGTCCTTGACCAGTTTGTGCAGGGCCTCGAACACCGTCTGGCTGGTGGCGGGGTCGAGGTTGCCGGTCGGCTCGTCGGCCAGCAGCAGGCGCGGACGGTTGGCCAGGGCGCGGGCGACGGCGACGCGCTGCTGCTCCCCGCCTGACATCTGGGCCGGCTGGTGGGTCAGGCGTTCGCCGAGGCCGAGCGCGGTCAGCACCTCCGAGGCGCGTTCGCGGGCCTCGGCCTGGCCGACGCCGGCGATGCGGAGCGGCAGGGCGACGTTGTCGCGCGCGTCGAACTCGGCCAGCAGGTGGTGGAACTGGTAGACGAAGCCGATGCTGGCGAGGCGGATGTGGGTCCGCGCCCGTTCGTCGAGGCCGCCGACGTCGGCGCCGTCGATGCGGATCTCGCCGGAGGTGGGGCGCTCCAGCAGGCCGGCGGCGTGGAGCAAGGAGGACTTGCCCGAGCCCGAGGGCCCGATCAGGCCGACGACCTCGCCGGGCATGACGTCGAGATTGACGCCCTTCAGCACGGTCAGGCCGCCCGAGGCGGTGTCATAGGTGCGGGTGACGTTCCGCACGGAAAGGACGGGCTTACTCATAGCGCAGGGCCTCGACCGGATCCATTTTCGCCGCCCGCCACGACGGCAGCAGGGAGGCGACGCAGGACATGAATACCGACCACAGGGTCACCCAGAGCACATCCATGGCGTCGACCTCGGCCGGGATGGCGTCAAGCATATAGACGTCGGCGTTGAACAGCTGGGTCTGGAACACCCATTCGAGGAAATGCTGGATCGCTGCGATGTTGAGGCAGAAGACCAGCCCCAGCACCAGGCCGGTCACGGTCCCGGCCACGCCGATGGCGGCCCCGGCGATGAAGAAGATGCGCAGCATCGAGGACTGGCTGGCCCCGACCGTGCGCAGGATGGCGATGTCCCGGGTCTTGTTCTTCACCAGCATGACGATGCCGGAAATGATGTTCAGCGCCGCGATGGCGACGACCAGGCCGAGGATGATGCTCATCGCCACCCGCTCGACCTTCAGCGCGCCCCAGAAGGCGGCGAGACGGTCGCGCCAGTCGCTGACCAGGGCGCTGGGCCCCGCCGCGGCGCGCACAGCCTGGGTCAGGTCGCCGACACGGTCGGGCTCCGCGACCTTAAGCTCGATGACGTCCCAGACGCCCTCCTTGCCGAAGAACAGCTGGGCCTGCTCCAGCGGCATGAACAGGAAGGCCCGGTCGAAATCGGCCGTGCCGGAGGTGAACACGCCGCCGATGCGATAGGTCTTCTCCAGCCCGCCGAGGTTGCCGAAGGCGCTGTCGGCCCCGGTGGGCGAATACAGGGTGATGGGGTCGCCGATCCTCAGCCCCATGCTCTCGGCCAGGGCCTTGCCGATCAGGATGTTGTCGCCCCCGTACGGGCCCTGGCCGAAGGCGCGTCGCGCCTCGGGCGTCAGGCTGTCGAAGACGTAGGACATGGAATCGAGATCCTGCGGGCGGATGCCGCGCACGACTGCGCCGGTCGTCTGGCCGGCGGCCCGGACGAGGGCCTGGTTCTCGGTCAGGGGCGAGACGCTGACCACCCCGGGCACGGCGGCGATCCGCGTCACGGCGGCCTCGCGGTCGGGATCGCTGAGCACCTGCCCCTGGACGTACATATGGCCGTTGAAGGACAGCATCCGGTCGAGCAGTTCGTTGCGGAACCCGGCCATGATGCTCATCACCACGATCAGGGCCATGACCGCCAGGGCGATGGCGACATAGGAGATGATGGCGATCAGGGCGATGCCGCCCTCCTTCCGGCGAGCGCGCAGATAGCGCAGCGCCAGTTCGAACTCCCAGGCCGAGAAGGGGCCCGCGGGTTTGGTCGGCTTCAGCGAGGCCGGGACGTCCGTCATCCGCGCACCTTCGCCAGGGCCTCGTCCAGCGGGACCGAGAGCTTCTCGCCGGTGGCCCGGCGCTTCAGCTCGACCAGGCCCTCGGCCAGGCCCTTGGGTCCGATGGTCAGCTGCCAGGGAATGCCGATCAGGTCGGCGGTGGCGAATTTGCCGCCGGGCCGCTCGTCGGTGTCGTCATAGAGGACGGCCTTGCCGAGGGCCTCGAGTTTGGCCACGGCCTCCTCGCAGGCGGCGCCCACGGCCGCGTCATTAGCCCGCAGATTGATCACCATCACGTCGAACGGGGCCACGGAGTCGGGCCAGATGATGCCGGCCTCGTCGTGGCTGGCCTCGATGATGGCGCCCAGCAGGCGTGAGACCCCGACGCCATAGCTGCCCATGTGGACGTCCGTGTCCTTGCCATCCGGCCCGGCGACCTTCGCCTTCATCGGGGCGGAATATTTGGTGCCGAAATAGAAGATGTGCCCGACCTCGATGCCGCGGGCGGTGAGGCGGTCGCCCTCGGCGGTTTCGCTCTCGAACCGCGCGGCGTCGTGCATCTCCTCGGTCGCGGCGTACATGGAGGTGCGCTCGTCGACGATGGCCTGCAGTTCGTCCCAATCCACGCCCGCGCCGGGCGCCGGCATTTCGACCAGCTTGCGGTCGCAGAAGACCTGGCTTTCGCCGGTGTCGGCCAGAACGATGAACTCGTGCGACAGGTCGCCGCCGATCGGGCCGGTGTCGGCGCGCATCGGCACGGCCTTCAGCCCCATGCGGGCGAAGGTGTTCAGATAGGCCACGAACATGCGGTTGTAGGCCTTGCGGGCCGAGGCCTCGTCGATGTCGAAGCTGTAGGCGTCCTTCATCAGGAATTCGCGGCCGCGCATGACCCCGAACCGGGGCCGGCGCTCGTCGCGGAATTTCCACTGGATGTGGAAGAGGTTGAGCGGCAGCGCCTTGTAGCTCTTCACGAAGCTGCGGAAGATGTCGGTGATCATCTCCTCATTGGTCGGCCCGTACAGCAGCTCACGCTCGTGCCGGTCGGTGATGCGCAGCATCTCGGGGCCGTAGGCGTCGTAGCGGCCCGACTCCCGCCACAGGTCGGCCAGCTGCAGCGTCGGCATCAGCAGCTCGACCGCCCCTGCCCGCTCCTGCTCCTCGCGCACGATCTGCTCGATCCGGTTCAGCACCCGCAGGCCCAACGGCAGCCAGGCGTAGATGCCGGCCGCCTCCTGTTTGATCAGGCCGGCGCGCAGCATCAGCTGGTGCGAAACGATCTGGGCGTCCGAAGGCGCCTCTTTGAGCGTGGGCAGGAAATAGCGCGACAGGCGCATGGGCAGAATCCGGAGACCAAGGTGAAGCACCGCTTTAGCCGCTCGTAAGGGGCGAAAGCTAGGCGGTCGTCACAAACGCGCGGATTGGCTCAGGGATGCGGTCGCGCAATGCCGTAACGCGCGGCCAGATAGGGGATGATGGCCTCGTCCTGCAGGAAGCGTTTTCCGGTCGCTTCGCTGGTGCGGGCCTCGGGCCAGTCGAAGGTCCCGTCGAGGACAAGGATCGGACAGCTCTGATGGTCCTCGCCGACCTGTGAGATCACGGCCGGGCGTGGGCGCGGGTGGTCCAGACGGGTGATGTCGAGTTGCGTCTTCAGGGCCGGATGGAAGGCCAGCACGCCCTCGATGATCGCGCCCGCCGGGCAGTACCAGGGGCCGCCGGCGTCATCATGCCAGCCGGGATTGAGCAGGAACAGGCGGTCGGTCATCCGGGCCTCACGGGACCGGCGGGGCCAGGTCCGGCAGCGGCATCCAGCCGATGTAGACCAGCACCATGACCAGCAGCCAGACCAGGGCCGCGACCCAGGTGGTGGTGATGAATTTGCGCTTCAGGTCCGGCTTCTCCGGCGCGCCCCACTGGCCGCCGTCGGTCGGCCGTTCGTGGCGTTCGCGGGTCGTGCCCAGCGGCAGGACCGTGAACAGCACGACCCACCAGCAGACGATATAGATGGCGACGATGGTGAAGGGCCCGATGGGCATCAGTGATCTCCGGCTTTCGGCGTTTCCATCAGTTCGACCAGCACCCCGCCCATGTCCTTGGGATGGACGAAGATGATCGGCGTGCCGTGGGCGCCGATGCGCGGCTCGCCCGTGCCGAGGATAGTCGCGCCCTTCGCCCGCAGGGCGTCGCGGGCCGCGAGGATATCCTCGACCTCGAAACAGATGTGATGCTGGCCGCCCTTCGGGTTCTTCGCGAGGAAGCCGTGGATCGGGCTGTCGTCGCCCAGCGGCTCGATCAGCTCGATCTGGGCGTTGGGCAGGTCGATGAAACAGACCCGCACCCCCTGGGCCGGCAGGTCGAACGGCGCCTGCGCCTTCGTCGCCCCGAGCAGGTCGCGATACAGGGCGACGCTGGCCTCGATCGAGGGGGTGGCGACGCCGACGTGGTTCAGCTTTCCGATCATGGCGCTGCCTTACCCCCTGTTCGGCCCCGCGAGAAGGCGGGCTGTTCGTCGCGGCCGTCCGGTCGGCCGTTCGACCTCCGGCATCCGCTGACGCCGGGACGAAAAAGGGCCGGCGATCGCTCGCCGGCCCCTGTCTTCAAACCCGGAGGTCCGGAGCCTACTGGCCGCCGGTCATCGCGGCGACTTCGCTGGCGAAGTCCGGGCCCTCGACCTTCTCGACGCCTTCGCCGAGGGCGAGGCGGACGAAGCCGGCGAGGTGCAGGCCGGGGTGGCCCAGTTCCTTGCCCGTGTCGGCGACCAGCTGTTCGATGGTCACGTCGGGGTTCATGACGAACGGCTGCTTGGTCAGCACCACGTCCTTCTGGAACTTGTTGATCTGGCCTTCCACGATCTTGGAGATCATGGCTTCCGGCTTGCCTTCTTCCTTTGCCTTCTCGGTCAGGACCTGACGCTCCTTCTCGACCGCGGCCGGGTCCAGATCGTCGGTGTTCAGCGACAGCGGGGCCGTGGCGGCCACGTGCATGGCGATCTTGCGGCCCAGTTCGCGCAGGGCGGTCTTGTCGCCGCCGCCGTGCAGGGCGACCAGCACGCCGATGCGGCCGAGGCCCGGCGAGACGGCGTTGTGCACATAGGAGGCGACGACGCCCTCGTCGACCGACAGGCGGGCGGCGCGGCGCAGCTGCATGTTCTCGCCGACGGTGGCGATCAGTTGGGTCACTTCGTCCTGGACCGTCTTGCCGGATTCCAGCTCGGCGCCGTGCAGGCCCTCGACCGTGGCGTGCTCGAGGCCCAGCTGGGCGAAGGCCTTGGCGGCGTTCTGGAACAGGTCGTTGCGCGCGACGAAATCGGTCTCGGCGTTGAACTCGATGGCGGCGCCGACTTCACCGGCTCCGACTTCCTTCGAGGCGACGGCGACGAGGCCTTCGGCGGCGACGCGGTCGGCCTTCTTGGCGGCCTTGGACAGGCCCTTGGCGCGCAGCCAGTCGATCGCGGCGTTGATGTCGCCGTCGGTTTCCTGGAGCGCCTTCTTGCAGTCCATCATGCCGACGCCGGACTTGGCGCGCAGTTCCATCACGAGGGCGGCGGTGATCTCGGCCATGGGTAGTCTCCTTGGGTATGCGTATGCGGGAACGGCCGGACCCGGTTGAGGGGCCCGGCCGTATATCGGTTTCGCCGTCGGGAAGCGGGTCGTTTAGACCGCGGCTTCCTCGGTTTCGACGGCGTCGTTGGCTTCCGAGGTTGCGGCCTGGGCGGCTTCGTCGGCCACGGCCGGTTCAGCGGCCGGTTCGGCGGCGGCGATCATCTCCTCGGCGACGGCTTCCGTGCCGGCCGGGGCGGCGTCTTCAACCTTGGCCGCCTTCGGGGCCTTGGCTTCGCGCAGCATCGGCTCGTCCGGGTTCACCGCGGCGCCCAGGTCCACGCCCGCGGCCGACTGGCCGGCGGCCAGGCCGTCGAGGACGGCGTCGGCGACCAGGTCGCAATAGGTCTGGATGGCGCGGGCGGCGTCGTCATTGCCCGGGATCGGATAGGTGATGCCGTCCGGGTCCGAGTTGGTGTCGAGGATGGCGATGATCGGGATGTTCAGCTTGCGGGCCTCGAGGATCGCGATCGCTTCTTTGTTGGTGTCGATCACGAAGATGATGTCCGGGATCGAACCCATGTCCTTGATGCCGCCCAGCGACAGCTCGAGCTTGTCGCGCTCGCGCTGCAGGTTCAGCAGTTCCTTCTTGACCCGGCCTTCGCCGCCCGACTCCAGCAGGGCGTCCAGCTCGCGCAGGCGGGCGATCGAGCCCGACACGGTGCGCCAGTTGGTCAGGGTGCCGCCGAGCCAGCGGTTGTTCATATAGTACTGGGCGCAGCGCTTGGCGGCCTCGGCCACCGGATCGGCGGCCTGGCGCTTGGTGCCGACGAACAGGACGCGACCGCCCTTGGCGGCGACGTCGCGCACGGCGACCAGCGCCTGGTGCAGCAGCGGGATCGACTGCGACAGGTCGATGATGTGGATGTTCGAGCGCGAGCCGAAGATGTAGCGCTCCATCTTCGGGTTCCACCGGTGCGTCTGGTGGCCAAAGTGGGCGCCGGCTTCGAGCAGCGAACGCATGGAGAATTCAGGCAGAGCCATGAGGGTAGTCCTTTATCCGATTGATCCGCCGCAGACGGGTAAAGGCCGGAAAGGCCCTCGGAACGGAGCGGACGGGATTTCTCCCCGTCAGCGCCACGCCTGCGTGTGAAGTGGGCGGGCTTCTAGGCGGGTTGGACGCAAAAGGCAAGCGGCGCCTGCTCCCGGCTCGCCTCAGAGGCGTAACAGCGGTATAAGTCGTATCCGGGAGGATCATAGCATGACCATCCGTACCGGAGCCCTTGCGGCCGGCGTCGTCCTGGCCGCCGCTCTCGCCGGCGTCGCCACCTCGCAACCGCCGCCGCCTTCCCCCGTCGCCGCCGCCCAGGTCGATCTGGCGCCGTCGCGCGCCGACCGCGCCGCCCTGGCACGGGCGCAGCAGGACCCCATGGCGGCCCGCCTCCGCGGCGGGCTCGGCCAGAGTCCCGCCGGGACCCGCTTCCTCGCCCTCGCCGACGCCTCGTCCGTGCCGGTCCTGGGTCCGGCGGATCCGGCCCTGCTCGCGACCGCGCGCCTCTACACCGGCGACCGCCACTATATGATGACCGTACAGCAGGGCTCCCGGCTCATCGAGATCTACGGGGCCGTCAAGGCCTTCCGGTCGCCCATACCATCCGACGGTCAGACGGCCCCGACGCCCGGAGCCGCGAGCCCGAACGTCCCGACGACGGCGATCCGCTCAGGGCCGCGCGTCCTGGCGGCGCGAATTCCCGCCGGGGCCGCACGCGCCGCCGCCCGGGCCCGGGCCCGGGGCCTCGCCGACATCCGCGCCGAACGCACCGAATACGGTTCCGATGTCGCCTTCCGCCGCTTTGGCGCGGCCTACAGCGTCAGCTTCATCTGCGATGGCCCCGGCGCGACCGGCTGCACCGAGTCCGACGCAATCGCCTTCGCCTCGACCCTGCAACTGATCGGCGGAGCGCGGTCGTGAGACGCGCCCTCGCCCTCTCGTCGCTGTTGCTGCTCACCGCCTGTTCGCCCTCGGGATGCAGCCAGGACGCCGCCGCCGACGGCGGCGCGGCCCGGGAGCCGGCGCCGGCCGTCGGCGAGCCCGCGCCTCCCCCGGACGCGCCGCCGACGGAGCCTCCCGGCGAGCCGGAGCCGCCGCCGCCGCCGCCGACCGAGCCCGAGGCGCCGCCCGAACCCGCGCCGGTGAGTTGGCCCCATGATCCCGGCGGCGCCCTGCCGCCCGGCTCCGGCAGCGGCGCCGTCGACGCCACCCTCTGGGCCGCCGGCATGCGCTTCCCGATGGAGTCCGGGCCCGCCTACGCCAACTCCCAGGTCTATGGCTACGGCGGCTTTGCGGCGCCGGGCCCCGGCGGCCAGTGCGATCCGCGCAACTACGCCTATCCGTGGCGCGACAATTTCTGCGAGACCCGCTCCTGGACCAACGGCATGTGCCCGGCCGGACGCGGCCATCAGGGCCAGGACATCCGCCCTGCCACCTGCGAGAAGAAGGTCCACTGGGTCGTCGCCGCCGAGAGCGGACGGATCACCTCGATCGGCAGCTATACGGTCACCTTGCTCGGCGACTCCGGCCGCATCTATCGCTATCTGCACATGGACATGGCCGGGGTGAACGCCCTCTTCCCGACCCCGGCCTCGCGCACGGTCGAGCGCGGCCAGCATATCGGCAGGGTCTCCGCCGACTTCGGCGGCAACGCCACCACCATCCACCTGCATTTCGAGATCAAGGCGCCGGTGGCCGTCGGGGACGCGCCCGCCGCGGTCGCCTTCGTGCCCACCTACTCCAGCCTGGTCGACAGCTACGGCCGCCTGCTCAACGGCGCGCCCTGAAGGTTCAGGTTCCGCGTGGCTTGGCCCGGCTCGTCGCCTCGGCCTTCGTCGGGTCTTCGGGCCACGGATGCCGGGGATAGCGGCCGCGCATCTCGCTGCGCACGGCGGCCCAGCTGCCGGCCCAGAAGCCCGGCAGGTCCTTCGTCACCTGCACCGGCCGCCGCGCCGGCGACAGCAGGGCCAGGGTCAGGGCAACCCGGCCGCCGCCGACCGTGGGATGAACCGTGACGCCGAACAGCTCCTGCACCCGGATGTCCACGCGCGGTCCGCCGTCGGCTGCGTAGTCGATCGCGGCCGAGCCCAGCGGCGTCGTCAGCCGCGCCGGAGCCCGGTCGTCGAGGGCGCGCTGGCGATCCCAGGGGACCAGGGCCTTCAGCCCCGCTTCGAGCGCGCCATCCTCAATCCGCTCAAGGCCGGGCGCCCCGTCCAGCAGCGGCCACAGCCAGGTTTCACGCGCCTCCATCAGGCCGGCGTCCGACACGTCCGGCCAGCCGGGCTCCAGTCCGGACAGGAAGGCCAGCCGCGCCCGCAGGCCCGCCGACCGCTCGCCCCAGCGCAGCCCGGTCAGGCCGCTCCGCCCGACCTCGGCCCGCAGCGCGGCCGTGATCGCCGCCCGGTCCGGGGTCCCGACGATCCTCTCATCCACCGTAATCGCCCCGATGCGGCGGATGCGGCGCAGGGTCATCCGGCCCGACGGCTCGCGCGCCAGCCGCTCCTCGACTTCAATCCGGTGCTCCAGCGCCACCGGATCGACCGGAACCGCCAGGCGGATGCGATCGCGAGCGTCGCCGCCGCCCAGCTCGGCCACCGCCAGCCAGGGCTCGCGCGCCAGGGCGTCGATCGGATCGAGGAAGGCGCCGCGGCCCGAGGCCAGCAGGACCTCGCCCGGCTTGCCCCGCGCCTTCGCCACCCGTTCCGGGAAGGCCTCGGCCAGCAGGACGCCGGGGTCCGCCGCGCCGCCCTGCCCGCCCCCCGCCGCCCGCGCCCAGCGCGCGGCCAGCTTGAGAGCGTCCCGCGCGCGCTGCGACCGATCCCGCTCCAGCCCGCGCAGCCGGTCCCGCAGGTCAACCTCCGTTCCGCCGAGTCCCGGCTCGCTGAGCACCGCGGCGATTCGCGCGCCCTGCTCCGCGTCCCCGGCGTCGCTCGCCACGGCGATCATATGCGCCAGGCGTGGCGGCAGCGGGATCCGCGTCAGCCGCCGCCCATGCGCGGTCAGCCCCCCGGCGTCGTCGAGCGCTTCCAGCCGCTGCAGCACCTTGCGCGCCTCTGCGAAGGCGCCCGCCGGCGGCTGATCCAGCAAGGCGAGGGTCTCGGTCGACCGGGTGCCCCATCGCGCCAGATCGAGGGCGAAGCCGGTCAGATCGGCCTCCAGGATCTCGGGCCGCTGGTGCGGAACCAGGCCGCGCGTCGCGGCCTCGTCCCACAGCCGGTAGCAGACGCCCGGCTCGACCCGCCCCGCCCGGCCGCGCCGCTGCTCCGCGGAGGACCGGCTGACCCTCACCGTCGCCAGCCGGGTCAGGCCGCTGGACGGTTCGAACCGGGGCACACGCGACAGGCCGCTGTCGATCACCACCCGCACCCCCTCGATGGTCAGGCTGGTCTCGGCCACCGAGGTGGCCAGCACCACCTTGCGCCGCCCCGCCGCCGCCGGCTGGATGGCGCGGTCCTGGGTCTCGCGATCCAGGGCGCCGTAGAGGGGGACCACGTCGACCGCCGGATCGCGCAGCCGCTCCGCCAGCCGTTGAGCGGTGCGATGGATCTCCCCCTGACCCGGCAGGAAGACCAGCACCGAACCGCACTCTTCGCCCAGGGCCTGGACGACCGCCCGCGCCGTCGCATCCTCGATCCGCTCGGTCGGGCTGCGGTCCAGATAGCGCGTCTCGACCGGGAACATCCGCCCCTCGGCCTCGATCACCGGCGCGCCGTCCAGCAGTTTCGACACGCCCGCAATGTCGAGCGTCGCCGACATGACCAGCAGGCGCAGGTCGTCGCGCAACAGGCCCTGGCTCTCCCGCGCCAGCGCCAGACCCAGATCGGCGTCCAGCGACCGTTCGTGGAATTCGTCGAACAGCACCGCCCCGACGCCTTCCAGACCCGGATCGTCCAGAATCATCCGCGTGAAGACGCCCTCGGTGATCACCTCGATGCGGGTTTTCGGCCCGATACGGCTCTGCAGACGCGTGCGATAGCCGACCGTCTCCCCGGTCGCCTCGCCGAGGGTCGCCGCCATCCGCTCGGCCGCCGCCCGCGCGGCCAGCCGGCGCGGCTCGAGCACCAGCAGCTTCCCGCACGCCAGCCAGGGCTGGTCCAGCAGGGCCAGGGGCACGACCGTGGTCTTGCCGGCCCCCGGCGGGGCCGCGAGCACGGCGACATTGCCCGCAACCAGGGCGGCTTTCAGCGGCTCGAGAACGGCGTGGATCGGCAACATCGCCCAAGGCTCTAGACGGTGCGGGCCCCTTCACGAAAGCGTCGTCGGGCGTTCACCCCTCGGAAACCGCGTTGCCAGCGCGCCCATGCGCCGCTAGCGTCCGCGCCATTGAAGGCGGTCCGGGGAGGACTCGCCGTGTATCAGGGGGCGAGACTCGATGTCCGCAGAAGGCCTTAGGCCCAGGGGGAACCGCCTGTTCCTCAAGAAATCCGTATCCCAGATCCAGAAGGAGGCCGCCAAGAGCGAGCTGAAGCGGTCTCTGGGTCCCATCAACCTGATGAGCCTGGGCATCGGCGCCATCATCGGCGCCGGTATCTTCGTTCTGACCGGCCAGGTCGCCGCCGCCCACGCCGGCCCGGCCATCATGCTGTCCTTCGTGGTCGCCGGCATCGCCTGCGGCCTCGCCGGCCTGTGCTACGCCGAACTGGCCTCGACCATGCCGGTCTCCGGCTCGGCCTACACCTATGCCTATGGCACCCTGGGCGAGATCTTCGCCTGGATCATGGGCTGGCTGCTGGTGCTCGAATACGGCGTCGCCGCCTCGACCGTCGCGGTCGGCTGGTCCGGCTATGTGGTCTCGATCCTGAATGACTTCGGCCTCGCCGACAGTCTGTTCCCGACCATCCAGTACGCCGGCGGCGAAGGACCCTCCTGGGCGACCCCGCTGATCCAGGCCGTGACCTCGGACGGCGGCATCGCCAGCTTCCCGCTGACGGGCACCTTCAACCTGGTCGCCGCCATCGGCATTGCTGCGGTCTGCAGCCTGCTGGTTCTCGGCGTCAGCGAGTCGGCCTCGATCAACAACGTCATCGTGATGATCAAGATCATCGTGCTGCTGACCTTCATCGCGGTGGGGATCCAGTACATCAACCCCGCCAACTGGCAGCCCTTCATCCCCGAGAACACGACCGGGAAGTTCGGCGAATACGGGGCCACCGGCATCCTGCGCGGCGCCTCGATCATCTTCTTCGCCTACGTCGGCTTCGAGGCGGTCTCGACCGCTGCGGCCGAGGCCAAGAACCCCTCCAAGGACGTTCCGGTCGGCATCCTCGGCGCCCTGATCGTCTGCACCCTGATCTATATGGCCGTCGCCGCCGTCATGACCGGCGTGGTCCCCTACCTCGAGCTGGCCAGCCCGGCGCCGGTGGCCGTCGCCATCGACCGCATGGGTCTGGAATGGGCCAACATCGCCGTGGCCTCGGCCGAAGGCGGTCAGCTGAACCTGATCAGCTTCCTGATCAAGATCGGCGCCATCACCGGCCTGTCCTCGGTCATGCTGGTGCTGTGCTACGGCCAGACCCGGATCTTCTACACCATGGCCCGTGACGGCCTGCTGCCGCGGGTCTTCGCGATCATCCATCCGAAGTTCCGCACGCCGTGGATCGGCACCATCCTGCTGGGCGTCGTCATCGCCATCGCGGCGTCCTTCCTGCCCATCTCGATCCTCGGCGACCTGGTGTCGCTGGGCACCGCCGTGGCCTTCTCCATCGTCTGCCTGAGCGTGATCTTCCTGCGCATCAAGCACCCGGAGATGGAGCGTCCGTTCCGGGTTCCCGGCGGCATCTTCACCGCCGTGCTGGGCATCCTGTCCTGCCTGGCGCTGGCCGGCTTCAACTTCTGGCCGATGATCCAGCACGCCATGGACGGCAATCCGCTGCCGCTCATGATCCTCGGCGGCTACGCCGCAGTCGGGGCCGTGGTCTACATCATCTACGGCTTCTGGAACTCCAAGCTCGCCAAGGGCATCGACATCACCGAGGACCTGACCATGTCCAGCCCGGCCGCGGCCCTGGGCGGCGACGTCGACAACAAGCACGACTGATCTCCGGATCGCTCGCGACGACCAAGGCCCCGGGGTTCGCCCCGGGGCCTTTTTCGTTGCCGCCGCTCCCTGCCTCCCCTAGAGGCTGCAGCGGACCTGGCGGATGTGGCGGAACTGGTAGACGCACTGGATTTAGGTTCCAGCGCCGCAAGGCGTGGAGGTTCGAGTCCTCTCATCCGCACCATCCTGCTTCGCCCTTCGGGCTTCGCAGGACCGGTCCGCTAAAGGTAGCCGGGCGAAGCAGGATGCCCTGCGAAGCCCTGGCATAGCAGGGCTACCGGCGAGGGTTCGCAGGCCGGCCCGGCGCTGCTAGCCCTCGAGAGCCATCGCAACGGCGGCTTCGGCGTGGAGCGCGGTCGTGTCAAAGACGGGGACCGGGCTGTCCTCCGGCTTCACCAGCAACATGATCTCGGTGCACCCCAGGATCACCGCTTCAGCGCCCTCGGCCACAAGACGGGCGATCACCTGACGGTAGGCCTCGCGCGATTCCGCCTTCACCTTCCCTGCGACCAGCTCGTCATAGATCACCCGGTGCACTGTCGAACGATCGCGGTCGTCGGGAACGATCACCTCAAGCCCGTGCACGTCCCTCAGCCGGCCCTTGTAGAAGTCGTGCTCCATCGTGAAGGCGGTGCCCAGCAGGCCGACCTTTCCGAACCCGGCGGCCTTGATCTGGACGGCGGTGGGGTCGGCGATGTGGAGCAGCGGGATCGATACCGCCGCCTGCACATCAGCAGCCATGCGATGCATGGTGTTCGTGCAGATCAGCAGCACGTCCGCTCCGGCGTCCTCCAGACGACGCCCGGCGTCGGTCATGCGGGCGGTCAGGCCGGCCCAGTCACCGTCGTGCTGCAGGCGTTCGATCTCCGAGAAGTCGAAGGACCAGAGCAGACATCGGGCGGATGAGGTCGGTCCCAGTCGGTCACGGACCCCCTGATTCAGGATGCGATAGTACTCGGCCGAGCTTTCCCAGCTCATGCCGCCAATGAGACCGATCATCTTCATCCGGCGACGATAGGAGCCCGACCGGCCGACGCAAGCGGGCCTGCGGGCGCTTTCAAGCCAATTCCGTTCCGAGCGATAATGTTCTTGCTTTGTTCCGTCCGATCGGTAACCTCCCTGTATGGTCGAGACGACAAAGGGACGGGGCGCGCGGTCCAATGCGAGCGGGCGATTCGAACCGGAAACCGTCGAGGCTTTCGATGACGGCTGGACCGGCGACGACGCCGGGGCGGCGCCGCTGCGCACCACCCTGACGCCCGAACACGCCCGGACGATCATCGCCAGGAACACCAGTCCGGACATCGGTTTCGACCGGTCCATCAACCCCTACAAGGGCTGCGAACATGGCTGCATCTACTGCTACGCCCGTCCGTCCCATGCCTGGATGGGCCTATCCCCGGGCCTGGATTTCGAGAGCCGCCTCTTCTTCAAGCCCGGGGCCGCGGGTCTGCTGGAGCGGGAATTCGCGAAACCCCGCTACGTCTGCAAACGCATCCACATAGGCGGCAACACCGACCCCTATCAGCCGGTCGAGCGCGAGCTGAACTCGACGCGTTCGATCCTGGAGGTGATGCAGCGCTTCCGGCACCCGTTCAGCATCATCACCAAATCGGTCCTGATCGCGCGCGACGCCGACATTCTCGGCCCGATGGGCCAGGCCGGCCTGGCCTCGGCCTGCGTCTCCATCACAACCCTCGACCGCGGCCTGGCGCGCGCCATGGAGCCCCGGGCCTCGACGCCGGCCAGGCGGCTGGAGGCGATCGCGCGCCTGGCCGATGCTGGCTGTCCGGTCAGCGTCGGCTTCGCCCCCGTCATCCCCGGGCTCAACGACCATGAGCTGGAATCGGTGCTCGAGGCGGCGTCGAAGGCCGGCGCGACCTCGGCCATGTACGTCACCCTGCGCCTGCCGCTCGAAATCAAGGACCTGTTTCGCGAATGGCTGGCCGACGCCCGACCCGAGCGCGCCGCGCGGGTCATGTCCCTGATCCGGCAGACCCGCGGCGGCAGGGACTATGACGCCGACTGGTCCCAGCGCATGAAGGGGACCGGACCGGTCGCCGAACTGATCGCCGCGCGGTTCAGGGCGGCGGTGAAGCGCTACGGTCTCGACGCCCCGCGAAAGCCGGTGGACGAGGCGCAGTTCCGCGTGCCGCCGGAAATGAAGAAGCAGATGGATCTGTTTGACCTGGCCCCCTCACCTCTTCCTTCCCCCATTTCGGGGGAAGGTGGCTCGCGGAGCGAGACGGATGGGGGCCTGCCGGATGCAGCCTGAGCCGGCGATCAGACGCGCCCGTCGCTTGCGCGAGACGCCGAGCCGCGCGGAAGAGTTCTTCTGGTCTTTGATTCGGGACCGTGCGCTCGACGGCCTTCGCTTCCGGCGACAAGTCCCGATTGGCTTCTATGTGGTCGACTTCGCCTGTCTGTCGGCTCGGCTGATCATTGAGGCGGATGGCGGCGTCCATGCGCTGAGAACGTTTGACGATGCCAAACGCGACGCGTGGCTGAGGTCGCAGGAATTTCAGGTGCTCCGCTTTACGAACAACGAGATTCTCGGAACGCCGAACCATGTCCTCGCCGCTATTCGCGATGCCGCCGGCAAGCCCGCATCCGAGCGGCTTCGCCGCCCACCTTCCCCCGAAATGGGGGAAGGGATTATTTTCTAGTCCTCCGCCGCCGAGAGATCGATGGCGTTCGTCACCAGCTCCCGCCACGTTGGGTCGGTCGCATCAACCAGGTCGACATCCTCCATCAGGGCCACCGCCCCGCCGCCGTCGGGCAGGATCAGGCCGAGCACCTCCATCTCCTCGCCATCGGCGCCGAGGTGGGTCTCGGCCTGCACCGCCACCGCGGCCTGTTCGCCGTCCTCGTCCCACCAGATCACCGGCTGGGGCAGGTCCATGGCGATCGGACGCGGGTCGTCGGTGTCGGCCAGGGCGAAGACCGCCCGGCGCGCCTGCACGTCATCCAGCGTCGCCACCGCACCGATGAAGGGCGTCAGCCGGGTCCAGTCCTCGGCGTCGAAGCCGCCCCCGTCCTCATCGGGCAGGTTGTCGTTCATCGTCATCGCCTGAACACCCCCACCAGTTCCACATGGGCCGACCACAGGAACTGGTCGACCGGCGTGACCCGCTCCAGCCGGAAGCCGGCGTCGATCAGCACCCGCGCATCGCGGGCGAAGGTCACGGGATTGCAGGACACCCCGACCACGACCGACGCCTTCGTCCCGGGCAGTTGCCGGGTCTGCTCCAGCGCCCCGGCGCGCGGCGGGTCCAGCACCACGGCGTCGCAGCTGCGCAGGTCGTACGGAGCCAGCGGCCGCCGGAACAGGTCGCGCGCCTCGGCCGTCACCGGCTTCATGCCGGGCCCGGAGCCGATGCCGGCCTTCAGCGCCGCGATCCCCGCCGCCGATCCGTCCGCCGCCAGCACCGGCGCTACCGTCGCCAGCGGGAAGGTGAAGGTCCCCGCTCCGCAGAACAGGTCGGCGACCTTCTTCGCCCCGCGCACAGCCTCCACAGCGCGCGCGACCATGGCCGCCTCGGCCTCGGGCACGGCCTGCAGGAAGCCGCCGGGCGGCAGGGGCACGACAGCCGGGCCGAAGGCCACCTTCGGCTGCCGCTCCATCATCAGCACCTCGCCGGCGAGGCTCAACCGGGCGAGATCGACCGCCGCCGCCGCCTCGATGGCCCGCATCCGGGCGTCGCCGGACAGGCCGCCGGACCGCCGCTCCACGCCGGTCACATCGACGTCCAGCCCGGTCAGGGTCGCCGTCACATGCAGGGTCGGGGCGGATTTCGGATGCTCGAGGAAGGCCTCGGCCAGCCGCGCCAGCGCCGGGAAGGCCGCCACCAATCGCGGATCGGCCACCGGGCAGGCGGTCACCTCGACCAGCCGCCAGCTCTTGCGCGCCTTGAACCCCAGAACGACCCGCCCGTCCTCGCCGCGCCGGGCATGCAGGGCCAGCCGCCGCCGCGTGCCGGGCGGCACAGCCACCGTCGCCTCGATCTCGGTCTCGATCCGCTCCCGGGCCAGGGCGTGCCGGACCTGATCGCGCTTCCAGTCCAGATAGGGCCCGGCCGCCCAGTGCTGCAGCGAACAGCCGCCGCAGTCGCCGTAGTGGGGCGACACCGGGGCGATTCTTTCCGGGCTGGCGGTCAGGATCTCCACCTCTTCCAGCCGCCCGTCGCGCACCTCGCCCCGAACCGTCTCGCCGGGCAGGGTCAGGGGGACGAACACCGGTCCGGCCGCCGTCTCGGCGATCCCGTCGCCCTGCCCGCCCACGCGGCTGATGGTCAGCGTCTCCGTCATCGGCCGCTTCTAGAGGCAACTGTCCGTCGGCGAAACCTGAACGAAGATGAACGTCCCGATCAAAGGCCGTTCAGTTTGGCGGGCCTATTGCTCATGGCCACAGACACAGGCGTCGACCTCCGGCGCCCGCCCTGCAGCCAGGATCACGCCGATGTTCGCCCGTCTGCCCCTCAAGACCGCCTTCGGCGCCGCCGCCCTCGCCGCCGCCGGCCTGTTGCTCACCCCCGCCGCCGCCTCGGCCCAGGCCTACCCCTACCAGGGCGCGCCCCAGGCCTATGGCTCCTACGGCGGCTCCTACGGCTACGACCAGTCCTACGGCTATGACCAGTCGCGCTACGGTTCCGACCGTTCGTACGATCAGGGCTACGACCGCTCCGGCCGCGACTATTGCCGCAGTGAGCGTCGTCAGCGCACGGGCGCCGGCGTCGCCGTCGGCGCCACCTTCGGCGCCGTCGTGGGCTCGCAGCTCGGCGCCCGCGGTCGCCGCACCGAAGGCAGCGTTCTCGGCGCCGTGATCGGCGGGGCTCTCGGCGCCGCGGTCGGCAACGACTCGGCCCGGCGCTGCGACAGCGGCTACGGCGGCCAGACGCAGTACGGCTATGACGACCGCGCCTACGGCGGGCAATCCGGCTACGGCTACGAGACGCGCGGCTACGAGGGCGAGGCCTACCGTTCCGACGACCGCTATGAGGACCGCGCCTACAGCGACGACCGCTACGACGACCGCGACTATCGCTATCAGCGCGACGACCGGTCCGACTGCCGCACCGTCGCGGTGCGGGCCCGGGACGGCTACGGCCGCGTCGTCACCCGCTACCAGCAGACCTGCTGACAGAATTACGCCGCCGATTATTTTCAGCCCCCCTGTCGATCGGCGGCGTGACGGAGACCCCCGGTGGAGCGATCCACCGGGGGTTTTTCCACTTTTGGAAGGGCGCTAACGCTCGCCGTGCGGCGGCTCGCTACTTGAGCGCCGGCCGTCTCCTCCCCATGCAATGGGGAGGGGGACCATGCGAAGCATGGTGGAGGGGTGGAGCCGGATCCCATGCGATCAGGCGACGAGCCTCAGCCTCGGTCCCGCCGCTTCGCCCAGAGCAGGAACTCGACGTTCCCGTCGCCGCCGGTGACCGGGCTCTCGGCCGTCGCCTGCACGGCCCAGCCCTCGCCTTCCAGCCAGGCCGAGACATTCGCCAGCGCCGCCTGCTGCGCGGCCGGGTCCCTGACCACGCCCTTCTTGGTCCCGCCCGGTCCCGTCGCCTCGAACTGCGGCTTCACAAGGGTGACCAGGTCTGCGCCCGGCCCGGCCAGGGACAGGGCTACGGGCAACACCTTGGACAGGCCGATGAAGCTGGCGTCGCAGACGATCAGCGACGGCGCATCGGGAATCAGGGCCGGCGAAAGATCGCGGGCATCGGTCTGCTCAAGACTGACCACGCGCGGATCGGACGCCACCCGGGCATGCATCTGGCCCGTGCCGACGTCGACGGCGAACACCCGCGCCGCGCCGCGTGACAGGCAGACCTCGGTGAAGCCCCCGGTCGAGGCGCCGACGTCCAGCACGATCCGCCCCTCGACCGCGACGGGCCAGAGCGTGAGCGCGTGGTCCAGCTTCAGGGCCCCGCGTCCGACCCAGCGATGGGCGTCGGCATAGGCGACGACCGCATCATCGGCCACAGCTTGGGACGCCGCCCTGGCGGGCGCGCCGTTCACTGTCACGCCGCCCGCCTCGACCGCCGCCTTCGCCCGCGCCCGGCTCTCCGCCAGGCCGCGGGCGACCAGCAGCTGGTCGAGCCGCGTCTTCACCCCACCGCGTCCAGCCGCGCCAGCGCCGCCTGCAGCTTGGCCTTGCCGGCCTCGGCCTCGGCCAGCTTCTGGCGCTGTTCGTCAACCACCTCGGGCGCGGCGCGCGACACGAAGTTCGGATTGCCGAGCTTCCGGTTCACATGCGCGGCGTCGTCCTCGAAGGCGGCGATCTCCTTGGTCAGACGCGCCCGCTCGGCCGACAGATCGATGATCCCCGCCAGCGACAGGGCGGCCGTGGCCCCGCCGGACACGAAGGTCACCGCCCCCGAAGCCGCCGCCTCGACGGTCGACAGGTCCGACACCCGGCCCAGGGTCAGGATCAGCTCGCGGTGACGCGCGATCCGGTCCGCCGTGGCCGCGTCCGGCGCGATGAAGGACAGGCCGGGCTTGGCGCCCTGGGGCACGTTCATCTCGGCCTTCAGCTGGCGGATCTCGGTGACCAGATCGACCAGCCAGCCGATCTCGCCCTCGGCCGCAGCATCGATGAAGCCGTCCGGCAGCTCCGGCCAGGCCGCCCCGATCAGGGTCGCCTCGCTGCGCACCGCGCCCTCCCCGGCCAGCTTGTCCCACAGCTCCTCGGTGATGAAGGGCATGATCGGGTGCATCAGCTTCAGGGTCTGGTCGAGGGTCCAGGCGGTCATGGCCCGGGTCTCGGCCTTCGCCGTCTCGTCCGCCCCCATGAACACCGGCTTGGCCAGCTCCAGGTACCAGTCGCAGAAGACGTTCCAGACGAAGCGGTACAGGGCCGAGGCCGCGTCGTCGAACCGGCCGCCCTCGACGGCCTCGCTGACCGCGCGCTCGGCTTTTGTGAGTTCGCCGCGGATCCAGCGGTTGATGGTCTGGTCGACCGTCGCCGGATCGAAGCCTTCCACGCGCCGCGCCTCGTTCATCTGGGCGAAGCGGGCCGCGTTCCACAGCTTGGTGCCGAAATTGCGATACCCTTCAATCCGCTGACGCGACAACTTGATGTCGCGCGTACCCGACAGGATGGCCATGGTGAAGCGCAGTGGGTCGGCGCCCAGCTCGTCGATGATGCCGAGCGGGTCGATGACATTGCCCTTCGACTTGCTCATCTTCTGGCCCTTCTCGTCGCGGACCAGGCCATTGATGATGACCCGCCGGAACGGAACCTCATCCATGAAGTGAAGTCCCATCATCATCATCCGGGCTACCCAGAAGAAAATGATGTCCGCCGCCGTCACCAGATCGCTGGT
Source organism: Brevundimonas sp. (assembly GCA_004296955.1). Classification (GTDB taxonomy): domain Bacteria; phylum Pseudomonadota; class Alphaproteobacteria; order Caulobacterales; family Caulobacteraceae; genus Brevundimonas. The sequence goes on from SCVB01000043.1 coordinate 36,028, forward strand.
CGGATAGAAGCGCTCAAGATCCTCCGTCTTCTCCGGCCAGCCCATGGTCGAGAATGGCCACAGGGCCGAGCTGAACCAGGTGTCCAGCACGTCCTCGTCCTGGGTCAGCGGAGTCTCGGCGCCGTAGTGGTGGCGGGCGGCGGCGCGGGCCTCGTCCTCGCTCTCCTCGACGAAGATGGTCCCGTCGGGGCCGTACCAGGCCGGGATGCGATGCCCCCACCACAGCTGGCGCGAGATGCACCAGGGCTCAATGTTGCGCAGCCATTCGAAATAGATCTTCTCGTAGCTCTTCGGCTCGAAGACGGTGTCGCCCTGCTCCACCGCCCTGATCGCCGGCTGGGCCAGGGTGTGGGCGTCGACGTACCACTGGTCCGTCAGCCAGGGCTCGATGACCACGCCCGAGCGGTCGCCGTGCGGGATGACGTGGCGGGTCTTCTCGATTTCCTTGAGCCACCCCTCGGCCTCGGCCCGGGCGACGATGGCCTTGCGCGCCGCGAACCGGTCCATGCCCTCGTATTCAGCGGGCACATCAGGCGTATCGGCGGCGGTGATCCGGCCGAAGGCGTCCATGACGTTCAGCGCCGCCAGCCCGGCCCGCTTGCCGACCTGGAAGTCGTTGAAGTCATGCGCGGGGGTGATCTTCACCGCGCCGGACCCCTTGGTCGGGTCGGCGTAGTCGTCGGCGACGATCGGAATGCGGCGGCCGACGATGGGCAGGGTCACAAACTTGCCGACCAGCCCCGCATAGCGCGCGTCGTCCGGATGCACGGCCACGCCGGTGTCGCCCAGCATGGTCTCCGGCCGGGTCGTCGCCACGACGATGTAGTCGCGGGTCTCGTATTCCGTCGGCTGGCCGTCGCCGTCCCAGGCGACCGGGTGCTCATAGGTGACGCCGTCGGCCAGCGGATAGGCGAAATGCCAGTAGTGGCCGTCCATCTCGCGCTGCTCGACCTCAAGGTCCGAGATGGCCGTCTGGAAATGCGGGTCCCAGTTGACCAGCCGCTTGTCGCGATAGATCAGGCCTTCCTTGTGCAGCCGGACGAAGACCTTGCGCACGGCGGCGTTGAGACCCTCGTCGAGGGTGAAACGCTCGCGGCTCCAGTCGCAGCTCGCGCCCAGTCGGCGCAGCTGCTGGACGATGGTACCGCCGCTCTCGGCCTTCCATTCCCAGACCTTGGCCACGAAGGCGTCGCGGCCCATGTCGCGGCGGCTGACGTTGCCCGCCGCCGCCAGCTGGCGCTCAACCACCATCTGGGTGGCGATGCCCGCATGGTCCGTGCCCGGCAGCCACAGCACGGCCTTGCCGCGCATCCGGTGATACCGCGCCAGGATGTCCTGAAGCGTGTTGTTCAGCGCGTGGCCGATGTGCAGCGAGCCGGTCACATTGGGCGGCGGAATGACGATCGAATAGGCGTCGGCCGCGCCGTCCGTGGCGCGGGCGTCGCGCGGCGCGAACAGGCCGCTGTCCTCCCACATCGCATAGAGGCGGGGTTCGGCGGCGGTCGGGTCGAAGGTCTTGTCGAGCATGGGGAGGGTCTTCGGACAAAGAGAAAGGGCGGCCCCGACTGGAGCCGCCCCGGAATGATCTAGCCTTGATCAGGTCGCAGGTGAAGTCAGCCGGCCGAGCGGGCGATGCGTTCGACTTCCTTGCGTACCTGGGCCTCGACGATGCCCGGCAGGTTGGCGTCGAGCCATTCCTTCAGCATCGGCCGCAGCAGGCTGCGGGCCAGTTCGTCGACGGTGGGGCCGGTTCCGGTCATGGCTTCCATGGGTTCGGGCTTCCTGAGCGTGGAGGCGAAGCCGGCGAAAGCGGACGCGGCGCTGGCCGCGGCGCTGTCGCCGACCAGGCTGTCATAGCTGGTCGTCGGGACGGAGGGATGCTCCGGCGTATGCACCTCGATCGGCGCCTCGGTGAAGACCGACTCGCTGACGGGCGCGCCGGGGAAGGGTTCCGCCGCCGTGATGTCGAGATCGCCCAGGCTTTCGGCGGCCGGGGCCTCATAGGCCTCGGTCAATTCCAGCACATCCTCTTCCGAGGACGCCGGCTCTTCCATGGAGGGGGTTTCGTCCATCATGGCGGACGAGGCGACAGGCTCCGGTTGCGGCTCGGGCTCCGGAGCGGGCTCGGGCGCCGCGGCGACCGGCGCAGTCTCGGCGGGGGCGTCGTCTTCGGAGATGATCCGGCGGATCGACGCCAGGATTTCCTCCATCGTCGGTTCCTGGGCGGTCTGGTCGGTCATGTCGAAACCCCGGGGCGCGCGGTGAAGCACGATCAAGTCTGATTGCGGCGCGGGAGAGGAGCCCCCTCCCAGGCCATGTCGTCGCATCTCAGCCCGCTGGAATCAACGGGCGTTTTCGCGTCACAGGTTAACGGACGCCGTGACAAGTCGCGTCACAGGCGACCCGTGGAAGTTCAGTCGCGGGGCGCCGTCTGGACCACTTCCGACTTCAGCTGCGCATCGATCGGCGCGTCGGCGGCGTCGTTGGCCGGGACGACCGGCGGCGCGGCGAGGCGGTCGATGGCTTCGACCAGACCGTCCCACGGCAGACCGCCGCGATTGCGCACCCGGTCGTAGTTCGCGACCGGATCATAGACGCTCATGGACGCATCCAGATCCTGGCCTTCCAGCCGGCCCATGGCGGCCAGCAGATTGGCCTGGGCGACGTATTCATTGCGGCGGGCGCTGGCCAGGGTGATCTGGGCGTTGCGCAGCTCCAGCTCCTGGTTGAGCACGTCCAGGGTGGTGCGCAGACCGACCTGGGCCTCCTGGCGCACGCCCTCGGCGGCCACCGTTGCGGCCCGGACCGCTTCCTCGCCGGCCTGCAGGGTGGCGCGGGCCGAAATCGACTGGGCGTAGGCCGAACTGACCGCCTGCAGGGTGCTGCGGCGTTCACCCTCGACCGATATCTGCGCCACATTGGCGCGCTCGAGGGCCTGGGCGACGCGCGAGCTGTTCAGGCCGCCGGTGAACAGGGGCACCGAAATGGTCGCCCCGGCCTGGAACCGGGTCTCGTCGGCGATGTCGTTCAGATTGCCGAGGTCGGCGGTCGAACCGCCATAGGAGGCCGTCAGCCGCGCCGAGGGCATGTATTCCGCCTTCGCCGCCGCCACATTGGCCTCGGCCGCGCGCAGGCTGTAGCCGGCGGCGCGGATCGACGGATTGTCCACCAGGGCGACGTCGAGGGCGTTGTCGAAATCGGCAGGTACGCCCGGCAGCTCCGGCATCGGCGCCAGATCGCCGGGGGCCTGACCGACCACGGCGGCGTAGACCGCGCGCGAAACCGACAGCTGGGCGCGCGCATTGGCCAGATCGGCCTCGGACTGGGCCAGGCGGGATTCGGACTGGGCCACGTCGGTGCGGGTGATCTCGCCCACTTCGAACCGGGCCGACGCCTCCTCCAGTTGCCGCTGCAGCACGCCGAGGTTCGACTGGCGGATGGCGAGGATTTCGTCATCGCGAAGCACGTCGGCATAGGCCTGGATCACCGAGGCGAGCACGGACTGTTCGATGTCGCGAAGGTTCTCGCGGCCGGCGAGGATTTCCGCCTCGGCCGCCGAGATGCCGTGGCCGATGCGGCCGCCGGACCAGAGGGTCTGCGAAAGACCGATGCTGACCCCCCCGGTGTCGGTTTCGGTGACGCCGAGGGTCGCACTGTCGGACCGGCTGTAGTTGGCGCTGAGGGTGACATCCAGCTGCGGTCGCAGGCCGGCCCGCGCCTGGACGATGGATTCGTCGAGGGCGCGCTGGTTGGCCCGCTGGGCCAGCAGGGTCGGATTGGTCTGATAGGCCAGGGCCAGCGCGTCTTTCAGCGTTTCGGCCCATGCCGGTCCGCTCATGCCGGCGATGACGGCGATGACGGCGACGGAGGCGAGCGCGCGTGAACGTTTCAGCATGTCTGTTCCTGCCTGGCGCGGGGAAGCGCGCCCTTCATATCTCATAGGTCTGATGCGGGACGCTTTGCGCTCGCGCCAGTTAAGTTTTTTTCACGCACCCGCCCTGAAAGTCCGTCGACGCCGGCGATCCTACAGCGCGAAGATGGGGTCGGGCGACAGTTCCGCCAACATCGGCGGCGCGGCGTTGAAAAGTTCCCGCCGGGAAACGCCCTGCTCGCCCCGCACATACAGCACCGCCTTGCCGACAGGACCGGTCCGCTCGACGACCGCCATGCGCCCGCCGGTGTTCAGGACCTTGAGCCAGGCCTCGGGCCGACCGGGCACGGCGCCCTCGCAGATGATGACGTCGTAGCCGCCGCCCGCCGGCGTGGTCAGCGGCGCGACCACGGTCTGCACCCCGGCCTCGGCCAGGGGGGCGCCGGCCACCTCGAATACGGCGGCGTCCGATTCCTGGGCGGTCACGGACAGGCCCAGCTCCGCCAGCACCGCGGCGGCGTAGGGCGCGGCCAGGGCCAGGGCCGTCTCCCCGTGCTGCGCGTCCAGCGCCATGAGCAGTTTCGACAGGTCGCGCGCGAGCATGAGCCGGCGGCCGCCGGCGATCTCGGGTTCAATCTCGGCATAGGCCGACCAGGCCCGCTCCTGCGGCAGGAAGCGTTCGCGCGGCACGGCCAGGAGCGCAGCCTGCAGCTCGCGGTCTGTGACGTCGTTCACGCGGACCTGGCTGTCGACCATGACCTTGCGGGCGGCGGCGAAATCCATGGAGGCGTGATCCTGAGGCTGGAGCGACCGGCGACGCGCCGGAAATCTGCCGCGCTTATAGGTCTGTGCGTTGCGGGGGACAATCCGATCTGATAGCGAACGCCCCTCGCGATGGCGCGGTCGTTCCAACGGCCCAGGGCCTGATGGCGGAGTGGTTACGCAGAGGACTGCAAATCCTTGCACCCGAGTTCGATTCTCGGTCAGGCCTCCATCGCGATTTCATCCCTTCCCTGCTCCTCCAGCCTTCACCGGCGCAGACTGCGCGTGCTCGTGAATTGCCGGTTTCCGGCATCCCCGTGCCGTGGTTAAGTCACGTCGAGAGCCGGGGGGCGCTGATGCCGAGCCGCACTGATCGACTGACCCACCGCGAGCGCGAATGCCTGCGCCTCGTCCACGCCCATCAGAACTCCAAACAGATCGCCCGTCGCCTCGGCATCAAGCCGTCGACCGTCGACCGGCACTGCGAAAACGCGGCGCGGAAGCTGAACGCCGCCGGTCGGGTCAACGCCGCCCTGCTGCTGCTGGCGGAACAGGCCGTTCCGAACGACTCGGTATCCGAAACACTCCCAATCCCGCCCGCTCCCGGTTTCGCCTCCGATGGCGTCGCGACAGGAGTGAACCATGACCGACATCGAAGGACGGCTGCCAGACATCAGCTGGAGGCAACTGCAGACGGTGCTTCTCGCCCTGGCGGACTCGCCGATGAAGCAGATGATGGTCCAGCATCTGGTGGAGGGAACCCGCAAACAGGCGACCTTCCTGACCCCCGAAAGCACGTTCCGGGAGATCCTCCACATTGGAGCCGCCCTGCTGGACTCCGGCTTCCAGCCGGCGGAGTCGGACATGAACACCTCGGCCGCATCCTGTTCGTCTTCGCCATCGCGGCCATAGCCGTCCTGGTGATGACGAGCGTCATCGGCGCGGAGCGGTTCGCCTTCCTGCTCCAGGACTTCCGCTACGACGGCTGAGCCGCGCCACTGTCCCCAACAAGGTGAGCCAATGAAACGCAGCGAACATGCGGCGACGGTCGTCGCGCGCCTGGCCTCGGACCTCACCCAGGCCGAAGACAGCCAGGACGAGGCGGTCAGCCAGCTCGGCCGGCTGGCGCAGTCCCTGACCCGCAGCCGGCGCGAGGCCGGTCTCTCGGCCACCGTGGGCCAGGCGGCCTTCGACGCCCTCGCTGAGGCCGTGACGGCCCAGGTCACGGCGCAGCGCGCCATGGTCGCCCTCCATGAGGCGCTCGCCGATGTGAAGCGGAACAGCACCTACCGGAGCGTCCGTCTGGGCGGTCTGGAGAAGTCGGACAATCCGGTTCCCCGTCCCACGGCCCTTGCGCTGGTTTCCTGATTTGGCGATGCCAGGGCATGTCGCCCATCTATGCGGTCTCGCTGATCCTTCTGATCGTATCCGCCGCCGTCGCCCTGTGGCGCGGCGGGCCCTGGGAGCGCACGACGGCGGCCGTTCTGGTCCTGACCTGGATCGGGACGGCGCTCGCGCCCTTCGACCCGGCGCGGCCGCCGTGGGTCGCTATCGCCCTCGACGGCGCGACCCTGCTCCTGCTGCTGTATCTCGCCCTGTACTCCAAGCGCCGCTGGACGGTGTGGGCGACGGCCTTCCAGTTTCTGCTCATGGCCAACCACCTGGCCTTCGTGCGCTTCCACGAGCTTGAGCAATGGGCCTATGTCACGGCCTATTACGTCTGGGGCGACGCGGTCCTGCTGTGCCTGATCGCCGGCGCCCTATGGCGCCCGCGTCGGGCCGCTTCCGCGGTCGATTGAGCCGAAGGCCGCGCCTGCGGTCAGGCGACCGGCGCGGTGATCCAGCCGATGATGCTGGCGGCGCTGACGCCGGCGGCGACGATGGCCACGGCCAGCGCGACGCGTGCATTGCGGTGAATGAAGACGAAAACGCCACCAAACATGACTGAACTCCCCCCGGACGCCCACACAGCGCCACAGCTTTGCCGGTTCATCAAGGTGTACAAAGCGTTAATCGCGATTTGGTGATCGATTCACGCCCGTCGGGTGAAATGATGCAGCGCGATTCCACTGGCGACCGAAACGTTCAGCGAATCAAAGCCGCCCGACATCGGGATCCCCACCGCCTCGCAGCGGTCGATCACCTCGGGCGACAGGCCGGGACCCTCGGGGCCCAGCAATATGGCGACGCGCCCGCCCCGCGGGGTCTGATCAAGCGGCGTCGACGCCCCCGGCGTCAGCGCCATCACCGCAAAGCCCGCCGCCTTCAGCCCGTCGACCATGGCAAGGGCGTCCAGGCCGGTCGCCATCGGCGTGCGCAGGGCCGCGCCGACCGAGACCCGGATGGCCTTGCGATAGAACGGGTCGCAGCAGCGGCCGTCCAGCAGCACCGCCGCCGCCCCGAAGGCCGCCGCATTGCGAAACAGGCCGCCCATGTTGTCGTGATTGCCTATGCCGCACGCCGCCACCACCACGGCGTCCGGCCCGGTTCCCGCCAGGCAGTCCTCCAGCGACCGCGGCGGCGGCTTCTCGCCCAGGGCCAGGATGCCGCGATGCAGATGAAATCCCGCGATCGCGTCCAGAATCGGCGGCTCGGCGACATGAACCGGCGTGTCCGCCGGCAGGCGACCGATCACCCCGGCCAGCCCCTCGAGCCGCTTGCGGTCCAGCAAAAGCGCGACCGGCCGGCACAGGGACTGCGGCGACGTCAGCACGTTCAGCACGACCTCGCCCTCGGCCACGAACAGGCCCTGCCTGCCCGTGAGGTCCCGCTCGCGGATGTCGCGGAAGCCCGCGATGCGCGGATCATCGGGGTCGTCGATGCGGATCACGGCCAAGATCGGATATTTCCCGTTGCGTCAGTCTGACTCGCGCTGCTATAGCGCCCGCCTTCCCGAGAGGAAGTGTTCCGCGGTAGCTCAGTGGTAGAGCAGCCGACTGTTAATCGGCTGGTCGTAGGTTCGAATCCTACCCGCGGAGCCACTCTTTCCCACCACAGCGTCAGACCGAAAAAAAGCCCGACGCGCGCGCCGGGCTGAAGAAGTTCGGTGATGGTGGGTGTCCTCGAAGAAGGAAGACATCCTTCCGTTGGCGTGAATTGGTTAACGACGCGTAAACCGTCTATTCGGCGTCCGGCAGCCAGGTGGTCTGCCTTCCGCCCGCCGGGCCGCTCCAGTCGACCCGCCAGCCGGCGCCCGCCCGTTCGACCCGCAGCGCCGACCCGCCCGCGCCGGCGCCCTCGCCCGGCCAGGTGAAGGACCGCCCGCCGACGTGGATTTCGTCCGGCCCCGCCGACGGTCTCAGCACCAGACTCCAGCGGCCGGCGTCGTCCGGCGTCACCCGTCCCGACTCGCCGCCCGCCTGCAGTTCGATCGGCGCGCCGCCGGGGGCGCTTCGCCCCGAGACCAGCCGCATCCGCCCGTCGCTGTCGACCGCTCCCAGGGCCGGCGCCCGGTCCAGTCGCCGCGTCGCCCCGCCGGGCGACAGAATCGCGACGGGGCCCCGCCCGCCGTCCACGATCAGAAGCCGCTCGGGGGCCGGGGACGCGTCCTGGCCGATCTGGGTCTCCGGTCGGAGCAGCAGGTCGCCGGCCGGCGGCGTCATCCGGATCCGGAACCGGCCCTGGTCGTCCGCCGCGGCGGCGTGGGCCGGGCCGGAATCGCTGCGCAGGACCACCCGGGCCCCCGGCTCGGCGAGGCCGGCGAACACCAGTCCGCCCGTCACGCGCTGCACCGTCCGAATCATCGGCGGCCGGGTCCAGCCCTCGACCGCGGCCGGGGCCGCGGCCGGCTCGGCCTCGGGCGCGGGGGCGGGCCCGCAGGCGGCGAGCGCGGCGCAAAGCAGCGCCGCCGCTGTCGCCTTCTCGAACATGGCCCGTTTCATCGCGTGCTTCCGACCGCTAGGAGTAGCGGTCCAGATAGCGCGCCGGGACGGCCGCTGTCTCCCTTCCGTTCCCGAGGCCCCATGTCTTCGCCTGTCGCCATCCAGCCCTTCGACGGCCAGTCCGTCTGCCTGTTCTGCGGGTCGTCCGACCTGTCGGACCCCGCCTACACCGAAGCCGCGCGGGCGTTCGGCGCCCAGACGGCGGCGGCCGGCTGGCGGCTGGTCTATGGCGGCGGCGGCGTCGGCCTGATGGGGGCGTCCGCCCGCGCCGCCCATGCCGCAGGCGGGCGGGTGCTGGGCGTCATGCCCGGCTTCCTGCGCAGCCGCGAACGGCTGTTCGACGATGTCGAGACCCTCATCGTGCCCTCGATGCACGAGCGCAAGACCATCATGTACGACCAGTCCGACGCCTTCGTGGTCGCCCCGGGCGGGGTCGGCACGCTGGAAGAGGTCATCGAGGTCCTCTCCTGGAAGCGGCTCGACCTCCATTCCAAGCCCGTTATCTTCCTGAATCTGAACGGCTTCTGGGAGCCGCTGCTGGCCGTCATGGAGCACAGCATCGCCGAGGGCATGACCCCCGCCAGCTTCCGCGAGGCCTGGGTCGTCTGCGACACGGTCGAGGCGGCGATCGCCGCCATGCAGACGGCGGGCAAGACGCCGCACTTGCAACATGATCGCCGATAAGTAATCACTGGTCAGTCAGCCGACGTCCGTACGTTGCTTTTCACTACGCACCTTGACAGTTGCGTAAAACAACGGACTTTGGCGAAGCGGCGCGGCTGAACGCGCCCGTCCAACCGGAGACCTCCCCCATGCGTGCTCTGCTTATCGCCGCGGCCCTGTTCGCCGCCGCCCCCGCCTTCGCCCAGGCCCCGGCCGCGGCCACCAGCGCCGTCCTCGCCGACGCCGCCCGCGCCCCGACCGGCCGCACCATCATCGACGGCGCCTCGTGGACCTGCGACGGCGCGTCCTGCACCGCCAGCGGCGGCGCCAACCAGCCCGCGACCCGCGCCTGCCGCCGCGTCGCGGCCCGCTTCGGCGCGGTGTCGGCCTTCAGCTACAAGGGCGTCGCCCTGTCGGCCGAACAGATCGCGGCCTGCAACGCCTGATCCCGCCTGCCTGAAACAGGCCTGGGGACGGCGCCGCCGTCCTCAGGCCGTCTCGCCCTTCAGCCGCTTCACGATGCGCTCGCGACCGATCATCGGCGCGAGCGTCGCCATGTCGGGGCCATGCGCCTGGCCGGTGATCATCATCCGCAGCGGCATGAACAGGGCCTTGCCCTTGGCGCCGGTCGCCTCCTTCACCGCCGCCGTCCAGACCGGCCACAGGGTCTCGTCGATGGTCTCCGGCAGGGCCGCCAGAGCCGCCGCGGCGAAGGCCGGATCCTCGATGACCGGCGCGACGGGGCCGCGCACGATCGCCGCCATTTCAACGACATCGGCGAATTTCTGAAGGTTGCCGCGCACCCCGTTCCAGAAGGCCTCGCCCAGATCGGCGTCCAACGCGGCCAGGCGCGGCCGCGCCGTCGCATAGTCCATCACATGCAGGGCCTGGGCGTTCAGCCGGTCGAGGTCCGCCGTGTCGTAACGGGCCGGCGAGCGCCCCATCTTGGCGAAGGCGAAGCTGGCCCCGAGCGCCTCGACCGACTCGCCGACCTCAAGCGGGTCCGAGGTGCCGATCCGGCCGAGATGGCTGGTGATGGCGATCGGCTCATAGCCCTGGTCGCGCATCTCCGAGACCGACAGTGAACCCAGCCGCTTGGACAGGGCCTGGCCGTCGGCCCCGACCAGCAACGGCATATGGGCGAACTCGGGGACCGGGCCGCCCCACCCTTCACTGATCAGCGCCTCGAAGATCTCGATCTGGGCGCCGGTGTTGGTGACGTGATCCTCGCCGCGGATGACGTGGGTGATGGCCATGTCGAGGTCATCGACGACCGACGGCAGGGTGTAGAGGAACAGCCCGTCCTCCCGGATCAGCACCGGATCCGACATCGAGGCCGTGTCCACCTCGGCGTGGCCGCGGGCCAGGTCCTCCCAGGCGACGCGGCGGCCGTCCAGCCGGAAGCGCCAGTGCGGACGTCGGCCTTCGGCCTCATAGGCCGCCTTTTCGGCCTCGGTCAGTTCCAGGGCGGCGCGGTCATAGATCGGCGGCAGGCCGCGGGACAGCTGCACCTTACGGCGGCGATCCAGTTCCTCGGAGGTGTCGTAGCAGGGATAGAGACGGCCCGAGGCCTTCAGGCGGGCGGCGGCCTCTTCATAGCGGTCGAACCGCTTCGACTGGTTGTGGCGCTCGTCCCAGAGCAGACCCAGCCAGGTCAGATCGTCCTCGATGCCCTGTTCGAACTCGGGCGTGGAGCGCGCCAGGTCGGTGTCGTCGATGCGCAGCACGAACTTGCCGCCCTGCCCCTTGGCGAACATCCAGTTGACCAGGGCGGTGCGGACATTGCCGACGTGCAGCTTACCCGTCGGCGACGGGGCGAAACGGACCTTGACGGACATGAGGAGAACCTTGGAAACGCGAGGCGCGTAGGTCGCGCTCCCGGGCGGTCAAGTCAAGGCGCGGCCTCCTCGCTGAACAGCCGGCGCATGCCCCTGCGGTAGGCGTCCGGCGCGTTCGCGGCGTGGGTGCCGCCCTCGATCCGCTCTCCGAACAGTCGCCATGGCCGTTCGGGGCGTCCCTCCCAGACTGACAGCCATTGGGCAGCCTCGGCCTGAAGGTCGGCCCGATCGCGCGTGCCGCTGACCACCACCAGGCCAAGATCGCGCCGGGCGGCGGGCGCCGCCGGCTCCAGCAGGGATTCCATGCCCGGCGTGATGGAAGGATTGCTCGCAATCCGCCCCCGGAACAGGTCCGGATCGGTCACCGCCGAATAGAGGACAAAGGCCCCGCCCCGGGACTGGCCGAACAGCACGCGCTGCGAACCGTCCGAACGATGTCGCCGCTCGATCTCGGGGATCAGCTCCGTCTTCAGAAAGCGCTGAAAGGCTCCGGCGCCGGCGGCCTCGGGAGCCAGGCCCTCGCCCGGAGACTGGAAATCGATGTTTCGCCTGTTCACGGCGGGATCGAAGCCGCCGTAGGCGATCCCCACCACGATCGCCTCGGGCAGACGGTCGTCATAGGTCAGGAACAGATGGTTGGCCGCCAGAATCGGAAACAGGGAATCGCCGTCGGTTAGATAGACCGTCGGATACAGCCTCGGCGCCGCAGAGTCGTAGCCCTCGGGAAGGCGGACGTAGATGTGATACGCCCGCCCCGTCGCGGCGGACTCGATGGGAAAATACTCGCCCCGAAGCGCCGGCAGGAAGTCCAGCGGCGTGATGGCCGTCAAAGGTTCAGGCCGTGTCGCGGCGCATCCCGCGGCGCCGGACAGAACGGCCAGCAGGCAAAGCGCGGTCCCGATCCGCATTCTTCCCCCTCCCCGATCAGCGGCGGCCGCCGTCAGTCGTCGCGATGCACCCGTTCGCGGCGTTCATGCCGCTCCTGGGCCTCCACCGACAGCGTCGCTGTCGGGCGGGCCTCCAGCCGGCCGAGGCTGATCGGCTCGCCGGTCTCCTCGCAATAGCCGTAGGACCCGTCCTCGATGCGGCGCAGCGCCTCATCGATCTTGGAGATCAGCTTGCGCTGACGATCGCGGGTGCGAAGCTCCAGCGCCCGGTCGGATTCCGACGACGCCCGGTCGACCAGATCCGGATGATTCTCCGTCTCGGCCTTCAGGTTGACGACAGTCCCCTTGGACTCGCGAAGGATGTCATCCTTCCAGTCCATCAGCTTGCCCTTGAAATAGGCGAGCTGCCGCTCGTTCATGAACGGCTCGTCGTCGGACGGCCTGTACGCGGCCGGGTCGACGATCACAGACGCCAATGCGGTCATAATCGCACTCACGGTCTTTAACAGCGCCCCCCTGTGGCGCAGCCCTGCCTATAGGGATGACGAAGAGTCGCGGCAACAACGCTCGCGCGAGCGTGACCGGCGAAGCTTACAGTCCTGCCGCGAGCGTGACATTTCTTCATCACCCGCCCCGACCGACTACGCTTTTGCGAAGGAATTCGAAGACTTATGCTGCGCTGCGGCGAAGATCGGCCTTGGCCAGCTCCACCGCGGCGCGCAGATCGATCTGGTCCAGCAGGCTGTTGAGCCCCGGGTCCGCGTCGGTCGGGCGTTCCTCGCGCAGGGTGCGGGTCAGCCGCTCCAGCGCCCCCTCGCCCGCCTCGCCCTGCAACAGGGCCAGTTTCAGCTCCTCCAGACGGTCCAGCAGTCCGCCGCCGCGCCGGATCGCGCGCCGTCGACGCTCGGTGACGTCCTCAACCCCCTGCAGGGCCATCAACGCCGAAACGCCGGAGACCCCGGATGCCGCCGCCGCAGCAGCCGGCGCGCTGGCCGCGGTGGTCGCAGCCGCCGACGGCACGGAAAATCCGCCGCTGGCGCGGGCGGGCCTGGCCCCCTGGGCCGACGAGGGTCCGGATGGGCCTGTGACCTTCATGGAAAGCGACTCCAGCACATGGGCCGACCATCGGCGGACGCGCGTCACTGTTTGGTTAACGGCCCGGCAGTTTCTGCCGCGACCGTCAGGCATCCGGTGGACTGTGATGCTGTTTTTACAGGACTTTCCTGCTGGCATGAGGCTCGCATGACCCGGGACGCAACAGTCCGTGGACGCCCCGCCTATGCAGAAACTGCTCGCCTCCCTCCTGACCGCCGCCGCCCTCGCCGGATTCGCATCCCCGGTCCTGGCCCAGTCGCGGATCAAGGACATCGCCGCGGTCGAGGGCGTCCGCTCCAACCAGCTGGTCGGCTACGGTCTCGTCGTCGGCCTCAACGGCACCGGCGACAGCCTGCGCAACTGCCCCTTCACCCGCCAGTCCCTCGAAGGCATGACCGAGCGCCTCGGCGTCAACATCCGCGGCTCCAACGCCAACTCCAAGAACATGGCCGCCATCATGGTGACGGCCGAACTGCCGCCCTTCGCCACCCCGGGCGCCCGGATCGACGTCAACGTTTCCTCGATGTGCGACGCCAAGAGCCTGCTCGGCGGCACCCTTCTGGTCACCAGCCTGCAGGGCGCCGACGGTCAGGTCTATGCGGTGGCCCAGGGCTCGATCCAGACCGGGGCCGTCTCCGGCGGCGGCGCTTCGGGATCCTCGGTCACCCGCGGCGTGCCGACCGCCGGCCGCATCGCCTCGGGCGCCACGGTCGAGCGCGAGACCGGCTTCCATCTGGCCAATATGACCGAGGTCCGGCTGACGCTCCGCAATCCGGACTTCACCACGGCCCAGCGCATGGCCGCCGCCATCAACCAGGTCTATCCGAACACCGCCCTGGCCGAGAACGGCACCGTCGTCGCCCTGCGCGCCCCGGGACAGATGGGCATGGCCGGCTTCATCAGCCGGGTCGAGAACCTCGAGGTCCAGGTCGACTCCCCGGCCCGGGTGATCATCGATGAGGTCAACGGCGTCATCGTCATGGGCGACGCGGTCCGCGTCTCCACCGTCGCCATCGCCCAGGGCAATCTGACCATCTCGGTGCAGGAGAACCCGGTCGCCAGCCAGCCCACGCCCTTCAGCCGCGGCGGCGAGACCGTCGTCCTTCCCCAGACCGATGTCGCGGTGGAGGAGGAGCTTGGCCGCCAGATGCGCATCGTCGGCGGCGGGACCTCCCTGTCGACCCTCGTCAACGGCCTCAACGCCCTCGGCGTCAGTCCGCGCGACATGATCAGCATCCTGCAGGCCATCAAGGCCGCCGGCGCCCTCCAGGCCGAAATCGAGGTGATGTGATGAGCGACCCGATCGTCTCCCCGACCACCCTGCCGCCGGCGCCGTCCGCGCCCGCCGCGCCCACAGCCCGCATGCGCGAGACGGCCGAGGCCTTCGAGGCCACCTTCCTGGCCCAGATGATGAAGCCGATGTTCGAGGGCCTCTCCACCGAGGCGCCCTTCGGCGGGGGCGAGGCCGAAGGCACCTGGCGCGGCTTCCTCGTCGAGGCCATGGCCAAACAGACTGTCCGCGCCGGCGGCATCGGCCTGGCCGACCAGGTCGTGGCCCAGATGGTGAAGATGCAGGAGCAGGGCCAGTGACCGAAGCCGCCGCCGTCAACGCCGCCGCCCGGGTCCGCCAGCTGACCGACCTGACCAATCGCCTGACCGACAGTCTGACCGAGGAGTCCCGGGCCTTCGAGGCGCGCCGCCCGCAGGACGCCGCGGCCAGCCTAGCCGGAACCCAGGACCTGGCCAACGCCTATCGACGGGAGTCAGCCCAGATCAAGGCCAACCCCGCCGCGATCGCCGCCGCCCCGGCTGCGGACCGGACGGCCCTGATCCGCGCCACCGAGGCGTTCGAGGCGGTGCTGTCGCGCCATGCCCGCGCCGTGGAGGCCGCCCGGATCGTCTCCGAGGGGCTGGTCCGGACCATCGCCGCCGAGGTCGCCGGCCAGCGCGGCAGTCCCTCGGCCTATGGCGCCTCCGGCAAGGCCACCGCCGGCGACGGCCGCGCCGTGGCCTTCAACCGGCAGGCCTGAGCGACCCGTTAATCCTCTTCGTCAGACTGGTCTTCATCTCCGTGCGGTAACCGGTAGCCATGAAGATGAAATCGCGTCTGCTCGGCATGGCCTTCGCCGCCGCCGACACCCTGCTCGAAGTCGACGCCGAAGGGCGCATCGATATGGCGATCGGCGCCGGTCCGCGGCCAGGCGGGGCCGCGGCCGACGCCTGGACCGGGTCGCTGCTGACCGAGCTTGTCGGAAAGGCCGGGCAGAAGCCGCTGACCGACGCCCTCGCGGCCATCCGGCCGAACGAACGGCCGGCCCCGATCGACGCCCTGATCCTGTGCGACGCCGACCACGTCCGGCGCGCCCGTCTGCGTCTGTTCCAGCTGCCCGACCTCGCGCCGGCCGTCTCCTGCGCCATCTCCTATGAGGGCGCGCCCTTCACCCTCGCTGTCCCCGAGGCGCCGCACCTGCTGAGCGCCGACGGCCTGCTGTCGCGGGTCCGGGGCTCCCTGCTCGCCCGGGACGGCGATGTGGCGGTGGCCTTCGTCGAC
The DNA here is from genome assembly GCA_004296955.1 of Brevundimonas sp. GTDB lineage: Bacteria > Pseudomonadota > Alphaproteobacteria > Caulobacterales > Caulobacteraceae > Brevundimonas. The sequence goes on from SCVB01000043.1 coordinate 51,576, forward strand.
GTCGCCGGGCTCGACGCCCCGGGCGAGGCCAACCAGCGCGCCGCGGCCCGCGTCGCCGCCGTGCTCCAGGCCTCCTCGATCGACGGCGCCTCGGCCGCCCGTCTGGCGCCCGAGCGGTTCGCCCTCGTCAGGGGCGCCGACTGCCCGGCCGACCTCGAGGCCGAGGTGCGCGACGCCGGCGCCGCCGAGGGCGTGAGCCTTGCGGTCCGGACGACCGAGGCCGCCCTGTCCGGCGCCGCGCCGGCGGAAGCGACCGTGCGCGCGCTGCGTTTCGCACTCGAATCCTGCATCCGGGATGGCGGCATCGACGGCGCCGGCGCGGCCTTCTCCGAGAGCCTGAAGCGGACCCTCAAGGAGGCCGACCGCTTCCGCGCCATGGTCAAGTCCCGCGACTTCGCCCTCGAATACCAGCCGATCGTCGACCTCGCGACCGGCGTGACCCATCACTTCGAGGCCCTGGCCCGTTTCGGTCCGCGCGGCCCGGCCGACTCCATCCGCCTGGCCGAAGAGCTGGGCCTGATCGAGGGCTTCGACCTCGCCGTGGCCGAGAAGGCCCTGCAGCAGCTGCGCCGCCCCGGCTACGGCCTGACCCGGATCGCGGTCAATGTCTCCGGCGCCTCGCTGGGCGCGGACGGCTATGTCGACGGCCTGCTCCGGCTCACGGCCGCCGCGCCCGAAATTCGCGGCCGCGTCCTGATCGAGGTCACCGAGACCGCCGCCGTGGCCGACATCGAGGCCGCCGGTCGTCGCCTGTCCGCCCTCCGCCGCGCCGGGATCAAGGTCTGTCTCGACGACTTCGGCGTCGGCGCCGCCTCACTCGACTATCTGCATCGCCTGCCCGCCGACACGGTCAAGATCGACGGCCGTTTCGTCCGCGAGATCGCCAGCGACAGCCGGGCCCGCGACCTTGTGGCCCATCTGGTCGACCTGTGCGCGGACCTGAAGATGTCCACCATCGCCGAGATGATCGAGACCGAGGATCAGTCCGCGGCGATCCGCGCCCTGGGCGTCGGCTACGGTCAGGGCTGGCTGTTCGGCCGCCCGGCCTCCGAACCGACCGCCTTCGCGCCGCAGCCGGCGGCGGTGCGCCGTCGCGGGGCGGTGGCCGGCTGGGCCTAGGTCAGATCCACGGTCCGGTCCACGCCGATGGCGGCGAGGAAATCGGCGTCATGGCTCACCACCACCAGCGCCCCGTCCCAGACGGCGAGCGCTGATTCCACGGCCGCGAGGGAGTCGAGGTCGAGGTGATTGGTCGGCTCGTCGAGAATCAGCAGCTCCGGCGGCCGAGCGCCGGTCATGACGCAGGCCAGACCGGCCCTCAGCCGCTCGCCGCCTGACAGGGTGTCGACCCGCCGCTGCGCCGCCTCATTGCGGAAAAGGAACCGGGCCAGGGCGGCGTGAGCCGCGTTCGGCGTCGCGCCTGGATTGTGCCGCCGCCAGGCCCCGATCAGGGTCTCGTCCGGTCGCAGCAGCGCCGTCTGCTGGTCAAGGAAGGCCGCGGCCGCCGGCCGCTCGACCCGCCCGGCCGTCGGCGCCAGTTCGCCGGCCATCAGTCTCAGCAGGGTCGTCTTGCCCGTCCCGTTGGCCCCCGTGACCGCCAGCCGCCCGGGCCCGGTCAGACGCAGCGAAACCGGGCCCACAATCCGCCGACCGTCGGGCGCGTCCCGCGTGACGGCATCCAGAACCAGCACCGTGCGGCCCGAGGCCAGCCCGGTCGTGGGCAGTGGAATGTCCAGCGCCCTGACCCGCTCGACCCGGGCCCGGGCTTCGGCCAGGGCCTCTGCCGCCTCCGCCGCCCGCCGCGCCGCCAGCCGGTTCTCGCGGCCGCCGCTGTTCTCGGCGCGTTCGGCCATGGCGCCCAGCAGGATCTTCGGCTCCGACTTCCGCGCCGCAAAGGCGCGCCCGGCCTTGTCCCGGCGCGCCTTCTTCTCGGCCGCCCGCTGGCCTTCGCGCGCCGCCCGGTCGGCGTCCCGCGCGGCGACCTCGAGCCCGTGCTCGGCCGCGGCCCGCTCCGCCGCCTTGCGCTCGGCGTACAGATCATAGCCGCCGCCGTAGGTCGCCGCGCCAAGGGCTGACAGCTCCACGATCCGGTCCATCCCCCGCAACAGCGCCCGGTCGTGACTGACGATCACCGCCCCGCCCTTCCAGCGCGACAGCACAGCACCCACGATCGCCCGTCCCTCGCGATCGAGGTGATTGGTCGGCTCGTCCAGCACCAGCAGATCCGGCGCGTCCAGCAGCAGGGCCGCCAGCCGTAATCGCGTCTGCTCGCCGCCGCTGAGGCTCCCGACCGGTCGGGCCGGGTCGAGGTCCGCCAGTCCGACAGCGCCGAGTGCATCCGCCATGCGGGCCTCCAGCGTCCAGTCGGCTTCGGCGAGGTCGTCAGCCGCCCCCTCGCCGGCCAGCACCCGTGCGAGAACGGCCAGCCCGTCGGCTGCGCCCAGCGCTGCGGCCACCGTCGCGTCCGGCGCCGGACCGGCGTCCTGCTGAAGAAATCCGACCCGGCCCGCGCGCGCGACCGCCCCCTCGACGGGTTCGGACAGGCCGGCGATCAGGCGCAGCAGGGTGGTCTTGCCCGCGCCGTTGCGGCCGACGACGCCCGTGCGCTCGCGCCCGAAGGCGAGGCTCAGGTCAGAGAATAGGGTGTGGCCGTCAGGCGTGCGGGCCGCGACGCGATCGAGCGTCACGAGTGCGGATGCGGACGGGCTTGGGACGAGGAAGGGTGATGACATAGACGAACGCGAGCAGCGAAGCGGAAAGGGCGAAACCGATTTCCAGGGCGCTGATCATGATCGTCGAACTCCAGTGACACTCACTCGAAGATGGAAGATGGGGTCGAACCGCCTGTCTGGCAAGCCATTTCCGCCGAGGGCCGGCTGACAGGACCGTGAGATCGTCCGCTTGCCGGACAGATCATGCGCCCCGCCCATGCGGGATTCACCAGGCGCCGGGGCCTCCCCGACGGCGATTGGCCGCAATGGCGAACCGGCCTGCGACGGTCTAGATTGGGCCGGTGAGCCTCTCCGATGACCCCGAAACCCGCCGTCAGGCCGCCGTCCGGCGCATCGAGGCCGAGACCGGCATCGACGAGCCGATGATCGCCCGTCTGGTCGACGCCTTCTATGACCGGGTCCGCGCCGATCCCTTGCTCGGCCCGGTCTTCGCCGGCCGGATCGCCGACTGGGGCCCGCATCTGGCGCAGATGCGCCTGTTCTGGTCGTCGGTGGCGCTGATGAGCGGCGTCTATCACGGACGGCCGATGCCCAAACACCTGCCCCTGCCCGTCGACGCCCGCCATTTCGACCGCTGGCTCGAACTGTTCGAGGCCACCGCCGCGCAGGTCTGTCCGCCCGCGGCGGCCGCCCATTTCGTCGAGCGGGCCCGCCGCATCGCTGAAAGCCTGGAACTGGGCATCGCCGGCGCCCAGGGCGTCCTGCTGGGCAGGGGCGAGCGCTATCTGCGGCCGACCGAGACCTGGACGCCGCCGGGCGCCTAGGCCGGCGCCGCCGGAGCGGCGGCCTCCGGGGCCCCGGCCGGCTTGATGCGGGCGTTGACGTTGAAACTCTCGACCTTCCAGACGGCCCCCTCCTTGAGGAAGGTGGTGTCAGTCCGAACGAACCGGTCCGGATACTCGTACTCCTGGGCCAGGGTGTAGCGTTGGCCGTTCGTGCCGGCATCGGACCGCCACCCGAGCGGTTTCGGCTCGGGCGGCGGGCCGGCCGGCGCGATGGTCCGGATCATGGGCAGCTAGGCGCGCACGGCCTCGGGCGCATTGATGGAGGACATCCGGGCCAGCAGGGCGTCATCCCGGCCCTCGACGAGATCCGCGTACAGGGCCCGGGCCTCCGTCGCCCGTTCGGCGTCGCCCGCCATGTCCGGCATCGAACAGGCCGCCAGCCCGAAGCCCGCCAACAATCCCAGAACCCGCCTGCGTTGCATGTCTTCCTCCCCGTACAATCCGACGCTACATCGCCGGCGGCGCGGCCGCCACCGGGACTTTCGACTGGCGCCGGACGACCTGCTGACATCAGCTGTCAGCAGGTTCGCCGCCCGCCCCATGTTCTCACATTGTTCTTGCTGAATCCGCCGAATTGATCCCCATATAGCGGCGTCGCACCGGACCTTACCGGGTCCCGCCGCGTTCCCGGATTCCCCAGTCTTCAGGCCTCATGACCGAAAAGCACAACTTCATCCGCGTGCGCGGAGCCCGCGAGCACAATCTCAAGGGCGTCGACCTCGACATCCCGCGCGAACAGCTCGTGGTCATGACCGGCCTGTCCGGCTCGGGCAAAAGCTCGCTCGCCTTCGACACCATCTACGCCGAGGGCCAGCGCCGCTATGTCGAGAGCCTGAGCGCCTATGCCCGCCAGTTCCTCGAACTGATGGGCAAGCCGGACGTCGACCTGATCGAGGGCCTGTCGCCGGCCATCTCGATTGAACAGAAGACCACCTCGAAGAACCCGCGCTCGACCGTCGGCACGGTGACCGAGATCCACGACTATATGCGCCTTCTGTGGGCGCGCGTCGGCGTGCCCTATTCGCCGGCCACCGGCCTGCCGATCGAGAGCCAGACCATCTCCATGATGGTCGACAAGCTGACCGCCCTGCCCGACGGCGAGCGGCTGATGCTGCTGGCCCCGGTCGTCCGGGGCCGCAAGGGCGAATACCGCAAGGAGATGGCCGAGTGGCAGCGCGCCGGCTTCCAGCGCGTCAAGATCGACGGCGAATACTACGCCATCGAGGACGCCCCGACCCTCGACAAGAAGTTCAAGCACGACATCGACATCGTCGTGGACCGGATCGTCACCAAGGCCGGGCTGGAAAGCCGCTACGCCGACAGTCTGCAGACCGCCCTCGGCCTGGCCGACGGCATCGCCGTAGCCGAATGGGCCAATGTCGCCGAGGGCGAAACCGCCCCGCGCCGGCTGACCTTCTCCGAGAAATTCGCCTGCCCGGTCTCCGGCTTCACCATCAGCGAGATCGAGCCGCGGCTGTTCTCGTTCAACAACCCGTTCGGCGCCTGCCCGGCCTGCGACGGCCTGGGCGTCAAGCTGGCCTTCGACGCCGATCTGGTCATCCCGGACCGCGACAAGACCCTGCACAAGGGCGCTGTGGCGCCGTGGTCGCGCGGCCCCTCGCCGCTCTACACCCAGACCCTGCAGTCGCTCAGCCGCCACTACGGCTTCTCAATGGACGTGGCCTGGCGCGACCTGCCGGAACAGGCCCAGGCCGTCATCCTGCGCGGCACCGGGTCCGAGAAGATCAAGTTCACCTATGACGACAACGCCCGCAAATACGAGGTCTCCAAGGCCTTCGAGGGCGTGCTGCCGAACCTGGAACGCCGCTGGCGCGAGACGGACTCATCCTGGGTGCGCGAGGAACTGGGCCGCTTCCAGTCCGAGACCCCGTGCGAGGTCTGCCACGGCAAACGCCTCAAGCCCGAGGCCCTCGCGGTCAAGGTCGCCGGAACGGACATCGCCGAGGTCTCCTGGCTGTCGATCAAACACGCCCATGAGTGGTTCACGGCGCTGAACGACAAGCTGACCGACAAGCAGATGGAGATCGGGCGCCGGGTTCTGAAGGAGATCACCGACCGGCTGCGCTTCCTCAACAATGTCGGCCTCGACTACCTCAGCCTGTCGCGGGCCTCGGGCACCCTGTCCGGCGGTGAAAGCCAGCGCATCCGCCTGGCGTCGCAGATCGGCTCGGGCCTGACCGGCGTGCTCTATGTCCTCGACGAACCGTCCATCGGCCTGCACCAGCGCGACAACTCCCGCCTGCTGGAAAGCCTGCGCGGCCTGCGCGACCTCGGCAATTCCGTCCTCGTCGTCGAGCACGATGAAGAGGCGATCCTGACGGCCGACTATGTCATCGACATGGGCCCGGCCGCCGGCGTCCACGGCGGCGAGGTCTGCGCCCAGGGCACGCCGGCCGAGGTCATGGCCAATTCCAACTCCCTGACCGCCAAATACCTGACCGGCGAGCGCGAGATCGAACTGCCCGCCGACGGCCGCCGTCCCGTCGACCGCAAGAAGATGCTCAGGATCAGCGGCGCGACCGGCAACAATCTGAAGAACGTCACTGGCGAGATCCCCGGCGGCCTGTTCACCTGCGTCACCGGCGTGTCCGGCGGCGGCAAGTCGACCTTCACCATCGAGACCCTCTACAAGGCCGCCGCCCGACGCCTGCACAACGCCTCCGACGCCCCCGCCCCCTTCGACCGCATCGAGGGGCTGGAGATGTTCGACAAGGTCATCGACATCGACCAGTCGCCGATCGGCCGCACCCCACGTTCCAACCCCGCCACCTACACGGGCGCCTTCGGTCCGATCCGCGACTGGTACGCCGGCCTGCCGGAGTCAAAGGCCCGCGGCTACGGCCCCGGCCGCTTCTCGTTCAACGTCAAGGGCGGCCGCTGCGAGGCCTGCCAGGGCGACGGCCTGATCAAGATCGAGATGCATTTCCTGCCCGACGTCTACGTCACCTGCGACGTCTGCAAGGGCCGGCGCTACAACCGCGAGACGCTGGAAATCGTCTTCAAGGGCAAGAGCATATCCGATGTTCTGGACATGACGGTTGAGGAAGCCGCCAGCTTCTTCAAGGCCGTGCCCTCGATCCGCGACAAGATGCTGACCCTGAACCGCGTCGGCCTCGGCTACGTCAAGGTCGGCCAGTCCGCCACCACCCTGTCCGGCGGCGAGGCCCAGCGGGTCAAGCTGTCCAAGGAGCTGTCGAAACGGGCCACCGGCAAGACCCTCTACATCCTCGACGAGCCGACCACGGGCCTGCATTTCGAGGACACGAGGAAGCTGCTGGACGTGCTCCAGGAACTGGTCGAGAACGGCAACACCATCGTGGTGATCGAGCACAATCTCGACGTCATCAAGGTGGCCGACTGGCTGCTCGACTTCGGCCCCGAGGGCGGCGACGGCGGCGGCGAGATCGTCGCGGTCGGCACCCCCGAACAGGTCGCCGCCAATCCGAAGAGCTGGACCGGCAAATACCTCAAGGAGGTCCTCGACCGCCACGAGACCCGCCGCAAGGCGCGGGTGCAGGCGCTCAAGAAGAGCGCCTGACGGCTCAGGCCGCCGCCGGAGCCGTCTCCACGCCGTGATCCCGGGTCTTGCCGCGCACGACCAGGACGACGAGGCCGAGCAGCAGCACCGCCGTGGTCACAACGCTGGCCTCCGGGCCGAAGCTCGCGCCGGTCAGCCACCAGGCGGCGCCCGGCGCCCCGGTCAGGTCCGTGACCAGCGGCGTGGTCTCGATCACCTGGCCGGAGACCTCCAGGCCGAAGCCGAGGCCCAGCAGCCAGTTCCAGGCCGCATGCCAGCCGCACACGCCCCACAGCGAGCCCTCGCGCACGGCGTAGAGGCTGATGAACAGGCCGAACAGGACGATGTTGGCCAGGCCGACATAGAGCTCGTTCGAGGGTTCGATATTGCCGGCATGGGCCAGGGCGAACAGGGCCGAGTTGCCGATCACGGCGATCCACAGCCCATGCCGCGAGGCGATCAGCTGCATCAGCCAGCCGCGGAACAGCAGCTCCTCGGACGAGCCCTGGATGATGAAGCCCAGCATGAGCACGCCGATGGGCAGTAGCGACGCGCCCACGGCGGCGGAGCCGAACGCGCCCGGCCCCTCGACCACATAGCCTCCCGCGGCCCAGATCACCCCGATCACCGTGGCCAGGAAGGCGAGGCCGATCAGATAGCCGCGCAGGAAGCGCATCGCCCCCCGGGCGTTCAGGCCCAGGGCCGACGGCCCGCGCCGCTCGAAGAAGCGGGCCCACAGCAACACAAGCACCGAGCTCAGGCCGAATGCCGCCGCCAGCTGATAGGCCAGCTGCGGCCAGCCGTCGGCGCCCCCGCCCGGCGTGATGAAGCCCGCCGCGATCGCGGGGAAATAGGCGCCCAGCTGTCCGCCGAGCATGAAGACCACGCACAGCACGATCGCGGCGATGGTCCAGGTCCGGCGATGCCGCAGCTTGCGCACGGCGAAAAGTTCAAGTCCGGCCATGCGGCGCTCCTCGGGAGGGGTCAGGGAAAGGGGATCGTCCCGGCATGAGGCCCCTGCCGGGCCGGATGGATGCGCCGGGCGGGAGATTTAAAGCCACGCTCACAGAGGGCGGCGAGTTGAGGCGCCGGGGACACGGCGGACGGGTTCAGCGAAACCGCCCGCGCCGTCCGGGCCTAGTCGAACACCGCCGCGTTCGGCTGCCCGCCCTTGATGTCGCGATAGGCTGCCGAGAAAGGCGCATAGACGACCGCGACCTGCAGGGCCGAGATCACCGCATTGATCACCACCCAGGCGGCGATGGCCGGCCAGGCGGCCTGGAGGATGGTCGGGATGCTTTCGCCCTCAAGCCCCGCGAGGCCGTTCAATCCGCCGGTGGCCAGCTGGATCGGCATGGCCACCAGTGACCCCAGCAGGCCGACGACGATGCTCATCACGAAGGCCAGAAGCGCCATGCCCAGCAACGGCCAGAAGCGGCCCTTGGTCACGGCGAAGGAATCGAAGATGGCGATGCGACGCTCGGCCATGGTGATCGGGATGGCGAGGCTTAGCCTCACCGCCAACCAGATAAAAAAGGCGATGGCGGCGAAGACGAGGAGCACCACGACCAGCCACAGGGCCGGCATGTCCGCGGCGGTCGAAAAGCCGGCCACCATGCCGACGATCCCGAACAGGACGACCGACAGAACGGCGAACAGAATGAAGAGCACGACCGACACGACCAGCACACGCACCTCGTCCATGCCCAGCCGCAGATAGCCGAACGCGCTCTCGCCCGGCCGCAGCACGGAACGTGACACGGCGGCGTAGATCATGGCGCTGGCGATCAGGCTGACCGGCAGGACGACGGCGAAAATGGCCATATAGGCGGACAGCACCGGCATGACGTCGTCGAACGAGGTCGCCCCGGATTGCTCAAGCGTCTCGGCTGCGCTCATCAGTCCGATGACGCTGCCGCCGACCATGGCGAGGGCCGCGACCATGACCACCAGATAGAACAGGGCCCAGAAAACCAGGGCCATGGGCTGGCGGCGCACCACCCTGAACCCCTCGAACGCCGCATCGGTCGCTGAAAACGCCATCGAATCCTCCCACCCGTTTGCCGGGCCAGCCTAGATCATCCTGTTCGCCGTGCGAACCGTCGTGTCAGTGGGCGTCATCCGCCGTCGGCGCGGCCGCGGCGGCCAGCTGGCGGCAGGCCGAAGCATAGGGCGCGACCGAGAGGGTAATCAGCATCCCGTAGACGCCGGAGAACGCCACGGCCGCCAGCGCCAGCCACGGCCAGTGGGCCCGCAGGAAGGGCTCCGCGCCGGCGAACGGATTTCCGTCCATGGGGCCCCTGTGGAAGCTCCAGTCCATGCCCGTGTTGGCGGCCACGGCGAAGACGCCGAAGCCGATCGCCATCAGCACCAGTTCGACCGCCAGAATGATCAGCACGATAAGCACGCTCATGCCGAACAGGGCGCCGGTCCGGCCGCGCCCCATCCGCCAGCCCTCGACGAAGGCGAAGCTGCGCGTCAGCACGCTGGCCGGCGCGATCAGGCTGACCCGCGCCAGGGCCAGCAGGATCGCCAGCACGAAGACCACCACCATCGCCGCGATGATGAGGCCGTTCGCGGGCGCGCCGAGCCCCCAGACGCCGAAGCCGATCCCCACGCCCAGCAGGCCGAGGACGATCATGCCCGCATACAGGCCCACCATCACGGCGATGCCGACGACCAGCACCGCCAGCTCGTCCATGCCCAGTCGCAGGGAAAAGAAGGACCGCTCCCTCGGCCGGACCACGGCCCGCATGATCGCTGTGTAGACGACGACCGTCAGGGCCAGCTGGCCCAGCTGCATCAGGGCATTGGCGCCCTGGAACTGCATCATCCGGGCATGGAATTCCGGCCCCCAATGATCGGGGTTTCCGCCGTGCGCGGGCATGCTGGAGAAGAGGTCGCCCATCATCGGCAGCATCAGCCCCATGCCGGCCATGACCGGCGCCATCAGCAGCAGCCCCCAGACGAACACCGACAACGGTCGCCGCCGCACGAGGCCGAAGGCCTCGCCGATCGCGGTCCCGATGGAAAATCGCGCCATTCCAGCCTCCCCAAGCCAACGGCCAAGCTAGCCCCTTTCCTCGCCCCCGGCTAGAAGCCGCCCCATGACGGACATTCTGAAGCCTATTCACGTCGTCGGCGGCGGCCTCGCCGGCTCGGAAGCCGCCTGGCAGATCGCCTCGGCCGGCGTGCCCGTGGTCCTGCACGAGATGCGCGGCGTGCCCGGCGTGAAGACCGACGCCCACCATACCGATGGCCTGGCCGAGCTGGTCTGCTCCAACTCCTTCCGCTCCGACGACTGGGAGCACAACGCCGTCGGCCTGTTGCACGCCGAGATGCGCGCGCTGGACTCCATCATCATGGCCTGCGGCGACGCCCATCAGGTCCCCGCCGGCGGCGCCCTCGCCGTCGACCGCGACGGCTTCTCCCAGGCCGTGACGGCGAAGCTGGAAGCCCACCCCCTCGTCACCATCGTGCGCGAGGAGATCGCGGGTCTGCCGCCGGAAGCCGATGAGACGAATGGTTGGGACAATGTCATCGTCGCCACCGGCCCCCTCACCTCCCCGGCCCTGGCCGCCGCCATCCTCGACCTGACCGGCGAGGACGCGCTCAGCTTCTTCGACGCCATCGCGCCCATCGTCCACGCCGACAGCATCGACTTCGACATCGCCTGGCGCCAGTCGCGCTACGACAAGGAAGGCCCGGGCGGCGACGCCGCCGCCTACGTCAACTGTCCCATGAACAAGGAACAGTACGAGGCCTTCATCGACGCCCTGCTGACCGGCCCCAAGGCCGAGTTCAAGGAGTGGGAGAACGTCCCCTATTTCGACGGCTGCCTGCCCATCGAGGTCATGGCCGAGCGCGGCCGCGAGACCCTGCGCCACGGCCCGATGAAGCCCGTCGGCCTGACCAACCCGCGCGACCCGCAGGTCAAGGCCTACGCCATCGCCCAGCTGCGTCAGGACAATGCGCTGGGCACCCTGTTCAACATGGTCGGCTTCCAGACCAAGCTGAAGCACGGCGCCCAGGCCGAGGTCTTCCGCATGATCCCCGGCCTGCAGGACGCCCAGTTCGCCCGTCTCGGCGGCCTGCACCGCAACACCTTCCTCAACAGCCCCAAACTGCTGGACCGACAGCTGCGCCTCAAGGCCATGCCGCGCCTGCGCTTCGCCGGCCAGGTCACGGGCGTCGAGGGCTATGTCGAGAGCGCCGCCATGGGCCTGCTGACCGGCCGCCTCGCCGCCGCGGAACGGCTGGGCCGCCCGCTGGAGGCCCCGCCCGTCCACACCGCCATGGGCGCCCTGGTCGAGCACATCACCGGCGGCCACCTCGACGGCCCCGGCGGGATCTCCAAATTCCAGCCGATGAATATCAACTACGGCCTGCTCCCGCCGCTGGAAGCGCCCAAGGTCGACGAGGCCGGCGTGAAGATTCCGATGAAGGAGCGCGGCCGCGCGAAGAAGCGGCTGATGAGCGTGCGCGCGCTGGAGGCGCTGAAGGCGTGGCGGGACGCGGGGTGATCCTCGAACCCGCCAAGGTCGCCCTTCGCCGCCGGATCACCGACATCTTCAACGACGCCGAACGCGGCGAGCGCCCGGCCCTGCGTCGCGCCGATGCCCTGTTCGCCCCGGACTCCGTGGCCTGGCGGGTCAATGGCGACATCGTCACCATGATGATCGGCGGCGTCTCCGGCCTGCTGCTGCAGATGCTGCATCCGGCGGTGCTGGCCGGGGTCTGGGACCATTCCGACTTCCGCGCCGACATGCACGGCCGCCTGCGACGCACGGCCAAATTCATCGCCGTCACCACCTATGACCACGCGGACGCAGGCCGCGCCGCCGTCGACCGGGTCAACCGCATCCACCGCAAGCTCGGCGGGACCCTGCCCGACGGCACACCCTATCGCGTTTCCGATCCCGACCTGCTGGCCTGGGTCCATGTCACCGAGACCATCAGCTTCCTCGACGCCTGGATCCGCTACGCCGAGCCGGGCATGAGCCGCGCCGACCAGGACGGCTATTTTGCCGAGACCGCCCGCATCGGCGAGGCCCTGCACGCCGATCCCGTTCCCCGCACCCGGGCGGAGGCCGAGGCCCTGATCCAGAGCTACCGCCCCCGGCTGCGCGCCGACGCCCGCACCCATGAGGTCGCGGCCATGGTCATGCGCCAGACCATCGGCTCGCCCGCCGTCGACCTCGCCGCCGGGGTGATCATGCAGGCCGGCATGGACCTGCTGCCCGACTGGGCCCGAGCCATGCACGACCAGCCGCGCAGCCTGCCCCGCCCGCTGGCCCGCGGCCTCGCCCGGAGCGTCGCCCGCACGCTGCAATGGGCATACGAGGGTTCGCCCAACCGCGAGGTCTGGCCGGACGAGGTGGAGGTCTGGCCGCGCGGGTGAGGGCCGTTCGCTCTCGGACGTTCAGCTACGTCCCCGCATGGAGGCGATCAGTCGGCGAAATCGACGACGGCATTGTCGATCGGCAGTTCCCCGGTCAGAGGCCGGCGCGGTTCCGCGGTATGGACCCAGCCCTCGGCCGTCTCCAGAACCGCCAGCGACGGCACATGCCCCGCAAGCTCGAACCGGCTGAAGGCGAACGCCCGGCCGTCGGCCCCGAGGGCGGATGCTCCGTCCGAAACGTGGATGTGCAGATGCGGGGCGTCGGACTGTCCGGAATTGCCCAGGGCGCCCAGCACCTCCCCGGTCGCCACGGTCTGTCCCTCGCGCACCCGGACGCTGCCCTGCTTCAGATGGCCATAGAAGACGAATGAGCCATCGGCCAAACGCACCACCACATGGTTGCCGCCGATCGTCTGCAGGCTGATCGGGGTCGCCGGGAGCGCGCCGGGCGTATTGTCCGGCAGGTCGTCGGTCGCCGCGACCACCACCCCGTCGGCCCCCGCCAGGACCGGCGCCCCGAAGCCCACCCACGCGGCGTTCGTCTGCGGATCCCCGACAAAGGCGCGTCCCTGATGGTCCAGCCGCACGAAATCGATGGCGAACCGCTGGGCCACACGCGCCTGTCCGTCGACGACGACCATGGTCCGCCGGTGATCGGCGTCATTGGACAGAGCATTGGCGGCCAGCCAACCCGGGCCGCGCAGCGGCGGGTCCAGGATGACGATGGGCCGGCCGGAGACCAGCTCGGCCGGGGTCGTGATCGTGGTGCGGCTGGCCGGCGCGTCGGGACGGGAGGCTGCGAAGCGCAGGCTGTGCGACAGGGCCAGCGGAGCCGGGGCCCCGTCAGGGGTCGCCGCATCCAGATAGACGATCGCCTGCCCCCCCGCGGGCAAGACCCGGGCGTGATCAGCGGCCACCCCGGGCTGCACCATCAGCCGATCCAGCGCCTCGCCCTCGAACCGCGCCAGTTGAGCGCCGGCCTGATCGCGAATCTCCAGGGCCTCCAGTTGCATCTCCCGCGGGGCGAAACTGTTGAGCCGAAGCTCATAGAGCCGATGCGACATCCCCTCGCCGCGGACCGCCTGCGGCGCGGCGACGACCCGGACATCGACGGGAACGACGGACGGATCATCAGACGGCGCCGCCGCACTGAGCAGGCTGGAGGAAGCGGCGATGGCGAGGAACAGCATCGGAAGGGTCCGGGAAACGAAAGCGCTCGCCGGAAAATACTCAGGCCCGGCGTCGCCGGACAAACGATAATTCGCCTCTTCGCCGGCCCGGCTGCATCCGCGGAGGTCCCTCGGGCCCGTTTCAGCGCCCTGATCGTCCAGCGCCCGTCGCCGCTGGCCGCCCCACGGTCTCCGCTCGCCTTCTCCGTCGGCGGCAAGCCCGATCAGGCATCCACCTCCCAGGACTCAGGTTCGCTCCAGGCGACCGAGGCCGTCGAGCGCAGGGCTCGCTCCGCCTCGGCGTATTCGGTGAAATGCTGCGGGGTCGGCCCCGTCAGCTCGTAGACGACGCTGCAAACCTGGCCGCTGACGCCGACGAATTGCGTCTGGACCAGCGAGCGTTCCCCCACCCGGGCCAGTTCTCGTCTAATGACCATGCGCTCCGCCCCTGTGGCTCGCGACCGCCTGTTCAATCCCCGGAAGGCCGCAGCGGGCGCAGACCTGGCCCTTGCGACGTTCGGACCAACTAAAGTTGTGCGAGCACAGCCCTCGTCGAATAAACTTGAACATAATCCGCCCCTTCGCGCGGATACACAACCGGATTCAACCTTCTGTCAACCATTCAAACCTGACAGGCGTGGTCCGGAAACGGGCAGACCGGGCGCCGTCGCGGCGAAAACCGCCCTAGAGCCGCCCGCGCGCCACGGCCCAGACCAGCCGCAGGCGCTTCAACGCCTCGGGCGCCTCGGGACGGACGAGAGCGGCGGCCGCAACCGCTGGAAAGCCGGCGGCGGGCAGGCCCCGCACACCGGCGTTGGCCCGGCCGCGCATCGCCCGCGCGGCCGCCTCCTGCCCCGTCTGCGCCAGTCCGCGCACCCGGCCGGCCTCGAGGACGGCGTCGTCGAACCCCGGGCCCGCCAGGATCCGCGCTGCGACCTGCATCGGCCCGGCATAGAAGGCGTCGAGATCATGCGGCTCGCCATGCACCCGGCCGATATGGGCCTCGACCAGGGCGTCGAACGGCGTGCGCTCCAGCCGGTGACGGACGGCGATATCGGTCAGGGCCTCCAGCACGGGATGGCCCTTGCGCGCCACGCCGGCGAAGACCCCGTCCAGCTGCTCGCGCCACCAGACATAACGCATCTCGGCCAGCAGGGGCTGGGTCACCCGCGCCGGAATGGCCATCAACTCGGCCTCGAAGGCGTAGAGGGCGATCAGGTCCGCGCGCAGCCGTTCGTCGGCCACGAAGCGGCTGGACAGCCAACGGTCGACGTCGGCGGCGCGGACCCGGGCGTCGAGGGCGTCTCCCGGAAGAGCGGAAGACGGATCAGCCAAACAGCGTCTGGTACATCGCCATGGAGGTCAGCATCGGCAGCGACAGCAGCAGATTGGTGCGGCTGCCCAGCATGGCGATGCGGGCGGCCTTGGCCTTGGCCTCGTCATCCACGACGATCATGCCCAGGGCCCGCTTCTGGTTCGGCCAGATAATGCCCCAGACGTTGAGGAACATGATGATCGCCAGCCAGATGCCGACGCCCATCAGGGTGAAGCCCTTCTGGTCCTCGGTCAGCCCCTGCGCGAAGCCGAAGGTCAGCACCTCGGCCGAATAGACGTGGCCGCGCGTGAGCATGACGCCCAGGCCCGCCAGCACCGTCGCCAGCGCCGACCAGCGGAACCAGAACAGGGCCTCGGGGGCGATATGTTTGCCGATGGCCGGCTTCAGCTCGGCCGGGATCGACGGCATGACCCGGATCTGGACGAAGTTGAAATAGTACAGCAGGCCGATCCACAGGATGCCGGCCACGACGTGGGTCCAGCGCAGGGTCGCCTGCCAGAAGGCCTCTCCGAAACCGCCGGAGACCTGGCCGAAAGCGAGGATCATCCCCAGCGCCAGCACGAAGCTCAGCAGGATGGTGGTGCGAAAGTTCGACAGCAGCTTGCCCATGGTCCGCCCCTCCCCGGGCGCTTCAGGAACGCCGCGCGCCCGACGGGGCGGCGCGACTCATTGAACCGGCACCATAGCGTCGCCGGTGCGCGACAAAAACCGAAAGACTGTAGGGGCTTTCGCCGCCCCTAGGGCCGGCTGGCCATGCCCAGTTTGATCGGCTTGGCGTCGTCCGCCGCCCCGCCGCGCTTGACGCCCCACAGCAGGATGATGGGCGCGCCGACATAGATCGACGAATAGGTGCCGACCACGATCCCGAACATCAGGGCGATCGAGAAGCCGAACAGCGCCGGACCGCCGTAGACGGCCAGGGCCGCCAGCACCATCACCGCTGTGAAGCCGGTGATGATCGTCCGGGTCAGGATCTCGTTGATCGTCAGATCGATCACTTCGCGCAGAGGCATCTGCTTGTACTTCCGCAGATTCTCCCGGAGGCGGTCGAACACCACCACGGTATCGTTCATCGAATAGCCGATCACCGTCAGGATCGCCGCGACCATGTTCAGGCTGAACTCCAGCCGCATCAGCACGATCAGGCCGAACACCAGGATCACGTCGTGCAGCAGGCCGGCCACGGCCCCCAGTCCGAACTGGGGCTCGAAGCGGAACCAGATGTAGGCGAACATCAGCACCACGGCCGCCCCGAGGGCCAGCAGGCCCGAGGTGAGCAGTTCGCCCGAAACCTTGGACCCGACCACGCTCACGCCCGAATAGGCCACCTCGCCCACGGCGCCGGTGATGGCCGTCTGCACCCGCTCGACGACCTGGGCCTGGGGGACGTCGTCCGGCACCTGGAATTTGACGATCGCGCTGGCGTCATTGTCGATGCCCTGCACCTGGACGTCGCCCAGGCCCAGCGTGTCGACCGCGACCCGGACCTTCTCCAGATCAAGCGTCTGCCCGGCCGGCTTCGACAGCTCCATCACGGCGCCGCCGCGGAAGTCGATGCCCAGGTTCAGGCCGGGCTTGAACACCCCGACCAGCGAGGCGATCACCAGCACCGTCGACAGGACGGCGGCGTATTTGGCGAACGAGACGAACTTCAGGTTCGTCTTGATCGGCAGGACTTTGATGAGGGGCCATCCACGCATCGCCATCACTCCGCGACCGGCAGTTTCTTGGGTTTGGCCAGCTTCAGCCACCAGGCCAGGCCGACCTGGGCGACCAGCACCGCCGACAGCATCGAGGTGAAGACGCCGATGGTCAGGGTCCAGGCGAAGCCGCGCACCGGGCCCGCGCCGAAGATGAACATGATCAACGCCGCCACCAGGGTGGTCAGGTTGGCGTCGACGATCGTGCCCATGGCCTTGTTGAAGCCCGCGTCCAGAGAGGCGATCACGGATCGTCCTGCCCGCGCCTCGTCCCGCATCCGTTCATAGATCAGCACATTGGCGTCCACGGCCACGGCGAAGGTCAGGATCAGACCGGCGATGCCCGGAAGCGTCAGCGTCGCTCCCGTGAAGGACATGGCGGCGATGATCAGCAGGCCGTTGAGCAGCAGGCCGATCACCGAGATGCCGCCGAACAGGAAGCCGTAGGTCAGGAACATGAAGACCACGATGATGACGAAGCCGATCATGGTCGACAGCTTGCCGGCCGCCACTGCGTCGGCGCCCAGTTCGGCGGTCACCGTGCGGCGCTCGACCACATTCAGGGGCGCCGGCAGGGCGCCGCCGTTCAGCAGGTTCACCATCTCGGACGCTTCCTGGATGGTGAAGCTGCCCTCGATAATGCCCGAGCCGCCGGTGATGGCGCTGTTGATGCGCGGGGCCGAGATCACCTTGCCGTCAAGGATGATGGCGAAGGGCCGGCCGATGTTGGCGGCGGTCGCCTCGCCGAAGCGGCGCGCGCCGGCCCCGTCGAAGCGGAAGCCGATGGCGGTCTGGTTGTTCTGGTCCGAGGTCACCTCGGCCTTGGTCAGGTTCTCGCCCGAGACCAGCACCCGGCGCTTGACCAGATAGAAGGCCGGGCCCTGCGGATCGCCGCCCGGGATCAGTTCGGAGTCGGGCGGAACGGCGCCGGCGATGGCCGCATCGACCGAATTCTCGACATCGACCATCTGGAAGGTCAGCTGCGCCGTCTGACCGATGACCCGCTCCAGCTGGGCCGGATCGCTCTCGCCCGGCGCCTGGACCACGATTCGGTCGGCGCCCTGGCGGGTGATCGAGGGCTCGCGGGTGCCGAGGCTGTCGATGCGGCGGCGCACCACCTCGATCGACTGGGTCACGGCGTCGGCGCTCATCGAGGTCATGGCCGCGTCGGTGAAGGCGTAGCGGATGCGGTCAGAACCCTGGCGCTGGACCGACCGGTCCACGCCGCCGCTGGCGTTGGCCTGGGTCAGGGCCCGCATCGACTGAAGCGCCAGATCCATCTGCGTCGGATCGGCCAGGGTGACGACCACGCCCGAGGGTTCCCGGGCGATGCTCAGCACCCCGACGCGGGCCTCGGCCAGCACGGTCCGGGCGTCCTCGCCCAGATTGGTCAGCCGCTTCTCGCGCATGGCCGGAACATCGACTTCCAGCAGCAGATACGATCCGCCCTGCAGGTCGAGGCCCAGGTTCAGGACGCTCTTCGGCAACCAGCCGGGCAGCGCCTCGCGCTGTTCGGCGGTCATCAGGTTCGGATAGCTGAACAGCAGGCCGAACAGCAGCGACAGGACAAGAAGGACGACCTTCCAGCGCGACAGATGGATCATGCGGGCGTCCCCGGACCTTTCAGAACGGTATCAGGACTTGGCGATGGTCTTGGTGTCATTGGCGGCGACGGCCGTACGGTCGCGCACCTGGGTGATCATCTGCTTGACCACCCGGACGTTCACGCCCTGGGCGATCTCGACCATGGCCTCGTCGTTCTCGACGCGGGTCACCTTGCCGATCATGCCGTTGGACAGGACGACCGTGTCGCCGCGCTTCAGGCCGGCGACCAGCGCCTGATGAGCCTTCATCGCCTTCTGCTGCGGACGGATCAGCATGAAGTAGAACAGGATGATCACGGGGACGAAGAAGATCAGGGTGCCGAACGGCCCCGCCATAAGTTCCTGCACGATGGTCTCCGCG
>SCVB01000114.1 GCA_004296955.1 Brevundimonas sp.
GACGTTGTCGGCGGCCGACAGGGCGTCGCCGACCACGCCGCGCAGGCGTTCCACCATGGACTGCAGCGAAAGACCCAGCGTGTCCTTGTCCGACAGCGGCTTGGGCTGGACCGTCAGGTCCCCGTTGGCGATCTCATCGGCCATCGAAGCCGTGACCCTCAGATTATCGACCATCCGCTCCAGCGAGATGCCCAGGGTGTCCTTGTCCGACA
Source organism: Brevundimonas sp. (assembly GCA_004296955.1). Taxonomy (GTDB): domain Bacteria; phylum Pseudomonadota; class Alphaproteobacteria; order Caulobacterales; family Caulobacteraceae; genus Brevundimonas. The sequence goes on from SCVB01000114.1 coordinate 213, forward strand.
TGGGCTTGGGCTGGACGCTCAGGTCGCCGTTGGCGATCTCGTCCGCCATCGCGGCGGTGCCGCGCAGATTGCCGACCATCCGTTGCAGGGAGATACCCAGGATGTCCTTGTCCGACAGCGGCTTGGGCTGAACGCTCAGGTCGCCCTGGGCGATCTCGTCAGCCATGGCGGCCGTGGCCTTCAGGTTGGCGGTCATCCGGTTGACCGTATCGACCAGATCCTTGATCTCGTCATTGGTCGTCACGGCGACGTCCTGGTTCAGGTCGCCGATGGCGACGGCGTCGATCGCCGTCGCGATCTTGCGCAGGCCCATGGTGACGGTCCGCGAAATCCACAGCGCTGCGACCACGCCGATGATCAGACCGGCGGCGACCAGGGCGATGAACAGGCTGCGCGCCTCGGAAAACACCTTGTCCCCTTCGGCGCTGGCGGCGGCGCCGCCTTCGACATTGAGGTTCACCAGCTTGACCAGGTCCGCCGACATGTCGTCGTAGAGGGGCTTGCTGGCCAGCATGGCCTGGGCGGCCGCTTCGTTCTGATTGGCGCGGGAGAAGGCGAGCATCCGCTCCCCATCCCGCAGGTAGTTTTCATACTTGTCCGAAAACTGGTTGTAGAGATTCCGCTCGGAGTCCGACGAAATCAGGGCTTCGTATTTCGCCTGGTCCCTTTTGATCGTCTCCAGCGTGGCGGCGATATCCTTTTCAACAGCCGCCATGCGCGCCGGATCGGTCGAGGTGATGTGCGCATACTGCTGCGCGCGAAGATCCGAAGTCGCCGTGTTGATAAGGTGGATCGCGTC
>SCVB01000044.1 GCA_004296955.1 Brevundimonas sp.
CGTCGCCTGTGGCGCCTCAGCCCGCGCAATCCTGCCCTAGCTAAGTCCAGGTCCGCTTCCGGCACAGAGCGGATCGTCCGCTCCCCACCCATTGCGGACCTTCAGGAGGCCTGACCTGAACGCCCTCAGGCCGCGCGTCTCAGCGCCGCCGGGGACTTCACGAACAGGCCCTTGCGGCCTGCGACGGCGCGGAAGGCGATGGTGTCGCCGTCGGGCTGTTCGTCGGGGCCGAGGAACAGGCAGCCGTCGTCGACCAGCCGGCGCTCCAGATTGTCGAACATCTCGCCGCGCCGGGCCGGGTCGGCGTCGCCGAGGACGTGGCGGCAGAAGATGATGTCGAAGCGGTGCGCGTCGGTCGGGGCGTCGACCAGGTTGGCGCGGGCGAAATGGACCGTGGCGCGCAGCTCGGCGCGGGCGATCCAGGCGTCCTCGGCCTGGTCGAAATGGCGCAGCATGGTCTCGGCCTTGAGGCCGCGCTGGATTTCGAAACCGGTATAGGCGCCCGAGCGGGCCTTCTCGAGCGCGCGTTGCGACAGGTCGGTGGCCACGATCTCGACGGCGACGCCGGCTTCATGGGCGGCGATGGCCAGGGACCAGGCCTCCTGGCCGGTCGAGCAGCCCGCGGACCAGACCTTGACCGGCTGGCCGCCGCGGGCCTTGCCCAGCGCGGGCAGCAGCTCCTTGCCGAAGGTGTCGAAGCTGACCCGGTCGCGCCGGAACCAGGTCTCGGGGTTGAGCAGCGCCTCGATCACGGCCCAGCCGAGCGAGGCCACGGGTTTGGCCCAGAGGGAGCCCAGCATGGCGTCGACCGTCTCGAACCCCTCGCGGCGCGCCACCGGCCCCAGCCGGTGCTCGGCCAGCTTCATCCGGTCGCGCGTCAGCCGAAAGCCCGCGCGCGAGGCCATCAGGGACTGCAGGCGATCGAAATCGTCCGGGCTCATGGGATCAAACGGCCCCCACTTCAGCGAATTTTGACGTGAGAATTTCGCCGTCGAATGGCTTCATCACATAGTCGTCGGCCCCGGCCGAAAGGGCCTCGGCGATGCGTTCGGCGCGGGTCTCGATGGTGCAGAACAGGACCTTGGGAGCCATGCCGCCGGGCAGGGCGCGCAGGCGGCGCAGGAAGGTCATGCCGTCCATGACGGGCATCGACCAGTCCAGCAGGATGACCTCGGGAATGACCCCGCCGCAGAAGGCCAGGGCCTCCGAGCCGTCCGCCGCCTCATCGACCTCGAAGCCGAGCCCCTCGACGATGCGGCGCGCGACCTTTCGGATGATCCGGCTGTCGTCGACGATCAGACAGGTTCTGGGGGTCAAGGTCTGGGTTCCAGGATGGGCGCACAACGCCCGCGTGTGCATGGTCTACATAATCGGCCCACGCCGGTTAATGACTCCTTGGGAAACCGGCTTAAGGCTCAGTTAGGCATGTGGGCGGTGAGCACGACCCGGCCCTCGTCGGCCTGAACGTCCAGCGAGCCGCCGGCGTCGCGGGCGGTGAGCCAGAGCCAGTAGGGCTGGATCCACTGGCCGGGCAGGCCTTCCGAGAGGGGCTGTCCCGCCAGTCCGGCGACGGCCTCGCCTTTGAGGCGGGCGCGGGCGCCCTCGGCCCGGCCCTCGATGACCAGCCGGCCGCCGTCGGTTCGCGTCGCAATGGTCGCCACCCCGCCGGAGGGCAGGGCGGCCATGGTCAGATAGGCCAGATTCACCAGCGCCCGCGACTGGGCCTTGGAATAGCTGGCGTCCTGGGCCGCCCATTCCAGGGTCGCGCGGCCGCCCTCGGTCAGGCCGGAGACCAGTTCGCCCAGTTCGGCGCCCGAGAAGCGCTCGGCCGAGGTGGCGGCGCCGAAGGCCACGCGGGCGAAGGCGACGAGGGCCACCATCTTGCGCGCGCTGGCCTCGATCAGCCCCATGGCGTCGTCGCGCATGTCCTGGGCCGTCGGGTCCTTCAGCAGATCCAGCCCCGAGCTGATCGCGCCGGCCGGGCTGATGAAGTCGTGGCACAGCTTGCCCGCGATCAGGGCCGCCAGGGCCTGGCCGTCGGGAAGGGGGGAGGCGGGGGCGGTGTCGGTCATCGGGCCTTGCGCGCAACAGTCTGAAACTGGCCGGACGCTGACCTGATTTGCCGGTTCGCGAAACCGGTCCGATGCTCTAATCGGGCGGCATGACCAAACGACTGACCGCCGACCTCGCGTCCGGCGCACTGACCGAGGCCCTGGCCGACCTCGCCGAGGACGCCGCGCGCGTCATCCTGCCCTACTGGCGCAACGGGGTCGTGGCTGAGTCCAAGGCTGACGACAGTCCGGTCACACGCGCGGACCAGGAAGCCGAGGCCTTGATCCTGACCCGCCTGGAGACCCTGTACCCCGGCGTCCAGGCGGTAGCGGAGGAGGCGGTCGCCGCCGGCGGCCTGCCCGCTTCGGCCAATGACTGGTTCTGGCTGATCGACCCCTTGGACGGCACCCGCGGCTTTGTCGAAGGGCGCGAGGCCTTCACCGTCAACATCGCCCTGATCCACCAGGGATCGCCGGTCGCCGGCGTGGTCACGGCCCCCGCGACCGCCACCACATGGCGCAGCGGGGCGCCGGGCGGCGGGGCCTTCCGTCGCCGGTTCGGCGATGTCTGGCAGGCCATCAAGGTGCGCAACCGGCCCGCCTCGCCATTGGCGGTTATGAGTCACTCCATGAACGATGTCGAAGCCGAGCGACTGGCCTCTCGCCATGGCTGCGTCCAGTGGCAGGGCATGGATTCGTCGCTGAAATTCTGCCTGATCGCCGAGGGGCGGTTCGACGCCTATCCGCGCACCGGCCCGACCTCGGAATGGGACACGGCGGCGGGTCAGGCGGTGCTGGAAGCCGCCGGCGGCCGCGTCATGGCCGAGGACGGCACGCCGCTGCGCTACGGCAAGCCGGGCTTCGGCAACGGCGGGTTCGTGGCGCTGGGCGGCTGAGCGAGGGGTCAGGATTAGGGAGAGCCCCTAATCCCTACCTCGCCGCCTGCAGCTGAAGCAGCGCCGCGCGCTGGACCAGCGCCGGCGCGCCCCATTCGCGGGCGGTTTCCATGGCCTCGGCCAGCATCATGCCCACGGCGCGCGGTTCGGTCGCCGTCAGGCGCGCCTTGGCCAGGGCCAGGTGCGCCATGCCGATCTGGTCGGCGGCCCATTCCAGCGGCTGGGCCCCGGCCGCCGCGGCCAGCCCCCGCCGCACGATGGCTTCAAGCCCTGTCAGCCCCGTGACATCGCCCATGGCCTCGGCCAGGGCAGTTTCGGCCGCCAGTCGTCGTTCGCGCGCCAGGGCGCCCAGCACCAGGCCGGGCTCGCGGGTCAGGGCCTCCGCCTCGGTCAGTCGCGCCAGAGGCGTGTCGGCGTCGCCGGGGGCGAGCTGGACCGCGACCCAGTCCAGCGGGCTGTGATCGGCGGTGAACTGTTCGGCGGCGGCAGCGTACAGGGCCCGGCCCTGGGCCGCGGCGGCCTCGTTGTTAGCCAGCCGGGCCAGGGCCATCAGGCCGGCGCCGGCGAGCGCCAGGGCGCGGGCCCGGGTCAGGGGGCGATAGTCCGGCGAGGCGGATTCGACCAAGGTCCGCAGGTCGCGCCCGGCCTGGTCCAACAGCCGTCCGTCGCGCCGCGCCACTCCGGCTTCGAGACCGAGGGCGGCCCGGTCGAGGCGGAGATCGTCGCCGACCGTGGGCGGCAGGCCCCGGGCGCCGTGCAGGGCCGCATCGAGCAGGGCGGCCGCATCGAGCATGGGGCCGGCCTCGCCGGACAGGCGGGCGCGGCGGGCGGTCAGCCGCGCGTGCAGGGCCGCGGCCGCGGACTGGGTGGCCGGCCGGTCGGCGGTCAGCGACTGCACATCGGCCACCGCCGCCGTCAGCTTCTCGGGGCCGCCGAACAGGTCGAACCGCAAAAGGTGAATCTCGCCGGACTCGATCGCCGCCGCCGCGGTCTGGTCGGGCGTAGCCGTGTGTCGCGCGGCGTCCGAGGCCGCCGCCGCCGCCCGGTCCAGGCTGGTGCGGCGGCCGGTCCGGCGGGCGTGCTCGCGCCACAGGGCCGAGGCCCGCATCCAGGTGTCGAAGGGATGGGCGCAGGACACCCGTCCGGCGTCGATCGCAAGCGACTGGGCTTCCGCCGCCACCAGATCGGCGCCGATCAGCTCCAGCCAGCCGAGGTCGTCGCTCTCGCGCGCCTTCTCGAACAGCTTCCTCAGGTCTCGGCCGAATTCGAACATGGGGCCTGGCGCTCCGGTCGTCCCGCTTCGGGACCGATACGCGTCCCTTGGCTCAGACCTAGCAAACGCGACGCCGCGCCGGAGGTTCGGCCGGCTCCTGTGCAGGATTTCACCCGAGCTCCGGCGTCCGGGCCCGGCAGCGGTCGAGGTCCGCCCGCGCCGCGGCGTCGCGGCTGCTGATTTCGCGCACGGCGCGGATGCGGGCGCGGGTCTGGTCCGCCTCGGCGACCGCCGGCGGCCGGGCCGCGGCCTGGGCCATCTGCACGGCGGTCAGCGACCAGTAGAGCGCCGCATCATACAGGCTCCGACCCTCGCCGCTCTCGCCGCCTTCCAGCTCGGACGCCGCCTGGGTCAGGCCGGCGCAGCGCACCGCTTCCTCGTAGGACGGGGGTTGCTGCGGCGCGGTCTGGACGGCGCCCAGCGAGAGACCGGCCATCAGGGCCATCGCGATCATCGGAACCTCCACGACGCGCCCCCGCGCCGCTTTGCCGGAGCCAGAGAACCACGGGCCGGCGGCGGGGGGAAGACGAACAACGCGGTCGTGATCGATTGCGGGCGGATTCAGCCGTCAGCGGCCGCGGACCACGCGGGCGAAGCGGCGCCGCGGATGATCGGCGCCGACGAGATCGCGGTTCCGGCGCGCCTGCACGTCCTCCCTGACCGGTACAGGCTCCAGCCCCGCGAAGCTGCGGTAGATGGCCATGGCCACGGCCGTGGGGATCATGATCATGATTGCGACCATCCAGAACAGGTGAAGGGCCAGCAGGCTGATCACCAGCGGCGCGACCAGGCCGAGCCCGAGATAGGCCCAGGCGTCGGTCTGTTTGAGGCCCCTTGCGGCGTAGTGGCCGACCAGGATGGCGAGGGCGATGGGCGGGGCGCCGATGATGGCCATGGCGACCATTTCAAAGCCGGCGTACTGGCTCATGTTCCCGGCATGGGCGAGCGCCTCCGCGCCGGTCGGATCGGGCAGTTGCATCACCTCCCATGAGACCCGGATCGCCCCGCGCACCAGACCGTGCAGGATGCCGCCGATCACCGCCGACAGAACCATGAGGGGGATTGAGGTGCGGACCCTGACCGGTCCCGCGAAATAGGTGTGCCCGCCGGTCTGGAAGGCGTCGAGGTCGCGCTCGTCCGCGCCCGTAACTCCGGCCATGCGCGCACGCAGACCGTCCAGGTCCTCTTCTTCCGCGACCTCCCAGCCGGCGCGCCAAGCGTAGAGGAAGCCGAAGGCGGATCCGATCAGGAAGGGGATGATCAGACCGATCACGCCCTCGCCGCTGCCGAACACCACGGCGAGACGCGTCGGGCCCTTGAACGCCAGATACATGGCCACCAGAGCCAGCCCGCCCAGAATCGCATAGGCCCAGCGCTCGCCCGCTCCGATCCGGCGCAGCGCCAGGTGGCCGAGGCCGAACAGGGCGACGTACATCCCCGCGCCGGCCGCCAGCCACAACAGCAGCCGGTCATAGGTCCGCATCCAGTCGGGCAGGTCCAGCATGCCCAGTTTGAGATGTCCGAACATGAAGGCAGCGGCGAAGGCGAATGCGATCACAAAGGCATAGGCGTCGGTACGGATACGCGGCATGGGGTCCCCGGGGTGTTCGACGCAGGGTTGAACGGCCGCCGCTTAAGGACCGGTGGACGGGAGAGGTTAACGGCGGGCCGCGCGGCGTCTACCCCCGCTCCTTCGTCCTCGTGAAGGCCACGTTCGGGAAACGCTCCATCACATAGCCGGTCTCCCAGCTCGACTTGGCCAGGAAGACCGGGTCGTCGTCGATGTCGCGGGCCATCTGGCCGCGATACTTGCCCATGAAGTCCTCGAGGTCGGCCTTGGTCCCGCCGATCCAGCGCGCCTCGGCCCAGGGCGAGGGCTCGAAGATGACCTCAAGGCCGTATTCCTCGCCCAGGCGGTCCGCCATGACCTCGAACTGCAGCTGGCCGACGGCGCCGACGATGAAGTCGGACCCCATCTCGGGGCGGAACAGCTGGGTCACGCCCTCCTCGGCCAGGCCGTCCAGCGCCTTCTTCAGGTGTTTGGCCTTGAGCGGATCCTTGACCCGGACGCGCTGCAGGATTTCCGGCGCGAAGTTCGGCAGGCCGGCGAAACGGATCAGGCCGCTCTCGGACAGGCTGTCGCCGACGCGCAGGACGCCGTGGTTGGGAATGCCGATGACGTCGCCGGCATAGGCGTCCTCGGCCAGTTCGCGGTCCGAGGCGAAGAACATGATGGGGGCGTTCACCGACAACTGTTTGCCGGTGTTCTGCACCTTCAGCTTCATGCCGCGCTGGAACCTGCCCGAGGCCATGCGGAACATGGCGATGCGGTCGCGGTGGTTGGGGTCCATGTTGGCCTGGACCTTGAAGACGAAGCCGGTGACCTCGGCCTCGCCCGGCGCGACGGTGATGGCGACCGGCTCGGCGGCGTTGCGGGTTCCGGCCGGGGCGGCCTTGTGCGCCTTCATCACCTTGGGCGGCGGGGCCCACTCGCCGATCGCGGCCAGCAGTTCGTCGATGCCGAAATGGCGCAGGGCCGAACCCCACAGCACCGGCGTCATATGGCCCTCGAGGAAGGACTGGCGGTCGAACGCAGGGTAACCGCCCTCGACCAGTTCCTGCGCCTCCAGCAGGGCCTCGTGTTCGCCCGCCTCGAAATACTGCGCGGCGTCGGCCAGCGGCAGGGCGTCGGGATGGGGCACGTCCTCGGCCGATCCGGCGGGCTTGCGGGCGTAGGGCTGGAAGCGGCCGGTGCCCATTTCGACCATGCCGCGCAGGCGGTTGCCGCTCTGGGCCGGCCACCAGATCGGGGCGGGGTCCAGCTGCAGCCGCGAGGCGATCTCGTCCAGCAGGGCCATCGGGTCCTGGGCCTCGCGGTCCAGCTTGTTGATGAAGGTGATGATCGGGATGTCGCGCAGGCGGCAGACCTCGAACAGCTTCAGCGTCTGCGGCTCGATGCCCTTGGCGGCGTCCAGCACCATGATGGCGCAGTCGGCGGCGGTCAGGGTGCGATAGGTGTCTTCCGAGAAGTCCTCGTGGCCCGGGGTGTCGAGCAGGTTGAACATCTTGCCGTCGTGCTCGAACGTCATCACCGAGGCCGAGACGGAGATGCCGCGCTCCTTCTCGATCTTCATCCAGTCGGACTGGGTGCGACGGTTCTCGCCGCGCGCGCGCACGGCGCCGGCCGCGCGGATGGCGCCGCCGGCCAGCAGGATATGCTCGGTCAGGGTGGTCTTGCCGGCGTCCGGGTGCGCGATGATGGCGAAGGTCCTGCGGCGCAGGGCCTCCTGTTCGAGAGTGAGCTTCGACATGTTCTTTCCGTTGGGCCGCGCGAGGTAGCGCGGACCGGACCGAAAGTCACCCGGGTCGGCCCTGACGCGGGTCGGGCCGCGAACGTCGTTTCGTTGACAATGGTACGATTCGTACTAAAAACGAAGCTGAGCAGGAGGGGGCATGTCGGACCAGGGCAAGGGCGTCACGGCGTTGGGCTATGCCCTGCTGGGCCAGATCTCGATCGCCAGCCGCAGCGGATACGCCCTGCGCATGGTGTTCGAAACCACGCCGATGGGCTCCTATTCCAGCAGCCCGGGCAGCATCTATCCGGCGCTGAAGTCCCTGTGCGCCAAAGGCCTGGCCCGGACCGTGGGACAGGGACGGGGCGGCCGCTACGAGATCACGACGGCGGGGGCCGAGTTGCTGGACCGGTGGCTGCGCCAGCCCGTCACGGCCGAGGAGGTCGCGCGCCGGCTGGACCTGGCGCTGCTCCGTTTCGCCTTCCTGATGGCGCACCCGGATCGTGGCCTGACGCACGCCTTCCTGCGCTCGTTCGAGACCGCGACTGCGGCGCGGGCGGCCGAGCTGAAAGCGTTTCTGGACACGGAGCCGGGCGCCGCCATGCCGTTGCAGGCGAGACTGGCGGTCGAACACGGCCAGCGGAGCCTGGAGACCTCGGCGCGGTGGGCCGCCGATTCATTGCGGCGGCTGACCGCCGAACAGGGGGAGTGAGATGAAGGCGTTCGGACCCTGGGCCGTGAAGGTCCTCGCACTGTGGGCGGCGTTGGCGGCGGGGACCGCCGTGATCGGCCTGATCCCGTTTCAACCCGCGCCTCCCGGCGTGGTCGACGGCCCGCTCGGCCCCGTGGCCGCCCTGCTGGCGGTCAATGGGCTCGCCGCGCTGGTGCTCGCCGGATTGGCGGCGCGGCTGTCGGTCGCCGGCTGGCGACGCCCGGCCGTTCTGTTCGCCGTCCTGTTCAGCGTCGAGACCGGCCTGTCCTTGATCGAGGCGGCGTTCTTCGGCGACTTCGTAAAAATATCCGCGGCGGGCCTGGCCGGCATGGCCATCGCCGGACTGATCAGGTCGGCGATCGGCGCGGTGGCGGCGGCGCTTCTGTGGCGTCGTCCGGCGGAGGCGGGCGTGGCCGGATTCGTCCGGCCGACGCTGCTGACGGGCCTGTCTTTCGTGCTGCTGGCCGGTCTCTACGTCATTCTGTATTTCGCGGCCGGCGCCACGGTGGCGTGGACCAGCGAGGTCGTGCGCGCCTTCTACGGCGACGGGATGGGCATCGATCCGGGGAAGCTGGTCCTGCTGCAACTTGGCCGCGGCGCGGTGTGGACCGCTCTGGCGGCGGTGCTGGCCGCCACGATGCGCGGCCGGACCCTGACCGTCGCCGCCCTGGTCGGGGCCGCCTTCGCCGTTCTGATGGCGGCGCCCTTGCTCTACCCCGGCGCGCTCATCCCCTGGCCGGTCCGGCAGGTGCATCTGGTGGAACTGGTGCTGGCCAATTTCGTCTTCGGCGGGCTGGCGGTCCTGATCCTGCGCCGCCGCGTCCGATAGACCCCTCGCCAAGCAGGGCTTTTGGAGTCATCGTCCGTTCAGGCGAGACGACCCGGTCACGCAATCGGGCGCCGCCTTGGAAACGCAAGGAACGGCCATGGCTCCGAACCCCGCAGACCCGCCGCCTCACAGCGGCCCCCATCCCGCCCTCAGCCTGGTCGTCGGATTCGGCGTCATCGTGCTCGGCGCGACCGTCGTACACGTGCTGTTCAACGTCCTGGTCTAGGTCGGCGACGGGCCTCAGGCGGCCATACGCATCCAGACCGCGCGGTCGGCGGCGAGGGCGTTGAGCTGCCCCTTGGCGGCGCGCGTCTTGAGCTGGCGCATGATGGCGTCCGGCAGGGCGCAGAACTGCGGCTCGACCAGGGTCGGATCGCAGCCGGCCGCGGGGGCCGCGAACAGGGCGGCGTTCACCTCGGGCGAGCGGTCGTGGATCAGCCAGGCCAGACGGCGGGCCCGCTGCGGGTCATTCAGGTGCAGCAGCGGATCCTCGGAAAACAGTTCGCAACCGAGCTCCAACACATAGTCCAGCTCCAGCCTCTCGAACCGGCGCGCGTCGCCTGGCGTGACCGGGCAGGCCTCGTCCAGATCGAACACGACGTCGTTGAGAAGAAAGAGCATCGACAACACCCACCACCGTTTCGGGCTCATTGCGGCCCGTTGAAGGTGACCATAGGCGCCCTCGCTTGAGGTTCCGTGTGCGAACGCAGTTAAGGATTTCGCACCGGCGGCGGGGGGCGGTCACAGGTGGTTAGGGGTGGCGGAGCGGGGCGAGGGTCCAGGGTCGAGGGTCGAAGAAGTCAATCATTCTCCGACCGGTGGGCCATCCAAGCGTCGTTTCAGCCGAGTGAGCATCCGGCTTAGCTCGTCGGCTGCGGCGAGGCTGGGATTGACGGCGTCCTGCGACAGGTGCCCGACCCGGACGGCGAGCAGAAGGAAGGTCTGGGTCTCAGCCAGCGATCCGCGCGCGATCCCGATAAAGCGAGCGTAGTCCTTCCGAGTGCCGCGCTGATAGCCCTCCGCAATATTGGCCGGGACCGAAGCGACCGCACGGGTCACCTGACTGATCATCCCGAACTGTTCAGATTTCGGCATCCCCCGCGCCGCCTCGTAGACGAGCGCCGCAAGATCCATGGCCCTGTGCCAAACCTGCAGTTTCGTGTAGCCGCTCATGCGATTTCCCTATTCCCTCGACCCCCGACCCTCGACCCCCGACCCTGACTCCCCCGCCACCTTCTCCGTAATAAAATGCCGCCCCTCGCGGTCCTCGATCTCGACCACCCAGATGTCGGGGTCGTAGCCGGCCTGACGCTGGACATAGGCGTCGAGCTCGCTCTCGAACTCGCTCTCGACCGGCTGCATCCACAGACGCTCGCCGTCAGGGCCGAAGGCCTCGCTATAGAGTCGGGCGCGGCGGGTGGAGGTGTCGAAGGCCTTGACGATGACGGTCCCCGCGCGCGCGTCGCCCTTGCGCGCGACGGTGGCGAAGGCCCCGCCCAGTTCGGCGCGGCGGATCAGGGCGGAGACCCACAGGTCGCTCGACAGAAGCATTTCGATAACCCTGCTCGGAAACCGGACCGGAACGCGTGATGCGTAACCTGCGGCCTCATGACGATAGGCCAGACCGCCTCGAAGACCAAAGCCGTCCTGCTGGCCGCCGCCGTGCTGGCCCTGCCGACGGCTGTCCGGGCGGCCCCGGCCGACACCTATTATGAGCGCGCCTTCGTCGTCGCCGCCGACGCCCGCTGCAACCTGTTCGCGCCGAACATCGAGGCGGCCCTGGCCGCGGCCACGGCCCAGGCCCGGGGCGCGGCCCTGCGCTCGGGGACGGCCGAGGCCGAGCTGGCCGCCGCCGCCACCCGCGCCCGCGCCCGCGCCGGAACGGTGTCCTGCGCCGATCCGCAGCTGGCCACGGTGCGGGCCCGCGTCGACGGCGCCTTCTCCGGCTGGCTGCGCACCCCGCGCATGGTCTTCCCCGGGGCGCGCCGGCCGTGGACCGCCAACCGGGTGAGTTCGGCCGACGCCAGCTGGCGCCTTCAGCAGATGTCGGTGGTCGGGGCCTCGCCCGTGGCTTTCGGTTATGCGGGCAAGGGCGAGGCGCACGGCCTGGTCGCCGTGGTCAGCTTCGTCGGACGATCGCGACCCAATGCGGCGCGCATCGTGCTGCGGGATCCGGTCCGGGTCCCGCGACCCTGGCTCGCCGGCGAGGGCCTGGTTCCGGTCTCGGCCCGCGCCAGCATCTGGGCCACGGGCGTTGATGCGGCGGACCTGACCCTGCTCGCGGAAGACCGCCGCGCCGGCGAGGCCTGGCGCTTCCCGGCCTCCGTCGCGACAGCGATCGAGCGCCTCGATCCGCGCGAGACCTTCGCCATCGAATTCCACTTCCGCGACGGCAGCGTGGCGACGGCGAAATTCGAGGCCGGCGATTTCGCCGCGGGCCGGGCCTTCCTGGCCATGGGGCTGATCTAGCCGCCCCCGCCCTTCAGCGGCATCTGGATGATTTCCGCCCCGCCTTCAGGAGCCGGCGCGCGCGCGATCAGGGCCACGGGCAGGCGCACGGTCACTGCGGTTCCCTCGCCCAGGGTGCTGTCGATGCTCATGCGGCCGCCGTGCAGTTCGGCGAAGGCGCGGACCAGCGACAGGCCGAGGCCCGTGCCCTGGCGGCGCTGCTCCATCTCGCCGGCCTGTTCGAAGGGGCGGCCGAGGCGGCGGACATCCTCCGGGGCGATGCCGACGCCGGTGTCGGCGACCACGACCTCCAGATAGGGGCCGACGGCCTCGACCGTGACCGTGACCGAACCGCCCCGGGGGGTGAATTTCACGGCGTTGGACAGCAGGTTCAGGGCGATCTGTTTCAGGGCGCGCTTGTCGGCCGAGACCTCGACCGGATCGCCGGGCAGTATGCTGGACAGGTTGACGCCCTTGTCGTCGGCGCCGACGCGGACCAGGGCCATGGCCGCCGACACGACCTCGCGGGCGTCGAACCGCTCAAGCGTCAGGGTGTAGCGCTCGGCCTCGATCTTGGTGACGTCCAGCACGTCATTGATCAGGTCCAGCAGGTGGCCTCCGGCCTGGTGGATGTTCTCCGCGTATTCGCCGTAACGGTCAGGCAGAGGGCCGAAGATGCGCTGGCGCATGATGTCCGAGAAGCCGAGCACGGCGTTCAGGGGCGTGCGCAGCTCGTGGCTCATATTGGCCAGGAAGCGGGTCTTGCCGGCCTCGCGCGTCTCGGCCTCGGCGCGGGCGATCTCGAGGCCGAGCTCGCGGGCATATTGGGCGGTGGCGTCGAAGACCTGGGCGATCAGGCGCGGTCCCGACGGATCTTCGAGGCGGCGCACGATCAGTTGCACCCGGCGATCCAGCGCCGCCCGCGGCGCGAACAGGGCCGCGCCGTCATGACCCTTTATGGCCCGGTCGATGGCGTCCAGCAGCCGGGGCCGGTCCGGGGCGTGCACCGCCGCCACCAGCCCGCTCTCGAACAGCGGATCGACCGGCAGCGACACCGGCGGCGCGCCATAGGCGGCCAGCACCCGGCCCGAAGGCTCCAGCACCAGGGTCAGTCCCGGCTGCGAAGCCAGCAGGGTCTCGATGCGCGCCGTTTCGGCTTCGGCCGCCGCCAGCCGCGCCTCCCTCTGCCGCCAGGACAGCCGCACCGCCAGGGCCGCGGCGGCGGCGGTCAGCAGGGCGGAGATGGCGGCCAACGCGGGCAGGTGCGGACCGGGTCCGCCCAGCCAGGCGGAGAACAGGCCCGCGAGGGCCGCCAGGCCGACGGCCAAGGCGCCCGCCTGCACCGGCCGGGGGCCGCCGAGGGCGATCCCCGCCGCCAGCGGCAGGAAGACGAAGCCGGTGAGGGGCCCGGTCAGCCCGCCTGACAGCGAGGCGGTCAGCAGGGCGGCCAGGCCCCAGACGCCGAGCAGGATCATCCGCTCGCCGGGGCCGTCGCGGCGCAGCAGGCCGAGGCCGCTCAGGCCGGGCACGACCATGGCGAGAACGCCGTAGAACAGGGGGCCGTCGATGCCGCCGATCCAGCGTCCGCCGAGCGCCAGCAGGGCCGCCGCCACGGCCCAGCCTGCATGCCAGGCGGCCAGCGACGGACGATCGCCGGCGGGGGCGTCGTGAAGGGCCTTCGGGTCTGGGCGGGCGGACTGGATCAAGGGCGGGTCGGGAAGGGCCGGTCGCGACGCCGCCGGCCGCGTCAGCCTAGCCGCGCGGATGAGTCGTCCAAAGCCCGCACCCGTTCCAGGCGACTGTCCGCAAGCCCGTCGGGGCCGATTTCCGGGGAAAGGCCGGCGGTTGTCGTTAACGCCGGTCCGGCCTATCTGCCGACGATGACCGACACCCCCTCCATCGACGACGTCCTGGCCGAACTGGTCGAGGAGTTCGACCTGCTCGGCGACTGGGAGGGACGGATCGAATACGTCATCGACCTCGGCAAGGGACTGGAGCCGCTGCCGGAGGCTGATCGCACCGAGGCGAACAAGGTGCCGGGCTGCGCCGCCCAGGTCTGGCTGTCGGCGCGCCGCGAAGGCGACCGCCTGGTCTTCGCCGCCGACAGCGACAGCGCCTTGTCCAAGGGCAATATCGCCCTGCTGTTGAGGCTGTATTCGGGCCGCACGCCCGCCGAGATCCTCGCCTTCGACGCGCGCGCCGCCCTCGATCGCCTCGGCCTGCCGTCCGCCCTGACCCGTCAGCGGGCCAACGGCCTGAACAGCATGGTCGGCCGGATCCGGGACGCGGCCGCCACCGTCTGACGCCGTCCGGCTTGTCAACCGATGCGGTAGTGGGCCGCGAGAGCGGCGAGCCCGACCCGCAGCACCCGCTTGCCCTCGCGGCGTCCCAGACCCAGCTCGCATTCCGCGGCCTGCAGGGCCGAGGCGCGGATGCAGACGGCTTCGACCATGGACCGCGCCGCGCCGCAGGCGGCGAGGGCGGCCTCGACCCGGCGCGCGGCGGCCAGCGCCGCATCGCCCGGCTCGGCCCGGATCGCGGAACCGCCGCCGGCGCGCGGCAGGGCGTCCCAGCGCAGGGTGACGGAGGGGCCGCGCGCCGCCCGTTCGGCGTCGAGGCCCAGGCGCGCCGCCGCCGCGACCTCGGCCGCCCCCAGCCAGGGCCGTCCCTCCGCATCCCTGCGCCGGGCCAGCCAGGCGACGGCCGACTGGCCCAGATTGGCCCGCCGGACCACGAGCCCGCCGTCACGCTCCATCACCGTGCGGCTCCCCTCGATCAGCCCCGGGCGGCCGGGGGGCTCGGCCGCCTGCGCCGCCGTCGGGGCGGCGCGCGCCACCCAGCCGCCGCCGGGCCGCCGCCTCAGCCCCGGCGTCTCGACCAGGCGTCTGAATCCCGCCTCGTCGAGGATCAGGACGACGCGGCCGCGCCGGTCCCCGCCCGGCCTCACGCCATAGCCGCCCGGCACAGCCTCGATCCAGCCGCCGCGCCGGGCCAGCAACCG
The DNA here is from genome assembly GCA_004296955.1 of Brevundimonas sp. Classification (GTDB taxonomy): domain Bacteria; phylum Pseudomonadota; class Alphaproteobacteria; order Caulobacterales; family Caulobacteraceae; genus Brevundimonas. Next base: position 14,504 of record SCVB01000044.1, read on the forward strand.
CCGCGCCCGCGTCAGGGCGGCGTCGCCGCTCTCCCCCGCGGCGGTCATGCGGGCAGCTCGCAGGCCGGAGCCTCGATCAGCTGGTTCACGCAGAGCTCCAGCCGATCCAGTAGGGCGTCGATGGTCGGGTGATCGCGCCCGTCCTCGGCCCAGCGGCAGGCCGCCGCCGCCGTGGCGCGGTTCAGGCCGAAGGCGTGGGCCACCCGGTCCAGCGGCCAGCCGAAGGTGACATAGGCGGTATAGAGCGCCAGCCAGCGGGCCCGGCAAACCTGTCCCTTCAGGCGCACCGACGCCTGCATCCGCTCGACGCTGATCCCGGTGGCCGTCGCCACCAGCTGAAGCGCCAGACCGGCGCGGATCCGGTCCGCGTCCGGCGCCGGCGTGCGCCAGGTTTCTTCCATTCGCCATCCTCCCGTCATCGCCCGCAGCCCGATCCTTTGATCGCCGGGCCTGAGGAAGGAATATAATCCTATGACCACGTCAGAATCGGACGCAGCCGCCACGGCCGGGACGGGATCCGAAAAAATGTCGTCGGCTTGACTCGGGACTCTCGACGCCGATTCGCAAATCAGCCTACGATTCGACTCAATGAAGTGGTGTTAACCTTTCTTAAGTTTTTACTCGGTTAACTCCCGAACAAGGTTACCCGTCCTTCTAAGACGGCTGAAACTGTCAAGCTTTGCCTGGAGGGGCATGAATGCGCGTCCTGCTTATCGAAGATGATCATGCGACCGCGCAGAGCATCGAACTCATGCTCAAGTCGGAAGGCTTCAATGTCTACACGACGGACCTCGGCGAGGAAGGCATCGATCTCGGCAAGATCTATGACTACGACCTGATCCTGCTGGACCTGAACCTGCCCGACATGAACGGGCTCGAGGTTCTGCGTCAGCTGCGCGTCGGCAAGGTCAATACGCCGGTGATGATCCTGTCGGGCTCCTCGGAGATCGAGACGAAGGTCAAGACCTTCGGCGGCGGCGCCGACGACTACATGACCAAGCCCTTCCACAAGGACGAGCTGATCGCGCGCACCCACGCTGTGGTCCGCCGCTCCAAGGGCCACGCCCAGGCCATCATCCACACCGGCGAGATCGCCGTGAACCTGGACGGCAAGACGGTCGAGGTGAACGGTCACCGCGTCCACCTGACCGGCAAGGAATACCAGATGCTGGAGCTGCTCTCGCTCCGCAAGGGCACCACCCTGACCAAGGAAATGTTCCTCAACCACCTGTACGGCGGCATGGACGAGCCCGAGCTGAAGATCATCGACGTCTTCATCTGCAAGCTGCGCAAGAAGCTGGCGACGGCCGCCGGCGGCAAACACTACATCGAGACCGTCTGGGGCCGCGGCTATGTGCTGCGCGACCCGTCGGAAAGTTCGGCCCCGGCCCCGGTCAGCGCCGCCGCCTGATCGGTCCGGCTATCGAGACACTGAAACGCCCGCCGGATCGCTCCGGCGGGCGTTTTGCCGTTCAGAACCCGTAGCGGAGGGTTTCGGTCAGCGTCACCGGCGCGTTCGCCACCGAAAACTTGTGGTCGTCAAAAGCGGGCGGGCCGGTCATCGGCCGGGCGCTGTTGGAGAAGGCCCAGCCGTCCGTGCCGAAGTCGAACTGACCGTTGGCGTTCAGGTCGTGCATGACCATCAACGCATAGTCCCCGGGGGCGACATTCTCGAACGTCAGTGTCACGCCGCCCTCGGCGGGCTGGGCGACGGCCTCATAGGCCGGAGCCGCGCGCAGGAACTGGTCACGGGTGTTCATGCTGGCGAGGATACGGCCCGGGCGGGCTTCGACGCCGGTCAGGGTGATCGTAACGGTCTCAGCCGCGGCGGATCCCGCGGTCAGGGCCAGGGCGGCGAGGGCGAGTGTCAGGGCCTTCATGGTCGGTTCTCCGTCTGTGATGAAGTACTTTATAGAATAAAGTTTATGGACAGATCAAGCGGCCTCGACGCGGGGGAGCGGTCAGTCGCCTGGCGCGCCGCAAGCGCCAAAACGCCCGCCGGATCGCTCCGGCGGGCGCTTTTGTCTGTCGGCCGAAGGGATCAGCCCTGGGCTGCGTAGCCCTTGCCGCCATTGGACGGCTTCCGGCGGCGGGGGCGGCGCTTGATCTCGCCGTCCGGCTTGGCCGAGGCCGTCGCCGGGGCGCTGCTGTGGCGCGGGTCGTTGTTGGTCGAACGCGGACGCTCGCGGGCCAGCGGGTCGAAGGCGCGTTCCGGGACCGGACGGGCGTCGCGACCCGGGCCGGCCTTGCGGACGCGGTGCGGCTGTCCGCCGCCCTCCAGCTTGACGCCGTCGCGGCGCGGGTTGCGCGGGCCGCGCTGCTGCTGGCGATCGCCGCGGCCGTCGTCGGGCATGGAGGCCTTGGACTTGACGCCCGAGGCCATGATCGACTGGTCGAGCAGGGCCAGGGACTTGTCGTTGCGGCGGTCGGTCGAGGGGATCTTCTGGCGCGTGACCTTTTCGATGTCGCGCAGCAGCTTCATCTCGTCGCCGGCCACGAAGCTGATCGCCGTGCCGTCGGCGCCGGCGCGGGCCGTCCGGCCGATGCGGTGGACATAGGCTTCCGGCACGAAGGGCAGTTCGAAGTTCAGCACGTGCGAGACGCCGTCGACGTCGATGCCGCGGGCGGCGATGTCGGTGGCGACCAGGACGCGCAGCTTGCCGGCCTTGAAGGCGGCCAGGGTGCGTTCACGCTGGGGCTGGCTCTTGTTGCCGTGGATGGCGCCGGCTTCGACGCCGCCGGCTTCCAGATAGGCCGCGACCTTGTCGGCGCCGTGCTTGGTCTTGGTGAAGACCAGG
>SCVB01000002.1 GCA_004296955.1 Brevundimonas sp.
CGCGGACTCCAGCCGGCGGCTGACCTCGCCCGCGGTCGCCGCTTCGGAAACGTCGAAGGCGACCCTGAAGACGGTCTGGGGCGGGATCGGCGCGGCGCCCTCGATGTCGGCGACCGCTCCGTACTCGGCGATGACGGGCCCGGCGGTGAAGCGAGACTGCTGGGCCTGGGCGGTCGAAGCCGTCAGCAGGGCTGCTGCGACCAGCAGGGGGCATAACAGGCGCATGGTGACCTTCTTGTTGTCGTTCGGACCTTGACGGCGTCTGCGGATAGTCGCGCACATCGTCCCGACGCGGAAGGCGTTTTCGCTGCGCGTCAAAATCCGGCGTGGATTCGCTTTGACGCGAAAGCGGACGCCCGGCCGTACAGTCTGAAGGTCCGCTTCCGGCGGGCGGAGCAGACCTTACTCGAACAGCTCGCCGCTCTCTTCCGCCCCCTCCACCACCGCCCGCGCCAGCGCCCGGGTCACCGGTCGGTGCAGGGCGTCCAGGCGTTCGACGACATCCGCCGCCGCCGCCGCCGACCGGTCGATCCGGCGCAGCAGATAGGGGATCACCTCCTTCTGCGGGCGGATGCCGCGTTCCGCGAAACGCGCCTCCAGCATGGCCGAGAGCACGGCGTCATCCGGCGCCTCCATCGGCACGCTGATGACCGCATCCAGCCGCGAGCGCAGGTCGGGCAGGGCGACCGCCCAGGCCGAGGGCGCAGGGCGCGAGATCAGCAGCAGCGACCCGCCGGTGGCCTGGGCGAGGTTGATCAGGTGGAACAGGGTCTCGTCGTCGGCGTCCATGGCCCGGTCCAGCAGAAGCGGCCGGCCCTCGAGCTCCAGCGGATCGATCAGGGCGGCCTCGGCGCCGTGCAGGGCCACGGCGCCGACCCGCTCGGCCCAGATCTGCCCCAGCCGGCTCTTGCCGCAACCGGCCGGCCCGCAGACGGCCATCACCCCGCCGATCAGATTGGGCCAGTCGGCCAGGGCCTCGACCGCGACGCGGTTGCAGTCGGACACCACAAACCCCTCCGCCCCTTCGGGCAGGTCACGCTGCAGCGGCAGTCGCATCTGGTCGGCGGGCGAAAGGCGGGCGGTCATTGCATTCACCATAGCAGAACCCCGGCGCAGGTCCGTCCCCGCCGGTGGACAAGCTCAGGCTGCTGTGGATTCGGGGCTGTCTTCGCACCCCCGATCATCCGGTCCCTCCCGACCCGCCGACCTGTATTCCCGCCCCGGACGGTCGTTCCAGGCTGGCTTGATCCCCGCCTGCGTCCGTTTCTGACGCAGGCGCCCGCTACCGTGATCCGACCAGACAACCGGGAAGGGGCGAATGTATCGACAAGACAGCTTTTCGGGATTTTCGTACGGGTCGCGCCTTTTGACCCCTGTGAGGCCCGCAAACCTTGACTTTCCGGGGCGATGATGCGCCCTTCCGGCCTCCCGAATTGCGCCCTTTGCGGCCTGTAATCCAAGACGAACCGCCCATGCACGCCTACCGCTCCCACACCTGCGGCGCCCTCCGTTTGACCGACGCGGGCGCGAATGTTCGCCTGTCCGGCTGGGTGCACCGCAAGCGCGACCATGGCGGCCTGCTGTTCATCGACCTGCGCGACCACTACGGCCTGACCCAGCTGGTGCTGCACCCCGAGACCCCGGGCTTCGAGGCCGTCGAACGCCTGCGCGCGGAGAGCGTCATCCGCGTCGACGGCGAGGTCGTGGCCCGCGAGGCCTCGGTCGTGAACCCCAACCTGCCGACCGGCGAGATCGAGCTTCGCGTCGCCGGCGTCGAGGTCCTGTCCGAGGCCGCCGAACTGCCGCTGCCGGTGTTCGGAGAGCCCGAATACCCCGAGGACATCCGCCTCAAGCACCGCTACCTCGACCTGCGCCGCGAGACCCTGCACAAGAACATCGTCCTGCGCTCTCGCGTCATCTCCTCGATCCGCCAGCGCATGGTCGAACAGGGCTTCCTCGAATACCAGACCCCGATCCTGACGGCCTCCAGCCCCGAAGGCGCGCGCGACTTCCTCGTCCCGTCGCGCCTGCATCCGGGCAAATTCTACGCCCTGCCGCAGGCCCCGCAGCAGTTCAAACAGCTTCTCATGGTCTCGGGCTTCGACCGCTATTTCCAGATCGCCCCCTGCTTCCGCGACGAGGACCTGCGCGCCGACCGTTCGCTGGAATTCTACCAGCTCGACGTCGAGATGAGCTTCGTCACCCAGGAGGACGTCTTCGCCGCCATCGAGCCCGTCATGCATGGCGTGTTCGAGGAGTTCGCCGACGGCAAGAAGGTCGATCCCTATCCCTTCGTCCGCATTCCCTACCGGGAGAGCATCAGCCTGTTCGGCACCGACAAGCCGGACCTGCGCAACCCGATCGAGATGCAGGACGTCTCGGAGCATTTCCGCGACGGCGGCTTCGGCCTGTTCAACAAGATCCTCGCCGGCGATGCGAAGAACGCCGTCTGGGCGATTCCGGCCCCGACCGGCGGCTCGCGCGCCTTCTGCGACCGCATGAACTCCTGGGCCCAGGGCGAAGGCCAGCCGGGTCTCGGCTACATCTTCTGGTCGGAAGACCAGGGCGCCTGGGGCGGTCCGATCGCCAAGAACCTCGGCGCCGAGGCGACCGACGCCCTGATGAAGTCTCTCGCCATGGGCAAGGGCGACGCCGCCTTCTTCGCCGCTGGCGACCCGTCGGTCTTCTACAAATTCGCCGGAAACGCCCGCACCAAGCTTGGCCAGGACCTCAACCTGATTTCCGACGACGAGTTCAAATTCTGCTGGATCGTCGACTTCCCGATGTTCGAGTGGTCGGAGGAAGAGAAGAAGGTCGATTTCTCGCACAACCCATTCTCCATGCCGCAGGGCGAGATGGAGGCGCTGACCACCAAGGACCCGCTCGACATCCTCGCCTACCAGTATGACATCGTCTGCAACGGCTATGAGCTGTGCTCCGGCGCGATCCGGAACCACAAGGCCGACATCATGCTCAAGGCCTTCGAGATCGCCGGCTATGACGCCTCTGTGGTCGAGGACCAGTTCGGCGGCATGCTCAACGCCTTCCGCTACGGCGCCCCGCCGCACGGCGGCCTCGCCCCCGGCATCGACCGCATCGTCATGCTGCTGGCCAACCAGACGGCCATCCGCGAGGTCATCGCCTTCCCGCTGAACCAGCAGGGCCAGGATCTGCTGATGAGCGCGCCTTCGGACGCCGCCGAACGTCAGTACAAGGAGCTGCACATCCGGCCGGCCCTGCCGCTCAAGACCTGACCGGTGGCCGGAAACCCGGACATGAAAAAGGCCGCTGTCCGGAAGGGCGGCGGCCTTTGTCGTCAGTGGTCGTTGCTGGCGACGACGAGGTTCCGCGAACGGGGCGGAACCGGCGGTGCCGGCGGCGCCGGCGGCCGCGGCGTGACGCGGACCCCGGAGATGCCGCGGCAGACCCGCGGGTTGAGACTGCCCGGCAGCCGGGTGTTGGCGTCGCCGCAGGCCCGGCTGATCTGTTCCTGCGTCAGGCCCCGCGCGCCCGACAGGTCGGCGCCTCGGATGTCGGCCCGGTTCATCGATGCGCCCCCGAAATCGGCCCCGCCGAAGCGGCCGCCGGTCAGGCGCGCGCCGTTCAGGCTGGCGTCGCGGAACGAGGCGGAGCGGAAGTCGCCGTTCGACAGGTTCGACATGGCCACCTCGGCGTCCGAGAAGTCCGCCGAGCGGGCGTTGACATTGGCCAGGGTGGCGGCGTTCAGCTCCGCCGTGCTCAGGTCCGCACCCGTCAGGGTCGCGCCATTCATATTGACGCCGTTCAGCGCCGCGCCCGTCAGATCGGCGCCGGCCAGCCGCACCCGCACCAGGGTCGCGCCCATGGCCTCGGCCCCCGTCAGGTCCGCGCCGGAGAAATTGGCGCCGGTGAAGTCGGCCCCGACCATCTCCGCGCCCGACAGGTCGGCGCGGCTGAAATCGCTGCCGGAGAAGTTCGAACCCACCAGCTCCGCGCCCCGCAGGTTGGCGCCGACGAGGGTGGCGTTGGTGAAGACCGCGCCCGTGAAGGCCGCGCCGGTCAGGTCCCGGCCCGACAGTTCGCAGCGGTTGCAGGTCCCGCCCAGCGACACCATCCGCGCCACGTCGCGGTCCTGGTGCTGGAACTGCAGCTGGATCTCGGCGCTGGCCGATCCCGCGGCGGCGAGGGCGGCTAGGCCGGCGCCCAGCGCAAGGCCGGCGGTGGAGAGGCGACGGAACAGGGGGGACGCGATCTGTTTCACGCCCCTCTCATGACCTCAAACCCCGGCAAACCCTACTTAAATCGCCGTAAGGTCCGCGACTTCCTAGCAGCGGGGAATGGACAGGCCGCCCGGCAGCCGGGTCGCTTCGTCGCCGCAGGCCTGGTTCAGGCGGCTCTGGGTCAGTCCGCTCGCGCGCGCCAGGGAAGCCCCGGAGAAATTGGCGCCGGTCAACGTCGCACCGGCGAAGGACGCGCCCTCCAGATAGGCCCCCACGAAGCTGGCGTTGGTCAGATTGGCGCCCGAGAAGTTTGAGCTGGAGAAGACGCCGCCATAGGCCTCGACGTCGCGCAGGTCGGCATTGGTGAACCGGGTGCGGTTCATCACCACAAGGCTCAGGTCCGCCTGACGCAGGCGCGCGCCCGACAGGTTCAGGCCGCGCGCCTCCAGTCCCGACAGGGCCGCCTGGAACAGGTTGCAGCCCGGGCAGCTGGCCCCGCCGCGCACGCGGGCGATCTGGCCGGCGTTCTGGGCGAAGGCGGGCAGGGCTGCCGCGGCCAGGACGGCGACGACGGCGACGGTCAGGATCGGCTTCATGGCGGGGGCTCCGGTCTCGGCGACGGGCATCATGGCGCCAAATCGTTGATCAACCCTGCATCGAAGGCGCCGCGCCGCAGGTATCGCAGATCCACCCGGCGCCCCGCTGCTGCAGGGCGAAGTCACCGCAGGCGGGGCAGGCCACGGCCTCCGTGGCGGCGGCGGGCGCCGGCGTCGTCTCCCGCTTCTGGCCGAACGGCAGGACGACCAGATTGTCCGGCGCCGACCCGCGGGCGAAGCCCTTGGAGATGAAGCGCGCGGCCGGCACCGCCTCGGGGGCATCCCCGTCGCCTTCAAGGGCCCCAAGGCCGTTGCCGTTCATGGGGTCGGGCTCCGCATTGGCCAGTTCATGTCGATCCAGATAGGAGACGCCGAGTTCGCGGAAGATGTAGTCGAGGATCGAGGTCGCCGACCTGATCGAATCATTGCCCGTCACCGCCCCGGCCGGCTCGAACCGGGTGAAGATGAAGGCGTCGACGAACTCGTCCAGCGGCACGCCGTACTGGAGGCCGATCGAGATCGCGATGGCGAAGTTGTTCATCAGGGACCGGAAGGCCGCGCCTTCCTTGTGCATGTCGATGAAGATCTCGCCGAGCTCACCGTCCTCGTATTCGCCGGTGTGGATATAGACCTTGTGCCCGCCCACCGCGGCCTTCTGGATGTAGCCCTTGCGCCGGTCTGGCAGCTTGCGGCGGGTGCGGTCGCGTTCGATCACCTTCTCGACGACCCGTTCGACGGCGCGGGCTTCCGGCTCCCAGCGTCGGGCGCGGGGCGCCGGATCGGGCTCGACGAGATCGAGCAGGGGGCCGGCCGGGGGTGCGGCGCGCCTCAGTCGGATCGCGCGACGCCCCTCCCGGGCGGCGTCGGCCAGCAGGCGGGCGGCCTGCGGCGCAGTGGCTTGCCAGTCGATAATCGTCGGCGTCGTGTCCGGCGCGGCGCTCGCCGCCTCGACCTCGGCGAACAGGGCGGCCTCGAAGGCCGCCGGACCGGACAGGATGGCCGCCAGGCCGTCGGGCGCTCCGGTCCATCCGGCCAGGTCGCCGTGCCCAAAGGCCCAGGCCTCCGCCCTGGCGATGTCGTCCGACGGGAATCCGAGCCGTGCCAGAAGGTCCGGCGCCTCCGCCGCGGCGCCCAGCACGTCACGCAGGAATCCCGCATCCAGCACCGGCGGACGGAAGGCGTCGGCCAGCGACTCAACCTGGGTCAGGGCCTGTTCGATGGCCTCCAGCTCCACGTCGGTGAAGCCCTTCGCCCGCAGTGCGGCGTGATCGACGCCCGGCGCATCGACCAGGGTGCGCCGGCCGAACAGCCAGCGCTCGGCCGCCTCGACATCGCCGCCGCGGCGGGCGACGGACGCAGCCAGCGACGGCCGCAGGCGGCGCGCCGTTCGGCCGTCCCCCGTCTGCCAGAGCTCGACAGCGGACAGGCGTGTCAGGCCCAGCCGCAGCCCGGCCTCGCGGTCGTCCACGATGAAGGCGGTGGGCGTAGCGCCCGCCGCCTTCTTAGCTACGGCCGCCAGGGCGCCGGCCCGCGCAGCATAGGCGGGGTCGTCGCCGGCCAGGATGACATCGGCCAGGCCGCCGAGGCCGACGGTCACGATTGCGGCGTCGCCGGCGGCGAGCGCCCGGGTCCAGAGATGAACGAGGTCGACCAGCGCTGCCTCGAACGTCGGCCCGGCGAGACCTTCGAGCGCCGGCAGGGACAGCAGGATAGCGGGGCCGCGGCCTGCGTCGGCGACCGCCTCCGCCGTCTCCGGATCGAAGGTCAGGACCAGGTCTCCGTCCAGGCCGGCTGCGGCCGCCGCGAGGGCTTCCGGCGCGCCGGAGGCGATCATGGCGCGGTTGGCGAGAGCCAGCAGGGGCGGGCGGGCGGCGAAGGGACGGGGTTCGACCGTGAAGCGCTCGCCCTGCATGGCGCGAACGATGTCCGCGTCTGCCGCGCCGGCTCGCCGGGCCGCCAGGGCCGCCCGGGCGAGGGCGGGGTTGCGGTCGGGATCCGCGCAGTCGGCGCGGGGGCCTTCGCAGCGCGAGACGGCGTCGGCCACCCGGTCGAGCATGGCGGCCGCCGCCTCGACCGCGCCTGCCGCCAGGCGCTCGGCGCGCCGCGCCGCCGTCTCGGCCTCCAGTCGGCGCGCGGCTCCGGGTTCGGAAAGATCCACCACACCGGGCGTGGTCCTGCTCATGCGCGCGGGGGCGGCCAGCCCGAGCAGCAGGGTCGCCGCCAGCGCCTCCGGTTCTTCGCCCCCGTATCGCCCGGCCAGGGCGGCGGCGATTTCGGCGAGCGGGTCGTGTCCTTCCGGAGCCAGGCCTTCGCTGTCGGCCCAGTCAAGCCAGGCCTCGACCTGGACGTCGGGCCAGCCTTCCGGGGCCCGGACGACCATGACCCGGTCGGCGCGCTCGATCTCTCGGGCGGGACGGCGCATCGCGGCGGCGAGCGAGGCGAAGGGAAAGCGCATGCGGCGGACTCGTCGTGGCCTTTCGGCCAGACTAGCGGCGACCGCCCGCGAAGATCAATAAATCTGGGGTGTGCGGGGGCGGTTACCCCCAAGATGTTGATGTCCCGGGATCCCGCGCGACGCTGGACGACGGCCCCGGCGCTTTCTATGATGCAGTCTGCGTCGCCGGCCCCCGCCGGGCGACTGATCGTGAGTGGATTTCCCGACGTGCTAGGCAGAATCTTCGGCTGGACCAGCGGCGCCACCCTCGGCACCTTCTTCACCATCGCCAAGCGCGGCGAGCATGTGGGGACGGACGAGTTCGGCAACCGCTATTACCTGTCGCGCGACAGCTCCAGCTATGACGGCCGCCGGCGCCGGTGGGTGATCTACAATGGCTACGCCGACGCGTCGAAGGTGCCGCCCGACTGGCACGGCTGGTTGCACTACACTTACGACGAAGCGCCGACCGACCACCCTCTGCCGCGCCGCAAGTGGGAAGAGGATCATCTGCCCAACCTGACCGGCACCCCGATGGCCTGGCGTCCGAAAGGCTCTCTGGCCGCCGAGGGCGTGCGGCCGCCGGCGACCGGCGACTACGAAGCCTGGCGTCCGGAATGACGCTTCGCCGCGCGATCGTGGCCGGCGTGACGGCCGCCGCCATGCTGGCTGCGGGCGGGGTCCTGGCCTCGGCCATCAATGATCTTCCCCAGGACGCTGTGCCCGTCCAGGATCCGACGGCGGCGCTGAATCGCCAGGCCGCTCCGCCGACCCCGTCGACCCCGCCGCCGGTCGAGCCGGCGCCGGAGGCCGCGCCCGCGCCGTCGTCGCCGGTCGCCGTGACCCCGGCGGTCCCGACCATCGTCATCGCCGAGGCGGACGAGAAGGCCGAGGAGAAGGAGGCCCAGGCCGCCCCGGCCAAGCGGGTCGAGGCCCCGGCCGCTCCGGCGCGCCGCCAGCGTCGGCGCGTGGCCATCGTCGAGGCGATCGACAAGATCACGGCCGAATCGATGCGTTTCGAGGTCGAGGTCGGCGGCCGCCCGGTGCGGTTCCAGCGGACGCTGATCTTCACCGCCCGCGCCTGCGAGGTCTCCGCCGCCGACGAGCAGGTCTCCGACGCCGTGGCCTATCTCGAGGTCAGCCTGCAGCCGCGCGGCGTGATCCAGGTCAATGAGCCGCGTCAGATCTTCCGCGGCTGGATGTTCGCCTCGTCGCCGGCGATCAGCGGCCTCGAGCACCCGATCTATGATGCCTGGATCGTCGGCTGCAAGGCGTAGAACAGGGCCTCCGACCCCGTCATCGGCTCGAACAGCGAACGTGGATTGGGGCGAACCCGGCGCGCCGCCCGAAGCAGTTTCAGATAGGTCGCCTGCGGCGTCTCGACCGCGCCGAACTGGCTGAGGTGGCCGGTCAGGAACTGGGTGTCCAGCAGCCGCCAGCCGCCGCGTTTCAGTCGCGCGACCAGATGGACCAGGGCGACCTTGGAGGCGTCCCGTTCGCGGCTGAACATGCTTTCGCCGAAGAAGGCGCCGCCCAGGGTGACGCCGTAGAGCCCCCCGACCAGGGACTCGTCGCGCCAGCATTCGATGCTGTGCGCCTGCCCGCGGGCGTTCAGCTCGATGTAGAGGCGGCGGATGGGGGCGTTGATCCAGCTGTCCTCGCGGCCCGGGCCGGAGGCGGCGCAGGCGTCGAGGACGGCGTCGAAGGCCGTGTCGACCCGGATCGAGAACCGGTCGGCGCGAACCGTGCGCTTCAGCCGGGACGGGATGTGGAAGCCGTCCAGGGGGATGACGCCGCGCTGGTCGGGCTCGACCAGGAAGATGCGTGGATCGTCCCGGCTTTCGCCCATCGGGAAGACGCCGGTGGCGTAGCAGTTCAGCAGTTCGTCGGGGCCGAAGCCGCCGAAGGGCCCGCCGGCGCTGAAGCCCGGATCGCTCAGGCGCCGATCTTCTGGCGTTTGGCCCAGTTCTCGAGCCAGTGGATGTCGTAGTCGCCGGACAGGATGTCGGGCTCCTGCAGCAGTTTCTGGAACAGGGGAATGGTGGTGTCGATGCCGCCGATGACCATCTCGTTCAGTGAGCGGCGCAGGCGGGCGATGCATTCCTCGCGGTCGCGGCCATGGACGATCAGCTTGCCGATCAGGCTGTCGTAATAGGGCGGGATCGAATAGCCGGCGTAGATGGCGCTATCCAGCCGGACGCCCAGGCCGCCGGGGGCGTGGAAGTCGGTGATCGTGCCCGGCGACGGCGTGAAGGTCTCAGCGTTTTCGGCGTTGATCCGGCATTCGATGGCATGGCCGTCGAAATGGACATCCTCCTGGGTGAAGGACAGGGGCAGGCCGGCGGCGATGCGGATCTGTTCGCGGACCAGGTCGACGCCCGTGATCATTTCCGTAACGGGATGCTCGACTTGCAGGCGGGTGTTCATCTCGATGAAGAAGAACTCGCCGTCTTCCCAGAGGAATTCGATGGTGCCGACGCCGAGGTAGCCGATCTTGCCGATGGCCTCGTTGACGGTGCGGCCGATCTGGGCGCGCTCGACGGCGGACAGGGCCGGCGAGGGGGCCTCTTCCATCACCTTCTGGTGGCGGCGCTGCAGCGAACAGTCGCGTTCGCCGAGGTGGACGACATTGCCGTGGCTGTCGGCGATCACCTGAAGCTCGATGTGGCGCGGCTTCTGGAGGTAGCGCTCCATATAGACGGCGCCGTTGCCGAAGGCGGCGGTGGCCTCCGACTGGGCGGTCTGGACGGCCTCGACGAGGTCGTCGGCGGTCAGGGCGACCTTCATGCCGCGCCCGCCGCCGCCGGCGGCGGCCTTGACGATCAGGGGGAAGCCGATGGTCTTCGAGGCCGCAATGGCGTCCTCGATGGTCTCGACCTCGCCGGCCGAGCCGGGGACGCAAGGGATGCCAGCTTCAAGGACCGTCTGTTTGGCGGTGATCTTGTCGCCCATGACCCGGATGTGCTCGGCCTTGGGGCCGATGAAGGTCATGCCGTGGGCCTCGACGATCTCGGCGAAGCGGGCGTTCTCGGACAGGAAGCCGTAGCCGGGGTGGATGGCCTGGGCGCCGGTGATCTCGGCCGCGGCGATGATCGAGGGGATGTTGAGGTAGCTCTTGGCCGCCGGGGCAGGCCCGATGCAGACGCTCTCGTCGGCCAGGCGCACCCACATGGCGCCGCGGTCCGCCTCGGAGTGCACGGCGACGGTGGAGATGCCCATCTCCTTGCAGGCGCGGTGAATCCGCAGGGCGATTTCGCCGCGGTTGGCGATGAGGACCTTGGTGAACATGGGCTTACGCCTCGAGCAGGACGAGGGGCTCGCCGAACTCGACCGGCTGGGCGTCGCCGACCAGCACCTCGACCACGACGCCGTCGCGGGGCGCCTGGATCGGGTTCATGGTCTTCATGGCCTCGACGATCAGCAGGGTCTGGCCCTTCTTGACCTTGTCGCCGGCCTGGACGAACGGCGGGGCCTCGGGCGAGGCCTGCAGATAGACGGTGCCGACCATCGGCGACTTCACCTCTTCGCCGGCCCTGGCGACGATCGTCGCGGGGTCGGACGGCATGGAGACGGGCGCCGGGGCGGCGGCGGGCGCGGCGTGGGCGGCCGGGGCCGGGGCCGCGGCGTAATGCACGGGCGCGGCCATGGTCACCTCGCGGGCGACGCGGATGCGCAACTCGCCGCGCTCGACCTCGATCTCGGTCAGGTCGGTGTCATTGAGGATGTCGGCCAGGGACCGCACCAGGGTGGTGTCGATCTCGGCCTCGTTCTTGAGCTTGGCGGCGGGCGTCTTGGATTCGGCCATGGGAGCCTCTTGTTACCTTCTAAACCGAACGGTCGGCGGCGGCGCGGCGTTCCTGCGCCAGCCGCAGAGCGGCCCTGACGGCCAGTTCGTAGCTGAATGGGCCGAAGCCCGAAACCACCCCGGCGGCGACCGCCGAGACATAGGAGCGATGCCGGAAGCGCTCGCGGGCCGCCGGATTGGACAGATGGCATTCGACGACCGGGATCGTGAGGGTCTTCAGCGCGTCGAGCAGGGACACGGAGGTGTGGGTGTAGCCGGCGGCGTTGATGACGAGGGCCGAGGCCTTTTCGCGGGCCTCGTGGACCCAATCGATCAGCTCGCCCTCATGGTTGGTCTGGCGGAAGACCACGGTCGCGCCGTCAGCGGCCCGTTCGCACAGCGCCTGCACGTCGGCCAGGGTCTCGCGGCCATAGATGTCGGGCTCGCGCACCCCAAGCAGGTTGAGGTTCGGGCCGTTCAGGACGTAGAGGACGGGGGTCTCGGGCATTGCGCTCGCGGTGTGGACGGTCCGACCGGAATCGGACGGGCCTTTTAGCTGAGGCGTGGCGGTTATCAAACCGCGCGCGTGAAAGAGTGACGTAAGGGCATGCGCATCCAGGTCAACGGGGAACATCGCGAGGTTGAGGCCGCGACCATCCTGGCCCTCGTGGAGGAGCTCGGGCTGGACGTGCGCAAGGTGGCGGTGGAGCGCAATCTGGAGATCGTGCCGCGGTCGCTGCATGCGACGACGGCGCTGGCCGAGGGTGACCGGGTGGAACTGGTGCAGTTCGTCGGCGGGGGCTAAACCCCGCCCATGACCTCTCCCCAAGACACCTGGACCGTCGCCGGACGGACCTTCTCCAGCCGGCTGATCGTCGGCACCGGCAAGTACAAGAGCTATCAGGAGAACGCCGAGGCGGCCGAGGCGGCGGGGGCGGAGATCGTCACCGTGGCGGTGCGGCGGGTGAACCTGTCGGACCCCAGCCAGCCGATGCTGGTCGACTATGTGAAGCCGGACCGGTTCACCTTCCTGCCCAACACCGCCGGCTGTTTCACCGGCGAGGACGCGGTGCGGACGCTGCGGCTGGCGCGCGAGGCGGGCGGCTGGGACCTGGTCAAGCTGGAGGTGCTGTCGGACACGGCGCACCTGTATCCGGACATGATCGAGACGCTGCGGGCGCTGGAGTTGCTGATCAAGGACGGCTTCCAGGTCATGGTCTATTGCACCGACGACGTGGTCATGGCGAAGCGGCTGGAGGAGGCGGGGGCCGCGGCGATCATGCCGGCGGCGGCGCCGATCGGCTCGGGCCTCGGCATCCAGAACCGGGTGAACATCCGGCTGATCATCGAACAGGCGACCGTGCCGGTGCTGGTCGACGCCGGGGTGGGCACGCCGTCGGACGCGACCCTGGCCATGGAGCTGGGCTGCGACGCGGTGCTGATGAACACGGCGATCGCCGGGGCGAAGGATCCGATCCTGATGGCTTCGGCGATGAAGCACGCCGTCATCGCGGGGCGGCAGGGCTATCTGGCGGGGCGGATGCCGCGGCGGATGTACGCCAGCGCCAGCTCGCCGATGGCCGGGCTGATCTGAGAGTCTTCAGTCGACCCCGAAAATTGGGTCTGAATCGTCCGAAATTTGTGTCCGGTCGCGTCGGGGCGCTGCGTCCTGGGGCGGACGGAGCGGTGGATTGCGGCTGTCAAAGACCGGCCCCGTGGGGGTTTGGGCATTAGGGCACATGGGTGCGTCAGATTCGGACGCAGGGTGGAATTGGCTCCGCGGGCAGGGGCGAGAAGACACTGTTCGGGGTCGAGAAGGGCGAGAAGATACGGCAAGGGAAGGCAGCCCTGCCGCTATCGTCATTCCGGGCGGAGCGCAGCGGAGACCCGGAACCCAGCGGCGCGCGAGAGCGCGAAGCTGTCGGGAGCGCGGTGTTTCGCCGCCGTCGCGGCGCCGCTGGGTTCCGGGTCTGCGAGCCGCTGCGCGCCTCTCCGCCCGGAATGACGATAGCGGGAGGGGGAGGTTGGCGGAATCCCTTGCCGGGGCTAGAGCATCCCTTCCTCCCTGGACAGACTGAACGACCATGCACGACATCCGCGCCATCCGAGACAATCCCGCCGCCTATGTGAGCGGCTGGTCGTCGCGCGGGGTGGCGGACGCGCAGGCGCTGGTCGACGAGATTCTGGCGCTGGATACGGCGCTGCGGGCGGCGCAGACGGCCGGGCAGACGGCGCTGGCGCGGCGCAACGAGAGCTCGAAACTGATCGGGGCGGCGATGGGCCGCAAGGATCTGGCCGAGGCCGAGCGGCTGAAGGGCGAGGTCGAGAGCCTGAAGGGCGAGATCGCGGCGGCGGAGGCCGAGGAGGCGCGCGTGGGCAAGGCGCTGCGCGACCTGCTGGCGGCGCAGAAGAGCCTGGCGGCGGAGGATGTGCCGGACGGCGAGGACGAGGCCGGCAACGTGCTGGTCGGCCAGCCGTGGGGGCGGCCCCGCGAGGGCGGGCCGGCCAAGGATCACGCCGATCTGGGCGAGGCCCTGGGTCTGCTGGACTTCGAGGCGGCGGCGAAGATGTCGGGCTCGCGGTTCGCCGTGCTGAAGGGCGGGCTGGCGCGGCTGGAACGGGCCATCGGCCAGTTCATGCTGGACGTGCAGACGGCCGAGCACGGCTATCTGGAGGTCAATCCGCCGTATCTGGTCCGCGACGAGGCGATGTTCGGGACGGGGCAACTTCCGAAGTTTAAGGACGACCTGTTCGCTGCCAGAAATCTCGATCTAGAAGCGCTTAATCACAACATCCAAGTCTCTGCTGAGGCCTATGTCGCTGACAGAAAGGAGGAGATTGATGGGCTCGTTGCCCAACTGTCCGAGAGTTTGGGAAGCGGCGTCGAGTTCAGCCACGCGCTTTCAGGAGCGATGGCCGTAAAGCGGGATGAATACGCAGCAGCAATCACGGACACGGTCTGGGGAGATGTCAAAGAAGGGCTCTATCAAGAGGAGCGCTACCTCATCCCCACCGCCGAAGTCTCCCTGACCAATCTCGTGCGCGAGCAGATCCTGTCCGAGGACGAGCTGGCGGCGCCGATCCGGTTCACCGCCCTGACGCCCTGTTTCCGGGCCGAGGCGGGGTCGGCGGGAAGGGATACGCGGGGGCTGATCCGGCAGCACCAGTTCCACAAGGTGGAGATGGTCTCGATCACGCGGCCGGAGGACTCCGGGGCCGAGCACGAGCGGATGGTGCGCTGCGCCGAGGCGGTGTTGGAGAAGCTGAACCTGCCGTATCGCCGCATGCTGCTGTGCAAGGGCGACATGGGCTTTTCGGCGAGGAAGACCTTCGATCTGGAGGTCTGGCTGCCGTCGCAGGGGACGTATCGGGAGATCAGCTCCTGCTCCAACTGCGGGGACTTCCAGGCCCGGCGGATGGATGCGCGGTTCAAGCGGGCCGGGGAGAAGAAGACCGAGTTCGTGCACACGCTGAACGGCTCGGGCCTGGCGGTCGGCCGGACGCTGGTGGCGGTGATGGAGAACTATCAGGAGGCGGATGGCTCCATCCGCGTGCCCGATGCGCTCGTACCTTACATGGGCGGCGTGACGCGGGTCGGCCTGTAAAAAATGCCGCCCGGCCCGGCGAAAGCGGGGACCCTGTCGTTCCGTGAAGCATTGCGGGGAGACAAGGACGGACGTCACACCGGTGTCGTAGCGTCCGCCCAGAAACCGGGTCCCGGTCTTCGCCGGGATGAGCGGAAAGAGGATAGTCGATGAAAACCGTATGTCTTTCAGCCCTCGGCGCCCTGGCCCTGGCCGCCTGCGCCTCGGGGCCCAACACCGCGCCGCCGCCGGCCGGGTTCGACGCCGCGGCCAGCCAGTTCACCGGCTGGGTGCGGGTGACGGGCGAGGAGTTCCAGCTGTTCAGCGAGCAGCGCGACCTGCGCACGCCGGGCTCCCGCGCCTGCGTCAGCGGCGCCCTGCCGCGCAACCCGCAGCGGGCCTCGGGCGACATCAACGGCTCCCAGGTCCGCTTCACCGGCCGGACCCTCGCCTGGACCCAGCGCAACCAGGCGGAAAGCCACGACTGGCAGGGCTCGAACATCGTCAACGGCTGCCGCAAGGACGTGGTCATCCTGGCCGACCGGGTCGAGGTGCTGCGCTAGGTTCAGCGGCTTGTCATCCCGGCCGAAGCGTAGCGGAGAGCCGGGACGGGTCGCTCGGCTGCCGTGACCGCCCCGGAGAGCGCAGCTCATCCGGGGCCAGCGTTGGGACGATCCCGGGTCCCGGTTCAGCCCTTCGGGCCGACCGGGACTGGAGGTCCTTGGTCCGGTCCGTCCCGGATCAGCGCTGCGCGCTGTCCGGGATGACAAGGGTTGCGCCTGAGCGCCGATTTTTCGGGTGCGCGGCGCCGGCCCAGGCTTTAGTCAGGCCCCATGCGAATCCTCCTCACCAATGACGACGGGATCGAGGCCGAGGGGCTGGCGTGTCTCGAGCGCATCGCCCGCACCCTGTCGGACGACATCTGGGTCTGCGCGCCCCAGGTCGAGCAGTCGGGCAAGGGGCGGGGCATCACCCTGACTGAGCCGCTGCGGGTCAATACGATCTCGGAGCGGCGGTTCGCGGTGACCGGAACCCCGACCGACTGCGTCGTGCTGGCGGTCAACGACCTGATGCCCGGGCGGCCCGATCTGGTGCTGTCGGGCGTCAACCGCGGGCACAATGTCGGCGAGGACTGCTCCTATTCGGGCACGGTGGCGGGAGCGCTGCAGGGTATGGCCTTCGGCATCCGCTCGATCGCGTTGAGCCAGTCGCTGGAGCGCTTCCATGACGAGGTGACGGCGCACTGGGAGACGGCCGAAGCCTATGCGCCCGCGATCATCAGCCGCCTGCTGGCCCAGCCGTGGCAGGACGGGGTGGTGATGAACCTGAATTTCCCGGCCAGCCCGCCCGGGGATGTGACCGAGGTCGAGGTGACGCGTCAGGGCTTCCGCGACATCGGCGAGATGCATGCGGTGAAACGCACGGACCTGCGCGGTCGCGACTACTACTGGATGAGCTTCCGCGGGACGAAGCATGACCATCCGCCGGGGACCGACCTGCGGGCGATGGACGACGGCAAGATCTCGGTCACGCCGCTGCATATCGACCTGACCCATGCGCCGAGCATCCACGACCTGAAGGGCGTGCTGGGCGGGGCGCCGCCGAAGACGGTGGCGGCATGACCGGGGCGACCTTCATTTTCCTTCCCCCCTCGCGGGGGAAGGTGGCCGGCGGAGCCGGTCGGATGGGGGGGCTTGTTCGGCGGGCAAGGTCCAGGGTGATTGGCGGGCGCCCGGACAGATGGGTGTCTCACCCCCCATCCGTCTCGCTCCGCGAGCCACCTTCCCCCGCAAGGGGGGAAGGAAGATGAAGCTGAACGACGATCGCGCCGGACGGCTGATCCTCGGGCTGCGCCAGCAAGGGGTGATGGATGCGCGCGTGCTGGCGGCCATGGAATCGATCGACCGCGCCGTCTTCGTGCACGAGAAATTCCTCGACCAGGCGTGGGAGGACCAGGCCCTGCCGATCGACTGCGCCCAGACCATCAGCCAGCCCTATATCGTCGGCCTGATGACCCAGGCGCTGGACGTGCAGCCGCGCCACCGGGTGCTGGAGATCGGCACGGGCAGCGGCTACCAGGCCGCCGTGCTGAGCCGGCTGGCGCGCTATGTCTATTCGATCGAACGCTACCGCAGCCTGCTGACCGAGGCCGAGGCGCGGCTGAAGGAGCTGAAGATTGACAATGTCATCACCCGGCATGGCGACGGGGGGCTGGGCTGGCCGGAGCAGGCGCCGTTCGACCGCATCATGGTCACCGCGGCCTCGCCGGGCGAACCGACCGAACTGCTGCACCAGCTGAAGCCGGGCGGCATACTAGTGTGCCCAGTGGGGCGATCGTCGGTGCAGCGGCTGCACCGCTATGTCGGCCAGCCGGACGGCAGCTTCCAGCGCGAGAGCCTGGCCGAGGTCAGGTTCGTGCCGCTGGTGGAGGGGACGGCGAAGGAGGGGTGAGGCGACAGGCATCAGGCAACAGGCAACAGGCAACAGGCGGCTGGACGACGCGGCAGTTCGCTCACGCATCGATTGCAGCGCTGTTTCGCCACCAAGCCCCGCTGCCTGATGCCTGTTGCCTCGCCCCCGTTAACCTTCGCGCCCAACTTTGGCGCCCTTTGACGGGTTGGCTTGGGACGACGGTCGGGGCACACCGGGACGGCGACGCACGGCGGGAGACGGCATGACGATTCGAGACGCGATCAGGGTTCTGGCGGTGCTGGGCGCCGCGGCGACGCTGGCCGCCTGCGCCAGCTATCCGACCGAGCCGCGCTATGCGATCCACGCCGGCGACGCGCCGCCGCCGTCACGGACGCCTGTCTATCCGACCGCGCCGGCCCCGAGCGGGGAGGGCGTGCGCGGCCCCACCGATCCCGCCAATGAATCTGCGCCGCCGAGGACCGCGCCCCTGGCCGAGATCGAGGGCGGCGCCCTGGACGCCCCGGTCGGCGCCGGACCGCGCTCCACGCCCGCCGCCACCCCGGCGGCCGGTCCGGCCTCCGACGGCTTCGATGCGCCGCCCCCGCCCGCGCGATCGGGCGGGGCCGTGACGGCCGGCGCCGCCTATGAGATCCAGCCCGGCGACACCATTTCGGGCATCGGCCGGCGCTTCCAGACCCCGGTCCAGACCCTGATCGACCTGAACGGCCTCGGCCCGCGCGCCGCGATCAGCCCGGGACAGCGGATCGTTCTGCCCGAGAGCGCCGTCGACATCGGCGGCGACCCCTACGCCACTGGGCCGTCGCCCAGCGGCGTCTATGTGCCGGAAGAGAGCGCGCCGCCGCCGCCGCCCCCGCCGCCGTCGGGCGAGGTCGCCCCGCCGCCAGCCCGCGAACCGGCTGCGCCCGCGCCCGCGCCGGCGCCCGCCGCCTCGAGCGCGGCGCTGGACTGGCCGGTGCGCGGCGACATCCTGCGGCGGTTCGGCCCGGTCGGGCTGGGCGAGCGCAACAACGGCGTCAACATCGGCGCTCCGGCGGGCTCGGAGGTGCGCGCCGCGGCGGCCGGCCGGGTCGGCTATGTCGGCGACGACCTGGCGGGCCAGGGGCTGACGGTGCTGATCGTGCACCGTGACGGCTGGCGCACCGTCTACGGCCATCTGGGCACGGCGACCGTGCGCGACGGCGACGACATCCGCGCCGGCCAGTCGATCGGCACGGTGGGCAATACGGCCGGCGACGGCCGCCCCTCGGTGCATTTCGAGACATGGCGCATGCGCGGCGACCAGCCGAACGCCGTCGACCCGCTGACGGTGTTGCCGCGATAACGCAAAGCGACGCGGCGGGAACAGGCCGCGTTGCAAAGTAGGACGGCGCACCCTAGTTTCCGCGCCTCATTTTCAAGGGCCGCGTTCAGCGGCTCCAGACGTTCGCGGAGACCATCGTGCAGGAACTTATGGCGGGGCCGTTCGGCACCCTGATCTTCTTCGTCCCCGTGATCATCCTGTTCTACTTCATGCTGATCCGTCCGCAGCAGAAGGCGATGAAGGC
>SCVB01000045.1 GCA_004296955.1 Brevundimonas sp.
CGACAGCTCCCGGTCAGACATTCCGTGCGGAGCGACGTCGCGAAGCCGAAACACATCTCCCAACGGTCTCCGGGCTTCGCGCCCGGCGCTCCGCCCGCCCTTCCCGCACTTTCCGGCAGCGATGCCGGGAAGCGAGGAGTCATGGGTGATTGGTGGCTGGTGGCTTGTGGCTTGTCTTCGAGACTCGTGGCCGCCGGTAACCCATCACCAATCACCAGCCAGCCACCAATCACCAACCACCTTCACCCCCGCCCTCCGAAAGGCTATCCCCGCCCCATGACCTCCGCCCCGCTTCCCGACGCCCCGACGAACTGGGTCGACCGTCATGCGCCGGAAGGTCTCAAGCCGTGGCTCAAACTCGGCCGGTTCGACCGGCCGATCGGCATCTGGCTGCTGCTCCTGCCCGGCTGGCAGGGGATCGCCCTGGCCCTGGCCCAGTATCGCAGGACGCCCAACCTGTACGATGCCTGGCTGTTCCTCGGCTTCGCCCTCGGCGCCTGTCTGATGCGCGCGGCGGGCTGCGCCTTCAACGACATCGTCGACCGGGACATCGACGCGAAGGTGGCCCGCACCGCACTGCGACCCATCCCCTCCGGCCGGATCTCGGTGAAACAGGCGTGGGCCTTCGTGGTCGCCTGTTCGCTGACCAGCCTGCTCATCCTTCTGACCTTGAACATCTTCGCGGTCTTGCTGGGCGTGGTCTCTCTGCTGCTGGTCGCGGCCTATCCCTTTATGAAGCGCATCACCTGGTGGCCGCAGGCGTGGCTCGGTCTGACCTTCAACTGGGGCGTCCTGATGGGCTTCGCGGCTGCGTTGGGAGGTGGAAGCGCTGTCTCGCTGTTCCTCTTGCTCATCGACCCGAAGATCACCAACATCGCTCTCATCCTGCCGGTAACGGCCATCGTCTTTGCAGCGCCCCTCTACCTCGCCCTCGTCTTCTGGACCCTCGGCTACGACACCATCTACGCCCTGCAGGACATCGAGGACGACGCCATGGTCGGGGTCAAATCCTCGGCCCGCCGTCTCGGCGCCAACGTCCAGCGCGGCGTCGGCGTCTTCTACGGCCTGACTGTGGTCCTGACCGTCGCCGCCGGTCTCACGGCCGGCCTCGGCCCGCTCTTCTACATCGCCCTCCTGCCGTGGGCCGCCCATCTGTTCCGTCAGGCGCGGGACGTCCGCCCCGACGATCCTGCCCTGGCCCTGCGCCTGTTCCGATCGAACCGCGACGCGGGCTTCATTCTGCTTTTCGCCATCATCCTCGGCGCTCTATCGTGGCCGATCTGAAGGAGACCCGCATGACCGTCATCGCCAAGGCCGCGTCGTCACCCTCGGGCTTGACCCGGGGGCGCGCCCTGCTGCTGACCGCCGCCCTCGTCGCCGGCCTGTCCGCCTGCAACCGCGACCGCGAGCCTGCGCCGCCCGCCCCCGCCACGCCTGGCGAGACCGCGGCCGTCACCCCGGCCGACGCCGCCGCGCCAATGGCCTTCGAGCGGAAGACGCCCTGGGCCGACGTCCGCCTGACCCTGCCGGACGCGATCAAGCCCCAGACCGACCTGCACGCCGGGCTCTATGCCGAGGAGGTCCGGCTGCTGCGCCAGTTCGTCGAGGGCGCCCAGGGCGAACTCACCGAGGCGGGCGCCGACACCGACCGGCCCAAATACGAAAAGACCATCACCGTCACCGCCGCCGCCGAGACCGGCAAGCTGTTCAGCCTCAAGCGCGTGGACTTCGACTATTCGGGCGGGGCCCATCCCAACACCCTGACCAGCGGCATCCTGTGGGACAAGGCGCTGAAGCGTCGCCTCGGCCTGGCCGACCTGTTGCGCAAGGACGCCGACCTGACCGTGCTCGACGAGGCCCTCTGCTCCGCCATCAACACCGCCCGGCGCGCCCGGGTGCCCGACAGCGCCTCCATCTCGCTGGGCGGCCGGCCCGGCGCGACCTGTCCGCGCGCCGCCGACACCCCCTTCGTCCTCGCCCCCGGAACCGTGCCCGGCAAGGCCGGCGGCCTGATCTTCCTGATCAACCCCTACCAGGTCGGCCCCGGCGTCGAGGGCGGCTATGAGATCGCCCTGCCGGCCTCCGGCTTCCGGTCCCTGCTGGCCATCGCCTATGCCGACGACTTCTCCGGCCAGCTGCTGAAGTCGGGCGACGTCACCCCGATGATCGTCCCCCGCGCCCTGCCGTCGGCCGCCTGACCGCGTTTATTCGGCCAGGAACTGATCGACCAGTTCGGCGAACCTCGCCGGCTGGTCGGCCATGATGAAATGCCGGCTGCCGTCGACCCGGATCAGCCGCACGCCCGGAAGCGGCGCAAATTCCCGGCCCCAGACCGCGTCCGCGCCCGCCGCCGGCGCCCCGCCGTCCGCGTCGGAGGCGTAGATCGCCCAGACCGGCGTGGTCATCGCCGCCAGGCCGGGCCGCAGGTCCGTCGTCATCACCTCGCGGATCGCCGCCGCCATCGCCTGCCGGTCCGAGCGCATCGACCATTCGACCATGGCGGCCCGCGTCGCCGGATCCCGCGCCAGTCCGATCGCCGTCTGGCCCTGCTGGGCGCGATACGCCGCGGGCTCGGTCGCCAGGATGCCCGCCGCCGCCTGGTCGGCGAAGGGCCGCGCCGTCTCCGCCGTCACCTGCGGCCCGAACAGGGCGCTGAAGAACGGCAGGCTGTCGACGCTCATCAGCCGCCCGACCAGGTCCGGATGCTGCTGGGCCAGCAGCAGGCCCGTCATCCCGCCCATCGAATGGCCGATCACCGCCGGCCGCTCCAGCCCGGCCTCGGCGATATACCGGGCCAGCTCATCGATGACGGGCTGGACGAACGGCCCCTCGCCATGCGTCCACGGCTCCCCGGCGAACCCGGCCAGTTGCACCAGATGCACCCGGTGCGTCGCCTTCAGCCGCTCGGCCTCGGCCCGCCACACCTCGCGCGACGAGGCGAAGCCGGGGATCAGGATCACTTCGGGGCCCGACCCGACCACCTCGACCGACAGCCGGCTCGAGGCGAACGGGGCCGGGGCGGCGGCGGCGGCCGGCTCAGCACGGGCGGCGAAGGCGACGGCGCCGGCCCCCAGGGCGACGGCGGAAGCGATGGCGAAGGCGCGCAGCAGGCGGCCGCCGCCGTGGCGGGACATGAACATCATGGTCTTGATCCTGTAAGGTTTGGCTGACGTAGTCAGGCGTGGGGATTGTCGAAAATCTCTTCCACCGGCCGGGCGAACAGCACGGCGATGCGATAGGCGAGGTCCAGCGACGGATCGTGCTTTTCGGTCTCCAGGGCGTTCACCGCCTGGCGCGACACGCCCAGCGCCTGGCCCAGTTGTTCCTGGGTCCAGCCGCGCTCGACGCGCAGAAGCTTGAGACGGTTCTTCATCAGTTCGACGACTTCACAAAGGGGGCGATGACGCCGAAACAGGCCCAGAACAGCGGATAGATCATCCAGGCCGGAATGTGCGGCGCCGCCGCGTAGCTCTCGCCGAACCCCCAGACGCTGGCCAAGGCCATGGCCAGGCCGGACGCGAGGATGAACTGTTTGGCGACCACAGCCCTGACGAACTCATCCGACTCCCGCATCAGCGACAGGGTCGCCCAGATCTGGCCGATCACCGGCGCCGAAACCGTCAGGGCCAGGGCCCAGGCCGCCACGGGCGAGGCGATGTCGTCAAAGGCCCCGAAGATGGCCGCGATATTGACGGCCACATATCCGCTCATGAAGGCGATGGTGCGGAAGACATAGCGGCCATGGGCCGGCGAGGTGGATTTTCCGAGGGCGAGCATGGAAGGCGTTCCTGACTTGATGTAAGGCGTACCTTACAATGTCATTTTGTCATGTCAACCTTACTTTTTGTCGGGTTCTCATGGCGACCCCGGGACCCCGTCGCGACCCCCGAAGCCGGCGCGTCGCCGCTTCCGGTCCGCCGGCGTCCGGCCTATCCTGCCTCCATGCCAGCCGCGCCCCGCGCCCGTCCGCTCGACCTGTTCACACCCGATGAGTGGACGCCCTTCCAGACGCGCTCGCCCTGGATCGGTCCTCTGCTGGTGCTGCACTGCTGGGCCATCATCGCCCTGGCCATGGCCGCGGGCGTGCTCTGGCCGATCCTGATCCCGCTCTGCGTCGCCGTGGTCGGCACGCGCCAGCTCGGTCTCGCCATCCTGATGCATGAGGCGGCGCATGGCGGCCTGTCGCCGGACAGACGGCTGAACGACCTCCTCGGCCACTGGCTGTGCGCTGTCCCGGTCGGCGCCTCGCTCGCCGCCTACCGGCCCTATCATCTGGCCCATCACAAATACGCCCAGCAGGCCGAGGACCCCGACCTCGTCCTTTCCGCCCCCTTCCCGGTCACCCGCGCCTCCCTGGGCCGCAAGATCCTGCGCGACCTGACCGGCCAGACCTTCTTCAAACAGAGGGTGCTTTTCGCCTTCGGGTCCTTCGCCTCCCGCCGTGACGAGGACCTCGCCGAAGGGGCCGTGGTCACCGGCCGATCGGTGGCGTCGTTTCTGCTGGTCAACCTCGCCCTCCTGCTGGTCCTCGTCCTTGCCGGCGTCTGGTGGGCCTGGTTCGTGCTCTGGCTGCTGCCGATGGCGACCTGGTTCCCCCTGGTCACCCGGCTCAGGAACATCGCCGAGCACGCCTGCGTCGAGGGCTCGGCGACCGACCCCTTCCGCGCCGCCCGCACCACCCGAGCCGCCTGGTGGGAGCGCGCCTTCATCGCCCCCTACTGGGTCAATTTCCACGCCGAGCATCACCTCTTCATGCACGTCCCCTGCTGGAAGCTCCCTGCCCTGCACCGGGCGGTACGGGCGCGGCCGCAGGGCAGGCGGATGGAGGTGGCCCCGGGCTATCTCGCGGTCCTCGCCAAGGCGTCGGCCAGGTCGTGATCTCCGACCCCACGGCCTTTATCCTCGCCAACACCCGCCTCCAGCCCGTGCCGCACGCGCCGGAGATTTCGCTGTGGCTGGCGGACGAGGTGACGCCGATCTGGCGGCTGACCGAAGAGGAATTGGGCGAGATGGGCCTGCCGCCGCCGTTCTGGGCCTTCGCCTGGGCCGGGGGCCAGGGCCTGGCGCGCTGGCTGCTCGACAACCCCGCCGAGGTCGCCGGCAAACGGGTGCTGGACCTGGCCGCCGGCTCCGGTCTGGTCGGGATCGCGGCCATGCGGGCCGGCGCGGTCTCGGCGCTGTGCGCCGATATCGACCCCTTCTGCGCGGCGGCGGTCGCCCTCAACGCCGCCGCCAACGGCGTGACGCTGGGCTTTACGGACGCCGACCTGCTCGACGCCCCGCCGCCCGAGGTCGAGGTCATCTGCGCCGGCGACGTCTTCTACGAACAGCCCATGGCCGGGCGTGTGCTGGCCTGGCTGACCGCGGCGGCGGCGCGGGGAACGCGGGTCCTGGTCGGCGATCCGTTGCGGACCTATTTCCTCAGGGAGGGCTTTGACCTGCTGGCCGAATACGCCGTTCCGACCACCCGCGAGCTCGAGGACGACGCCGTCAAACGCACCCGCGTCTGGACCCTGGCGTCCTCCGGCTGACGGCGACGCTTGGAAGACGGCGACCCAGGCGCCATCTTCCCGGCATGACCGCCCTCCGCGCTCTTGTTCTTGTCGCCGTTCTGACCGCCGGGCCCGCCGCGGCCCAGGCCCAGGCCTTCCAGCCGCGCCCCGGGGCGCCAGCGATCGACCCGCATCGCTACCAGGCCGAACAGCACCGTCTGGAGCTGGAGCGGCTTCGCACCCAGGCCGACCGGCGCGAGGCGTTCGCCCGCCAGCTGGCGATGGAAACCCGAATTAGCCGCCAGCGCCTGGAATCGGCGCGTCAGCCGGAGCTCTACCTGCCGCCCTCGCCCCGGGCCGTGCGGTCTCCCGAGGAAGAAGAGGCCCTGCGCCGTTCGGCCTCCGAACGCCGCGCCGCCACGACCTCGGACGTCGGCCAGATCGACGCGTGGCTGGATCGCCCGCGCCGCTAGGCGCGCCCGGACGAAGTTCGCCTGTCGGGCTGCATCCCTTCCCCTCGCCCCGCGTTCCGGCCTAGCTTGAACATCAGGGCTGAGGGAGATCGAACATGCGTTGGCAGGGCGGACGGCGCGGCGGCAACATCGATGACCGGCGCGGCCTCGGCGGCGGAGCCATGGCCGGCGGCGGCATCGGCGTCGTGATTCTGGCCGCGATCGGCTATTTCGTTTTCGACATCGATCCCGCCACCACCACCCAGCTGGCCAGCCAGTTCGGCGGCGCCGGCGTCTCGGAGGGCAAGGCGGGCAGCCCGACCGATCAGGCCGGGGCCTTCGTCGATGTCGTCGGCACCAATATCGACGACGTGTGGAAGAGCCGGATCCAGGGCTATCAGCCGCCGACGGTCACCCTCTACGAGCAGGGGACGTCGACCGGCTGCGGCTTCGGCCAGTCCGCCATGGGGCCCTTCTACTGTCCGACCGACCGCCATGTGTATCTCGACCTGTCCTTCTGGTCACAGCTGGAGAGCGAGCTCGGCGCCTCCAGCGCCGACTTCGCCCGCGCCTATGTCATCGCCCATGAATACGGCCATCACGTCCAGACCCTGACCGGGGTCTCGCAGCAGGTGCAGTCGGCCCAGCAGCGCGCCTCCGGCCAGGCCGAGGCCAACCGCTACTCCGTCGCCCTCGAACTGCAGGCCGACTGCTACGCCGGGGTCTGGGCCGCCAACGCGGCGGCCGTCTCGAACGGCGAGGTGGCGCTGGACGCCGGCGATCTCGAGGCGGGAATGCAGACCGCCTCGGCCATCGGCGACGACACCCTGCAGCGGCGTCAGGGCGGGCAGGTCCAGCCCGAGGGCTTCACCCACGGCTCCTCGGCCCAGCGGGTCGAATGGCTGCGGCGCGGCTATGAATCGGGCGACCCGGCGGCCTGCGACACCTTCCAGGCCCTGTAGGGCTCAGCCGACCGTCAGGTCCAGCGGGCGGGACACGAACAGGGCGCCGGCGCCGAGGTCCAGCGCGGCGCGGCGGCCCGCGAACGCCTCCATACCGATCAGGCCGCCGGGGAAGTTCGGCAGCGGCGGCTGGTCGAACACCCCGACCGGGACGCGGCGGTACAGATGATCGGCGAAGGTCACGGTCCGGGCCACGACCGTCGCCGATCTCATGGCTCCGCCCAGCACCAGGCTGACGCCGCTCTGCGTCGGTCGGCCGTCCAGCAGGCCGGCGCCCTGGGCCGCTTCCCGGCTGAGGCCGAGCAGGGCCGAGGCGCCGGTGTCGACCACTGCGCTGACGGCCGAGCCCTCGACGGTCACCTCCGTGGTCAGCGCCCCGCCCTGACGCCGCACCCTGGCCTCGGCCAGGTCCGCCGGTCGAACGAAGGCGTCGGCGCGGATCAGCCGCACGTGGCGGCGGGCGGGATCCAGCGCCAGCACCGCCTCACCCAGCACGTCCTGGCCGAGGATCAGCGGCGTGCGCAGCCCCCGCCCGGACGCCAGCGGCCCGAGATCGAGGATGGCCGCCCGCAGGCCGGTGATCGACAGTCCCGGCAGGTCGACCTCCAGGGTCGTGCCCCGCCCGACCTGGGCGCCGCCGCCGACGCCGTAGGCTACCAGCGGCATGTCGAACAGCGACCGGCCGGCCAGCGGGAGGGCCGCGAACAGCGCCCTGTCGATCACCGAATACTGGGCCCCGCTGTCGATCAGGGCGACGACCTCGAGGCCGCCGAGACGAACCCGGACGGTCGGCACGAGGCTGGATCGCATATAGGCCAGCCAGGGCGTCGCGCCGTTCGTCGCGAACGTCAGCGTCGGCCGGGGCCACAGCAGGGTCTCACGCGCCCACCAGGCCCCGCCGACGACGGCGGCCAGTCCTGCGGCGCGGATCAGAAGCGAGCGGCGGTTCATGCCCCCGGAAGATGGCGCTTGCCCGTCCTGCGCGCCAGCGTCGCTGTGGTCGCGGCTCAGGCCGTCGGCCGCGCCCGGCTCTGCATCGCGCCGGTCATGGGGATGAAGAAGACCCCGACATCGCGCCGGCTGTGCACCCGGCCCTGTTCGTCGCGGGTGTAGACGTACAGCACCTGGCCGCGCCGGAACGGCTGGCCGATGGGGATGATCAGCTTGCCGCCGGGCTTGAGCTGCCGGAACAGTTCGGGCGGGGCGTACTGGGCCACGCAGGTCAGCATGATGGTGTCGAATCCGCCCTCGACCTCCGGCCAGCCGAAATAGCCGTCGCCGACCCGCGAGTGGACGTTGTCATAGCCCAGCGGCGCGAAGATCTTCCCGACCGCCTCGCCAACCGGCTGGATGATCTCGATGGTGTAGGCGTCGCGCACGATCCGGCTGAGCAGGGACGACTGGAAGCCCGAGCCGGTGCCGATTTCCAGCGTGACATCGCCCGGCTTCGGCGCCGCCAGCTGGCTCATATAGGCCTGCCCCAGATAGTCGGACAGCACGCTGCCGTGCCCGATGGCCCAGGGCTTGGGATTGTCCTCATAGGCCTGGTACGCCGTCGAGGCGCCCGCGGCGTAGGCGTAGTGGAAATAGTCCCGCGGCACGCTCTCGAACGCGGCCAGCACTGCCGGATCGGCGACGCCGAACTTGCCTTCTAGATAGGATTTGATCCGCGCCATGGCCGCGGGCTTGCGCGCCTGGATGGCGGCGAACTGGGCCTCGCCGATCGTCGGATTGCGGCCCGACGCGGCCATCGCCTCGCGGAAGACCTCAAAGGTCCATGGTCGGGCGGGCGTCCGCACCGTGGCCGAGATCGCGCCCTGACCTGCGGCCGGCGCGGCGGCCGGCGCGGCGGCCGGGGCTGATCCGCCGGCGCCCGCTGTCGGGTTCATCCGCTCCCGGATGGTTTTCATCGTCGCCTCGTCGCAGGCGGCGAGCGGAAGGGTTCCGGCGGCGGCGGCCAGCAGGGTGCGTCGGTTGATCATGCGGGTTGCTCCACCACGGGGAAGGGTTCGAGGCTTTCAGGCGCGCCGGTCTCCGGAACAGGCGACGCAGCAGGGCGACGGCGGCGCGCGCCGACCGGCAGCACGAGGAAGGCGAGGCTGTAGAGAACGGCCGCAGTGACCAGCAGAGACGAAAACCCGATATCCCGGCTCATCAGGCCCGCGAGGGGCGTGGCCACCACCGAAAAGGCTCCGTTCAGCCCCCAGGCCCAGGGCAGCATCCTTCCGTCGCCGATCTGCGTCAGTCCCAGCGGGAAGGGCAGGCCCAGGGCCAGCGACACGGGTGCCGCGGCCAGCAACACCAGCAGTGCCCGCACCAGGACGGGCTGGTCCAGCGTGCCCATCATGAAATCCTCGGCGCCGATCCGCATGGCCGCGATCCAGCCCAGCACCACGACCAGACCGACGGCCGACGCCAGCTTGGGCGCGGCCTTGACCCGTCCAGCGATCAGACTGCCCAGGCCCGAGAAGATCAGCATGGCCGTCAGCACCAGGGCGAAGGCGGACGAATAGTCGTTCAGATAGAAGGCCGCCTTGTCGATCAGAAAGATCTCGATCAGCAGGAAACCCAGGCCGAGGGCCGGGAAATACATCACCGGCCAGACCCGCCGAGGCTCCGCCACGCCGTTTGTCCGTCTACGGAACAACATCGGCGCCATCAGCACCAACAGCGCGATCACCGCCGCCTGCGCCAGCACCGCGACGTTCACCAGCGCCCCGATCTCGGCCTGGGGCAGGACCTCCAGCCGCCGGATCAGCGTCGGGACGTTTTCGAGCTTCAGCGAGGAATAGAAGGCCGGACGGTCGAGCGTCGCCGGGCGGATGTTGAACGCCTGACGCGAGGGCGTGGGCTGGCCCGTCAGCACCGCCTGCGCCTCATTGGCGATGGCGTCATTGGGGCTGGTCGAAGTCACCTGGCCCGTGATGAAGGACACCGACGGCAGGTCGTTGAACACGCCGGCCCGCGCCGCCGTCACGTCCATGCCGGGCCGCCAGGACACGTCGAACGACCGCGCCTCGGCGAAGGCCTGCAACGCCGCGACATCCGCTTCAGACCATGGCGTCGGCGAGATCAGGATGCGGGCGTTCCAGGCCGAACGGTAGACCAGCACATTCCGCGACGGATCGGCGACGCCGGCCCGCAGCAGGGCCTCGCGTCCCGTCGCCATGACCCGCAGAGCGTAGACGGGGAAGTCGCGGATCGACACAGAAATCGAGACCATGCCCCCGGGCTTGAGCGCGCCCAGATAGGCGGTCAGGGCCTCAACGGTTACCCCTGTCGCATTGGCCGGGGCGGCGTCGACGAAGTCCGCCGAAATGTCGACCACGTCCCAGGCGTCTGGTCCCGCCCGCCAGGCCGCCGCGATCGGCCCGCCGTCCAGCAGGGTCAGGCGCGGATCGGCCGCCAGCGCCGGCGACGGCCCCAGGCCGTGGCGCAGGGCCCCATGCAGCACCGGCTCCCCCTCGACCGCGTCCACATGGCGCGCGCCCAGGGCCAGGGCCTCAGCCCCGCGGTAGCCGCCCGACATGCCCACAAGAAGGACGTCCGCGCCCGGTCTCAGCATATAGGGCGCCGCCGACAGGGCGCTGGGCGCGTAGGCCGCCTCGACCGGACCGGGCTTCGGCAGGGAGGCGATCCGCGCACCGTCGCGGTACAGGCCATAGGTGGCCGGCGGTCCCGCCACGCCCAGCATCATGGCGTTGTTGGACACGTCTGCGTCGACCCGCTCGGTGAAATTTTCCAGCAGCAGATAGTGGCCGCGAGGCTGTTTCAGCTCCGCCACGACCCGCGCGCCCGGCGTGTTCATCGGCGCATAGACGGCCTTGAACTCCGAGATCGTCGGGGCGGGTCCGAGGAACAGGATCGCCTCGGCTCCGACGAGCGCCGCGCCCGCCAGGCCGGCGCCGAGCCAGTTCAACCGGCCCGGCTGGAACAGGGTCGCCAGGGCCAGCGGGATGATCAGGATCGGCGCCAGCAGGAAGGGATGGACGACGAACATCAGGCCGAGGGCGAGGGCCGAGCCCAGCCCGGCCCCGATCAGGTCATAGCCGTAGACCCGCCCGATCTCGCGCGGATTGAGCACAAAGATCAGCGAGATGTAGAGGCCGGCGAGGAAGAAGAAGGGCAGCAGGGCCGCATAGTAGAGGCCGATGTTGCGCACCTGCTCGACCCAGGTCGTCGGGTTCTGCAGCTGCAGGGGATTGAAGGCGTTGGCGGTCACCCACTGGTAGCCCAGCGCCGCCGCCAGGGTCATGGCCGCCGGCAACACGGTCCGCAACAGCCGACCGTGCCGCTCGACCGCATCACGGAACAGGGCCGTGACCACGCCGGACAGGGCGAAGCCGGCCATGACGATGGAGATGATCCAGTAGCCGTACTCCGACCATTTCGCGACGGCGAAATAGCGGGTGAGGGCGTTCTCGATCCCGACCACGCCGAGGGCGATCAGGAACAGCGGCATCAGAGCCGCCCGGGTCCTGGCTGCCGCGGCGGTCACGCCGCGCGGTCCGGCGACAGCGGTTTCAATAGCCGATGGTTGGCGGTCCGGTCAGCGCCCCCCGACGCCGTCCAGACCGCCACCGCGGACGCCTCACCCCCAAGGCTCCGCGAACTCATGGTTAACAACCACTTAAGCCCCATCGGCACGCATCTGGCGCGGCAAGGGCGCAGGAGTCGACAGGCTTCGCCGTTTGCGCGAACCGTTCCCCGGCTACCTGTGGCCGAAGGGAACCACCTTGTTGTGGCGATCGTGGCCGATATCGGCGGCGCCGAGGTACGGAATTCCCGCGCGTTCGCACCAGTAGCGGCAGATCTCTTCCGCGGTCAGGCCGAAGTCGGGGTCGTTCTCAACGATGGCCGACACCCGCCCCATGCGGATGCCCGCCACACGGCGGATCGAGGCCTGGCCGGTCAGGTGGAACATCATCCGGTCGATCCGGTACAGCGGCTCCGAGACGTCCTCCAGCATCAGGACATGGCCGGTCAGATCAGGCTCCAGCGCCGTCCCGACCAGGGCGTCGATGATGCTCAGGTTGAATGCGACCGCCGGACGCGGGTCGTCCGTCAGCGACGCCTCCCAGGAGGACGGGTCCCCCGATTTCAGCCAGTTGATCGCCCGCCAGGCCGTGGCGTCGTTACGCACCGAATCGGAGGCCATTGGCCCGTGGGCGACGTGCGGAAAGCCAGCCCTGTAAAGCAGGGCCAGGATACTGCCGGCGTCGGAATAGCCGAGATACCGCTTCTTGCGCGCCGCCGCCGTCAGCCGGGGCAGCACCGCCTCGGCGATCCGGCACGAGCCGTAGCCGCCGCGGGCGAACCAGACCGCGTCCAGCCGCGGATCATTGGCGTATTCCACGAAGGCGTTGGCCCGGCTGGCGTCGTCGCCGCCGAAATGGCCGTGCTTGCCGAAGCTGGCCGGGTGGAATGAGACCTTGACCGAACCGTCCGGAATATTCGCCGCGACCCAGGCCTCGACGGCCTCGGCCCGCTCCCGGCTGAAGCGCGAACTGGCGTTGACGATGCCGATCTTCATCCTGAGCCGCTGGCCTCCAGCCTCGCCCGTGCTAGTCAGGCCGCCGGACATTCCCCGGTTTCGCCCTCATGAATCAAGACGACTATTTCTTCTGCGGCATCGGCGGGTCCGGAATGCTGCCCCTGGCGATGATCGTCCAGGCCCGCGGCGGCCGCATTGAGGGCTCCGACCGCTCCCGCGACCAGGGCCGCACGCCCGAGAAATTCGCCTGGCTGGAGGCCCATGGCGTGGCCCTCCGTCCGCAGGACGGCTCGGGCGTCACGCGCGCCGGCCAGACCGTCGTCGCCACCGGCGCCATCGAGGAGACGGTCCCCGACATCGGCGCGGCCAAACGCGCCGGCGCCCGCATCGTCACCCGTCCCGAACTGCTGTCGCAGCTGTTCAACGCCGCCCCGACCTCGATCGGCGTCGCCGGCACCAGCGGCAAGTCGACCATCACCGGCATGATCGCCTGGATTCTGCATCAGGCCGGCCGCGAGCCAACGGTCATGAACGGCGCGGTGATGAAGAATTTCGCCGACGCCGACCATCCCTTCGCCAGCGCCCTGATCGGCGGCCCCGACCTGTTCGTGTCCGAGGTCGATGAGTCCGACGGCTCCATCGCCCGCTACGACCCGACGGTCGCCGTGGTCTCCAACATCTCGCTGGACCACAAGTCGATGGAAGAGCTGCGCGACCTGTTCGGCGGCTTCACCGGCCGGGCGGCGAAGGCTGTGCTCAATCTCGACAATGTCGAGACCCAGGCCCTCGCCCAGTCGCTCCCGGCCGACAAGGTGATCACCTTCGCTCTCGGCGAGGAGTCGGCCACCCTCAACGCCCATGGCCTCGAGCCGCTGCCGACCGGCATGCGTTTCACCCTGACCGAGCTCGGCGGCGCGCCGCTGCCGGTCGTGCTCAACGTTCCCGGCGCCCACAATGTCGCCAATGCGCTGGCCGCTGTCGGCGCGGTCCGGGCCGTCGGCGTGCCGCTGGAACAGGCCGTCGCCGCCCTCGAAACCTTCGCCGGCATCCGCCGCCGCATGGAGGTGGTCGGGACCGCGGGCGGCGTCACCGTCATCGACGACTTCGCCCACAACCCCGACAAGATCGCCGCCACGCTGAAGACGCTGCACGCCTTCGACGGTCGGCTGCTGATCCTGTTCCAGCCCCACGGCTTCGGCCCGCTGCGGCTGATGCAGCGAGAGTTCATCGACGGCTTCGCCGGCCTGATGCGCGAGGACGACGTCCTGCTGATGCCCGAGCCCGTCTATTTCGGCGGCACGACGGATCGCTCCGTCGGTTCGGAGGACATCGCTTCGGGCGTTCGCGCCGCCGGCCGGAAGGCCGAGGCCCCGGCCACCCGGGACGCCTGTGGCGAGCGGCTGCTCGACCTCGCCCGTCCCGGCGACCGGATCATCGTCATGGGCGCGCGGGACGACACCCTGTCGGTCTTCGCGGCCGGGCTTCTGAACCGGCTGGCTGATCCGCTTACGGATTGATATTCAAGAGAATATCAGAAAACTTTCACGCCCGGCAAAGCTGGCGTTAAGCGGCTCCGCCTATTCCCCGGATCGAACGGGGAGCGGTGGATGGCCAGGATTGGAGACTTTGCGAGCGCCGCGGCGCCGATCGGGCCGGACACGCCGGGCGCCGAGGTCTTCGACCGCTTCCAGAGCGAACCGGACACCCTGATCCTGGCGGTGGTCGACGGGGACGGTCGGCCCGTCGGCCTGATCGAGCGCAACGTCTTCATCCTCAAGATGGCGGCCGAGTTCGGACGCGCCCTCTACGCCAAACGCCCGGCCGCCGCCTTCATGGACGCCAGTCCGCGCATCCTCGACGCCGACGCCGACGCCGAGACCCTGTTCCAGTCGGTGGACGACGCCAGCCTGGGCGGTCTGCTGAACGGCTTCGTCGTAACCTCGGGCGGCCTCTATGTCGGGGTGGGAGCCGGGGTCCACGTCCTCCAGGCCGGAAGCGCCATCCACCGGCGGCGCGCGGACGCGATGAGCGCCCTGGCGCGCGACCTTGCGAGAGCCGAGGCCGAGGCCCGCGCCTCCAGCCGCGCCAAGTCCGAATTCCTGGCGGTCATGAGCCATGAGATCCGCACGCCCCTGAACGGCGTGCTGGGCGTCGCCGCCCTGATGGAGCGCGAGCTCACCCAGGAGGACATGCGCCCCTACGCCCGCACCATCCTCGACTCCGGCCAGAGCCTGCTGCGCCTGCTGACGGACGCCCTCGACATGTCGCGGGCGGAGGCGGGGCTGATGACCTTCGAGACGGCGCCGGTGCAACTTTCGGCCGTCGCCGCCGACCTCAGGGCCCTGTGGAGCCCGCGCGCCCAGGAAAAGAACCTGGACCTGAGAGTCACCTGTGACACGGACGGCCACGACTGGGTCGCCGCCGACGAGATGCGGCTCAAACAGCTTTTCAACAACCTGATCGGCAACGCCCTGAAGTTCACCCGGGCCGGGGAGGTGTCGGTGCACATCGCCAGCGCCGAAGTCGATGGCGCGATCGCCATCACCGCCACCGTCGATGACAGCGGGCCCGGCGTGCCGTCGGATGCGGCCGGGACCATCTTCGACCCCTTCAACACCGGCCACGCCGGGCGTGAAGGGGCCGGAGCCGGCCTCGGCCTCGCCATCTGCCGCCAGATCGTGGAGCTGATGCAGGGCGGCATCGGCGTGGACAGGTCGCCCCAGGGCGGGGCGCGCTTCCGGTTCACCCTCAGCCTGCCCGGCGCCACCCGCGAGATGCGGGCCGCCGCCCTGGAGATGGCCGAACCGACCGCACATGCGACGCTCCACGTGCTGGTTGTGGACGATAACGCCACCAACCGGTTCGTCGCGGCCAAGGTGCTGGAGCTGTTCGGCTGCAGTTCCGAGGCGGTTGAGGATGGCCGCGAAGCGGTCGCCCGCGTCCAGACCGGACGGTTCGATCTGGTCCTGATGGATATCAAGATGCCCGTCATGGACGGCGTCCAGGCGACCCGGCTGATCCGCGCGACCCCGGGGCCGGCGGCTGACATCCCCATCCTCGCCCTGACCGCCAACGCCGATCCGCGCGACGAGGCCGAATACCTGGCGGCCGGGATGAACGGCGTCGCCCAGAAGCCGATCCAGCCCGACGCCCTGCTGAACGCCATACGTCTCGTCATGGGCGCCGCTGACCAGCGAACGCCCGTCGACAAGGCGGCCTGAGTCGCCGCACCAACGCGTCGCACAGGGCCGCGCGACGCCCTATTGCAAATGGTTCGCAACTTCGGCACAAGCCACGGGTGACCGAAACCGCCGCCCCCGCAGCAAGCCCGCCCAGGGCGCCGAAGACAGCGCTCAACGGCGCGCGGTCGTTCTGGCTCAAGCAGTTGCACCAGTGGCACTGGATCTCCGCGGCCCTCAGCCTGATCGGCCTGCTGCTGTTCGCCGTGACCGGGATCACCCTGAACCACGCCGCCCAGATCCCGGCCGAGCCGGTCACCGTCGAGCAGACCGGCGACCTGCCGGCGCCCCTGCTCGCCCGCCTTTCCGACTTCCCGGCCGAAACGACCGAGGCCGTGCCCGACGCCGTCGCCCGCTGGGCCGCCGACGCCTTCAAGGTGCAGATCGCCGGTCGGCCGACCGAGACGACGGCCGGCGAGATCTACGTCGCCCTGCCCGAACCCGGCGGCGACGGCTGGCTGACCATCGACCGCGCCAGCGGCGAGGCGCTGCGCGAACGCACGACCCGCGGTTGGGTCGCCTGGCTCAATGACCTGCACAAGGGCCGAAATACGGGCCCGGTCTGGTACTGGTTCATCGACGTCTTCGCCGCCGCCTGCATCGTCTTCGCCGTCACCGGCTTCGGCCTGACCTGGCTGCACGCCCGCCAGCGTCCCTCGACCTGGCCGCTGCTGGGCCTCGGCCTCCTGATCCCCGCCGTCATCGCCCTTCTGTTCATTCACTGACTGCCGCACGAGTGCTCCATGCGTAAGCTCACCCTCGCCGTCACTGCCGCCGCCAGCGCCATCTCGGCCCCGGCGTTCGCCGGCGACCTGAACGTCTCCATCGAGATTCCGCGCGTGTCCGGAGCATCGTACCACCGGCCCTATGTCGCGGTGTGGATCGAACGCCCGGACAATACCGCGGTGCGGACCCTGGCCGTCTGGTATCAGCAGACCGCCAATCAGGAGGGGGACGGCAAGGACTGGCTCAAGGACATGCGCACCTGGTGGCGTCGCGGCGGCCGCGCGCTGAGCCTGCCCGCCGACGGGGTCTCCAGCGCCACCAAGGCGCCCGGCCGCCATTCGGTCACCGTGCCCGGCGCCCGGCTGTCGAACCTGCCCGCCGGCGACTACGTCCTGGTCGTCGAGGCCGCCCGCGAGCTGGGCGGACGCGAGGCCGTGCGCGTGCCCTTCCGCTGGGGCGTCGCCAACACCGCCCGCGCCACGGGCGCCACCGAACTCGGCGCTGTCAGCGTCGCCGTCACCCGCTAGAGGAAGTCGCCATGAAGAAGTCCCTCGCCCTGATCGCCGCGATCGCAGCCCTGGCCCTGCCGATGTCGGCCCAGGCCCACCGCGCCTGGCTGGCCCCGACCTCCACGGTCCTGTCCGGAACCGACGCCTGGGTCGGCTTCGACGCCGGCATGTCGAACGGGGTCTTCATCCCGGATCACGCCGCCATGAACCTCGCCGGTCTGGTGATCACCGCGCCCGACGGTTCGACGGCGGCCCCCGAGAACATGATGCGCGGCCGCTACCGCTCGACCTTCGACCTGCACCTGACCCAGGCCGGGACCTGGAAGGTCGCCAATGTCTCCAGCGGCCTGACCGCGACCTGGACCGAGAATGGCGAGCAGAAGCGCTGGCGCGGCCAGGCCGCCGACTTCCCGGCCGCGCTCCCGGCCGGCGCCGCCGATGTTGTCGCTGTCCGCGTCTCCAGCCGGATCGAAACCTTCGTCACCCTCGGCGCGCCGACGGACACCGTCTTCACCAACTCCGGGGAAGGCCTGACGCTGATCCCGGTGACCCACCCCAACGACCTCGCGGCCGGCGAGGCGGCGACCTTCAGACTGTCGAACGACGGCCTGCCCGCGGCCGGGGTCTCGGTCACCATCGCCCGCGGCGGCACGCGCTACCGCGACAATCCCGAGGAGATGACCGTCACGACCGGCGCCGATGGCTCATTCACCGTCACCTGGCCCGAACCGGGCATGTACTGGCTGAACGCCACCGTCCGCACGCCGGCCCAGGGCGACACCGTGGCGGCCAACGCCCAGTACGTCGCCGTGATGGAAGTCCTGTCCTGACCGGACAGGGCCCCGGTGGGACCGGCGCAGCCCCGCCCCCGCTGATCGTGGGCGGAGAGGCGGGGGCGCGGCCGGAGAATCGCGTACTGATCCCCACTCATGGACGCAAACCTGACGCGCCGCCCGGAGACCGGATCCAGGACTTCGCGGGCGAGACCATGGGCACGACCTGGACGGTGCGACTGGTCACGCCCCCGGTCCGCGCGGATTTCCAGTCGGCCATCGAGGAGGAACTGGCGCGCATCATCGCCTTGTTCAGCCACTGGGACCCCCGCTCCGAACTGTCGCGTCTCAACGCCGCCCCGCCGGGCTTCTGGGCTGTATCGGAGCCGTTCTGGGACCTGCTCAACAGGGCCATGGACCTCGCCGACGACACCAATGGCGCGGTCGATCCGGCCCTGGGGGCCCTGGTCGACCTGTGGGGTTTCGGTCCGCCGGGACCGCGTCCGC
Source organism: Brevundimonas sp. (assembly GCA_004296955.1). GTDB lineage: Bacteria > Pseudomonadota > Alphaproteobacteria > Caulobacterales > Caulobacteraceae > Brevundimonas. The sequence continues at coordinate 18,155 of SCVB01000045.1, forward strand.
TCAACGGCTTCGGAACCGGCCCCAGCGTGCCCTTCGAGGACGAGGTCGAGGCGGCACGGGCCCTGTCCGGCTGGGGCATCGTCCGCCTCAACCGCGACGCCCGCGCGGTGCAGCAGCTCGGCGGCGTCAAGCTGGACTTCTCGGGCTTCGCCAAGGGCCACGCCGTCGATCGCGTTTCCGAACGCCTGACCGCCATGGGCGCGACCCATCACCTGGTCGAGATCGGCGGCGAACTGCGCGGCGCCGGCGTCCGCCCGGACCGCATGCCCTGGTGGGTCGAACTGCAGCAGGCGCCCGGGGCGCCGGAGCCCCGCACGGTCGCCGGCCTGTTCGATCTCGCCGTCGCCACCTCGGGCGACTGGATCCGGCGCTTCGAGGCCTATGGCCAGAGCTACAGCCACACCATCGACGGCCGCACCGGCCGGCCGGTCGAGAACGGCGTCGCCTCGGTGACCGTCCTGGCTGAAACGGCGATCTACGCCGACGCCATGGCCACCGCCCTGACCGTGATGGGCCCGGAAGAGGGCCCGGCCTATGCTGCGGACCTGAACATCGCCGCCGCCTTCGTGGTGCGGACCGATGAGGGCCTGGTCGAGATCGTCACCCCCGCCTTCACCGCCATGCTGTCCGAGGGCGCGTGACCTCTGATCCGGTGCGCTGGCTCTGGGCGGCGGCCGCCGTCGTCCTGTGGCTGATGGTCATCATCGCAGTGCGGTGGGCGGGGGTCCGCGCCCGCCGCGCCAGCGCCGCCCGGTCCGCAGCCCTCGCGCCGGCGGGAGACGAGCCCTCCGTCCTCGTCGCCTTCGCCAGCCAGACCGGCCTGGCCGAGGAACTGGCCTGGATGACGGCCCGCAGCCTATCTGATGCCGGAACCCCCGCGCGCGTCAGCGCGCTGGGCGAACTCGACCCGACCGGACTCAAGGCCGCCGGACGGGTCCTGATCGTCGCCTCCACGACCGGCGAAGGGGATGCGCCCGACGCGATGTCGCGCTTCGTCCGCCAGTCGATGACGGCGCCCGCGGACCTGACCGGCCTTCGCTGGGGCCTGCTGGCGCTGGGGGACCGGACCTACGCCGACTTCTGCGGTTTCGGCCGGGCCCTGGACGGCTGGCTGCGACAGTCCGGCGCCGAACCGCTGTTCGACCGGGTCGAGGTCGATGACGGCGACGCCGGCGCCGTCCGGCGCTGGCAGCATCAGCTCAGCCTGTTGACGGGCTCCGCCATCGAGCCCGACTGGGTCCCGCCGGCCTTCGATCGCTGGCGCCTGGTCGAACGCACCCATCTGAATCCCGGCAGTCCCGGCGGCGAGGCCTGGCAGATGGCCTTCGAGCCCGTGGACCACGCCCCCCTCTGGGTCGCCGGCGACATCGCCGAGGTCGGCCTGCCGCCCCTCGACGGCCAACCCGCGCCCGGCAGCCGCGAATATTCCGTCGCCTCCCTGCCCGCCGACGGCCGGGCCGAGTTCATCGTCCGGCTGATGCGCCGCCCCGATGGAACCCCTGGCCTGGCGTCGGGCTGGCTGACCCGCGGTCTGGCGATCGGCGGCGAGGCGGCGATGCGCATCCGCACCAACCGCAGCTTCCATGGACCGGCTCCGGCGACGCCGCTGATCCTGATCGGCAATGGCACCGGCCTCGCGGGCCTGCGAGCCCACTGGAAGGCCCGCGCCGGACAGGCCGCCGGTCAGACCTGGCTGATGTTCGGCGAGCGCACCCGCGCCCATGACGCCTTCCTCGACGCTGAGCTCCGGACAGCGCTCGCCACCGGAGTTCTGACCCGCCTCGACCGGGTCTTCTCCCGCGATGCCGGGGACGGCCGCTACGTCCAGGCCCTGGTCGCCGAACGTGCCGTCGAGCTGGCGGCCTGGGTCGGGCGCGGAGCCGCGATCCTGGTCTGCGGCAGTCTGGAGGGGATGTCGAAGGGGGTGCACGAGGCCCTCGAGATCGCCCTGGGCGCCGAGACCCTGCGGTCGCTCACCGAGTCAGGCCGCTACCGTCGCGACGTCTACTGAGGTTCAGACCTCGGCCCAGCGCCGCATCAGGTTGTGATAGACGGCCGTCAGCTCCAGCACCGCCGCATCCTTCGGCCCCTTGTCCGCGCTGACCCGCTGGATCGCCACGTCGAGCCGGAACAGGGTCTCGCGGTCCGCATCGTCGCGCACCAGGCTCTGGATCCAGAAGAAGCTGCCGACCCGCCGCCCGCGGGTCACCGGCGTCACCCGGTGCAGACTCTTGGACGGATAGAGGACAAGGTCCCCGGCCGGCAGCTTGACGCTCTGCGGCCCGTACATCTCCTCAACGATCAGTTCGCCGCCGTCGTAGGCGTCGGGCTCGGACAGGAAGAGGGTCGCCGACAGGTCGCTGCGGATGCGGACCGGCCCCCGTTGGCGGATGGCGTTGTCGACATGGACGCCGAAATGCTCCCCGCCCTCATAGGCGTTGAACAGCGGGGGAAAGATCGTGTGCGGCAGGGCGGCCGAGACGAACATGGGATTGGCCTGCAGCGCCTGGATCACCAGCGCCCCGACCTCCCGCGCCTCGACCGAGTCCTCGGGCAGTTGCCGGTTGACCTTGGCGGTCGCCGACTGGTGGCCCGAGGTGACGTTGCCGTCCGCCCACGGGCCGGCGTCCAGCCGCGCCCTCAGGGTCGCGACCTCGTCCTTGGTGAAGACGCCGGGGATGTGGAGCAGCATGGGAGACCCTAGTACCGCAGGTTCAGCGTCAGGATAGCCTGCCGGCCCGGCGCCACGTCGGCGTGATGTACGCCGTTGGTGCGCAGGATGTACGCCTCGTCGCCTGCGTTCTGGACGTTCAGCTGCAGGCTGGCCGTCTCGCTGATATCGTATGAGGCGAACAGATCGACGCGCGTATACGCCGGGGCATAGACCCGGTTGGCGCCCCCGCCGGCCCCGCCCTGGTTGCCGCCGAAGCTGTCGGACACATGATAGACGCCGCCGCCGACGCTCAGGCTCGGGATCACCCGGTATGTCGTGAACAGGCTGAAGGAATGTTCCGGCGTATTGGCCAGGGGATCGCCGATATTGACGTTGTTATAGGCGCCGGAGACCAGTTCGGAGTCCATCCAGGTATAGCCGCCGAAGACCTGCCACTCGCGGGTGATGTTGCCCGATATGCCCAGTTCGACGCCCCGCACCTCGGCCTCGCCGGCCTGCCTGAAAATGCCGGGGTCGGTCTGGATCTGGGCGTTCTCGCGCTTGAGGAAGAAGGCCGCGCCTGACAGGGCCAGACGGTCGTGGAACAGATTGGCCTTGGCGCCGATCTCGAAGCTTTCGGTCTCCTCGGGATCCAGCAGCTCGGTGCCCACCGCGCCGCCGGTGTTCTGGTCGCCGGCCGAGATGGTGGGCGGCGTCGCCGACGTCGCCCAGGACGCATAGACGCTGGAGCTCGCGGTCGGTTTGTATACCAGCCCGACCTGGTAGTTCAGGAAGGTCCAGTCCCCGCCGACCGGCGTATAGACCGGCGCGGCGAGCGTGCCCGAGGCATTGCGCCCCTCGACCGAATAATCGTCGTAGCGCAGGCCCAGATTGACGATGAAACGCTCGCCGAGTTCGATCGAGTCCAGGGCGTAGAGGCCGACGGTGTCCGTCCTGTTGCTGCTGATCAGGTTACGGACGATCGTGCCGGTCCACGGATCCTGCGGGTCCGGATCATAGACCCGCGTGCAGTCGAAACCGGTCAGGGGCGCAGGGCAGGCCGTGCCCGAGGTGGTGGTGACGATATAGGCGGCGTTGCGGTTGTCCTCACGCGCCAGCTCGAGACCGATGTCGAAGCTGTGGCGCAGGCCGCCGGTCGAGAACCGGCCGGTCAGGTCGGTGACATTGGCCAGGGTCCGGGTCGGATTCCAGCGCGACTTGGTCGCCCGCTTCATCCAGTACTCGCCGCCGATCAGGGCCACGCCGCCGGTATCGATCCGACCGCCGTCGCCGGGGTTGGTGACCACATAGTCGTTCAGGGTTTCGGCATACCGGCTGACGTTGCGCAGGGTCAGGACCGGGCTGAAACGGTGCTCGAAATCGGCGGTGAACGTGTCGACCGTGTTGGTCAGATAGTCCCGCGCCTCCAGTCCGTAGAAGCTGTCATAGGGCACGTCGAGGATGCCACTGGGCGTGGTCCGCACCCCGATCTTGGTGAACAGCGGGATGCCGTAGTCGGGCATCTGGTTCGACGTCAGGTGATAGTAGCTGAAAGTCCCCGTCGTCTGCGTGCCGAGCCCCGCGGCCAGCGACAGGCCGAGGCCCCATTTGTCGTAGTCGACCGCGTCCCGACCGGCGACATCGCCCTCCGCCGCCATCAGGTTCAGCCGCAGGCCGGCCGTCTCGCCGAGATTCCAGTTCTGGTCGATCGTGCCGCGCAGCCAGCCGTCCGTACCCACGCCGAGGCCCCATCGGCTGAAGTCGGTCAGGCGCGGGGCCTTGGAGCCCAGGTTGATGCTGCCGCCGCCCGAGCCGCGGCCGGAATAGACGGCGTCGGGCCCCTTGATGACCTCGACCTGCTCAAGGTTGAACACCTCGCGCTGCTGGCCGCCGGAGTCGCGGATGCCGTCGACGAAGACGTTGTTGCCGGACGACTGGCCGCGAATGAAGGGCCGGTCGGCCAGCGGCTGGCCGCCCTCGCCCGCTCCAAAGGTGATCCCGGGCGAGTTGCGGAGGATGTCCTGCAGCGAGGTCGCCGCGGTCTGTTCGATGATCTGCTGCGGGATGATGGTGACCGACCGCGGCGTGTCGACCAGCGGGGCGGTGAACTCGGGCGACCGCGGCTCGCGCCTGACAGGCCGGCCGTCGACGGTGACGGTCTCCAAAGTCTTGGCGTCCTGGGGTTCGCCGTCCGGACCGGGTTCGGCCAGGGCCGGCCCGGCCATGAGCATGCCGGCGGCGGTAGAGGCGAAGAGGAGGGCGCGAAGCGCGTCGGCGCGGGAGTCGGACATCAAGACAGCCTGGGACGTTTGAGATTGCGAAGTAGTCGCAATAGCAACTTCCCGAGCGGACGCAAGGGCTGACGCGAGCCGTTCGCAAATTCACACGCGTTGCAGCGCGGAGCCTCGCTGGAAACAGGTTTACGCGCGCTTCATCCCGTTCGCGGACAATCCCGGGATGCGCCGCGTGTTCGCATTCCTGCCGAGACTGTTCGCCGGCGAGTCCGTCCGGACCCATCTGCGCGACCGCGAGGCGCGGCTGGCCCATATGGCCCTGCACGACCAGGAGACCGGTCTCGGCAACCGGCTGTCGCTGGAGCGGCTGGCCTCCGGACCCGGCCGGACCTACGTCATTCTTCTGTGCGTCGACCGTTTCGAGGTCGTCCGCAACGCCATCGGCTATGATTCCATGGCCCGGCTGCTCGTCACGCTCGGACACCGGTTATCCGCCCTGTCCGGGGGCGCGCCCGTCGCCCGGATCGGGGGCGGGACCCTGGGGCTGGTCTTCAGTTCCGACAGCGATGAATCCGCCGTCGCCCTCGCAGCCCGGCTCTGCGAAGCCGCCCACGCGCCCGTGATCCTGAACGGCGCTCCGGTGGATATCGCCCTGACCGCCGGCGTCGCCCGCGCCGGAGAGCTGAACCAGAGCGTCCCCTCCCCGGTGGACCGGGCCTCGATCGCCCTCGATCAGGCCCGGGCGACGCGGCGTCGGGCCGCCGCCTTCGACGCCGATCGCTATGGCGACCCCGCCGGCAACCTGTCGCTGGTCAGCGAGATAATGGCGGCCATGGACAACAATGAACTGGTCCTGGCCTACCAGCCCAAATACGACTTCCGCACCGAACGGATCAGCGGGGTCGAGGCCCTCATGCGCTGGACCCATCCGCGCCGCGGCTGCGTCTCTCCTGACCTGTTCATCGGCATGGCTGAGGAGACGGGCCATATCCGTCCGCTCACCGAATGGGTCATCCGCCGCGCCATCGCCGACCAGAAGGTCCTGGCCGCCGCGGGCCACGCCCTGACGGTCTCGGTGAACGTCTCGGGCCGGCTGCTCTCCGACGAGAGCTTCGCCGAATTCGCCCTGGCCGAGGTCGCCGCCTCGGCGGCCGATCTGTGCTTCGAGATCACCGAGACGGCGGTGATGGACAATCCGGAGCTCGCCCTGCACATCATCGCCCGCTTCGCGGAGGCGGGGATCGCCGTCTCCCTGGACGACTACGGCGCCGGCCTGTCGTCCCTGACCTATCTGAAGCAGATCCGCGCCGACGAGCTCAAGATCGACAAAAGCTTCATCCTGGGGCTGGACCAGTCCTCGCGCGACGCCCTGCTGGTCAAATCCACCATCGATCTGGCCCACAGCCTGGGCCTCAAGGTCACAGCCGAAGGCGTCGAGACGCCGACAGCGCTCGCCCTCCTGCGCGGCATGGGCTGCGATCTGGCGCAGGGCTATCTGATCGGCCGCCCCGTGCCGCTCGCCGCCCTGACCGAGCAGCTGGCCGGGCCGACCGTGGAGACCTCGCTCGCGCGTCAGGCCTGAGCCGCGGCGACCTCTTTCATCGACACAGACAGGTCGGCCAGCCGCACGGCGTCCACCGCCTGGCCGCGCGAGATCATCTGCCGCCCCGCCATAAACTCCGCCGGGGCGTTGACCGCCTCGACGCAGACGATCCGGTCGCCGGCCAGATGGAAGACGGCGAAGGTGCCGCCCTCGACATCGCCGCGCACCACCTGACGATCCGCCCCGTCGGACAGGCCGGCGATCTGCAGCTTGATCTCATACTGGTCGGACCAGAACCACGGGACCTCAGGCGCCGGGGCGGCCCGTCCGGTGATCGCCGCCGCGGCCTGTTTGGCCTGCTCCAGGGCATTGGGCACGCTCTCCAGCCGATGCCGCCGTCCGCGGTGGACCGGGACCGGCCGGAAGGTCATGTCGCCGATGGCCCAGATGGCCGGATCCGAAGTCCGCGCCGTCTCATCGACCACCACCCCGTTCTCACAGGCCAGACCCGCCGCCCGCGCCAGTCCGTCGTTCGCCAGCGCCCCGACCCCGACCAGCACCACATCCGCCGCGACCAGCCGCCCGTCGCCCAGCCGCACGCCTGCGTCCTCGAAGCCCGTCACCTCGGCCGAGGTCAGCACCTCGACCCCATGCACCCGATGATGGGCGGTGAAGAAGGCCGACAGGGTCTCCGACGCCACCCGCGCCAGCACCCGGTCCATCCGTTCGATGATCACCGCCCCGGCGCCCAGCGCCCGCGCCGACGCCGCCGCCTCCAGCCCGACATAGCCGCCGCCGACCACCACCAGCCGCTTCCCGGGCCCCAGCGCCGCCTTCAGCCGCTCCGCATCCGCCAGAGTCCGCAGCTCCATCAGATCCGGCCGGTCCGCGCCCGGGACGGTCAACTTCCGCGCCGTCGATCCCGTCGCCAGGATCAGCGCGTCGTACGGTTCAACGGTCCCGTCGGCGAAGCTCACCGTCTTCGCCATCGCATCGATCGCCGTCGCCGTTACGCCCGTGCGCAGCTCGATATCGTGCTCTGCGTAGAAGGCCTCCGGCCGCAGCAGCAAGGCCTCGAGGTCCGCCTCCCCCTTCAGCCAGGCCTTGGACAGGGGCGGCCGCTGATAGGGCGCCGCCGGTTCTTCGCCCGCCAGCACGATGGGCCCCTGATGCCCGTACTGGCGCAGCAGGGCCGCCGCCGTCCCGCCTGCATGCCCCGCGCCGATGATCAGAACCTTGGTCATGGGACGGAAATAGAGGGGCCGGCGGTCAGGGGCCAGAGGTGATTGGTGGCTGGTGATTGGTGAATGGAGGCCATGCTTCAGATCCGGCTGGATGTCTCCGTTTGTGCTTCGCCAGCCACCAACCACCAATCACCAACCGCCCCTTGACCGTGCCACTGTTACAGCATAGTGGAACGCGCATGAACGCCACCCCGCCCCGCAAGGTCGTGCACAAGGCGGCCGACGACCGGCTCGCCCTGTATGACGCCCTCCTATGCCTGAAGACGAGGGAAGAGCTGGACGCCTTCCTGGCGGATCTGTGCACGCCGTCGGAACTCCGCGCCTTTGCGGAGCGCTGGGCGGTGGCGCGGTTGCTGGACGAGCAACTGCATTCCTATCGCGAGATCGCCTCCTCCGCCGGCGCCAGCCCGACCACCGTCGTCCGCGTCGCCCGCTTCCTCAAGGAAATGCCGCATCAGGGCTACCGCCTGGTGCTGGATCGCCTGAAACAGAAAGTCTGAGTTCCCCGTCATGAGCACTGTCCAGGGTCGGCTGCGTATCGCCGTCCAGAAATCCGGCCGCCTGTCCGAACGCAGCCTCGACCTCGTCCGCGACGCGGGCCTGCGCGTGGTCAAGGGCGCCAACGACCTGCTCTACCGGGTGGAGAACTACCCGATCGACCTGTTGCGCGTGCGGGACGACGACATCCCGACCTTCGTCGCCGACGGCGTCTGCGACCTCGGCATTGTCGGGGAAAATGTGCTGGAGGAGGTCCGCAACGGCGGCCCCGTGGCCGAGGTGCTGATGCCGCTCGGTTTCGGCCGCTGCACCCTGAAGATCGCCATCCCCCCGACCCTGGCCTACGACGGCCCGGCCTCGCTGGACGGCCTGCGCATCGCCACCTCCTATCCGAAGATCCTGCGCCGCTATCTCGATGCCCAGGGCGTGTCAGCCGACATCGTCACCATGCGCGGCGCGGTCGAGGTGGCCCCGCGGCTCAAACTCGCCTCGGCCATCTGCGACCTCGTCTCGACCGGTGCCACGCTCGAAGCCAACGGTCTCGCGGCCAAGGAGACGGTGCTGGACAGCCAGGCTGTCCTGATCAAATCGCCCGTCCCGCCCGAGCCCGGCCTGCAGCACCTGCTGGACAGCATCGTCGAGCGCATGGCCGGCGTGGTGTCCTCGCAAGGGGCCAAATACGTCATGCTCAACGCGCCGCGCTCGGCCCTGGCCGAGATCACCGCCATCCTGCCCGGTGCCGGCGCCCCCACGGTCATGCCCCTGTCCGGCCGCGACGACGCCGTGGCTGTCCACGCCGTCTGCCAGGAGGCGGTCTTCTGGGAGACGCTGGAACGGCTGAAGGCCGCCGGCGCCTCGGCCATCCTCGTCCTCCCCATCGAGAAGATGATGTGATGAAACGTCTCGACTGGAGCACGCTTGACGAGGCCGGCCGCCGCGAGGCCCTGGCCCGTCCCCGCCGCCGCACCGAGGCCCGGGTCACCGACACGGTGCGCGAGATCATGGACGACGTCCGCACCCGCGGCGGCGCCGCCGTGACCGACTGGAGCCTGAAGCTGGACGGCGCCGCCCCCCGGCGGCTTGCGCTGACGCCCGACCGCGTCGCCGCCGCCCGCGACGCCCTGCGGCCCGCTGACACCCGGTCCATCCGCATGGCCGCCGAGAATATCCGCATCTTCCACGAGGCGACCCGCCCGGAAGACACCCCCGAGGTGGAGATCGTCCCTGGCGTGCGCTCGCGCCTAGTCTGGCGGCCGCTGCGCTCGGCGGGCCTCTACGTTCCCGGCGGCTCGGCGCCCCTGTTCTCTTCGCTGCTGATGCAGGCCATCCCCGCCGCCGTCGCGGGCGTCGGCCGCCGCGTCGTCGTGACTCCGCCCTCAGGATCGGGCGAGCCGCACCCCGCCATGATCTTCGCCGCCGCCGAGGCCGGCCTCGACGACCTCTGGCTGATCGGCGGTGCCCAGGCCATCGCCGCCCTGACCTTCGGCGCCGAACTGGACGACGGCGTCATCGAACCCTGTGACAAGCTGTTCGGGCCCGGCAACGCCTGGGTCGCCGAGGCCAAGAAACAGGCGTCGAACCTGGCCGGCGGCCCCGCCGTCGACATGCCCGCCGGCCCGTCGGAGCTGCTGGTCATCGCCGATCGCGACGCCGACCCGGAGATCGCCGCCGCCGACCTGCTCAGCCAGGCCGAACACGACGCCGACGCCCAGGTCATCCTCGTCTCCGAGAGCCGGGCAAACATCGACGCCATCCTCGCCGAGGTCGACCGCCAGCTGCAGACCCTGCCCCGCGCCGACATCGCCCGCGCCTCTCTCGCCGAGGGTCGGGCCATCCGCGTCCGCGACGTGGCCGAGGCCTGCGAGGTGGCCAACCTCTACGCGCCCGAACACCTCGCCCTCCAGACTGTCGAGGCCGACAAGCTGGTCAGCCGCATCTCCGCTGCCGGGGCCGTCTTCGTCGGTGCCTGGGCCGCCGAGACGCTCGGCGACTACGCCGCCGGTCCCAGCCATGTCCTGCCGACGGACGGCGCCGCGCGCACCATGGGCGGCGTCACCACCGCCAGCTTCATGACCACCATGTCGGTCCAGGTCGTGACCGAGGCCGGGGCAGCCGCCCTCGCCCCCGTCGCCGCTCGCCTCGCCCGGCTGGAGGGTCTGGAAGCCCACGCCCGGGCCGCGGATCTGAGGACCGGCGCATGAACAACCTGCCCGCCCCCTTCGCCCCGCTGGTCGCCGGCGGCGACGGCCTCGACCGTTATCCGACCGAACCCCGCGCCCTCGCCGCCCGCATGGCCCAAATCTATGGCGTGGCCGCCGACAGCGTCCTGCCGGTTCGCGGTCTGACCCACGGACTTGAACTGATATTCCGCCTCGCCGCCCGCGACGGCCTGCGTGTCGAAGCGCCTGACGCCGAGCCGTACCGGTCCCTCGCCGCCCTCTACGCCGAGCCCGCCGCCGGAGCCGAGACCGGCGCCGTCATCCTGCGCGCCCTCGGCTCGCCCGAGGCCGTGGCCGAAATGGCCGAACGGGTCGCCCCCGCCCTGCTGGTCATCGACGAAGGGATGGCCGAGTTCGCGGACGCTCCATCCGCCGCGACCGCCATCCGCGACCACGCCAACCTGATCATCCTGCGCAGCCTCTCGCTCGCCTGGGGACTCGCGGGCGCCCGGGTCGGCGCCGCCCTCGGCCAGCCGGAGACCCTCGCCCGCCTCGCCTCGGTGCTTGAGCCGTACGCCCTGCCCGAGGTCTCCATCCGCCTCGCTCTGCAGGCGCTCGATCCCTCGCGCATGATGGAAACGACGGCCCGCATCGCCCTCGTCCGGTCGGAGCGCGAGCGGCTGAGCAAGGCCCTCTCCCGCGACATGAAGATCGAGCCGGGCTTCGGCCCCGTGATCATGGCCCGCCCCGCCGAACCGGACGCCGTCCTCACCGCCCTCGCCCGCTTCGGCCTTGCCGTCGAACACGCCGGCGACCGGCTGCGCCTGCCCGTCTCCGCAAACGCCGAGGTCAACGACCGGCTCCTCGCCGCCCTCGGACTCGGCGCCGCATCCGGCCGCGCCCACCGCACCGGCGAAGCCGTCCGCGACACCAAGGAGACCCGCATCGTCTGCGCCGTCGATCTCGACGCGACCGGCCCGGTTTCCATCGCCACCGGCGTCGGCTTCTTCGACCACATGCTGGAGCAGGTCGCCGCCCACGGCGGCTTCTCCCTGCGGCTGGCCTGCGAAGGCGACCTGCACACCGACCCGCACCACACCATCGAGGACTCCGCCATCGCCCTCGGTCAGGCCCTGAAGCAGGCGCTCGGCGAACGCCGCGGCATCGCCCGCTACGGCTTCGTCCTGCCGATGGACGAGGCCAATGCGTCCGTGTCCATCGACCTGTCAGGTCGCCCCTTCCCCGTTTTCGAGGGGACTTTCTCGACGCCCTTCATCGGCGACTACCGCACCGACCTGACGGCCCACGTCTTCCGCTCGCTGGCCGAACACCTCGGCGCGGCCATCCACGTCTCGGTCACCGGCGACGACGACCACCACAAGACCGAGGCCGTCTACAAGGCCTTCGGCCGGGCCCTTCGCCAGGCCATCCGCATCGAGGGCGACGCGGTGCCCAGCACCAAGGGCGTGCTGTGACCGAGGTTGCGGTCCTCGCCTACGGCGCCGGCAACACCGCCTCGGTCCGGTTCGCGTTGGAGCGGCTGGGCGCGACCGTGCGCCTGACCGACGACCCGGCCGCCGTCATCGAGGCTGAACGGCTGATCCTGCCCGGCGTCGGCGCCGCCGCATACGCCATGGCCCGGCTGACCGCGCTCGGCCTTGTCGAACCCATCCGCGCCTTCTCCCGCCCCCTGCTCGGCGTCTGCCTGGGCCAGCAGCTGCTGTTCGAGACCAGCGAGGAGGGCGAGCCCGTCCCCCTCCTGGGGCTCATCCCCGGCGCCGTTCGCCGACTGGAACCCGGCCCCGGCCTGACCGTGCCGCACATGGGCTGGTCGCGGCTGACGGCGGTCCGCGAAGACCCGTTGCTGGAGGGCGTCGCGGACGGCGCCTACGCATACTTCGTCCACAGTTTCGCCTGCCCCGACGGGCCCGCCACCCTCGCCCGCGCCGACTATGGCGGCCCGGTGCCCGCCATGGTCCGCAGCGCCAACCGCTGGGGCTGCCAGTTCCACCCTGAGCGCTCGGCCGCGGCCGGCGCCCGCATCCTGCGCAACTTCCTGGAGCTTCCCGCGTGATCGTCTATCCCGCCATCGACCTGAAAGACGGGATCTGCGTGCGGCTGATGCACGGCCGGTTCGACGCGGTCACCCGCTACGACGATCAGCCCGCCGCCCGCCTCGCCGCCTTCGCGGCGGCCGGCGCGACCTGGGCTCACATCGTCGACCTTGACGGGGCCGAGGCCGGGCGCGCGGTCCAGCACGCCCTCATCGGCGACCTCGCCCGCGCCGTCGATATCCGCATCCAGTCCGGCGGCGGCGTCCGCTCGGCCGCCGACGTCGCGGCCCTGATCGACGCCGGGGTCGCCCGGGTCGTGGTCGGGTCCCTCGCCGTCACTCAACCCGAGACGGTCGCCGGCTGGCTGCGCCGTTTCGGCCCGGACCGCATCACCCTGGCCATCGACGTCAAGGCCGACGGCGATCGCTGGGTCCCGGCGCTGAAGGGCTGGACCGAGGCGGCGGGGGTCGATCTCTGGACCGCCCTGGACCGCTATCCGCCGAACCTCGCCCGTCACCTGCTGGTCACCGACGTCGGCCGCGACGGCGCCCTGACCGGGCCCAATCTCGACCTGCTGGGCGAGATCATCCGCCGGCGTCCCGATCTGAAGGTCCAGGCCTCGGGCGGCGTGGCGACCGTCGCCGACCTGACCGCCGCCGCCGCCCTCGGCTGCGACGGCGCCATCGTCGGCCGCGCCCTCTACGAGAACCGCTTTACGCTCGAAGAAGCGCTCGCGGCATGACGGCCCGCCGCATCATCCCCTGTCTCGACGTCAAGGACGGCCGGGTGGTCAAGGGCGTCCGATTCCAGGGTCACACCGACATGGGCGACGCCGCGGACCTCGCCGCCCGCTACCGCGATCAGGGCGCTGACGAGCTGGTCTTCTACGACATCACCGCCAGCCCCGAGGGGCGAACCCTCGACTACGGCTGGGTCCGCGACATCGCCCGCCTGCTGGACATCCCCTTCAGCGTCGCCGGCGGCATCCGTTCGGTCGACCAGGCCGCCCGCTGCCTCGACCACGGCGCGGACAAGGTCTCGATCAACTCCCCCGCCCTCGAACGCCCCGACCTGATCGGCGAGATGGCCGACCGCCTCGGGAGCCAATGCGTCGTCGTCGGCGTCGATTCGAAGCGGTCCGGCGACGACTGGGTCGTGCATCAGTACACCGGCGACCCGACCGCCAGCCGCGGCGCCGGCCGTCGCACCATGGACTGGATCGTCGAGGCCCAGACCCTCGGCGCCGGGGAGATAGTCCTGAACTGCATGGACGAGGACGGCGTCCGCCGCGGCTACGATATCGGCCAGCTCGCCGCCGCCCGCGCCCTACTGACCATCCCGCTGGTCGCCTCGGGCGGGGCCGGAACCGCCGCGCATTTCCGCGACGTGTTCGAACAGGCCGACGTCTCCGGCGCCCTCGCCGCCAGCGTCTTCCACACCGGGGCGTTGGCCATTCCCGATCTCAAGGCGTTCCTGTCGGACGCCGGACAGGAAATGAGACTGTGATCGATCCCTCCACCCTCGATTTCGACAAATCCGGCGGCCTCATCCCCGTCGTCGTCCAGGACGCCGCCACCCTGCAGGTTCTGACGCTCGCCTGGATGGACCGCGCCGCCCTCGACGAGACGATCGCGTCCGGCGAGGCCACCTTCTTCTCACGCTCGCGCGGCGGGCGCTGGCGGAAGGGAGAGACCTCCGGCGATCGCCTGCACGTCGTCTCGATCACCCCGGACTGTGACGCGGACGCCCTCGTCCTCAAGGTCCGCCCCGTGGGCAACGCCTGCCATCTGAACCGCATCAGCTGTTTCGGCGAAGAGGACGCCCCCGGTCTCGGCCGCCTCGCCCGCCTGGAGGCGACCATCGCCGTCCGCGCCGCCGCCGACCCGTCGGAAAGCTGGACCGCCCGCCTGCTCGCCGAGGGCGTCAAACGGGTCGCGCAGAAGGTCGGCGAGGAGGGCGTCGAGACCGCCCTGGCCGGCGTCGCGGGCCCGGATTCGGAACTGGCGGCAGAGGCCGCGGATTTGGTCTATCACCTGATGGTCCTGCTTCAGGCGCGTCACATGGTGTTTCAGGACGTCCTCGACGTCTTGGCGCAGCGCGCGGAAGCGGCCAGACAAACCCCCGGTCCAGCCGGGACCTGAACGAAGGAGAGCGCATGGCGGCCCTGGTGCTGTTCGGCGGCGGCGGCGACCTCGCCATGCGGATGCTTCTGCCTTCGCTCTACTTCCTCGAGCACGACGGCCTGCTGCCCGACGGGCTGAAGATCATTGGCGCAGCCCGCTCGGACGAGAGCCGCGAGGAGTATGTCGCCAGGGTCCGCGCCGCGGTCGAGAGCAAGGCCCACGCCGACGACGCATGGTCGGACGCCGCCTGGGCCCGGCTCGACGCCCGCCTCGACTATCTGCCCGTCGATGCGACAGACGCCGCCAGCCTCAAGCCGCTGAAGGACAAGATCGGCGACATGAGCGCCGACGGGGGCGTGACCAGCTTCCTCGCCGTCTCGCCCTCGCTCTACGGCCGCATCGTCACCGCCCTGAAAGCCGCGGGCCTGGCCGAGGCGAGCGACCGCGTGGTGCTGGAGAAGCCCGTCGGGCGCGACCTCGAATCCTTCCTCCAGATCGACGACGCCGTGGCCCACGCCTTCTCCGAGGAGCAGGTCTTCCGCATCGACCACTACCTCGGCAAGGAGACGGTCCAGAATCTGATCGCCCTGCGCTTCGGCAACACCATCTTCGAGCCGCTCTGGAACAGCCTGTCGATCGACCACGTCCAGATCACCGTCGGCGAGACGGTCGGGGTCGGCGACCGCTGGCCCTATTACGACGAATACGGCGCCCTGCGGGACATGCTGCAGAACCACATGCTCCAGCTGCTCTGTCTCGTGGCCATGGAGCCGCCCAGCGACCTCGATCCGGACTCGGTCCGCAACGAGAAGGTGAAGGTCATCCGTTCGCTCCGTCCGATCACGGAGCATGAGGCCGAACGCGTCACGGTGCGCGGCCAGTACGTCGCCGGAACCAGCGAGGGCCGGCCCGCGGCGGCCTATAGCGAGGAGCGCGGCCAGGCGTCGGACACCGAAACCTTCGTGGCCGTCCGCGTCGACATCGACAACTGGCGCTGGGCCGGCACCCCCTTCTTCCTGCGCACCGGCAAACGACTGGCCGAGAAGCGAACCGAGATCGTCATCCAGTTCAAACCGGTGCCCCACTCCATCTTCGACCATCGGGAACGCGGGCATATCGAGGCCAACCGGCTGGTCATCGAGCTTCAGCCCGAGGAGGACATCGCCCTGTCGGTGATGAACAAGAAGCCGGGGCTGGACCAGCGCATGAAGCTGCAGCCGATCCAGATGTCCCTGTCATGGGGTCAGGGCGACAAGGACGCGAAGCCGCCGCGCCGCCGCATCGCCTATGAGCGGCTGCTGCTCGACGCCCTGGCCGGCGATTCCACCCTGTTCGTGCGGCGTGACGAGGCGGAACAGGCGTGGAAATGGGTCGACGAGGTTTCCGACGCCTGGCGCGGCGCGGCCTTCAAGCCGAAGGAATACGCCGCCGGAACCTGGGGCCCGGCCGAGGCCGACCTGCTGCTCGAACGCGGCGGCCGCGCCTGGAACACCGGTCATGGGTGAGGCCGCGCCCGCCGTTGAGACCTTCGCCGACGGCGCCGCCTGGGCCGACGCCTGCGCCGCGCGCCTGACCGACGCCCTGGCCGCCTCCATTGAGACCGGCGGCAAGGCCGTCTTCGCGGGCTCCGGCGGCTCGACGCCGGCGCCGATCTACCGCCGCATGGCGCAGACGAACCTCGACTGGTCCCGCGTCGCCGTCACCCTGATCGACGAACGCTATGTCCCTGAGTCCTCGCCGGACTCGAACGCGGCTCTTCTGAAGCGGACCCTGCTGACCGGCCCGGCCGCCGCAGCCCGGCTCGTGCCCCTGTACCATCCGGCCGTCACCGTCGACCGCGCCGCCGCTCTCGCGGCCCACGCCCTGGCGGCCGAGGGCGGAAAACTGGACGCCGTCCTTCTCGGCATGGGGGAGGATGGCCATATCTGCTCCATGTTCCCCGACAGCCCGACCCTGAAGACCCTGCTCTCGCCCGCGCTCCGGCCGACCGTCCTCGGCGTCCCCCACGGCCGCGACGGCGCCGCGCCGGGCCTTGAGCGGCTGACCATCAACCTGCCGTATCTGATGACCGCCCGCCGGGTGGTCCTGGCCCTGACCGGGGCCGCCAAACGCGCCGTCTTCGAGCGCGAGGCCGCCGGCGACCCGGCCGTCCAGCCCATCGCCGCCCTGATCTCCGCGAACGTCCCGCTTGATGTTCTGTGGACGGAGAAAGCCTGATGCCCGAACTCCATCCCGTCGTCGCCGAGGTCACCGCCCGCATCGTCGAACGGTCGAAGGCGACCCGCGCCGACTATCTGCGCCGCATGGACGCCGCCGGCTCATCCGGCGTCGGCCGGGCCAAACTGTCCTGCGCCAACTGGGCCCACGCCTTCGCCGGCGCCCCGGTCAAGGACAAGCTCAACGCCATGTCCGGGACCCAGCCCAACGTCGGCGTGGTCACCGCCTATAACGACATGCTGTCGGCGCATCAGCCGTTCGAACGCTTCCCGCAGATCATCCGCGACGCCGTGCGCGAGGTGAACGCCACCGCCCAGGTCGCCGGCGGCGTCCCCGCCATGTGCGACGGCGTCACCCAGGGCCGCCCCGGCATGGACCTGTCGCTGTTCAGCCGCGACGTCATCGCCATGTCCACCGCCGTGGCCCTGACCCACGACGCCTTCGACGCCGTCGTCTGCCTCGGCGTCTGCGACAAGATCGTGCCCGGCCTGTTCATGGGCTCGCTGGCCTTCGGCCATCTGCCGGTCGTCTTCGCCCCCGCCGGGCCCATGCCCTCGGGCATCCCCAATTTCGAAAAGGCCCGCGTCCGCGCCGAATATGCGCAAGGCAAGGTCGACCGCGCCACCCTGCTGGAAAGCGAGATCGGCTCTTACCACTCGCCCGGCACCTGCACCTTCTACGGCACGGCCAACTCCAACCAGATGATGATGGAGCTGGGCGGCCTGCACCTGCCCTCGACGGCCTTCGTCCATCCAGAGACCGGCCTGCGCGACGCCCTGACCGCGGCGGCGGCGAAACGCGCGGTCGAGCTGGCCCGCACGGGTCAGGCTCGGATGGCCGACGTCATCTCCGAAAAGTCGATCGTCAACATGATCGTCGCCCTGCTGGCCACCGGCGGTTCGACCAATCACGCCATCCATCTGGTCGCCATGGCCCGCGCCGCCGGGGTCCTGATCGACTGGACCGACATGGACCAGCTCTCCTCGGTCACCCCCCTGCTGGCCCGGGTCTATCCCAACGGCTCGGCCGACGTGAACGCCTTCCAGGCCGCCGGCGGCGTCGCCTTCGTCGCCCGCGAGCTGGCCGGCGCCGGCTGCATCCATTCCGACGTTACGACCATCATGGGCGAGGGCATCCACCACTATTTCCAGGAGCCGATGCTCATCGACGGCGCGCTGGTCTGGAAGGACGGCGTCTCGGAAAGTCTGGACACGGACATTCTGCGCCCCGCCGCCGATCCCTTCGACCGCGAGGGCGGCCTGCGCCTCGTTCAGGGCGATCTCGGCCGGGCGGTGATCAAGATCTCGGCCGTCAAGCCGGAGAACCGCATCGTCGAGGCGCCGGCCGCCGTCTTCGAGACCCAGGAAGACGCCTTGCAGGCCTTCAAGGACGGAAAGCTCGACCGCGACGTGGTGGTGGTCCTGCGCTTCCAAGGCCCCCGCGCCAACGGCATGCCCGAGTTGCACAGCCTGTCCCCGGCCCTCTCCGTGCTGCAGGACAAGGGCTTCAAGGTCGCCTTCGTCACCGACGGCCGCATGTCGGGCGCCTCGGGCAAGACCCCCGCCGCCATCCATGTCTCGCCCGAGGCTCTCGCCGGCGGCCCCCTGGCCCATGTCCGCGACGGCGACATCATCCGCCTCGACGCCGAGGCCGGAGTCCTGTCCACCATCGGCGTCCCCGACCTCGCCATGCGCCCGGCCGCGGCGCGCAGCCCCGCCCACGCCGCGGGGGCCGCCTGGGGCTATGGGCGCGAACTCTTCGGCGCCTTCCGCCAGGCGGTGGGCGCGGCCGAAGCCGGTGCCTCGATCTGCTTCGCCGCCCCGACGGTGGCGGCGGGCGAGGCCGATGCGCCGCCGGATCCCAATTTCGTCGACCGCACGGTGGACGCGTGACGCCCGTTACGGACACCCCGGCCCTGCTGGTCGGCGACGTCGGCGGCACCAACGCCCGCTTCGCCATCGCTCGCCTGGTCGATGGCCGCCCCGTTCTGGAGCACCACGAGAGCTTCCCCGCCGGGCGCTATCCGACCTTCCTTGAGGGGGTCGCCGCCTTCCTCGACGGCTGCGCGGTCAAGCCGACCCAAGGCGTCATCGCCGTGGCCGGGCCGGTCACGGACGGTGAGATCGACCTGACCAACTCCCCGTGGCGCGTATCCGAGGCCGAGCTTCGGACGCTGGGCCTCAATCCGGTCCGCCTGATCAACGATTTCGAGGCCCAGGCCTGGGGCGCGCCCCTGGTGCACGGCCCGGAGCTGGCCTCGCTGGGCGGTCCTGACGAAGGCGACCCCCACGCCGCCATCGCCGTGCTCGGCCCGGGGACCGGTTTCGGCGTTTCCGCCCTCATTCGCGATGCCCACGGGAACGAGATGGCCATGCCCTCCGAGGGCGGCCACGCCTGTTTCGCGCCCGGAGACGCCGTCGAGGACGAAATCCTGCGCATCCTGCGCCGCCGCTACGGCCGGGTCTCGATCGAACGGCTGATCTGCGGCCCCGGCCTGCTCAACCTGCACCGCGCCCTGGCCGAGATCGACGGGCGCGAGAGCCATATCGAAGACCCGGCCCTGATCACCGCCCAGGCGCTGGCGACGCCCAACAGTCCCTGCGGCGCCACCCTGGCCCGCTTCTGCGCCATCCTCGGCTGCGTCGCCGGGGACATCGCCCTTACCACCGGGGCTCGGGGCGGCGTCTATATCGCCGGCGGCATCGCCCCGCGGATCCTGCCCTTCCTCAAGGCCAGTCCGTTCCGGGAGCGGTTCGAACGCAAGGGCCGCTACCAGGACTATATGGCCGACATCCCGACCCATGTGATCCTGCACAAGCACGCCGCCCTGCTGGGCGCCGCCCGGGTGGCCTTCAGCGCACGGACCTGAGGTTCCAACACAAATTTCTCACGCGCCCGTGAACCACCTCGCCGCGACGGAGTTATGAGGTTTCCACTTTGGAAGGATATCCTCATGCGTAAATTCGTCACCGCCGCCGCCGCCCTCTTCGCCGTCGCCGGCCTCGCCGCCTGCGAAAGCCAGGCCGACAAGACCGCCGAAGTCCAGGCGGACGCCTTGGAAGAACAGGCCGCCGCCGCCCCGACGGAAGCCGCCGAAACCGCCCTCAACGAGAAGGCCGACGCTATCGAGCAACAGGCCGGCAACGCTGACGGCGGCATGACCACCGAGAACACCCCGAACACCTCGCCGTCGGCCGCCAACCCGGCCCAGTAAGGCGACTCGGCCCGGGGCGTCATGACCCCCGGCTGGTACAGAACGGTCAGCCCCCGTCGCGCAAGCGGCGGGGGTTTTCCGTGCGGAAAGACCCCTCAGGCCTTCTTCGGCGGCCAGGGAATGAAGGCGCTGGTCCGGCGCACATAATCGGCATAGCCCGGCCGGGTGCCGTGGATGGCCTTTTCCGTGATGCCTATCCCGGACCATTTCGTCAGGGTGAAGGTCAGGAACAGCGGTCCGGCGATCGCCCAGACGCCCGGCCCCGTCTCGGCCGCGATCAGGTACAGCCCCCACCAGACGCAGGCGTCGCCGAAATAGTTCGGATGCCGGGTCCAGCGCCACAGGCCGGTGTCCAGCACCTTGCCCTTGTTGGCGGGATCCTTGCGGAAGGCGGTCAGCTGGGCGTCGCCGATGCTCTCGAAGCCGATGCCGATCACCGCCAGCCCCGCCCCGATCCAGCCGATCCAGCCGATCGCCGGCTCGAGGGCGACCTGACCCAGCTGAACCGGCAGGGAAGTCAGCCAGGCCAGCACGGCCTGGGGCAGGAAGACCGCCAGCAGGGCCGCCTTGCCGAAGCCCATTCCGCGCGTGCGCTCCAGCCGCCCAAGCAGATCGACATAGCGGCCGTCGGCCCCGTGGGCCCGCCAACGACGGAACAGATGCCAGCCCAGCCGCAGGGCCCAGACCCCGACCAGCCATAGCAGCAGCCATTTCCTGATCGGGTCGCCCTCGGTGCGCGGGAAGGTCGCCAGGGCCAGCAACAGCATGCCCATCGGCCACACGGCGTCGATGAAGCTGACGTCCTTCAGCCGCAGCGACACGGTCCACAGCCCGACCATCACCACGACGATCAGGGCCAGGTTGAGGCCCAGAAGGGCGGCGATCTCGGTCAGGCTCATGGGATCAGGAACGTCCGTGGCGAAGCGGCGGATGCAGGCGGGTCAGTCGACGCAGATCGTGGCCTCGGCCTTGCCGTTCTCGATCGTGGTGTAGCAGCCGAACCGGCTGCTGCTTGCCTGGCACTGGCCGACCGCATTGGTTCCGGCCGCCGGCGCATTGGCCACGTCATCGACGCGGCAGTCGCCGGCGCAGTCGTCGCCGTCCGTGCAGCGCTGTCCGGCGTCGGCATAGGTGATCACGCAGCGCACCGACTGCATCCGGCCCTGCGGCAGCATCTTGCCGCCGGCCGCCGCGCAGGCCGCGGCGTCCTCGCTGCCGGCGACCGACTGAACCGATGAAGTCTGGACGACCGGCGGCGCCTCGGCCAGGTCGGTCTTGCCATCGTTCGCCGGCATCGGCTGGCAGGCTGCCGCCAGCAGCGCCGCCGCTGCGATCAGGATGCGTTTCATGTCACTTGGCCCTTTTCAAACCCGGTCCAGACGTCGTCGTAGTCCAGTTGCATCGTCGGACTGGTTTGCGCCCATTCCGTGGTCCGGATCGGCGCCCGGGTCTCGAACATGAAGGCCAGGGTGTTCTCGATCTTCACCGGCTTGAGCTCGACGGACACCGCCTTGTCATAGCTGGCCTGGTCCGGGCCGTGCCCGCTCATGCAGTTGTGCAGGCTGGCGCCGCCGGGGGCGAAGCCGCCCTCCTTGGCGTCGTATTCGCCGGTCACAAGCCCCATGAATTCGCTCATCACATTCCGGTGGAACCACGGCGGGCGGAAGGTGTCCTCGCCCACCATCCAGCGCGGCGGGAAGATGACGAAGTCGCAGTTGGCGGTCCCCGCCGTATCCGATGGCGAGGTCAGGACGGTGAAGATGGACGGGTCCGGATGGTCGAAACTGACCGTGCCGATCGTGTTGAACCGGGCGGTGTCGTATTTGTACGGGGCGTAGTTGCCGTGCCAGCCGACCACGTCCAGCGGCGAATGCGGGAAGATCGTGGTCCACAGCCGCCCGCCGTATTTCTGCACGCACTCGGTCGGGCGGTCGACGTCCTCGAACGCCGCCACGGGCGTCTGGAAATCGCGGTGGTTGGCCAGGCCGTTCGAGCCGATCGGCCCCAGGTCCGGCAGGCGGAACAGCGCGCCATAGTTCTCGCAGACATAGCCGCGGATGGGCCCGGAACACTCGACCCGGAATCGCACCCCGCGCGGGATGACCACGATCTCGCCGGGCCGGGCGTCGATCCGCCCCATCTCGGTGACGAAGGCCTGGTCGCCTTCCTGGGGCACGATCAGCAGTTCGCCGTCGGCGCAGTAGAAGACGCGGTCGACCATCGACCGGTTGGCCGCATACAGATGGATGCCGACCCCTGACAGGGCCTCGGCGTCGCCGGTCCCGCCATAGGTCGTCAGCCCCTCGACCCAGTCGGTCGGCTTGGTCGGCAGCGGCAGGGGATCCCAACGCATCCGGTTCGGCGACGGCGGCGCCTCATGGAACGGCCCCGACCGCACCAGCCCCTGCGAAAAGGGCTTGTAGGCCGGATGCTGGGCGCTGGGCCGCAGCCGGTACAGCCACGACCGCCGGTTCTCGCTGCGCGGGGCGGTGAAGGCCGTCCCCGACAGCTGTTCCGCATACAGCCCCATGGGCGCCCGCTGCGGCGAGTTGCGGCCCTCCGGCAGGGCGCCGGGCGCGGCCTCGGTCGCGAAATGATTGCCGAATCCGGACAGGTACTGGGGCGCGTTGGTTCGCGTCGTCATGGTCAGAGTCTCCCTGTCCTTCGATCTAGGACAGGCCGGACCGGTTGGCCACTCCGGCGTGAACCGGAGGCGAGGCCGCGGTTCAGAACCCCTGCGCCCGCGCCATCCGCTCCTGATGGAAACCCGCATCGCCGAGCAGCTCGTTCAGCACCCGCACCCGCTTCATGAACAGGCCGACGTCGAACTCGTCGGTCATGCCGACGCCGCCGTGCATCTGCACCGCCTCCTGCACCGCCAGTTCGGCGACGCGCCCGGCCTTCGCCTTGGCCACCGAAACCACCAGACCCGCGTCCGAACGCCCGGCGTCCAGCGCCGTCAGCGCCCCCATCACCGCCGCCCGGGCGATCTCGATCTCGCTGAATAGATGCGCCGAGCGATGCTGCAGAGCCTGGAACTCGCCGATCAGCTTCCCGAACTGCTTGCGGGTGCGCAGATAGGCCATGGTCGTCTGGAAGGCCTGGTCCCCCGCCCCGTTCAGCGACGCCGCCGCGCAGGCCCGGCCGAGGTTCAGCGCCCCCTCCAGCAGGACTTCGCCGCCGTCCACCGATCCGATCACCGCATCCGCATCGACCTCGACATCCGTCAGCGTCACCCGCGCGGCGTTGTGCGCATCGACCATGACAGTCCGCTCGATCTCCACGCCGCTCGTCTTCGGATCGACCAGAAACAGCGTCAGGCCGTTCTCGGTCAGGGCCGCCACGATCAGGGCGTCGGCGACATGGCCGTCCAGCACGAAGCCCTTGGCGCCGTTCAGCCTGAAGCCGTTGCCCGACCGCTCCGCCACGGTCGCGATCCGCGACGGCGCGTGCTTGGCGCCCTCGTCGACCGCCAGCGACACGATCGCCTCGCCCGCCGCGATCCGCGGCAACCAGGCCGCCTGCTGATCGGCTGAACCGCCGTCCACCAGCACCTTCGCCGACAGCACGCCCGAGCCCAGGTAGGGCGACGGCGTCAGCGTCCGGCCCAGGGCCTCGGCCATGACCCCGGCCTCGACCGCGCCGAGGCCCGAGCCGCCGTGCTCCTCGGGGATGATCACCCCCGCGAACCCCATCTCGCCGAACGCCCGCCACAGGTCGCGGGACACGCCGTCAGGGTCCTTCGAGTCGCGCAGCTTCCTCAGATGGGCGATCGGCGCGTGCTCGTTCAGGAAGCCGTCCGCGGCCTCCTTCAGCATGGTCTGCTCTTCGGTCAGGATCAGGGGCATGGACTCAGGCTCCCGGCAGCTGAAGCAGGTGTTTGGCGATGATGTTCAACTGAACCTCCGAGGTCCCGCCCTCGATGGAATTGGCCTTGGTCCGCAGCCAGTCGCGCGCCGCCTTGCCGCCCCGCGAGCGCTCGCCCTCCCACTCCAGGGCATCCGAGCCGCCCGCGGCCATCAGCAGCTCATGCCGCCGCTTGTTCAGCTCGGAGCCATAGTATTTCAGCATCGAGGCGATGGCCGGATGGGCCTGACCGGCCTTCACCTGGTCTCCGGTCCGCTCCATGGCCAGACGGAAGGCGGCGGCGTCGATCTCCAGCTCTGCGATCCGGGCCCGGAGCATCGGCTCGTCCAGCCGGCCCTCGTCGTCCATCCCGATCGAGCCGGTCGCCACCTGGCCCAGCGGCCGTCCGCCCCCGACCTCGCCCATGGCCCCGATCATGGTCCGCTCATGGGCCAGCAGATGTTTGGCCACGTCCCAGCCGCGGTTCAGCGTCCCGACGAGGTTCGCCTTCTCCACCCGCACATCGTCGAAGAAGGTCTCGCAGAACGGGCTCTTGCCGCTGATCAGGGTGATCGGCCGCGTGCTCACGCCCTTCGTGGCCATGTCGAACAGCACGAAAGAGATACCCAGATGTTTGGGCGCCGCCGGATCGGTCCGCACCAGACAGAAGATCCAGTCGGCCTTGTCGGCGTAGCTGGTCCACACCTTCTGGCCGTTGACGATCCAGTGGTCGCCCTTGTCCTCGGCCCGCGTCTGAAGCGCCGCCAGATCGGAGCCCGCGCCCGGCTCGGAATAGCCCTGGCACCAGCGGATCTCGCCGCGCACGATCTCGGGCAGGAAGCGCTGCTTCTGTTCCTCAGTGCCGAAGGCCAGCAGCGCCGGGCCAAGCATCCACACCCCGAAACTGGCCAGCGGCGCCTGGGCGTCGATGCGGCGCATCTCCGAGCCCAGCACCTTGGCCTGTTCGCGGCTCAGCCCGCCGCCGCCGTATTCGGCCGGCCACTCCGGCGCGGTCCAGCCCCGCGCCCCCATCCGCTCCAGCCAGACCTTGTGCGCCGGCGTCGGGAAGACGGCGTTGCGCCCGCCCCAGACCCGGTCCTCGTCGCTCTCCACCGGCCCACGGCATTCCGCAGGACAGTTGGCCTCAAGCCAGGCGCGGGTCTCCGCGCGGAACGCATCAAGATCGGTCATGTCAGCCTCCGTCGCGGGACGTTAGCAGCGATTCACCGGTGACGTAGCGTCAGCCCCCGCCAGGCAGGAAGGGCGAAAAGGTGATGACCGTGAAGGTGTCGCGGATATTGGCCCGGGTCTGCACCGACTTGGTCACGAAGGTCCCGATGTCCATGTCCTTCGGCAGCTGGAATTTTGCCAGCAGGTCGTACTGGCCCGAGGTCGAATAGACCTCCGAGACGTATTCGACATTGTCCACCATGTCGGCCGCCACGTCGTTGGCGTGGCCCAGCTCGCATTTGATGAAGACGAAGATGGCGGTCATCATGGCGGCGGCTCCCGGAAGGCTCGAGTTCGTAGGGCTTAGGTCTTAGGGCTTAGTTCGACGGCGAACCAGCCACCACCGACGCAGCCTTTCCTAAGCCCTAAGCCCTAAGCCCTAAGCCCTAAGCCCTAAGCCCTAAGCGAAGCCAGTGGACCTCGAAGCCGAATACAACAACCGCGCCCTGGTCCCCGACCACCCCGCCGTCATGCAGCGCTGGCGCGAGACCGCCGAGGCCGCCTGCGCCGCCCGGCCGCCGCTGGAGATCGCCTACGGCCCCGGCCCGCGCGAAGTCATGGACCTGTTTGAAGCCGCCCCCGGCGCGCCCGTCGCCGTCTTCCTGCACGGCGGATACTGGCAGGCGCTGGACAAGAGCTGGTTCTCCGGCCTCGCCCCCGCGCTGAACGCCCTTGGCGTCAGCCTCGCCATCCCCTCCTACGACCTCTGCCCGGCCGTCCGCCTCGGCGTCATCCTGCGCCAGATCCGCGCCGCCGTTGAAGGCGTCCGCGAGCGGACCGGCGCCCGTCCCGTGGTGTTCGGCCACTCCGCCGGCGGGCATATGGCGGCCTGCATGCTCAGCGAGGGCCGCGCCTCCGCCGCCGTGGCGATCAGCGGCGTCTTCGATCTCGCGCCCCTGATCCCGACCTCGCTAAACACGGCCCTCGACCTCGACGCGCGCGAGGCCGCCGCCCTGTCGCCGATACACTGGCCCGTCCCCAACGGCTCCACCCCCGGCGGCACGGTGCTGGACTGCCTCGTCGGCGCCGACGAGAGCGCCGAATTCCTGCGCCAGTCGCGGATGATGGCCGACCATTGGGGAGCCCAGGGCGTCGACACCCGCTATGAGGCCCTGCCCGGCCTCAACCATTTCACCGTCCTGGACCCGCTGTTCGACCCGGACAGCGCCCTTGTCCGGCGGATCGCGGACCTGGCCCACATGGGCTGAGGCGCAATCGCCGGCGGGATGCTAGGCTGCCGGCCTGACCGGTCGGGCGTTCGCCCCCGACCGCGCCGCGCCAGGGGGCGGGCGGCGCAACGCTCCCGGAGCGCGTGCATGACCAGTCGCGTCGACGTCCTCATCGACCGCATCCGGACGCTGGAGCACGAGCTCGAGGTCGAATTCTCCAAACAGCGCTCGGGCTTCCGGTTCGGCCTCGAGCATGGCCGGGCCCGCTTCGAGGAAGAGGCCATCCGCCGCCTGACGGAGCGCCGCACCCGGCTGCTCAACTATATGTTCAGTTCGCCCCTGCTGGTCGCGGTGACGGCTCCGGTGATCTATTCGCTGCTGATCCCCTTCGCAGTGGTCGATCTCTGGGTGTCGATCTACCAGGCGATCTGCTTCCGGGTTTACCGGATCCCGCAGGTGCGCCGCGGGCGCTACATGAATTTCGACCGCAACGGCCTGCCCTATCTCAATGCGCTCGAGAAGCTGAACTGCGCCTACTGCTCCTACGTCAACGGCGTCATCGCCTATGTGAGCGAGGTGGCGTCGCGCACCGAGCAATACTGGTGCCCGATCAAACACACCCGCCGGGTCGTCGGCGCCCATGCGCGCTATGACGGCTTCGAGAATTTCGGCGACGGCGACGGCTACCGCCGCCACCTCGAGGACCTGCGCACCGCCTTGCGCACGGAGGAGGATGCAGCGTCGGCCCCCTAGTCGTCGCCGGATCACCCCGCGGCGGGCGCCGGTCTCAACGCCGCCAGGGCCGCCCGCCTGAGCTCGCTCGCCACGGCCTCGCCGTCCTGGCCGGGGAAGGCGAAGTCATACAGCAGCGCCATATGCACTGAATAGGACAGCCAGGCCGCGGTCGCGGACGCCGCCAGATCCGGGTCCGGCGCCGTGACGCCGTCCGGCGCGGCCTGCAACCAGGCCGCCAGCAGCGCCACGCTTCGGGCGTTCAACGCCGCCGGCCCGGCGTTCAGCGCCGGCGACTGCGACAGCAGACGGGCGAACACCGCACGGATCAGGCCTGGCTGGGCGCGGGCGCTGGCCTGCAACTGCTCGACCAGCCAGGTCAGCCGCCCGGCCAGATCGACCGTCCCCCACCGCGCCTCCGCCAGGACCTCGGCCAGTCGCTCGGCCTGCGACCGCTGGGTGACGTCCAGAAGATGGGTCAGCAGTTCATCCTTGCTGCGGAACCGGGTGTAGAGCGCCCCGACCGAGACGCCCGCCTCGCTGGCGATGTCCTCGACCGTGACTTCGTCGATGTCGCGGACAGCCAGCAGCGTCCGCGCCGCGTCGAGGATACGGGCGAGGGTCGCTTCGCTCCTCTTCTGGCGCGGCGGGCGGGGTCCTTCGGGCGGCAGGGTCAAGCGGGGCCTCCGACAGCGCCTGTATAGAAAGCCGTCATACTCACGAAATCCACCAGCCCGTGCAGAAAGATGCAGGCCCACAGATTGCGTCCGGTCCAGAGCCATACCAGACCGAGCACCATACCCACGACGGCAGTGACCAGAGCCCCGCCCAGTCCCTGATAGGCATGGCAGGCGCCGAACAGGACGCCCTGCAGCAGCACGGCCGCGAACAGCACCCCGCCGCCGGGCGCGGCGCCGCCCAAAAGGGTGGCTATGCGGTCGGTCAGAAAGCCGCGGGCCACCAGTTCCTCGCCGAAGGCCGCCGAGCCGAAGGCCACGGGCAGGGCCCAGAACAGATATTCCGGCAGATCGCCCCTCAGCCCCGCAAAGGCGGCCAGGTCGGGTCCGGCCAGTCCGAGGCGCGGCAGGATCAGGAGCTGGAGCAAGGCGGCCGCCCCGCCCAGCGCCAGATATCCGGCGACGACGGCGACGCCAGTGATCCACCAGCGGCGCGGGGCGCGCATGCCGACATCCGACCACCGCTTCCCGGCCGAACGAAGCATCCAGGTCGCCACGGCGACAAGCAGGGCCATGCGACCGAGCAGGGCCAGCTTCATGCCCGGCCCGGCGCCGATCACCTCACTGGGGGACAGGGATACCGACAGGGCGACGACCAGCAGGCTGAGGATAGCCAGTTGCAGCAAGGCTTTGAGACGCTGGCCCGTCGGGGCCGCGGGACAGGCAGACACGGTCATGATTCATCTCCTTTATCTGAATCTGAATTCATCTTCATTATTTTGACCGGCCTGTCAACCGTCCGCTTTGGAAGTCCGGCGCCGACGCCGAAACAATAAGTTCCGGGCTTGCCGGGGAATGCCGGGCCGGGACGCTTTCGTGATGCGGGCCGCCTGGGCTAGGCTGGAGCGTGATCTCTGTGCGGGCGGCCGCAGGCCGGGCCCCGCCCGCCCGAAGTCCCGCGAATCAAAGGTATCCCATGCGCCACGACCGCCTGACTGTCCTGACCGCCCTTGAAGCGCAGGGCGTGGCCCCCGTCTTCTATCACCCGGATCCGGCCGTCTGCCTGAACGTCATCCGCGCCTGCGCGCGCGGCGGGGCGCCGGTGATCGAATTCACCAATCGCGGCGATTTCGCCGTCGATCTGTTCGGCGAGATCGCCCGCGAACTGCAGAAGACAGACCCCGACGTCATCCTCGGCATCGGCTCGGTGATCGATGCGGGCACGGCCAGCCTCTACCTCAACCGCGGAGCCCGCTTCGTGGTCAGCCCCTGCCTGGTCCCCGAGGTCGCCCGCGTCTGCAACCGGCGCATGGCGGCCTGGTTCCCTGGCTGCGGCTCGGTCACCGAGATCGGCCAGGCCCACGAACTGGGCTGCGAGATTGTGAAACTCTTCCCCGGCGCCAGCGTCGGCGGTCCCGACTTCGTCAAGGCCGTGCTCGGCCCCATGCCGTGGACCAAGATCATGCCCACGGGCGGCGTCGATCCCGACGAGGCCTCGATCGCCAGATGGTTCGGGGCCGGCATCGTCGCCGCAGGCATGGGCTCCAAACTGGTCACTGACGCGGCGGTCAAGGCCGGCGACTGGGCCGGGATCGAGGCCAATGTGCGCAAGACGGTGGACGCGATCGCCGCCTTCCGCGCGAAGAGGTGATTGGCGGCTGGTGATTGGCGACGGCGGGTTCGCTGTCAGGGCTCATCCGGGCGCCGGCCGTCGGCGCCAACCACTGATCAGCAACCACCAATCACCCTCTAGAGCCCCAGCGTCGGGCTGTTCAGATCCAGCGCCGCCGCCGGGATCACCACCACGGCCGGATGCGCCGCGCGCAGGGCGTCGATGAACAGGTCGGCCTGGCCGACCACCACCACATAGGCCTCGTCCGAACCGACGCCCCGGGCAGCGGCCATCAGACTCTCCGGCGTGGTTGCGGCGATGCGTTGCGGATAGGACTCGATCTCGCCGAGCGGCAGGCCATAGGTCACAGCGTCAGCCAACACCCCGCCGAGGCCGCCCGTGGTCTCCAGCGCCCGCGAGAAGCCGCCGGTGATGAAGGTCTCGCGATCCGTCACCGCCTGATCCGTCACCGCCTCGGTCCTCAGCCGGTCGAATTCCGCCAGCACCAGATCGACCACCTCGGCGGCGCTCTCGTTCTTGGTCTGGGTCGAGGCGCTCAGCAGGCCGCCGTCCACCCGGGCGGCGAGGTTCGAATAGGCCCCGTAGCTCAGGCCGCGCCTGGCCCTCACTTCCTGGAACAGATGGCCGTTCTGACCCCCGCCGATGACGCTGTTGACCACCGACAGCGGATAATAGGCCGCGTCCGAGCGGCGCGGCCCGCGCACGGCGGCCGTCACCGCCGCCTGGCCGGCGCCCGGCAGATCGACCACCACGATGCGGGGTCCGGGCGCGGCGCCGCCTGCGCGATCGGCCGCCTCGGGCGCCGGCTCCGACGGCCGCTCCCAGCCGCCCAGCGTCCGTTCGGCGAAGGCGAAGGCCTCCTCCGGCTCCATCCCGCCGGTGATGATCAGGGCGGCGTTGTCGGGCCGCCACCAGCGGTCGTGGAAGCCGGCGATCTGGTCGCGGGTCATGGCGGCCACCGAGTCGGGCGTGCCCGAGGCCGGCGCCCCATAGGGCGCGGCGCCGAAGGCCAGCCGGTTCAGCACCAGGGCGGCCAGCGGTCCAGGCTGGCGCAGGTTGACCCGCAGGGCGTTGACCGCCTGGGTCCGGCTGCGGGCGACCTCTTCCTCGGCGAAGATCGGGCGTTGCACGACGTCTGCGAACACCGCCCCCGCAGCCTCGGCCGAGGCGACCGGCGCTGACAGGAACAGGGTCGTGGAATCCGCCCCCGCCCCGCCGCCGATATCGGCGCCCAGGGCTTCCAGCGTCCGCGCGATCTCCGGCGCTGAACGGTCTCCCGCCCCCTGCGTCGCCAGACCGACCGTCATCGAAGCGAGCCCGGGGCGGTCCGCCGGATCGCCCGCCGCCCCGCCGGCCATGACCAGTTGGACGTTCATGATCGGCAGTTCGGTCGACCTGGCCACGATGACCCGCAGGCCATTCGACAGGGTCCGCTCCACCGCCCGCGGCGTCGCCATGGCCCGTGGTTCGCCCGGCTCCGGCGGCGCCGTCCTCTGGTCCTCCGGCAGCAGTTCATTGGCCGCCAGAATCGCCGGCGGCACGGTCAGGAAGGTCGGGACCGGGGCCGGGTTGCGCCAGCTTTCCTCGGGCGCGCCCGCGGGTCGGGCGCTCTCGTCCTGATAGCGAACGGACACCCGCGCCTGGTCGTTCAGATACATGCGGGCCACGCGCTGGACATCGGCCGCGGTCACCGCCTGGATCGCCGCCAGCCGTTCATCGGCCGCGCGAGGATTGTTCTCGGAGACGATCGCCTGGCCGAGGATGAACGCCCGGCCCGAGGCGGTCTCACGCTGGCGCAATTCGCTCGCCACGATCTCGGTCCTGGCCTCGGCCAGTTCGGCCGCCGTAACCGGTTCGTCGCGCACCCGCGTCAGTTCAGCGTCCAGCGCCGCCTCGACATCGGCGATCGCCTTGCCCTGGGCCACGATCGCAGTGACCGAAATGACCCCGTCCTCCTCCATGGCGTTGACGCCGAAGCTGGCGTTCGAGGCCAGCTGGGTCCGATAGACCAGGGCCTGGTAGAGGCGCGAGCTCTCTCCGCGCGACATGATGGCCTGCAGCACATCCAGCGCGGCGCCGTCGGAATGGTTGGCCGCCACCCCGGGGTAGATAACCCCCACCGCCGGCAGGGGCACGTTCGGCGCATAGGCCTCGACCTGACGCGGCGCCGTGCGGGGAGTCTCGACCGGCCGTTCCAGCGCGGGGACCGGTCGGTCCGGATTCGGAATGTCGGCGAAATACTGGTCGACCCAGCGGTCCAGCTGGACCGGATCGAAATTGCCCGAGACGATCATGGTCGCGGTGGCCGGGCGGTAATAGGCTTCGTGGAAGGCGCGGGCGTCCTCGATCTGCGCCGAGTCCAGCTCCTCGATCGAGCCGATCACGCTGCGGCGGTAGATGCTTTCGTCGAAACTGTTGTCGCCGATCACGAACCGGCCGAAGCGACCATAGGGCGGGGCAAAGACGCGTTGGCGCAGTTCTTCCTTGACGATCGATCGCTCGGCGTCGAACACCGCCTGGTCGACAACCGGCCGCGCCATCCGTTCGGCGTGGGTCCACAGCATGGTCTCCAGATACTGCGGCGGCACCGTCTCATAGTAGTTGGTGAAGTCCTGGCCGGTAGAGGCGTTGCGCGAGCCCCCGGCGTTCTCGACCAGGGTCGAGATCTGGCCGTAGGGCAGGTTCACCGTCTTTCGGCTCAGGATATGTTCGAACAGATGGGCGAAACCGCTGCGGCCCTGCGGATCGTCCTTGCCGCCGACATTGTACCAGAGGGTCACCGTCACCGTCCCCGCCGTGGCGTCCGGCATGGCGTAGACATCCAGTCCGTTGGCGAGCTCTCGATGGGTGAACTCCAGCGGCGGCACGGAGATCGGCGCGGGCGTCTGGGCGAAGGCGGGCGTGCACAGGGCCAGCAACGAAGCCCCCAGAAGCGCGGCGGTGCGGGTCATGTCGGCGGTCCCCGGAATTCAAGGTCTGAACAGGTCCGGGACCCTAGCAGCGCCCCGCCGCCCCCCAAGTTACGACCCTGTAATGATCGCCTCGACCTCATCCCGCGTCGGCATTGACGGCTGGGCCCCCGGCCGGGTCGCAGCGATGGCCCCGGCCGCGCAGGCGAAGGTCAGGGCCGCCTCCGGCTCCATCCCTTCCAGCAGGGCGACGCAGATCGCCCCGACGAAACAATCTCCGGCTCCGGTCGTATCCACGGCCCGGACTTTCGGCGGCGTCGCCCGGGCGATCTCGGCGCCGCGCTGGTACATGACCGCCCCGCGCGAGCCGAGGGTCACAACCACCCGGCCGCCGCCCTGGTGCAGCCCGTCGCCATAGAATTCGGCCTCGGTCTCATTGACCACCAGCAGGTCCGCCCGGCGCAGCAGCTGGTCGGATACCGGCGCCGCCGGGGCCAGGTTGACGCAGACGAACTCCGTCGCCCGCCCGACCGCCGCCTCGACCGTCTCGACGGGCAGTTCCAGCTGCAGGACCAGCGGGGTCTCGATCCGCGCCGGCAGCTGTTCGGGCAGGAAATGGTGGTTGGCGCCGGCCGCCACGACGATCTGGTTCTCGCCCCGGGCGTCGACCGCGACCAGGGCCACGCCGGTGGAGGCCGTCGCGTCGGTCACGACCCCGGCGACATCGACGTCGTCGGCCAGCAGCAGGGCCAAGGCCTCCTCGGCCATGCCGTCGCGCCCGACGCGGCCGATCATACAGACCTCCGCGCCCAGCCGTTGCGCCGCCAGCGCCTGGTTGGCGCCCTTGCCGCCCGGGTGTCGCGCCAGGGTGGCCCCCGTCACGGTCTCGCCCGCGCGCGGCAGGCGCGGCGCGGTGGCGACGAAATCCAGATTGATCGAACCGACGACGGTGAGTCTCAAGACGGCGTTCCCCGGGTCAGAACAGGCGCGAGACGCCCTGGCCCTCGCCGGGGATCGCCGGCGGCGCGCCGCCGGGACCGATGGCGTAGGTCTCCGCCCGGCTGCGTCCGCTGATCACGGCCACGGGGGCCACGATCTCGGGCGACAGCCGCATCACCGCCACCGACGACCCGCTGGGGCAGAAGGCGCGGGCGTCCGGATAGCGCTCGAACACCAGTTTGTTCAGCCGTTCGACCTCGACCGCGTCGGTGACCTCGACGGCCCGTCCGGCCAGGGACACGCCCACCGTATCGGCCTCCGCGCCCTCGGGGCGAATGGCGACCGAGACTCGCGGGTCGGCCTGGATGTTGCGGAATTTCTGACTGTCGCGGGCGATCACGAAATACAGTTTCAGCCCGTCGTTGACGTAGCCGATCGTCGTCACCTGGGGCCAGCCGTCCGGCCGGTTGACGCCAAGAGCCATCAGCCGCGCGGATCCCAGAAGCTCCGCCACGGCCGCGACAGCGCCGCCATGGATGGGTCGTGTTTCGGTCGTCGCCGTCATCGCAGGCCTCCTCGCGTTCGCGCTCCGTGGAAGGCGCACGGCGCGACCGGACAAGGCGTGTATACGCCCCGCCGCGGCCGCGCCGCCAGTCGTACGGCCTTCAGCCGTCTAGAATTTGCGGCCGAAGCCGACCGACACGACCCAGGGATCGAGGGCGACGTCGCTGGTCAGGGCGCCGCCGTTGACGGTCGCCTCGGTGTCGAACCACACCTTCTTGACGTCGACATTGAGGGTCCAAGGACCGGTCAGGGCCACATCCGCCCCGGCCTGCAGGGCGTAGCCGAAGCCGTCTTCCAGATCGACGGTGAAGCCGTTCTTGTCCTCGCCGCTGTAGAACAGCATGTAGTTGATGCCGGCCCCGACATAGGGGCTGACCCGGGCCTCGGGCATGGGCCGGTACTGCAGGGTCACGACCGGCGGCAGCACCCAGGTCTCGTGCACGGCCACGTCCGTACCGGGGCCCTGGGCCCGGATCTCATGCTGGGTCGTACCGAGGATGGCCTCGACCGAGAAGTTGTCGGTCAGGAAATAGGTGAAGCCGAGGGTCGGCATGGTGCTGTTGCCGACATCGACGTTCAGGCCCGTGTCCACGCCGGCCGAGGTGAAGATGGAATCGCCGGCGCCGCTCGAGACGTCGGTGATCCTGCCGGTGACGATCCAGTCGCCCTTGCGCGCGACCTGCCAGTCGTTTGCGTTCTGGGCCGAGGCGCCGGTCGCGGCGCCGGTCGCCAGCGTCATCACCGCCACGGCGGCCGCCAGCGTCATGTTCCGTTTCATCTCGTTCTTCCACGACGCGGTCCGGACGCGACATGCGGCCGGTGCGGGCGTCGCGGCTGTCGTGGTCCCGGCTGCGGTCGGAGACCTTGCGCCAGATCAAACCTTGGCCGTTCGCCCCTGCGTCAGATTGTCCGGCCGCCGCCGATCGCGTCGGTGATCAGGGCGAAGACCCCGTCCGCGTCGACCGAAACCGCCCAGCGGTGCGGCAGGGTCCCCGCCACCGCTTCGCGGAATTCCACCGCCGTGTGCCCGCGGGTCAGGTCGCTCGCGGTCTCCACCGCGATCCGGCAGGGCTTCAGGGCGAACAGGTCGGGCTTCAGCAGCCAGGCGACCGGGCAGGGATCATGCACCGGCGGCGCGTCCCAGCCGACGATCCGCCGCTCGACCCGCTGCGAGAACCGCATCATCGCCGCCGCCGTCTCCGCCATCGGCGTGCCCACGGCCTCCAGCGCGGCGATCCGGGCGTCAGTGGCCCGCACCTGATGGGTCGCGTCCAGGCCGAACATCACCACGTCGCAGCCGCTCGCCAGCACCTCGGTCGCGGCCTCGGGATCGGCCCAGACGTTGAACTCGGCCGAGGCGGTGATATTGCCGCCCTCCGACCGCGCTCCGCCCATCACCGCCACCGGCCCCAGTCGCTCCGCCAGCGCCGGCGCCCTGCGCAGGGCCAGCGCCAGATTGGTCAGCGGCCCCAGCACGGCCAAAGCCACCGACTTCGCCGGCCGGCTCATGACCAGATCGATGATCGCGTCCGCCGCATGGCCGTCCGCGCACGGCGCCGTGGGCTCGAACGGCGTCAGGTCGCCCAGCCCCTCGGCCCCGTGGAACTCCCCCGCCCCCGCCGGCTCGCGCCGCAAGGGCCGGTCGGCGCCCATGAACACCGGCACGTCCTCGCGCCCGGCGATCTGGCGCAGGATGCGGGCGTTCCGCGCGGTCTTCACGACCGGCACATTCCCGCCCACGGCGGTGATCGCCAGCAGTTCGAACGCCGCCGAACCAAACGCGAGCATCAGGGCCACGGCGTCATCCACGCCGGGATCGCAGTCGATAATGAGAGCCTGCCGGGTCACGCGCCTATTTGCACCGATCCACACACGCCTGCGCCAGCACCTCGGCCGAGTCCACCAGCGGCACGGAGACATCCTCTGTCCCCAGCAACAGCGGCACCTCGGTGCAGCCGGCGATCACCGCCTCGGCCCCGGCCGCGACCAGCAGGGCCGCCAGCCGGCGCATCTCGGCGCGCGGCGCCTCGCCGACATCGCCGCGCTTGACCGCATAGACGCAGGCCATGAAGCCCTCGCGCGCCGCTCCGCTCAGGCGCACGATCTTGGCGCCCTTGCCCTGCAGCGCCTTGGTGTAGAGCGCCTCGCCGCCCGGCGTGGCCAGGACGCCGATCTTCTTCGCCCCGCCCGCGGTCGCGGCCTCGGTCGTCTCGGCGATCATGTCGATGAAGGGCAGGCCGATCTTCTTCACGCCCGCCGCCTGGGCGTGGGCCGTGTTGCACGGCATGGCCAGCACCTGGGCTCCGGCGTCGCGCAGCCGCATGGCCATCTGGCCCAGGGTCTTTTCGGCGGCGTCAGGGGCGCGGTTGCGGTCGGGCACCTGCGGATTGATGTCGGCGATGATGCGGATGTGATCCGCATCGCCCTGGGCCGGCGTCAGCGCCTGCACGCGCGCCAGGAAGGCCACCGTCGCAGCCGGGCCCATGCCGCCCAGCACGCCCAATACCTTGCCCATTCGATCCTCGCACGCCTCGTCGCCTTGCCAATCGGACGACCAACCGCCCTTATGCGCGAAAAGCACAAGGAAACGCCATGCCGCCTGAAGCCGAAGCCGCGACGGCCCTCATCACCAATGACGCAGTCGTCCTCGGCCTGCTGGCCGCCATCCTCGGCGCCGTCTTCTGGGCTTCGAACCTGTCGCATCCGTGGGTGAAGCGGTTCTTCACCGTCATCCCGGCCCTGCTGCTCTGCTATTTCCTGCCCTCCCTGCTGACCACCTTCGGCGTCGTCGATCCCGAGCAGTCGCGGCTTTACTTCATCGCCTCGCGCTTCCTGCTCCCCGCCGCCCTCGTCCTGCTGACCATCTCGGCCGACCTGCCGGCGGTGATGGGGCTGGGGCCCAAGGCCCTGATCATGTTCTTCACCGGCACCCTCGGCGTCATGATCGGCGGGCCCGTCGCCCTGCTGCTGACCAGCTGGGTCGCACCCGACCTGATGGGCGCAGGGCCCGAGGCCATCTGGCGCGGCATGGCCACCGTGGCCGGCAGCTGGATCGGCGGCTCGGCCAACCAGGCCGCCCTGTACGAGATCTTCGAAGCCGGCCCCGACACCTTCTCCATCTGGATCGCCGTCGACGTGGTCGTGGCCAATATCTGGATGGCCGTGGTCCTGTGGATCGCCGCCAATCAGGTGAAGATGGACAAGCTGTTCCGCGCCGACACCACCGCCCTCGACCGCGTCCGCGACAGGGCCGAGGCCTATGAGACAGAGAACGCCCGCATCCCCACGCTCAAGGACCTGATCTTCATCGTCGCCGTCGGCTTCGGCGCGGTCGGCCTGTCGCACGCCATCGCCGACCCGCTCTCGGCCTGGTTCGGCGAGAGCTACCCTTGGGCCCAGCGCCTGTCGCTCGACTCAAGCTTCTTCTGGCTGGTGCTGATCGCCACCGTCATCGGCGTGGTTCTGTCCTTCACCGGCGCCCGCAAGCTGCAGGGTCCCGGCGCGGCCAAGGTCGGCTCGGTCTTCGTCTATGTGCTGGTCGCCACCGTCGGTCTGAACATGAACATCGGCGCCGTCCTCGACAGCCCCGTGTATTTCGTGATCGGCGGCGTCTGGATGCTGGTCCATGTCGCCCTGATGTTCGGCATGGCCTTCCTGATCCGCTCGCCCAGCTTCTTCCTCGGCGTCGGCTCCATGGCCAATATCGGCGGCGCGGCGTCAGCGCCGGTCGCGGCGGCCGCCTTCCATCCGTCTCTGGCCCCGGTCGGCGTCCTACTGGCCGTGGTCGGCTACATCATCGGCACGGCCGCGGCCTGGTTCACCGGCCTGGTGATGATGCAGATCGCGGCGGGGGCGGGGTAGGCGGGCTTTCCAGCCCCTCGCCTGGAGATGAAATAGGGCCGAACTTTCTGCGTTCAAGAATTGCGGACCGCCGAAATATGCGCAGTCTCTGGAGCCCTCGTTGCACAAGGGCCGTCGATCCATGACTGCATCCGCCACCCCGTTCGCCCAGGCCTTCTTTCACGGAACAAGGGCCGGACTGAAACCCGGCGACCTCATCGGCGCCGGCTACACCTCCAACTTCGGCAGCCGGAAAGCAGCCGTCTTCGCCTACGTCACAGCGACCCTGGACGCCGCCGTCTGGGGCGCCGAGCTGGCGGCCGGCGAGGGCCCCGGCCGGATCTACGTCGTCGAGGCGACCGGGCCCGTGGAGGACGATCCCAACCTGACCGACCAGAAATTCCCCGGCAATCCGTCGCGGTCCTACCGAACCCGCGATCCCTTGCGCATAGTCGGCGAAGTTGCCGGCTGGCAGGGGCATGCGCCCGCGCAGATCGAGACGATGAAGGCCCACCTCGCCGAACTGGACAGGCTCGGCGTCGAGGCGATCGAGGACTAACCGGTCCCCTCAGTGCCCCGCCGCCGCCGGCAAATGGTCCTTGTCGTGCTTGCCCACCCGGTCGATCAGCGTCCGCCCGGCCTCGTTCATGCCGATAACCTCCACCTCCGCCCCCTGACGGCGATAGCGGAACACCACCTTGTCGACCGCGGCGACCCCCGTCAGGTCCCACAGATGCGCCCCGGTCATATCGATCTCGACGCGCACCGGATGCCCGTGATGCTCGAAGGCGGCGGCGAAGACATCGGCCGAGGCGAAGAACAGCTGGCCGGTGACGCGATAGCGCAGCACCCCCTCTTCCGGCGTCGGAATCTCTTCGACCACGACGGTCTTGCCGACCTTGCGCATGAAGAAGACCGCCGACAGGAGCACCCCCAGCACCACCCCCTTGGACAGATCGTGGGTGGCGACCACCGTCGCCGTCGTGGCGATCATGACGATCGACGACTGGATCGGCGTCGAGCGCAGGTTCAGCACCGACTTCCAGTCGAAGGTGCCGACCGAGACCATGATCATAACCGCCACCAGCGCCGCCATCGGGATCCGCGCCACCCAGTCCTGCAGCACCAGGATCAGGAACAGCAGGAACAGCCCGGCCCACAGGGTCGACAGCCGGCCCCGCGCGCCGCTGGTCACATTGATGATCGACTGGCCGATCATGGCGCAGCCCGCCATGCCGCCGAACAGCGACGCGGCGATGTTGGCGATGCCCTGACCGCGCGTCTCGCGATCCTTGTCCGACGGCGTGTCGGTGATGTCGTCCAGCAGATTGGCGGTCAGCAGGCTCTCCAGCAGACCCACGAAGGCGAGCGTCGCCGCGATCGGCCCGATGATGACCAGCGTCTCCCACGTCAGGGGCACGGCCGGAATATGGAACATCGGCAGGGTCGAGGGCATTTGGCCCATGTCGCCGACGGTGCGCACGTCCAGCCCGCTCCAGATCACGAAGCCGCTCAGGACTATGATGGCGACCAGCGGCGACGGCACGGCCCTGGTCAGCCGCGGCAGGCCGTAGATGATGACCAGCGCCGCCCCGACGAGGGCGAAGGTCTGCCAGTTCGCCCCGATCAGTTCGGGCATCTGGGCGAGAAAGATCAGGATCGCCAGCGAATTGACGAAGCCGGTCATGACGCTGCGGCTGACGAATTTGATGTACCGCCCCAGCCTCGCGACCCCGACGAGGATCTGGAACACCCCGGTCAACAGCGAGGCCGCGAACAGATATTCGATGCCGTGGTCGCGCACGAGGGTGACCATCAGCAGGGCCATGGCCCCGGTCGCCGCCGAGATCATCGCCGGCCGCCCGCCGACGAACGAGATGGTCACGGCGATGACGAAGCTGGCGTACAGGCCCACCGCCGGATCGACCCCGGCGATGATGGAGAAGGCGATGGCCTCGGGGATCAGGGCCAGGGCCACGACGGTCCCCGCCAGCAGGTCGCGGCGAGGATTGGCGAGCCATTGC
Source organism: Brevundimonas sp. (assembly GCA_004296955.1). Lineage (GTDB taxonomy): Bacteria > Pseudomonadota > Alphaproteobacteria > Caulobacterales > Caulobacteraceae > Brevundimonas. The sequence continues at coordinate 57,657 of SCVB01000045.1, forward strand.
TGGCGCGCGGAAGCGATGACGGACATTCGGTTTTCAACTGGATGGGCCGCAGTCTGCGGCTCGATTTCCCGACGGATAGGCGGTCAGGATAGCCACCCGTCGCCTGCGATCAGGGCCGGGTCCGAGGTGATGCGGGGGTCTTTGCCCGCAAGGGGCGGCGGAGGCAAGCGCGCAGGGTTGATCGCGCCCGCGTCATTCCACCCGGCAGAAGCAGTACATGAACTGTTGCGGCGTCCCCCAAGGCGTCTCGTGCAGCTCCGTGACGCTGTCCAGCAGACGGAATTTCGCTCCGAACTCCCCGTGCAGGCTGCCGGCGTCGTAGCGCACGACATCCATCCCGCTGCATTTCTCCGGTCCTTCCGGTCCGAAGGTCGCGACAATGACATGGCCGCCGGGTTTCACCGCGCGGGCGACCTGCCGCACATAGGCCGCCCTGTCCTCCGCCTTGGTCAGGAAGTGGAACACGGCCCGATCATGCCAGAGATCGTAGCGGGCGGCCTCCAGTTCGGCTTGCGTGATGTCGCCGGTGATCCAGCGAACCGGGGCGGCGGCGGGACCCAGCCGGGCCCTCGCGACGTCGATCGCCGCCTGGGAAATATCGAGCACCGTCACGTCGCCGTACCCGCGCGCCACAAGGTCATCGACCAGGGTCGCCTCCCCGCCGCCGACGTCGATGATCGCGCTGCCGCGATCCGGCGCGGCGTCTTCGATGAGCCCCAGCGAGACGTCGAGATGGGGCCTGTACCAGCTCACCTCGTCCACCGCCCTGGATCGATAGACGTCTTCCCAATGCGCCTTGGCGTTCATTGCGCGACTCCTGAACCTTGGCCGCAAGATGGGGTTCGACCCGTTCGAACGCCAGTAGGGCTGCAGTGCGCCTCAGCCCGGCCGGACCATATGGCCTTCCTCGGGGCGCGCCGCGCCGGCGAGGATCGTCTGATAGATCGCCGCGAGCGCCTCGGGGCCCGTGTGGGTCGTCACCTCCAGCCAGTCGTTGTCGACGATGAAGGCCTCCAGCGCCGTCTGGATGCGGCTGTTGAGCGCCTCGCCGCCCCAGTCCTTCGACCGCTGCCGCAGCCGCTCCGGCGCGAAGAAGAAGGTCGGGCGCGGTCCCGGCAGGCGGCCCGGGCCGACGGGTCCGTCGGTCTGGTGGGTGCTGCCGACCACGGCGCTGTGCATCAGCCGGTCGCCCAGGCCGTTGTGGACCGCAGCCACGACCCCGGGGTCGCCGGCGAAGTCGACGAACACCGCCCGGCCCTCGACCGGGCTGTCGGCGAAGGCGTCATAGGTCCGGGTCTCGGCATAGCAGCCGACGCCGGCGACGAAGGCGGCGTTCCGGCGCGAGGTCAGGCCGATCACCCGCACGCCGCGCCGGGCCAGCAACCAGCCGAGCCCGAGCGCGGTCTTGCTGGAGGCGCTGGACAGGATGAAGGTCGCCGCCCCGAAATCCGCGTTCTCGGCGAAATAGTCGTCCAGCAGGAAGGCGGTCAGGAACAGGGGCCGCAACAGGGCGATCTGGTCGTCCAGCGGGCCCGGCGCCGCCTCGACCAGGCTGTTGTAGGCCGCCGGCAGCTCGGCCCGATGCGGCGAGACGTCGACCACGCCCCACGGCCGCCGCTCCAGCCGGGTCACGAGGTGCGTCGCCATTGGCAGATAGCCGAACAACCGCGTGCCGACCGGGATGGTGTCCACCGTCGACCGGCGGACCGTCGCGAAGCCCCAGACCGGAATCCGGCCCCAAGCGTCGTCCGCCGGGAAGAACCGCCAGTAGCCGAGCCGGTCGCCATAGACCCCGTAGGTGATGTTGTTGGCCGTCAGGGCGAAGCGTTCGATGTCCAGCAGGACCTCGCCGTCCCCCAGAACCACCGCCTCCGGCGCCGGCAGGGCGCGAACCTCGGTGCGGGACAGGTCCGCCCGGTCGATCAGAAAATCCCAGCCCTGCATCATCCGCCCCTTGGTCCCTCTCCCCCTAAAGGGAGCCCTCGATCTCGCCCTGGTAGCCGAACAGCCCCTGCGCCCCGCCGGTGTGCAGGAAGACCACCGTCTCGTTCTCGAACCGCCCGGCCTTCGCCAGGGCGATCAGCCCCTTCATCGCCTTGCCGGTATAGACCGGGTCAAGCACGATGGCGTCGGTCCGCGCCGCCAGTTTCAGCGCCTCGATCACCGCATCATCGACCAGGCCGTACCCTTCCCCGACATAGTCGCAGTCGGCGACCACCATCTCCGGCGTCACCGCCCCGGGCCGCCCCAGCAGGGTCGCCGTCTCGCGGGCCAGCTTGAGGACGTTCTCCTCCTGCTTCGCCTTCGGCGCCCGCACCCCGATGCCCAGCACCGGTATGTCCGCCCCCATCACCGCCAGCCCGGCCACGAGGCCCGCATGGGTCCCGGCGCTGCCCGTGGCGGTGATGATCCGGTCGACCTGCATGTCCAGCTCGTCGGCCTGGACCACGATCTCGCGGGCGCAGTCGACATAGCCCAGGGCCCCCACCGGGTTCGAGCCGCCGCCGGGGATGATGTAGGGCCGGCCGCCCCGCCCCCGCACCGCCTCCGCCGTCTTCTCCAGTTCGGCCGGCATGTCCGAGCCGCCCGGCACGGTGCGGATGCCCGCCCCGAACAGCCGGTCCATCAGGACGTTGCCGTTGCGGGTGTAGTCGATCGCCTTCGACCCCGTCCGTTCTTCCAGAATGACCTCGCAGGCCAGACCGTGCGCCGCCGCCGCCGCCGCCGTCTGGCGCACATGGTTCGACTGCACCGCGCCCTGGGTCACCAGCGTATCCGCCCCGCATTCGAAGGCGTCGCCGAGCAGGAATTCCAGCTTGCGCGTCTTGTTGCCGCCGCCGGCCAGGCCCGTGCAGTCGTCGCGCTTGATCCAGATCTCCACCCCCAGCGCCTCGCTCAGCCGCGGCAGCGGCTCCAGCGGCGTCGGCAGATGGGCCAGGCGGATGCGGGGAAAGCGGGCGAGGTGCATGGGGGCGGCTCCTTGGGACCCCCTCCGTTACCACCCCGGCGCCCGTCCGGCGACGGCCGGAAAAAAAGGCCGGAACCGATTTCGCCGATCGTCGTTTACCGGTCAGACCTTGCGGCGATGCGCGCTCGACAATGTCTACCGCGGCCCGGTCCCTGCCACGCCCCCCGACGCAGACCGGGCCGCACCTCCCTCCCCCTTCCGCCGTAGCGCTTGCCGACTCAGGTCGCGCGGCCCGATGCTGCGTCCATGGCCGAATCGCCCGCCAGTCCCGCCGTCCGGTTGCGCAGCCGCGCCGCCACCGAGGCCTCGATCGTCGAGGCGGGCGAGCGCATCCTGCTGCGCGACGCCTTCCCCGGCCTCAATGTCCAGACCCTGGCCGCCGAGGCCGGCTGCGACCGCAAGCTGGTCTATCGCTATTTCGACGGCGCCGACGGGGTAGTCGCCCGCATCGCCGCCCGCGCCCACGCCGAGCTGGTCCGGGCGCTGGACGCCGTCCCCGCCAGCGCCGCCGACACCCTGCGCGCCTTCGCCCGCGAAAGCCTGTCGGCCTGGCTCGGCGCGCTTCGCGCCAGTCCGTTGACCCTGCGCCTGATGGCCTGGGCCCTGGTCGAGTCCTCGCCCCTGCTCAACCGCATCGAGTCCGAGCGTTCGGCGGTGCTGCAGGCCTGGATGCGCGAGCGCCGCCCCCGGCTGCGCGTCCCGCCCGAGGGCGACCCCGTGGCCGTCAACGCCGTCCTCCTCGCCGCCGTCCAGCACCTGGCCCTGACCGGCTCGGTCCGCCCCGGCGTCGGCGGCGTGGCCCTCGACGAGGCCGGCTGGGCCCGCATCGAAGGCGCGCTCGACGCCCTGCTGGCCGTCTTCCCCGATTGAAGCCCGCGCCGGTCGGGCGTAGGGTCCTGCCGTTCTCCGGGGGGTCGCGCTCAAGCGGCTGAGATTGGCGTGATCGCCTGACCCGTCGAACCTGATCCGGGTCATGCCGGCGAAGGGATGGGAAACGCTTCGGTCCACGCCACAGGACCACCTCGCCCGACGTCGGCGCCCTCAACATCGAGGCCGCCATGAACATCGCCGTCACCCCGCCGACCCTCCCCGAAGAGCCCAATGTCGATCTGGCTCTGAAAGACGCCCGCGATCAGGTGATGCGCGAGACCGGCACCATCCCGACCGGCGAACGCGCCGGCAGCCGCAAGGTCTATGTCGCCGGCGAGCTCTACCCCGACATCCGCGTCCCCTTCCGCGAGGTCGCCGTCCACCCGTCGGCCAATGAGCCGCCGGTGACCATCTATGACTCCTCGGGCCCCTACACCGACCCGACCGTGACCATCGACATCAAGCGCGGCCTGCCGCTGGTCAAATCCAGCTGGCAGCTCGACCGCGGCGACATCGCCCCCGTCCTCAACCCGCGCGAGGTCAAGCCCGAGGACAACGGCCACGCCAGCGGCAAGAACCTGGCCCCCCGTTTCGACACCAGCCGCCACAAGGTCTTCAAGGGCGTCGAGGGCCGCCCGGTCACGCAATACGAATACGCCAGGGCCGGCATCATCACCCCCGAGATGGAATACGTCGCCATCCGCGAGAACCTGAGGCGGGAGCAAGGGTCGAGGGTCGAGGGTCGAGGGTCGGACGCGGGCTCCATCACCTTCGCCGACGGCTCGACCATGCCCTCCCCGAACGCGGCCTTCTCCCCTTCCTCGACCCTCGACCCTCGACCCTCGACCCGCGACGGCGAGAGCTTCGGCGCCAGCATCCCCGACTTCGTCACCCCCGAGTTCGTGCGTCAGGAAATCGCCCGCGGCCGCGCCATCATCCCGCACAACATCAACCACCCCGAAGTCGAGCCGATGATCATCGGCCGCAACTTCCTGGTGAAGATCAACGCCAACATCGGCAACTCGGCCGTCCTCTCCAGCGTCGATGACGAGGTCGACAAACTGGTCTGGGCCACCCGCTGGGGCGCCGACAACGTCATGGACCTGTCGACCGGCCGCAACATCCACAACATCCGCGACTGGATCATCCGGAACTCGTCCGTCCCCATCGGCACCGTGCCGATCTACCAGGCGCTGGAGAAGGTCAACGGCGTGGCCGAGGACCTGACCTGGGAGGTCTATCGCGACACCCTGATCGAACAGGCCGAACAGGGCGTCGACTATTTCACCATCCACGCCGGCGTCCGCCTGCCCTTCGTGCCGATGACCGCCAAACGCGTCACCGGCATCGTCTCACGCGGCGGCTCGATCATGGCGAAGTGGTGCCTGTCGCATCACCGCGAGTCCTTCCTCTACGAGCATTTCGAGGACATCTGCGACATCATGCGGGCCTACGATGTCAGCTTCTCCCTCGGCGACGGCCTGCGCCCCGGCTCCATCGCCGACGCCAATGACGAGGCCCAGTTCGCCGAGCTGCGCACCCTCGGCGAGCTGACCAGGATCGCATGGGCCAAGGGCTGCCAGGTCATGATCGAGGGCCCCGGCCATGTGCCGATGCACAAGATCAAGGCGAACATGGATGAGCAGCTGAAACACTGCCACGAGGCGCCCTTCTATACGCTCGGGCCGCTGACCACCGACATCGCCCCCGGCTATGACCACATCACCAGCGCCATCGGCGCGGCCATGATCGGCTGGTTCGGCACGGCCATGCTCTGCTACGTCACGCCCAAGGAGCACCTCGGCCTGCCCGACCGTCAGGACGTCAAGGACGGCGTCATCACCTACAAGATCGCCGCCCACGCCGCCGACCTGGCCAAGGGCCACCCGGCCGCGCGGATGCACGACGACGCCCTGTCCCGCGCCCGGTTCGAGTTCCGCTGGGAGGACCAGTTCAACCTCGGCCTCGACCCCGAAACGGCCCGCAAATACCACGACGCCACCCTGCCGAAAGAGGCCCACAAGACCGCCCATTTCTGCAGCATGTGCGGCCCGAAATTCTGCTCGATGAAGATCAGCCAGGACATCCGCCGGGACGCGGCGGCGCAGAATGACGCGGGGGGTTCGCTGGCCGAGGCGGAAGCCGGCATGGCGGAGATGAGCGCGAAATTCCGCGCCGGGGGCGGGGTGGTGGAGGTGAAATTGCCCTAGACAGCTTAGCCGTTTGGGCGGACATTCAACTCGAACGGGAGAGCAAAAGTGTCAAAAACGCGTGTGTTCATCAGCTTCGACTACGACCATGACTCTGTACTTAAAGAGTTTTTAGTCGGCCAAAGTAAGTTGCCCGACACCCCGTTTGAACTCGCCGACTGGTCGATCAAAGAACCGATTGCTGGCGATTGGGAAAAGAAGGCTGAGGGACGGGTCGGAGCGGTTGGAGTCGTTGCGGTCATCTGCGGTGAGAATACGCACACCGCAAAGGGCGTAACCGCTGAAATAAAAATGGCTCAAAAGCTCGGAATTCCGTACTTTTTGTTGAAGGGCTACAAAGAAAAGAACTGCACTTTTCCTGTTGGCGTCACGTCCAGCGACAAGATGTACAACTGGACTTGGGACAACCTGAAGCTCTTAGTGGGCGGCTCGCGCTAGTGCGCCGCGCGCTTGTGATCGGCATCGACCACTACAAGGGTTCGCCACTGAACGGCTGCGTCAACGATGCCATATCGATCGCCAACCTTCTCGAAAAGAACGGAGACGGCTCACCGAACTTCGCTGTTCAACTTCTGACAAGCGACACGTCCGAGACGGAGAACGCTCATGTGGGCGAAGCGATCTCCGCTCTGTTTCAAGGTGATGCAGACACTGCGGTTCTGTATTTCGCAGGTCATGGCGTGATCGATGACGCCACGAATGCTGGATACATCTGCGGTTCTGACGCCCGCAAAGGGGCACTAGGAGTAACCCTGTCGGATGTAATTGCTCAAGCCAACAAGGCGTACCCGAGGATCAAATCCACCATCATTATCCTGGATAGCTGCCAGTCGGGATTTGCCGGCGAAGTCCAAACCCTGAATAGCCCGGCCATGTCGGCGATTGGGACCGGCGTAACCATCCTGACGGCGTGTCACCGGGAGGGTACCGCTGCAGAAGGCGCCAACCACGGACTCTTCACTGAGTTCTTGATCGACGGTCTCTCCGGCAGCGCGAGCGATATTTGCGGCCGCATTACTCCGGCGGCGCTTTACTCTCACATCGATCAAACCCTTGGGCCCTGGGAACAGAGACCGATCTACAAGGCGAATGTTCAGACCTTCATCACGTTGAGGCAGGTTAGTCCGAAGGTGCCATTGGAAGTTCTTCGGCGCCTGCCAACATATTTTCCGGATCCAGCGTACACATTTCCTCTCGACCCCTCGTTCGAGCCGGACCGTGAGAATGTCCCGGACAAGTACAAGCAGATACCGGTCAACGACGACAACGTTCGGGTATTTAAAGAATTGCAGATGATGAATCGGCACGGACTCATCGTACCCGTAGATGCCGAACACATGTATTATGCCGCCATAGAATCTACCGGTTGCCGCCTGTCCGCACTTGGCGCCCACTTTAGAGCTCTGGCAGAAATGAAGCGCTTATGACGATAGAAGTCTTCTTATCGCACCAACTCAGTGACGCTCCCGTTGCTCAGCAGATTGAACGGCGTCTGCGGGCACTCCCGTTGATCCCGCGTGAGACCCACAGCGCCTCCGCCGCCCGCACCTCTTCTTCCCTTGAGGGAGAGGACCTGCCCGCTCGCCACCTCCGGGTGCAAGCCCTCGCCGTTGGTCGGCTGACGGCCTAACCTCCCCCCATGCCCACCCTCGTCCTCCTCGCCGGCCCCAACGGCGCCGGGAAGACCACCTTCATCGGCCGCTTCCTGAAGCTGCGGGCCGAGACCTTCGTCTTCGTCAATCCGGACGAGGTGGCGCGCGACCTGCCCGGCGTCGGCCCCGGGCGTGACCTCGCCGCCGGGCGGCGGGTGCTGGAGCGGCTGGACGCCCTGATCGAGGCGCGGGCCGACATCGTGCTGGAGACCACCCTGGCCACCCGCTCCCACGCGCGCCGCCTGCGGGCCTGCCGCGCCGCCGGCTATCGGATCGAGCTGATCTATCTGCGCCTGCCCGACGCCGAGGCTTCCATCGCCCGCGTCCGGCGCCGCGTCGAGCGCGGCGGCCACGGCATCCCCGAGGCGACCCTGCGCCGCCGCTTCCCGCTCAGCCTCGACTATCTGGAGACGGTCTACAAACCGCTCGTGGATGAGTGGGAGGTGTGGGCGAATGGCGACGAGGGCCTGAAGCTGCTAGATTGGGGACCGCAATGACCAAATTCCTCGACCGCAAGACCACCGAACAGGCCCTGCGCGACGCCGCCCGCATCGCGAAGACCGGCACGCGCGAGGAACAGTCCGGCCGCTTCCTCCCGCCCCCGGGCTGGAAGGGCCGCGTGGTCACGGCGACCGACGACGGCCTGTCGGAACCGCGCAAGGGCAAGGCGGCCTAGGGGCAGCACCGGCCCCTTGTCATCCCCGACGGAGCGAAGCGGAGATCGGGGACGGGACAGCCTCCCCCCCCCCTTCACCCGCCCGGAAGGCGCACCGCGCCTGTCCGGGCGACAGGTCAGGGCCGCACCGCGTGGCTCCCGGCTCAGCCCTGACGGGCTGTCCGGGAGGGCATACAGCCCAGCGCCCATCGTCCCGGCTCTGCGCCGCTGCGCGGCTTGGCCGGGATGACAAGCAGGATCCCCCCGCGTCCAAATCTGACGTACCCCCGGTCTATCCTCCCCCTGATCTACAAGGGAGGACCCCATGCCCGACGGCGCCCACACCCCCGCCAACGGCCAGCGCCCCGCGCCCGACGAGGTCTGGGCCCAGGTGCGCGAGGACTATCTGGCCGGGATCTCCGCCCCCGAATGCTGCCGGCGTCACGGGGTCGGGCTGACCGCGCTTCGCAAGCGGGCGGCGGGCGAAGGCTGGCGGCGCGCCGACCAGCCGTGGACGCCGCCGCTCCGGCTGGACCCGTGGGACGAGGGCGTGCTGCTGGAGGAGCGGGTCGACGGCGACCTCGACAAGGTCGAGCTGCATGAGCTCGAATGGATCGCCGACCGGCGGATGATGCGGGCCGTCCTGCGCGGCGACGCCGTCGAGGCCCTGCGCTGGCGCCGGGTGCGCTTCGTGATCGAGTCCGACGCCCGGGAGCTGGCGCGACGGATCCACGCCGACGAGGTCATGCGCTGGGCCTTCGACGAGAGCGGCCCCCCGCGCGAGGCGCACGAAGCGCACGATGTGAACGGTGTGAACGGTGTTTCCGGATCCGGCGCTTGAGGGCCGCCTCAGACCTCGGCGGCCATCTTTCTGAGGGCCTCCTCAAACACCTCCGCCGGCTGGCCGCCCGAGATCAGCCACTTCCCCTCCACCACCACGGCGGGCACGCCGTTGATCCCGCGCGAGACCCACAGCGCCTCCGCCGCCCGCACCTCGGCGGCATAGAGGTCGTCGGCCAGCACCTCGACCGCCTTCGCTCGATCCAGCCCCGCCGCCGCCGCCGCGTCGGCCAGCACATCGGCGTCCGTCATCGTCCGGCCTTCGGTGAAATGGGCCGTGAACAGCGCCGCCTTCAGCGCCCTCTGTTCCGCCTCGCCGACCGTCCCCGCCCAGTGCAGCAGCCGGTGGGCGTCGAAGGTGTTCCAGATGCGGCTGTCCGGCCCCATCCGCATATCGAACCCGGGCCAGGCCTCGGCCGCCCGTTGCGTGATCATGGCCCGGTTGGCCGCCGACTGCTCGGGGGTCGAGCCGTATTTGCGGCCGATGTGTTCGACGATGTTCTCGCCCTCGGGCGGCATCTGCGGGTTCAGCTCGAACGGCTGGAAATGCACCTCGGCCGTGATCCCCTCGGCCTTCAGCGTCTCCAACGCCGCCTCCAGCCCGCCCAGCCCCACCACGCACCAGGGGCAGACGATGTCGGAGACGAAGTCGATGTGCAAGGTGCGGGGCATGGGGGTCTCCTTGGGCGTCTTCATATAGGCGCCGACGCCGTGGGTTCATCACAACGACCACAACGGATTCACAACGGACACGACGGGGCCGGCGAACCCGCGGCTCCCGTCAGGGAGACGCAACAGATCGATTGCGGGCAAGGGCCCGCGACGGCGGCCTCGGCTCTGCTCCCGTCGTGTTCGCTGTGCCCTCGTTGTGCCCGTTGTGATGAACCCGCCGACCCCCGAGCGCGTGCCGGTCAGTCCCGCTCGACGCACAGGGCCACGCCCATGCCCCCGCCGATGCACAGGGTGGCCAGGCCCTTCTTCGCCCCGCGCCGCTTCATCTCGTGCAGCAGCGTCGTCAGGATGCGGGCGCCCGAGGCCCCGATCGGATGGCCGATGGCGATGGCGCCGCCGTTGACGTTGACCTTGTCCGGGTCGAGGCCAAGCTCGCGCAGCACGCACAGGCTCTGGGCCGCGAAGGCCTCGTTGGACTCGACCAGATCGAGGTCGGCGACGGTCCAGCCGGCCTTCTCCAGCGCCTTGCGCGACGCCGGGATCGGCCCCGTGCCCATCAGGGCCGGATCGACCCCCGCCGTCGCCGAGGACACGATCCGCGCCAGCGGCTCCAGCCCCCGCGCCTTCGCCTCCGCCGCGCTCATCAGCACCAGCGCCGCCGCCCCGTCGTTCAGCCCCGAGGCGTTGGCCGCCGTGACCGAGCCCTCCTTGGTGAAGGCGGGCTTCAGCCCCTGCATGGCCTCCAGCGTCGCGCCGTGGCGGATGAACTCGTCCTTGTCGACGACGACGTCCCCCTTGCGGCCCTTGATGGTCACCGGCGCGATCTCGGCGTCGAACCGCCCCGCCTTCTGCGCCGCCTCGGCCTTGTTCTGGCTGGCGACGGCGAAGGCGTCCTGGTCGCCCCGGCTGATCTGGAACTGTTCGGCCACGTTCTCGGCCGTCTGGCCCATGTGATAGCCGTTGAAGGCGTCCCACAGGCCGTCGCTGATCATGGTGTCGACCAGTTTGAGGTCGCCCATCTTCTGGCCGGTGCGCAGGGCCTGGGCGTGCGGCGCCTGGCTCATGCTCTCCTGACCGCCGGCGACGACGATGCGGGCGTCGCCCAGCTGGATCTGCTGGGCCGCGATGGCCACGGCCCGCAGGCCCGAGCCGCAGATCTGGTTCAGGCTCCAGGCCGGGACCTCCTTCGGAATACCGGCGCCCATCGCCGCCTGCCGCGCCGGCCCCTGCCCCGCCGCCGCCTGCAGCACATGGCCGAGGATGACCTCGTCGACCTCTTCCGGCCCGACGTCGGCCCGCCCGAGCGCGGCGCGAATCGCGACCTCGCCCAGCTGCGCCGCCGACAGGCTGGACAGGCCGCCGAGGAAGGAGCCGACCGGCGTGCGCGCGGCCGAGACGATGACGACGTCAATGGACATGGGAAATCCCCTGAAAGCGGCCGGGACGGGGGAGCGTCCGGGCCATGGAAAACGAAACCTCTACGCCCTGACGGGGCGTTAGGCCGCGCGAAACAAGTCGTGGCGTTTCTGCCGCATCCGGCCGCCTTCGTCACCCATGACCGTCCCGTTCAGCGAATGGTCACCTGCCCGATCCTATGTTGTCGGGAACAAACCGGAGCGAGAAAGGCTTGATGGGGCCATGCTCAAACAAGTGAAGAACGTCTTCGTGCAGGTCTGCGTCCCCGACGAGCTGGACATGGCCGAGCACTACCGGACCCCGGCGGAGAAGACCGCCGACCTGATCGTGCACGTGGTCGGCCTGACCCTGGCCGCGGTCGGCGGCATCGTCCTGGCCGTGCTGGCCGCCATCTACGCCGGGATCGGCGCGGTGATGGCCACCGCCGCCTACGCCCTGTGCCTGATCGCCATGCTGGCCGTCTCGACCATCTACAACCAGACCCGCCCCTGCGCCGCCCGGCCGATCCTGCGCCGCATGGACGAGGCGGCCATCTTCCTGATGATCGCCGGCAGCTACACCCCCTTCACCACCCAGCGGTTCGAAGGCGCCTGGGCCATCGGCTTCACCCTGCTGGTCTGGACCGTCGCCCTGGCCGGGGTGGCCGTCAAACTGGTCGCGCCGCGCATCTCGGACGCCTTCTGGAGCGCCGTCTATATCGGCTTCGGCTGGCTGGCCGTGCTGGCGCTCAAGCCGATGATCGACACCGTCCATCCGATCGCTCTCGGCCTGCTGGTGCTCGGCGGGCTGATCTACACGGCCGGCGTCTTCGTCTTCATCAGCCCGACCGTGAAGTTCCGCCGCGCCATCTGGCACGGCTTCGTGGTCACCGGAGCCACCGTCCACTGGGCCGCCGTGCTGGTGGGCGTGGTCCTGGCCCCCGCCGCGATCGGTTGATTTGCATGCGGCTTCGCACTGCGGGATAGTGCGGCGTTGCAACAGTTCGGGGGTTGGGCGTGGCGGACAAGAAGGCCGGAGCGGGCGACACCGTCGTCATCAAGAAATACGCCAACCGGCGGCTCTACAACACTGCCACCAGCGCCTATGTGACGCTCGAGGACCTGGCGAAGATGGTCCGCGAGGGCGTCGAATTCGTGGTCTTCGACGCCAAGACCAACGACGATCTGACCCGCCAGATCCTGACCCAGATCATCTTCGAGGAAGAGAGCCGGGGCGAGGCCCTGCTGCCCGTCCAGTTCCTGCGCCAGCTGATCGGCTTCTACGGCGGCCAGATGCAGGGGGTGCTGCCCAGCTATCTGGAGATGTCGCTGGACAGCTTCAGCCGTCAGCAGGAGCAGATGCGCGGCCAGTTCTCCAGGGCCTTCGGGGCCGCGCCCGGCGCCGGCATCCTCGACGAGGCCGTCAAGCGCAACATGGCCCTGTTCACCGATGCGATGAAGATGTGGCCGGGCTTCAACGCCCTGACGCCGGGCGGCCCGACCGCCGGCGCCGCCGCCGAGCCCAAGGCCCCGCCCGCGGCCGATCCCCTGGCCGAGATGCGCCGCCAGATGGACGAGATGCGCAGCCAGCTCGACAAGCTGTCAAAGGGCGGCTGACATGACCGACGAGGTCCGTCCCGTCGGCCCCGTCCAGCGCCGCGCGGACCGTCGCGCGGCGGACCGGCGGGCTGAGGAGCGCCGCGCCGGCTCGACCTCGCGGGCGCTTGTTCCCGTCGACTTCCCGGCCGAGGCTGCCGAGCCCCCGGCAAGACCTGCCCCGACGCCCCCCGCGGACGCCGGCGCCGCCGTCTTCGCCGCCCAGATGATGGGCCAGACCGGCCAGCGTCGCGGCCTCAAGGGCGGCCCGCCGGTGCTGGACGCGGCCCGCTCGGCCTACCTCGGCGCCGAACATTCGGGCGCCGCCGAACGCCGGCCGCAACCGGGCAAGGCCAGGGACACCGACGTCTGAGATCGCGGCACGGTCCTTGCTGAACGACGGGTCTTCAAGCCTCGTTCGGGACCGCCGCCATGCTGACCATCCTCGCCCGCACCGTCGACATCACCGTCGTGGCGCTGATCTTCGTGGCCTTTTCCTGATTTTCAAAGACCGTCTTGTTGGGCCGCGGTCACAGGGCTCCGCCCTGTCGACCCGACGCGGCCCGGCGCTACGCGCAGGCTGAAGCCCTCTCCGGCATGGCTGCCGGAAAGTGGGGAAGGGCGGGCGGAGCGCCGGGCGCGAAGCCCGGAGACCGTTGGGAGAAGTGTTTCGGCTTCGCGACGTCGCTCCGCACGGAATGTCTGACCGGGAGCTGTCGGCCTGGAGGCGGTGATAACCTCCCCAGGACCAGCGGCGCTGTTGACGCCTTGCCGACATGGCCTCCGGCGGGCGGGTCGGAGCCTTGCGAACCCGATCCCCGGAACGGCGCGGGTTCCCTGCCCGTCGCCCTTTCTTGGGG
>SCVB01000046.1 GCA_004296955.1 Brevundimonas sp.
CGAATGGCGCGTTCTGACGCCTGCAGAATGATCTCGTACTTACGCTTGATGATCGTGACCAGGACGACGTCCTGTCGCCGGCGCTCTCCGTTTACGCCCAGCCAGTTCGCGATGACGGCCGCCGCCACGGCGCTCAGAATACAAAGGATGAAGGTGGTCGAGCTGTCCCAGGCCATGGGCGTGGTTACAGCCTCAGCGGGAAAGTCGGTTTGTGTCGGCAACATTGTCATCCCCCCACTCGCCGACCCATGATGCCGCAGCCGCGAAGCTGGGCCAAGTGAAAGCTTAACGATGTTCGGTGAGCAGGGCCTTGGCCTCGGCGCCGGCGCGGGCGGCGGGATCGCGCACCTCGACCTCGACGATGACGCCGCCCTCGGGCTCGACCGCCCACAGATAGCGACGCTCGACCTCGACCGTGCGGCCGGAGGGGGCGAACCCCTCGAAGGTGTCGCCCCAGGGGGTGATTTTCTTCAGCTCGACAAAGGGCATGGCGCAGGCGGCGTCCAGCTCTTCTTCGGCCATCTTGGTCAGTTCGTCGTCGGTCGGGGTCATGGGGTCAGTCTTACAGGAGGGAACGGCTTTTTGCTTTCGTCATCCTCCGGGCCGCGAAGCGGAACCGGGGGACCCAGCGGCGCCGGAGGCGAAATCCATCCGCCGCAAGAACGCTAAGGGGCGAGTCCCCGACAGGTTCGCGCTCGCGCGCGCCGCTGGGTCCCCCGATCTGCGCCGCTGCGCGGCTTGTCGGAGGATGACGAAAGAGGAGGTCAGTCTTCGTCGGCGTAGATCGCGACGCGCGCGGCGGCCGTCGAAGACACCGCCCCCCGATACATGCCCGAGGTGTTCATGGCGAAGGCCGGGGTTCCGGTCAGACCCATGACGATGACCCCTCCGTCGCCGCCTATGGAGCCGACGTCGGCGATCTCGGCCTCGGCCGCCGCCTGGACGGTCGCGCCGTCGGCGGTGCGGCGACAGATGTCGCGCGCCACGGTCGAGCGGATGAAATACTCGCCCGAGCCGGTGGCGGAGACCGCGCAGCCGTCGGCGTTGGAGGCGTAGGTGCCGGCGCCGATGATCGGCACGTCGCCGACCCGGCCCCAGCGTTTGGCGGTCATGCCGCCGGTCGAGGTGGCGGCGGCGAGACGGCCCTGGCTGTCCAGGGCGACGGCGCCGACGGTGCCGAACTTGCGTTCGTTCAGAGGCGGAGCGACGGCCGCTTGGGCTCCGGGCGCGGGCGCGTCGGCGGGACGGGCGGGCAGGGGCAGGCCGGCCTCGGTCAGGGCCTTGATCAGGCCCTGCCAGCGGCGTTCGGTGAAGAAGAAGGCCGGATCGACCTGTTCCAGACCGGCCTGGGCGGCGAAGGCGTCGGCGCCGGGACCGATCAGCATGACGTGCGGCGACTGTTCCATCACGGCGCGGGCGGCGGCGACCGGGTGGCGGGTGGTGGTCAGCCCGGCCACGGCGCCGGCGGTCAGGTCCGCCCCGTTCATGACGGCGGCGTCCAGCTCGTTGCGGCCGGCCGCGGTGAAGACGGCGCCCCGCCCGGCGTTGAACAGGGGATCGTCCTCCATGACCTGAACGGCGGCCTGGACGGCGTCCAGCGCCGAGCCGCCCTGTGACAGGACCGCCGATCCGGCGTCCAGCGCCCGTTGCAGGGCGGCGCGATAGGCGGCGTCCTGTTCCGGCGTCAGGCCGGCCCGCTCGATCACCCCCGCCCCGCCGTGGATGGCCAGGGACCAGCGG
>SCVB01000047.1 GCA_004296955.1 Brevundimonas sp.
TCGCGCAGCGAGCCTTCGGTCCACACCCGGACTCCGACCAGCTTGTCGCCCTCCTGGATCTGGCCGATGACCGAGCCGCCGGTCAACATGTCCAGTTGACGGGTGATGGCCTCCGGATCGAGCCCTTCGAGCGCGGCGGCCGGCCGGTTGACGGTGATGACGATGGCGTCTCCGGCGATGCGCAGTCCCCCGTCCACCTCAATCACGCCGCGAATCTTGCCGATGGCCTCGACGACTTGAGGCGAGGCGGCCTTCAAGGCCGCTTCGTCCGCGCCCAGCAGCTTGACCTCGATCGGTTGCGGCACGGCGGTCAGGTCGCCGATCAGGTCCTCCATCAGCTGCGCCGTTGAGATCGTCAGACCCGGCACGGTCGCTTCGACGCGGCTCCGGACCTCCGCTGTGACCGCTTCGATCGGCCGCCGCCCCTTGGCCTTGAGGCGCACGAAGAAGTCACCCTCATTGGCCTCGGACAGACCGCCGCCGAGTTGCAGGCCCGTTCGGCGCGAATAGCTTTCGACGTCGGGCGTGTTCTGGAGAATGACCTCGACCTGTCTCAGCAGCCGGTCGGTCTCGGCCAGGGACGTTCCGGGCGCCGCGTAGTAGTCGAGGATGAAGCCACCCTCATCCATCTTGGGCATGAAGCCCGAGCCGACACGAGTATAGGCGAATCCGCCGACCAGAAGCATGACCAACCCGACGATCAAGGCGATCCGACCCGGCGCCTTGAGCAGGTGGCGCATCAGCGTCTCGTAGCGCCCCCCGAACCGATCCAGGATCGCGCCGCTCTTTTCGGCCTGTTGCACGTCCCGGTCCCGCACCCAACGGTCGGCCAGGAGCGGCGCGACAAACAGGGCGAACAGAAGAGAAATAACCAGGGCGGCCGACATGGTGATGGCCAGGGCCTTGAAGAAGCCGCCGGTGACGCCGCCTAGGAAGGCCAGCGGGGCGAAGACGAGCACCGTCGCAAGCGTCGAACCGATCAGGGGACGGATCATTTCGGTCGCCGCCTCCAGAACGCCGCCGCCGGCCGTCGGATCGCGATGCCGTTCCTGCAGTCTCCGCATCAGGTGTTCGAGCATGACGACCGCGTCATCGACCACCAGGCCGACGGCCGCCGCCATGCCGCCCAGCGTCATCATGTTGAAGCTCATGCCCATCAGGCCGAGCACGATGGTCGTGGCCGCCAGGGTGACGGGCAGCAGCAGGGCGACGATCAGCATGAAGCGCAGGCTGCGCAGGAAGACGAACAGCACAATCCCGGCCAGCAGGGCGCCCAGGAGAATGGAATCCCGTACGCTGCTGGCGGCCGCGGTCACCAGTTGGGATTGATCGTAGTAGGTGACGATCTTCACGTCCGGCGGGGTCTGGGACGCGAACTCGGCGATCCGTTTGCGCACTTCCTTGACCAGGGCGACGCTGTTGGCGTCGGGGGTCTGGCGGATGTTCAGAAGGACCGCGTCGCGGCCTTGCGAGGTCACCCGGGTCCATTGCGGCGTCTGACGGGTGACGACCTGGGCGATGTCGTCCAGTTCCACGACGCCGCGCGTACCGGTCTGGACCACGGTGCGGCGGATGTCGTCGATGCCGGTCAGGCGGTTGTCGGCCAGAACCAGATAGAGGCGATAGCGGTCTTCCAGCCGGCCTGTGGAGACGACCACATTGTTGGACGACAGGGTGCGCGCGAGGTCTTCGATCGACAAGCCGAGCGCCTGGAGCCGGGCCGGGTCGGCCAGAACCTGATACTCCTTCTCTTGACCGCCGAGGACGTTGACGCTGGCCACGCCGGGCACCGAGGAGAGCAGGGGCGCGAGCTGGAGGCGACCGAAGTCGCGCAGCGCGATAGGGTCGCGGCTGGACGACACCAAGGCCAGGCCCAGCACTGGAAAGACGGTCGGATCCATGCGCCGGACTTCGAACCGTGTGCCGGCAGGCAGATCCGGAACCACGGCGTTCACCGCGGATTCGGCCTGGAGGGTGGCGGCCACCATGTCGGCGCCCCAGGCGAAATTGACCGAAAGCTCCGCCGATCCGCGACTGCTGGTCGAGCGGACACCGACCACGCCGGGCACGGTTCGCAGGGCCTGCTCGACCGGGCGCGTCACCTGGTTGACCATCTGGTCGACGGGGCGGTCGCCGGCGTCCAAGGCGACCACGACACGCGGAAAGTCGATGTGCGGGAACAGGCTCACCGGCAGGCGCAAGGCCGAGGCGGACCCCGACAGCGCAAGCAGGGCGAAGGCCAGAACGATGAAGCGGACCTGGCCGCTGACCCAGCGGCTCATGGCCTGGCAGCCGCGGCAGCCGGGGAAGTCGCGGGCGGGGTGCCTTCTCGGGTCGTCATGCCATCGGACAGGGCTGGCCCGCCCTCGACGACCACCCGCTCGCCCGGACGAACGCCGCTGGTCAACTGCACCACATCGGCCTGTTCCAGCCCGACCGTGACGGGTCGCCGGGAGGCCACGTTCCGGGTGACGACGAACACATAGGGTTGGTCCCCGTCATAGAGGACCGCCGCCCGCGGCGCGACGGTGGCGTTCGGCACCGTACCGATGACGATCTGCCCCTTGAGCGCCTCGCCGGGCAGGACCGGGCTGCCGGGCGGCAGGGCGACGATCACGGCGGCGAGGCGGGTGGCGGGCTCGACCCGACGGTCCACCGAGGCTACCCGGGTCTGGACCGCCGCTCCGCCCTCGTGCAGGCCGGTCAGGCGAATCGCGGCGCCGGGACGAATGCGCTGTGCGTCCTCGACCTCGATGCCCAGACGCGCGTTCAGCAGGCTGGTCGAACCCAGTCCGGCGACCGCACCGCCGGCGCTGACCAGGGCGCCGGGGCTCGTGGGCAGGCTGTCGATGACGCCACTGACCGGCGCGCGGAGCGTAATCCGCCCCCCGCCGGTCAGGCGGCGCAGGTTGGCGCTGGCTTCCCGGGCGGTGGCTGCGGCGGCTGCGGCCACGGTGACTTCGGCGTCCGCGGCGAGCCCGTCGGCGCGAAGCCGCTGAAGCCGCGCGTGTTCAGCGGTCGTCACGCTGGCCTCACGGGCGAGCCGATCCAGATCGAGTCGGGTCGTTGGGCTGGCCATGAGGGTCACGATCGGCTGACCGGCCCGCACGGCCTCGCCGACAGCGACGTGGATCTGGGCCACCTGGGCCTCGAAGGTCGCCGTCAGCGTCCGGACGGCGGCGGGATTGAACTCCACCTGGCCGTAGGCCGTGACGGTCTCGTCCAGCATCTGGGTGGAGACGGCTGCGGTGCGAACCGCCGCGACGGGTGTCGCGGCCTTGTCCGCCGGTTTCGAACATCCCGCCAGCGCCAGCGCCAGCGCCGCCACTCCCACCGCGATCCGCATCATTGCGCTTCCCCCATCAAGGCGCCCGACGCCAGTTCCAGCGCCACCCATTGTTCCGACAAGGCCTGATCCAGGACCGCGAGGGCGATCTCCTTGTCGGTCAGGGCCTGACGCGCCGTCTCAGCCGTGACGCGGGCGATGTCGCCGCGCGCGCCGGCCCGTTCGAAGGCTTCGACCGTCTGCCTCAACGGCGCGACCTGGGCCTCCAGCCCGTCGCGCTGCCGGAGACCGACCCGGTAGGCGGCGATCAGGGTGGTGATCTCTGATCGCGTAGAGAACAGGCGCGCCTCGTATTCCGCGCGGAGCTGCTCGCGCGTGGCATCCTGCACCGCGATCGCGCCACGGTTCCGGTTCCACAACGGCAGGTCGAAGCCGATCGCCACGCCGTTCGTCCTCACCGCGCCTGTGTCCCGCGCCGCGTTCAGCGACAGGTTCAGGCGAGGATATTGCTGAAGCAGGGCGAGCCGCAGATTGGCGTCCTGAACGTCATAGCCGGCGCTCAGCGCGGCCAGGTCGAGCCGCTGGCGATAAGCCCGTTCGACCAGATCCACCGGGTCCGGCGCCGGGAAATGGGACAGCGGCGGATCACTCAGGGCGACGACGGCGTCGGGGGACAGACCGAGCGCGGCGTTCAACGCGAACCGGGCCGCCTGCAGGTCGCGCTCGGCGCTCCGGGCCCGGTCGCCGGCGTCGGCCGCCGCGATGCGCCGGGCTTCCAGATCGTTCGCCGAAAGATCGCCGCGCGCCACCGCCCGAAGGGTGCGATCGAGGGCGTCGTCGGCGGCGCGAGAGGCTTCGAACGCCAGCCCCCGCACGGTTTCCAATCCGCCGATGCGGGCGGCCAGAAGCCGCGCCTGGCCCGCCGCCTGCCATTCCAGCCAGGCGACGTCGAGCCGCACCTGATCCCGGCTCGCCCTGGCCGTCCGCTGCCGGAGCGGGCGGGTGTACAGGCTGGAGGTATCGAACCCGAGGCCGCTGGCGATGGCGTCCACGAGGCCGGGGGCCGAAACGGGACGGTCCAGGCTGAAGGAAAACTGGGGGTCCGGCAGCAGTCCGGCCTCGAACACCTGCGCCTCCGCGACGCCGAGCCGGGCGCGTTGTGCTCTCAGGTCCGGGTTGGCGATGACGGCGATAACACCGAGATGTCGTGCCGAAAGCGGTCCCGACAGGTCAATGTCCACGGGGCCGAGTCGGGGATGGTCGAGCCGGGCGGCCGCCAGGGCCAGTTCGGTCGTTGAGGGATCGGGACGCGGGCGGTCCGGCAGCTCGGCGGGGCGATAGGAGACGCAACCGCCCAGGACGACGAACGCCAGACCTACGGCCGCCAGACCCTGCGTCCGCCGCCGCGGGGCGCCCGGAATCCGGCCGTCCGTCCCTCTTTCGGTCGAAGGGGTCAACACACTCACGCAAGGCCTCCAGCGACCGATTTTGCCCGTCCCGAGCGGCGAGACGAAGGGATGGCGCTAGTTCGCCGGCTTGAAATGCTCTTCCAGAGCATCGACCAACGCCAGTTCGTTCGACACCGCGATCCCCGCTGCGACGGCGTTCTTCTGCGCGACGGCGGTTTCCATTCCCGAAAGGGCGCTGTCGAACGCGCCGCTCAGGCCCTTGGCGGTGACGCGCGGAGAGATCCGTGCCCAGGTTTCGCGGGCGAAGGCCACGTCGGCGGTCATCTGATCCCAGTTGACCGGCCGCGATTTGGCGTTGGCGTCATATCTGAAGCCCGCATAGTCCAGCAGGCTGACCTCGACGGGAACCAGAGCGGAGGCGTCCTGGGCGCTCACCAGAACCCGGTAGGTTTCGACCGCCGCTATCGCGAGCGCCGAACGATTCTGATCCCGCAAGGCGGCGTCGATCCCCGCGCCCAGCGTGTCGAGGCGCGCGGCCTGATCCGTCGCGAGCAAGGCCCGAGCCTCCGACGCCTTCTGTCGAGCGGCGGTCAGCGAGGCGGTAAGTTCGGGGAACGTCTTGTCGAAAGCGGTTTCCGTAAGCGTTTCGTATCCCTCGGCCGCAGCCAGAAGCCGCACGTTTCGATCCGACGCCGCGGGCGCGGCCGCGGTCGCCGTGGCCGGCGGGTTCGTCTTGTCAGCCTGCGGATTGCATGCGGCCAGGGCGCCGGCGAGGACCGCGATCGCGGCGGCGCTTGCGAGGGATTGGGTGATGCGGATCATGGCTCTCGTGCTCCTGGGCTAGTATGCCGGCCAAGGCCGGCGGGGGAATCCGTGAGGCGGCGGGCGCCGACTTGCGGTCGGAACGCGGGCCTCGCCAAGGCGGGTCGGCGATTGACGGAGGTCCCAGAGCGCCGGCCGTGGAAACCAATGGACGTTCACGATGGTGCAACTTGTCATTCGGGCGAAGTCCTGTCCACGCCGTCCTGGCCAAAGGCGATCCGCGCCGTCAGTCCGGGTCGATTTGACCCCAGCACGAGGTCGGCGTCGTGAAGCGCAGCGATTGCCGCGACCAGGGCGAGTCCCAAGCCCGAGCCGGGCGAGTGACGGCTATGGTCGAGGCGGAAGAAGCGCCGGGTCACCTTCGGCAGCGCCTCGTCGGGTATTCCCGATCCGGTATCCCTGACACAGAGGACGGTACTCGCTCCGTCGTCGTAGACCTCGATGATGATGTGGATTGGACCGTCGGCGTGAACGATGGCGTTCTCCACCAGATTGGACAGCATCTGGATCAACAGATCCTCGTCGCCCAAGATCATCCGGTCGCTATCGGCCAGCAGCGCCATGGTGTGCCCGGCCTGGTCGGCGACCGGCTGATAGGCCTCGAAAACCCGCCGCACGAGCCCCGAGGCGGACACCGGAGCGAAGGTCTCCCGTCCCGTCCCCGCCTCGATCTGGGCGATCCGGAGCAGGGCCGCGAAAATGTCCAGCGCGCCGTCCAGATCCGTCAGGGCCTGATCGATCGCTCCTTGCAGCCCCTTGGTCGTGCCCGTGTGCTCGCGCGCGTGCTCCAGGCGCTGGCGCATGCGGTTGAGGGGTGTGCGGAGGTCGTGCGCGATGTCCGACGAGACGTGCCGCATCGCCTCCATGGAGGCTTCCAGCCGCTCCAGCATCCGATTGAGGTTATCTCGCAGCGTCGCGAATTCGGAGCCCAGACCGATGGGCGGCAGACGATCGCCGAGATGACCTTGCATGATCCTCGTCGTGGCGACGTTCACCTTGTCGAGGCGTCGAGCCAGGATCAGGCCGACCGTCAAGCCGCCGACGGCGGCGAGCACCGCCATTCCCGCGGCCCCCCAGAACGCGATCTCCGCCATCCATTCCTGCAGCTCATGCACAGCATGGGTCGACTTGCCGACCACGAGCGTGCCTTGAGGCAAGGACGTCGCGAGGGTGCGCACGAGGATCGGTTCGTCATGGACCGCTTCGTCGTCGGACGGCGCCGGCACGGCAACCTGGCTCAAGCCGGGGTCGCGAGAGACATCAATCGGCAACTGGCCGCCGAGCCGGCGGCCGGTCCCGTCGAACAGCGCATAGGCGAACGGGCTGGCGATCCGCGACCTGGCGGTCACTCGTCGGTTCAGTCCGTCGGGATCGGACGCCACGCCGTCGGCCAGCAGAACTCGCGTCTCCACGCGAAGGTCGTCCTCAAGCGACTTGTTGGCGTAGCCGGTGACCGCCCATTGGAACGCTCCGAACATCAGGGCTCCGCCCAGGGCGAAGATCAGGGCGAATGCGGCCGCGAGCCGCAGCGCGGAAGAGGCGAGAAATCTAGGCCCGGTCATTGATCATGTACCCGGCCCCCCGGACCGTATGGATCAGTTCTTGGCCGAAAGGGCGGTCGATCTTCGCCCTCAGCCGGCTCATGTGCGCATCGACGAGATTGGTCCTCGGATCGAAATGAAAACCCCAGATCTTGTCCAGCAGCATGGCGCGGGTGACGACCTGTCCGCTGTGCCGGACCAGATATTCCAGCAGTTTGAACTCCTGGGGGGTCAGATCCAGCCGCGTCGCTCCCCGCCGGGCGGTTCGCCCGGCGAGGTCGAGCGAAAGATCGCCGACCTCGAGCGTTGTTCTCAGGTCGATGGCGGGCGATCGACGCCCGAGGGCCTGCACCCGCGCCAGCAGTTCGCTGAATGCATAGGGCTTGACCAGATAGTCGTCGCCGCCGGATTCGAAGCCTTCGACGCGGTCCCGGACGCCGCCGACCGCGGTCAGGAAGATGACGGGCGTGGCCTTGCCGGCCTCGCGGACTGCGCGGACGACGGACAGGCCGTCGCCACCCGGCACCATGCGATCGATGATCAGCACGTCATGCGCGCCCTCGAGCGCCAGATGCAGCCCGTCGTCGGCGGTCGTGGCGAGATCGACCGTATGGCCAGCCTCCGCGAGCCCGCGTTGCACGAACTCGGCGGCCTCGGCGTCATCTTCGAGGAGGAGGAGTTTCATTTGGGCCACTCGGTGAGGAACCGCCGCCCCCGATGAGGGGACGGCGTCCTGGTCAATCGTTGTCTTCGGGACCTTCGTTGGCTTCGTCGGCTTCTTCGGCGACCGCGCTCACCGCCCCGCTGGCGGCATCCACGGCATAGGTGGCTACGCGGTCGCCGCTGGCGATCTCGACTTCCCAGCTGCGGCCGTTTTCGTCGTCGAACGAGGCTTCCATGGCCTTGCCCGATCCCTGGCGTTCCGCGATGGCTACGGCCTGGGCCAGCGAGACGCGCGCGCCGTTGACGGCGGCGATCTCATCGCGCTCATCCTCCCCGGCGGACCCCGGACTGGCGGCGACCGCCACTCCGGCGATGGCCGCGGCCGAGATCAGCGCCGCCGCCGACAAACTGAAAAAGAGTTTCTTGCGGGTCATGTGACATCTCCATTCGCCCAGCATCGGGCGTGATCGAACCCTAGGCCGGCCAACCTTCGCCAATGCTCTCGCGCGCGTTACAAGTTGGAAACACGCTTGCTGCGGGTTCACCGTGAGGGTCCTGATCGTCGCGACGCGTCTGAGTGTGGAATACAGGCCGAGGAACAATCATGCATCGTCCGACCAACTTGCTCGGCCTGAACGCGCTCAGACAGCGGCGGCCGACCCTTCGGAACATCAACGAACAGACCAGAGAGCGGTTGTCTCCGCTCGACCGCTTCGCCATCACGATCACGACACGGGTCGGAACCATGGGGTTCTTCCTGATGATCGCCACCTGGTCGGTTCTCTGGCTCGGCTGGAACCTGCTCGCCCCGGTTCATCTCCGGTTCGACCCCCCGATGGGGTTCGTGCTCTGGCTGTTCATCTCCAATCTCATCCAGATCCTCCTGATGCCGTTGATCATGGTGGGCCAGAACATTCAGGGGCGTCACGCGGAAGCCAGAGCCGACGAGGACTTCGCCGTCAATCAGAAGGCCGAGCTCGAGGTGGAGGAGATCATCCGGCATCTCGAAATCCAGACAGAGATCCTCCAGCGACTTGACGGAGTGAGCAAAGGCTCTTCGTCAGCGTGACCAGAACATCTGTCGAAAAAGCCGGTGGCCCGCGACTTCGTGCAGGATCGCAAGACTGGCGTGACCGATCACATAGGCCCAGACGAGCTTGGATGACGCCTCGTGGACGCTCATGCCCGCGGTTCGGACGGATTCGGGAAGGACGGAGATGAGGCTCATCGTTCCCGTCACCGCCATGACGCTCATGACGATCAAGCCAAGACCGTGGACGGCGTGCGCGAAGGGATGAGAGTCGATGTCAGGCAGTCGTCCACGCCGCCAGGCGGACAGGTGAAGGCGAAAGTCACGCCAGACGGCCAGGGTCGCCTTCGGCGAGAACCATGGAACCAGAAGCCTGAAGCGGGCCTCGCCCCGACGGACCAGGGTCCACAACCAGTAGGCCAGCAGAAGGCCGAGGCTGGTCAGGCCCACCCATTCGTGAAGCTCGAACGCGAAGTTTTCGGCGCGTCCGGGCTTCGGCGCGATCATGAAATTGATGATCACCAGCTGATGGATCACCGCAAGGGCCAGGAGCCCGTGCAAGGCTTTGGTCAGCAGGCTGCGGTCTGTTGACATCAGGCGGTCTCCTGGTGGCAGGTCAAGGTTGGCTTCGGTATGACGGCCCCTCTCCTCTATACGCAAATAGTCAGCCAAGCCCTCAAACAAATCTATTGTAAAAATGAGAAGCATTCGCGAAACGGCAAGTACTACCGTGGTCGGTTACTGATAGTATTGACCCGCTCCACCTTTCGGACTCGAAGACGGGGCAAGACAGGAAAGAGCAGGATGCTGTTGCACCGGGAAAGACACCTCGTGGAGAGGATTGGCTGGCTTCGCGCCGCGATCCTCGGCGCCAACGACGGGATCGTTTCCACCGCCAGCCTCATCGTCGGCGTGGCTGCGGCGGCGGCGCGGCCCAGCGACATCTTGCTGACGGGGATCGCCGGTCTGGTCGCGGGCGCGATGTCGATGGCGGCGGGCGAATATGTCTCGGTCAGTTCGCAGGCGGATACCGAGGCGGCGGATCTGGAGCGCGAGGCGGGCGAGATCGCCGCGGACCCGGAAGCCGAGATCGCCGAGCTCGCGGCCATCTACGTCCGACGCGGCCTCAACGACGAAACAGCCACCGCCGTAGCCCATCAGTTGATGGCTCATGACGCGCTGGCTGCCCATGCCCATGACGAGCTTGGTCTGGTTTCGGGAATGAAGGCGCGTCCGGTGCAGGCGGCCCTCACGTCGGCCGTGACATTCTCCGCCGGCGCCGGCTTGCCCCTCCTCATCGCGCTTGGAGCGCCTCCGACCTGGGTCGCGCCGGCCGTGGCGACCGGAGCGCTCGTCTCGCTCGCCGGGCTTGGGGCCATCGGCGCCGCTGCCGGCGGGGCAGGCCGGTTGCGCGCGGCCGGGCGGGTGGCGATCTGGGGCGCTCTGGCCATGGCGGTTACCTCCGCGGTGGGCGCGGCGGTGGGCGCGTCGCTCTGAAGCCCGGCGACCGGAGGCAAGAACGCGACCGCCCGGTAACCGCGAGCCATCCGCACCGCCCGAGCGCGCTCGACCCGTGACGAAGCCCGGGCGTGCTGTTCGCGTCTCCCGGGATCATCTCTCCCGGTTCTGGAACAGATCGGCGGGGGCCGCGGAGGGTCGATCGGCCTGGGATCGCCCCTGATCCTTCAGCCGTCGCAGGCGTCGCGTGAGATCCTTGAGGATCAGCTGTCGGGCCCGTGGCCGCATTTTGCGCCAGGACCGGATCTCCGGAACCGAACGGCCGCAGCCCACGCACCAGCCGGTTCGACCATCGAAGCGACAGACGTCGATGCACGGCGAATCGGTACTCACGGCATGGCCGCCGCAGGACGGACGCCGATCGGTGTCGGCGCGGGGATCGCCTCATCCGTTCTGGCTACGGCGGGCAGGAGCCGGGCCGAGTTGAGAATGAAGGCGAGCTCCGACGCGACGTGGATGAAGGCGGCGAACAGCGGATTGAGAAAGCCCGCGGCCGCCAGACCGATCCCCAGGGCGTCGATGGCCAGGGTGCCGGCGAAATTCTGCCAGATGATCCGGCGGGTCCGGCGCGCGATCCGCAAGGTGTCGACGAGACGCACGAGATCGTTTCCCAGAAGCACGACGTCGGCGCTTTCCTGGGCGACATCCGTGCCCGAGCCCATGGCGATGCCGACGCTCGCGGCGGCCAGCGCGGGGGCGTCATTCACGCCGTCACCCACCATGGCGACGATCCGCTTCTGCCCCACGAGCGCCTGGATGCGGGCGAGTTTGTCTTCCGGGAGCAGGCCCGCTTCAATGTCCCGAATGCCGAGGTTGGCTCCTACGGCCTGGGCGACGGGAAGGGCGTCGCCGGTCAGCAGAAGGGTGCGGATGCCGAGGCCGTGCAGCCCTTCTATGGCGCGCCTGGCTTCCGGTCGTACGGTGTCGGCGACCGCGATCGCGCCCAGCAGGCAGCCGTTCCGGGCGACGTAGACCTCGGAAGCCGCCTGGACGCCGGCGCTGAGCGTGCCGGGGATCGACACCGCGTTGTCCTGCATCCAGGCCTGATTGCCGACAAGGATGACGGAGGAGCCCACCCTGGCGACGATTCCCCGGCCTGGCGTGTAGGCGAAGTGTTCCGGCTCGGTCACCGTTCGTCCCCGGTTCAGGGCGTAGGCGACGATCGCCTTGCCCAGGGGGTGTTCGGATCGCAACTCGGCGGAAGCCGCCGCGTCGAGAAGGTCGTCCGGCGTTGCGCCGGCCACGGTCACCACCGCCTGGACCTCGGGCCGGCCGAAGGTCAGCGTTCCCGTCTTGTCGAGCACGACAGTATCGACCTTGCCGAGCGTCTCCAGATGGACGCCGCCCTTGATGATCGCGCCGAGCCGGGCGGAGCGACCGATACCGCCGAGGATGGCCAGGGGCGTGCCGGCGGCGATGCCGCAGGCCCCTGCGACGATGACCACGGAAATCGTGGAGTAGATGTTCTGAGTGATCAGATAGGTCAGGACAGCCGAGCCGAGGGCGAAATAGACGAGGTAGCCCGCCATGCGGTCCGCAAGCCGTTGAACCGGCGCTCGGGAGCGCTCCGCGCGCTCCACCGCTTCGATGATCTTGCCGTAGCTTGTGTCCCTGCCGATACGTTCGGCTCGAACTTCGAGCGCGCCGGACTGATTGATGGACCCGGCGAAGACAGCGGTCCCTTCCGTCTTCTCCACCGGCATGGATTCACCGGTGATGCGGGACTCATCGACGAACGAATGGCCTGACAAGACCGCGCCATCGACCGGAATACGTCCGCCCGGCGCGACGAGGATCGCGTCGCCGATGTTGAGGTCCTCGGCCGAAATGGTCCGGATGGCGCCCGTTCGGCGAACCGAGACTTCTCGGGGCAGGAATTCCAGCAGATCGCGGATGGCCTTGCGACCGCGGCCGACCGTCATACCCTCCAGCACCTCGGCCACCAGCACGAAGAGCGTGATGATCAACGCCGTGAAGAATTCGCCGATCGCCGCCGCGGCCACGATGGCGATCGTCATCGACAGTTCCATGGTCATGCGACGCTGAAGGACGTTCTCGAAGGCTTCCTTCAGGATCGGCCAACCGCCCGCCAACAGACCGACGACCCCGATCAGGCTGATGGCTTCGAGCGGCTCCCAAACCCGGAACCATACGAGCGCCGCGGTCACCGCCACGAAACCGATGCGGATCGCCTCCAGCCACTCGAACGGATGCTCGTGATCGTGACCGTCGTCGTCATGGTCATGGTCGTGATCGTGGTGATCGCGGTCATGACCGGCGTCGACAGCGGCTTGCCCGGAACCGTCCTCACAATTCGGGGCGGCCGGGACGATCGTGCGGGCCTCCGCCTGGTCGGCGAGGGTAGGGAGGCTGCGTCCGGATTGCTCGCCCATCGGAGAGTCCATTTTCTGGCTGAATTCGGGTGAGGTCATGCCGACCCCCAAGGTTTGTCCGGTTGCGCGATCCGGATGTTCCGGTCGCGAGGTCGATCGTCGGCGGTCGTCGTCGCCATGGGCCCGGCTACTTCGAATAGCGACGAATGATGGCGATCAGTTCGTCGGCCCCGCTCCGGCGCTCGGCCTCGTTCAGATCGGGGCGGGCCACGTGGTGCCGCAGGTGATCCTCGATCAGTTCCTCCAGCAGCCCGCCCATGGCTCCCCGCGCCGCGGCGACCTGCTGCAGAATTTGCGAGCAGCCGGCTTCGGACTCGATTGCGCGCTCGATCGCGGCGATCTGGCCCGCGATGCGCCGGACCCGGGCGACGAGCTTCTTCTTGTTCGCGGAAGTATGTGCCATGGATACTCCCCTATAGTATCTTGCGGCGGCGCGCGAGACCCTCTAGAAGGCCGCTTCCTGTTGGGGAGTAGCTTCCGGCGTTTGATCGTCGGGGTCGGGTCAACACACTCGCGTTTCGACGCGTGGTCCGACCAGCGGAACCGCCGCCTAGCGAGACCAGCGCGTCCCACCGCCGCACCGGCCGGGGAGGGAGGCGCTGTTTTTTGCCCGGTGGATGCCCTTCATGACACCCGTCGCCATCGCCGTCCTGTCCCTCAGCATGTCCACGGACGCCTTCGCGGCCGCCGTCGGTCGCGGTGCTTCGCATCGGCCGACCCTGCCCGGCGCGATCAAGGCCGGCCTGGTGTTCGGCGTCATCGAGGCCATCACGCCGGTGATCGGCTGGGCGCTCGGCATGGTCGCCGCCGGCCTGGTCGAACGGATCGACCACTGGATCGCTTTCGGCCTCCTGGCCGCCGTGGGCGGAAAGATGATCTGGGAGGCGACCCGCGCCCGTGTTGAGGAGGAGAGCGACGCTCCACGCCGGTCGGGGGCGTGGGGGCTGATCGCCACGGCGGTCGGGACAAGCATCGATGCGGCCGCCGTCGGCGTCGGTCTGGCCTTCATCGGCGCCAACATCTGGGTCATCGCCGCTTCGATCGGTTTCACCACCTTCCTGCTGACCACGCTCGGCATGCTGATCGGCCGGGCGGTCGGCCAGCGCTTCGGCAAGATCGCCGAACTCCTCGGAGGTCTGGCGCTGGTCGTCCTCGGGTTGACGATCCTGCTCGAACACCTGGGTGTTTTCGGGGGCTGAAAAGGACGACAGGGCGTGGGTTGAGCATCAGTTTCGGCCATCCTGCGCTCGTCCCCTGGCCTGCGCGCGCCGCCTCTCGCCTGCCGAGCGGGGGCGCGCCGTTCGGAGATTGCGGACGGGCCGAGGGCGCGCCGCCTGGCCGCTGTCAGAGATATTTGGTGATCGCCTTGAACGCGGCGACCGCCTGTCGGGCTTCCGCTGGATCGCCGTCCGAAGCGTGCGCGAGGCAATGGTCGATATGATCGTGGATCAGGGTCTTCTTGGCCGCTGCGACCGCCTTTTCTATCGCATGAAGTTGCTGGGCCAGGTCGAGGCAGCTGCGTCCCGCCTCGATCATGCCGATGGTCTTGCGCAGATGCCCCTCGGCGCGTTTCAGCCGATTGACGATCTCGGGGTGGGATTCATGAGCGACGTGAGCCATGATACAATGCTATCCCCCTGGAGGGGATATGGCTAGCGGCTTCATCCGCGCGATTCAGACGGTTCCTGATGTTCTCTCCACTTCGCCACGCCGGCTATCGCCACCTCTTCATTGCCCAGGTCTCGGCCTTGCTGGGGACCGGGATGGCGACCGTGGCGCTCGGGCTGCTGGCTTACGACCTCGCGGGCGCGAACGCGGGCGAAATCCTCGGCGCGGCCCTGGCGATCAAGATGATCGCCTATATCGGGGTGGCGCCGTTCGCGAGCGCACTTTCGGCCCGGCTGCCCAGGAAGGTGCTGCTGGTTTCTCTGGACGTCGTCCGCGCCGGCGTGGCCGCCGCCCTGCCGTTCGTCGGCGAGGCCTGGCAGGTCTATGCCCTGATGACCGTGCTCTATGTGGCTTCAGCCGCCTTCACCCCGGCCTTCCAGGCGATGATCCCCGATCTGCTGCCGGACGAAGGGGAATACACCAAGGCCCTGTCTCTCTCGCGGCTCGCCGCCGACCTGGAGAGCGTCGCCAGTCCCGTGCTCGCGGCCCTTCTGCTGGCGGTAATGAGTTACAGCAACCTGTTCGCGGGCACTGCCGTGGGTTTCGTGGCGTCCGCTCTGTTCGTGGTCACCGCTGTCCTGCCCAAGCTCGGCAAGGCGGCCCAGAAGCCCTTCCTGCAACGCCTCACCGGCGGCATGCGCCTGTTCGCCCTGACGCCGCGCCTGCGGGGCCTGCTGGCCATCAGCCTGGCGACCGCGGCGGGCGGAGCCATGGTGTTCGTCAACACCGTCGTTCTCGTTCAGTCGCGCTTTGGTCTGTCGGGCCAGGCGACGGCTTGGGCCCTGGCGGCGTTCGGCGGCGGCTCCATGGCCGCGGCGGTGTTTCTGCCGCGCCTGCTCGGTCGGCTGACCGACCGCGCTGCGATGGTCCTCGGCGCGGCGACGATGACCGGCGTATTGCTGGCGGGAGCCTGGTTGGCCGTCAGCTACGTCGCGCTGTTGGCGCTGTGGGTGATCATGGGCTTCGGATATTCGCTGACG
>SCVB01000048.1 GCA_004296955.1 Brevundimonas sp.
GGCCGAGCGCCGCGAGCGCCTGGAGGCCACGCCCCCGGGCGCGGCCCCGGTGGAAAGCGGCCCGATCACCCCGCCGATCCGCCTGTTGCGGCCGGTGAAGGGCGAGATCGTGCAGCGTTACGGCGACGTGCTGACCGGCGGCGGCGAAGCCACAGGCGTCACCCTGGCGGCCGAGCACGGCGCCCAGGTCGGCGCACCTGACGCAGGCCTCGTGCAGTTTGTAGGCCCCGTTAAGGGATGGGGGGTCATATTGATCTTGCGACTGGCCGGTGGGTACCATTTGGTGTTGGCTGGCCTGGATCGAACGTCCGTAGGGGTCGGGCAATCGGTCGCGGCCGGCGCGCCTGTCGGGTGGATGACGGATGGACGAAACTCCCCATCTGAACTCTATCTGGAGGTCCGCGAACGCGGGTCGCCGGTCGATCCAGCCAGATGGCTGGAAGGACTGAGCTAGAGGTTCGAGCCAATTCCGCCGGATTCGTCGCGGAACATTGGTTCAGGAATTCCGGTGCGGCGCCGTCCCGTCGCCAAGGGAGGCTATTAGGCCTGACATGCGTAAGTATCTTCTGATCGGGGCTTCGGCCTTCGTGCTCGGCGCCGGCTCCATGGCCTACGTCAGCCAGCAGGCTCTCGCCTCGGCTCAGGCGCCGAAGGTCAAGACCTACAAGATGCTCGAACTGTTCGGCGACGTGCTCGACACCGTCGAGCGTCAGTACGTCACCGAGGTCGACGATCAGAAGCTGATCGAAGCCGCCATCGACGGCATGCTGACCTCGCTGGACCCGCATTCCGGCTACCTCAATCCCGATTCCTTCGACGACATGCGCGATCAGACGCGCGGCGAGTACGGCGGCCTCGGCCTCGAGGTCACCAGCGAAGAGGGCGTGGTCAAGGTCATCTCGCCGATGGACGGCACCCCCGCCTTCAAGGCCGGCGTGAAGCCCGGCGACTTCATCACCGCGGTGAACGGCGAGAGCGTGCTCGGCCTGTCGGTCAACGAAGCCGTCAAGCAGATGCGCGGCAAGCCGGGCGAGTCGGTCACCCTGACCATCGCGCGCGAGAAGTCCGATCCTTTCGACGTGAAAATCGTCCGTGAAGTGATCAAGCCGAAGTCCGCCACCGCCAAGATGGAAGGCGACTACGGCTATCTGCGCGTTTCCGGCTTCAACGAGAAGACCACCGACGAGGCCGAGGCGGCGCTGGCCGACCTGCGCGCCAAGAACCCGAAGATGAAGGGTCTGATCCTCGACCTGCGCAACAACCCCGGCGGCCTGCTCGACCAGGCGGTCGGCATCTCCGACCTGTTCCTGGACGGCGGCGAGATCGTCTCCCAGCGCGGCCGCGATCCCCGCGACGTCGAGCGCTACAACGCCCGTCCGGGCGACGCCACGGGCGGCCTGCCGGTGGTGGTGCTGATCAATTCCGGCTCGGCCTCGGCCGCCGAGATCGTCGCCGGCGCCCTGCAGGACCGCAAGCGCGCGGAACTGGTGGGCCTCACCAGCTTCGGCAAGGGCTCGGTCCAGACCGTGATCCCCCTGCGCGGCGGCATGGACGGGGCGCTCAAGCTCACCACGGCCCGCTACTACACCCCGGCCGGCCGCTCCATCCAGAAGACCGGCATCCAGCCGGACCTGGAGGTGGCCGAGACCCGCGACGAGGCCCAGGCCATCGCCAACCGCGCCTTCCAGTTCAGCGAGGCCTCCTTCCGCAACGCGCTGAACGCCGAGGAGGGCAAGACCCGGGTCGGCGCCCACGAGCCGGCCGAGGCGCCGCCGGAGGCCTTCAACACCACCACCGGCGACTTCCAGCTCGCCCGGGCCAAGGACGTCCTGCGCTACGGCTCGGTGGCCGCCACCCCCAAGCTGCCCAAGCCCACCGCCAAGATGGCCGAGGTGGTCTCCAAGCTGCCCAAGCTCGAGCCCAAGCCCGTCGCCAAATAGGCGGCCTGCGACCCCGCGCCATGCTGCGGCGCGGGGGAAAGTAGCCGTTCATTAACCATGATCGCGCAGGCTCCCCTCTGGAGCCTTGTGTGGTCAGACCTATGTTTTCCAAGAAAAAGCTTGTGACTGTCGCCGCCGCGCCCGCCCCCGGGGGCGGCGTGCCGGAGA
This sequence comes from Brevundimonas sp., assembly GCA_004296955.1. Classification (GTDB taxonomy): domain Bacteria; phylum Pseudomonadota; class Alphaproteobacteria; order Caulobacterales; family Caulobacteraceae; genus Brevundimonas. Next base: position 2,109 of record SCVB01000048.1, read on the forward strand.
TCTTCGCCAAGGCCCTGGCCAACCCCTATGTCGGCGCCGGCGGCGCGGCCTTCCTGTTCATGACCGCCGTCCTGGTCCTCATCGCCCTGATGGGCGATCCCAAGGCTGGCACCCCGGTGGTCCGCATCAGCCTGGCCAAGGTGGCCGCCATGGCCGCGCCCCCCGGCTGGCGCGAGGCCCTGATCGCCGACCATCCCGGCGGCGCGACCCTCAGCACCGACATCTTCCGGCTCTCGGCGACCCCCATCGGCCCCGACGGCGCCCTCGGCGGCCAGGCGGTGATCACCCTGCCCGGC
>SCVB01000049.1 GCA_004296955.1 Brevundimonas sp.
CTTCGGCGAGGACGCCGGCTATTTCGGCGGCGTCTTCCGCGTCACCGACCAGCTGCAGCAGAAGCACGGCCTGACCCGCAGCTTCGACGCCCCGATCAGCGAATGCGGCATCGTCGCCGCGGCCATCGGCATGGGCGCCTACGGCCTGCGTCCGGTCGTCGAGATCCAGTTCGCCGACTACATCTACCCCGCCTACGACCAGATCGTCTCGGAAGCGGCCAAGCTGCGCTACCGCTCGGCCGGCCAGTTCACCAGCCCGATCACGGTGCGCAGCCCTTACGGCGGCGGCATCTTCGGCGGCCAGACCCACAGCCAGTCGCCCGAGAGCCTGTTCACCCATATCGCTGGGCTGAAGGTCGTCATCCCGTCCAACCCCTATGACGCCAAGGGCCTGTTGACCGCGGCGATCGAGGACGACGATCCGGTCATCTTCTTCGAGCCCAAACGCCTCTACAACGGCCCCTTCGACGGCTGGCACCAGAAGCCGGTCAGCCCGTGGAAGGCCCAGGAGCTCGCCCAGGTCCCGACCGGCAAATATGTCGAGCCGATCGGCAAGGCGCGGATTATGCGCGAGGGCAATGACGTCACCATCCTCTGCTACGGCACCATGGTCTGGGTCAGCCTCGCCGGGGCCGAACACGCCGGCGTCGACGCCGAGGTCATCGACCTGCGCACCCTCGTGCCGCTCGACATCGAGACCATCGAAGCCTCGGTGAAGAAGACCGGCCGCTGCGTCATCGTCCATGAGGCGCCGAAGACCTCGGGCTTCGGCGGCGAGCTGTCGGCCCTGGTGCAGGAGCGCTGCTTCTATCATCTGGAGGCGCCGATCGCGCGGGTCACCGGCTGGGACACCCCCTATCCGCACGCCTTCGAATGGGAATATTTCCCGGGACCCGAACGGGTCGCCACGGCCCTGAAAGCCGTCATGACCGGAGGGCGCTGAGATGGGTCGTTACGTCTTCAAACTGCCCGACGTCGGCGAAGGCACGGCCGAGGCCGAACTGGTCGCCTGGCACGTCAAGGTCGGCGACATGGTCGCCGAGGACCAGATCATCGCCGACATCATGACCGACAAGGCCACGGTGGAGCTGACCTCGCCCGTCGCCGGCAAGGTGCTCGCCGCCCACGGCGAACCCGGCCAGCAGCTGGCCGTCGGCTCGCCGCTGGTCGAGTTCGAGGTCGAGGGAGAAGGCAACGCCGCCGGTGCCGAGGCGCCACCCCCCTCGAACCCTGCTGCGCAGGCTTCGGTCCCCCTGACAGGGGGACAGACGACGGCGGCCGCGTCCGTCTCCTCCCCGCTGCGCGGGGAGGGGGACCAGCCGAAGCCGCAGGCGAAGGATGGTGGAGGGGCGCCCGCCGCCGCACAGGCCGGCAATTTCGTCTTCAAGCTCCCCGACGTCGGCGAGGGCACGGCCGAGGCCGAACTCGTCGGCTGGCACGTCAAGGTCGGCGACGCCGTGACCGAGGATCAACTCCTCGCAGAGGTCATGACCGACAAGGCCACGGTCGAACTGACCTCGCCCGTCGCCGGAACCGTCGTCGCCCTGCACGGCGAGGCGGGCCAACAGCTTGCCGTCGGCGGCCCGCTGGTGTCGTTCACCGTCGAGGGCAAGGGCAATCAGGCCGCGGCTCCCGCCGCCGCTCCCGCGCCGAAGGCCGAGGCCGCTCCCGCGCCGGTCGCCAAGGCCGCCGCACCCGCGCCCGCCAAGGCTCCGGCCAGGGCTGTCGCCGAAGCCTTCACGACCCGCGCCGCCGGCCAGCGCCCGCTGGCCTCCCCCGCCGTGCGTCAGCGCGCCCGCGATCTCGGGATCGAGCTCCAGTTCGTCCCCGGCTCCGGCCCCGCCGGCCGCATCGAGCACGGCGACCTCGACGCCTACGTCTCGTCCGGCGGGCACACACCGTCCGCACCCGGATCATCGACCGCCTCCGCCTACGAGCGCCACGAAGGCACCACCGAAACCCGCATCATCGGCGTCCGCCGCAAGATCGCGGAGAAGATGGCCGAGAGCGTCCGCCGCATCCCCCACATCACCTATGTGGAAGAGATCGACGTCACCGCCCTCGAGGAGCTCCGCGCCCACCTCAATGCGAAGAAGCGCAAGGACCAGCCCAAGCTCAACGTCCTGCCCTTCATCGCCCGCGCCATGGTCGTGGCCCTGCGCGACCAGCCGACCATCAACTCCCACTATGACGACGAGGCCGGCGTCCTGACCACTCACGCCGCCGTCCACATCGGCATCGCCGCCCAGACCCCCAACGGTCTGATGGTGCCGGTGGTCCGCCACGCTGAATCCCTCGACCCCTGGGATACGGCGCTGGAAATCGCCCGCGTCTCCGGCGCGGCCAAGGACGGCTCGGCCAAGCGCGACGAGCTGACCGGCTCGACCATCACCATCACCTCGCTGGGGACCCTGGGCGGGGTCATCCACACCCCGATCATCAACCACCCCGAGGTCGCCATCGTCGGCCCCAACAAGATCGCCGAGCGCGTGGTGGTCAAGGACGGCCAGATGGTCGTGCGCAAGATGATGAACCTGTCCTCCAGCTTCGACCACCGCATCGTCGACGGCCACGACGCAGCCGTCTTCGTCCAGCGCATCAAGGGTCTGCTGGAGCACCCGGCCACGCTTTGGATGAACTGAAACCATGGCTGAAACGATCAAGACCAAAGTCCTCATCATCGGCGCCGGCACCGGCGGCTATGTCGCCGGCATCCGCTGCGGCCAGCTGGGCCTCGACGCCATCCTCGTCGATGGCGGCGACGGCCTCGGCGGCACCTGCCTCAACGTCGGTTGCATCCCGTCCAAGGCCATCATCCACGCCGCCTCGAAATTCGAGACGGTGTCGAAAGCGGCCGCCGGCGGCACGCTCGGCATCACGGCGTCCAAGCCCGCCATCGACCTGGCCCAGACCACGGCCTGGAAGGACGGCATCGTCCGTAAACTGAACGCCGGCGTCGCGGGCCTGCTGAAGAAGGCGAAGGTCAAGGTCATCAATGGCTGGGCGACCTTCTCCGACGCCAAGACCTGCACAGTGAAGACCGCCGACGGCGACATCACGATCAGCGCCGAACACGTCATCCTCGCCACCGGCTCCGAGCCGGTCGAACTGCCCTTCCTGAAATTCGGCGGCGACGTCATCTCCTCGACCGAGGCCCTGTCGCTGGACAAGGTGCCCGGCAAGCTGGTCGTCGTCGGCGGCGGCTATATCGGGCTCGAACTGGGCATCGCCTTCCGCAAGCTGGGGGCCGAGGTCGCCATCGTCGAAATGGCCGACCGCCTGCTGCCCCTCTACGACAAGGCCCTGACCGATCCCGTCGCCAAATGGCTGGAGAAGCACGGCGTCGAACTGCACCTCGGCGCCAGGGCAGGGTCGTTCGAAAAGGGCCAGCTCAACATCACGACGAAGGACGGCGCCGCCCTCAAGCTCAAGGCCGACAAGGTCCTCGTCACCGTCGGCCGCCGCCCGCGCACCAAGGGCTGGGGCCTCGAGAACATGGGCGTGGCCATGGCCGGCCCGTTCGTGAAGATCGACGACCGCTGCGCCACCTCGATGCGCAACGTCTGGGCCGTCGGCGACCTGACCGGCGAACCCATGCTGGCCCACAAGGGCTCGGCCCAGGGCGAGATCGTCGCCGAGATCATCGCCGGCCATGACAAGCGCTTCGACCCGGTGACCATCGCCGCCGTCTGTTTCACCGAGCCCGAGATCGTCTCCGCCGGCCTGACGCCGCTCGACGTCGAGGGCCGCGACGACGTCATCACCGCCGTCTTCCCCCTGATGGCCATCGGCCGGGCGCTTGCGCTGGAAGCCGGCGACGACGGCGGCTTCGTCCGCGTGCTGGCGTCGAAGACCGATCACCGCCTGCTCGGCGTCCAGGCCGTCGGCCAGCACGTCTCCGAACTGTCCAACAGCTTCGCCCAGATGCTCGAGATGGGCGCGGTGCTCGAGGATGTGGCCGGAACCATCCACGTCCACCCGACCATGGGCGAGGCCTTCCATGAGGCGTCGCTGCGTGCGCTGGGCCACGCGATCCACATCTGAGACAAATCGTCATCCATCCGTCGCCATACCGTCACGGATCGGGAGCCTGATCCGTCACATTCCTCTGGTCTAAGCGGCGCAATCCCAGCCGTTGTCCGGAGACTGACGATGACGACCCGCACCCTTCTCGCCGCCGCCTCGGCGATCGCCCTGCTCGCCCTCGGGGCCTGCGGCGACAACCAGTCCGCCGGCAACCAGACCGCCCGCGCGGGCATCTGGGCCGCCGGCTCCTCGACCGTCTTCCCCTTCGCCACCCGCGTGGCCGAGAATTTCGCCCGCACCTCGGGCGGCGCCGCACCGCGCGTCGAGTCGCTGGGCACCGGCGGCGGCATCCAGGCCTTCTGCCAGGGCGTCGGCCCCAACACCCCGGACATCGCCAACGCCTCGCGCCCGATGAAGGCCTCGGAGTTCGAACTGTGCCGCACCAACGGCGTCACCGACATCGTCGAGATCAAGATCGGCTTTGACGGCATCGTCGTCGCCACCGCCCGCACCGGCGCGGCCTTCAACCTGCGCCTCCAGGATCTCTACCTGGCCCTGGCCAAGCAGACGCCCGACGCCAGCGGCGCCTTCGTCGCCAATCCGGCCACGATGTGGAGCCAGGTCAACCCCGGCCTGCCGGCCCAGCGCATCCAGGTCTATGGCCCGCCGCCGACCTCGGGCACGCGCGACGCCTTCCTCGAGCTGGGGATGGCCCCCGGCGCCGAGCTGATCCCCGCCCTGGCGGCGATCAAGGACGCCGACAAGGACCGCTTCGAAACCCTCGCCCACACCCTGCGCGAGGACAACGCCTGGATCGACTCGGGCGAGAATGACAACGCCATCGTCCAGACCCTGAACCGCACCCCGGGTTCGCTGGGCGTCTTCGGCTTCTCCTTCCTCGAGCAGAACCTCGACACGGTGAAGGCCGAGACCATCGACGGCATCGCCCCCTCGGCCGCGACCATCGCCGACGGCACCTATCCGCTGGCCCGCAGCCTCTACATCTATGTGAAGAAGCAGCACGTCGGCGTGACCCCGGGGCTGGAGCAGTTCGTGGTCGAGTTCATGTCCGAGGCCGCCGCCGGCCGTGGCGGCTACCTCCAGGACCGCGGTCTGGTGCCGCTGCCCGAGGATCAACTGGCCGCCCAGCGCGCGATCGCGGCGGCCATGACGCCCATGACGGCCCCGGCGAAGTAAAGACCGGCCTCTGATACGAGAAAGGCCCCGGAGCGATCCGGGGCCTTTTTTGTCCTGGTCGGTTCAGGCCGCCGCCTTGCGCCTGAGCCGCGCGATCCGGCGCAGCCGCCGCCAGAAGCGTCCACGTTCCGGCTCGGGATAGGGCTGCAGGTTCTCGACGAATTCTTCCGCCGAGGCGCGCCAGCTGAATTTCTCGGCGTAGCTTCGAACCGCCGCGCGATCGCACTCCAGCGCCTTCAGACAGGCCGTGCGCAGGTCCGCGTCGATGGCCCCGGCGTTGGAGCCGGGAATGATGTCGATCGGCCCGTGGGCGGGATAGGCTGCGACCGGCGTGCCGGTGGCCATGGCCTCCAGGATCACCAGGCCGAAGGTGTCGGTCCAGCTCGGGAAGACGAAGACGTCGGCGTCGCGGAAACAGCGCGCCAGCTCCTCGCCGAAGCGGGCGCCGAGGAATTTGGCCCCGGGGTATTTCTCTTCCAGCTCGGCCCGCGCCGGCCCGTCGCCAACGACAATCTTGGTGCCCGGCAGGTCGGTCTCGAGGAAGGCCTCGATGTTCTTCTCGACGGCCACCCGGCCGACATTGAGGAAGAACGGCCGCGGCCAGTCCTTGCCGCCCAGCTCGTCATAGATGCGCGGCAGGTCGGGGTTGAACTGTTCGGTGTCCACGCCCCGCGTCCAGGGCGAGACGTTCTTGAATCCGTGCGCCACCAGTTCATCGCGCAGCGTCGGCGTCGCCACCATCAGCCGGCCCGACGGCTTGTGGAACCATTTCATATAGGCGTAGCCGACCTGCACCGGGATCGGGAACCGGGCCGAGACATATTCCGGGAATTTGGTGTGATAGCTGGTCGTGAACGGCAGCTTCCATTCGACGCAGATGCGGCGCGTGGCGATGCCGATCGGCCCCTCGGTGGCGATGTGCACCGCCTCGGGCTCGAAGGCGCGCAGCCGCTCGCGAATCTCTTCCTCCGCCCCCAGGGCCAGCCGGATCTCCGGATAGGTGGGGCAGGGGATGGTCTTGAACTGGCTGGGCTCGATGACGTCGACCTCATGGCCCATGCCCCGGCATTCCGCCACGGTGCGGGTCAGGGTGCGGACGACGCCGTTGACCTGGGGCTCCCAGGCGTCGGTGGCCAGAACGATGCGCATGTGGGCCGGTTGGCTCCGCCGTTGATCGGTCGCAACCTCTAGCGCCTCGGGCGACGGTTGGCGAGACGCCGCATCCCTCTCCCGTTCCGTCGCGGAAGCGTCTATGAGGCCGCTCATGAACGCACACGTCTCGCCGCCGGTCGCCCTCTCCCAGGACTGGGACACGCTGGACCAGGGCAAGTTCGCCGACGAGACCGCCACGGTCCGCGGCCTTCTGGCCCGTACGCCGCTGGACCAGGCTGAGCGCGCCGCCGTCCTGTCCAGCGCCGTCGGCCTGGTCGAACACGCCCGCCGCAGCGTCAAGAAACAGGGCGTGGTCGAAAGCTTCCTGCAGGAATTCTCGCTCGGCACCCGAGAGGGCCTGGCCCTGATGTGCCTCGCCGAGGCCCTGCTGCGCACGCCCGACGAAGACACCCGCGACCGCCTGATCGCCGAAAAGATCGGCTCAGCCGACTGGTCGTCGCACCTCGGCCAGTCCGACAGCCTGTTCGTCAACGCCTCGACCTGGGGCCTGATGCTGACCGGCAAACTGGTCGACGTCGATGAAGAGGCCCGCACCGACCTGCCCGGCTTCCTCAAACGCATCGTCGGCCGCCTTGGCGAGCCGGTGATCCGCGAGGCCGTGGCCGCCGCCGTTCGCATCATGGGCGAGCAATTTGTGGTCGGCCGCACCATCGAGGCGGCCCTGAAACGCGCCAACCGCGAAGGCTGGCTCTGCTCCTTCGACATGCTGGGCGAGGGCGCCCGCACGGCTCACGACGCCGAACGCTATGAAAAGATCTACGCCGACGCCATCGAGGCCGTGGGCAGGACCGCGAAAGGGCAGGGGCCCGAGGCCGGCCACGGCGTCTCGGTCAAGCTGTCCGCCCTGTCGCCGCGCTATGAGGCGACGCACGAGGCCCGCGTCTGGGACGAGCTCTATCCCCGCATCGTCCGTCTCGCCCGCATCGCCGCGAAACACGACATCAATTTCACCATGGACGCGGAGGAGGCCGACCGTCTCGCCCTGTCGCTGAAGCTGCTGGACCGGCTGGCGCACGAGCCCGATCTGGGCGGCTGGACCGGCCTCGGCCTCGCCGTGCAAGCCTATCAGAAGCGCGGCCCCGAGGTCATCCGCCGGGTCGCGGAGCTGGCGAAGACCAGCGGCCGCCGGCTGATGGTGCGTCTGGTCAAGGGCGCCTACTGGGACACCGAGATCAAGCGCGCCCAGGTCTTCGGCCGCACCGACTATCCGGTCTTCACCACCAAGGCCGCGACGGACCTCAACTACCTCGTCTGCGCCCGGCTGATGATCGAGGCCGCGCCGCATATCTACAGCCAGTTCGCCACCCACAACGCCCACTCCCTCGCCGCCGTCCACCAGATGGCGGCGGAGCGCGGGGTGAAGATCGAGTTCCAGCGCCTGCACGGCATGGGCGAGGCCCTGTACGACGCCGCCAAGGACGCCTTCGGCCCGGTTACGGTCCGCGCCTACGCCCCCGTCGGCGGCCATGAGGACCTGCTGCCCTATCTGGTGCGCCGCCTGCTTGAGAACGGGGCCAACTCCTCCTTCGTGCACGCCCTGCTCGACGAGCGGGTGCCGGCCTCGGCTGTCGCCGCCGACCCCATCTCCGCCGTCGAGCTAGCGCCCGACCGCCACGCCAGGATCCCGACCCCCAAGGACATGTACATGGACCGCCAGAACTCGCTGGGCCGCGACTATTCCCAGGCCGCCGACCGCGACCGGCACGCCGCCGCCCTCGAAAAGGTCGACGCCGAGAAACTGACCTCGGGCCCCATCATCGGCGGCAGGCTGAAGGCCGGGACCAACCCCCAGCCGGTGACCAATCCCTTCGACACGACCCGGGTTCTCGGCCACGTCTCCGAAGCGACCACGGCCGACATCGACGCCGCCGCTGACGCCGCCGCGAAGGCCCAGGTCGCCTGGGACCGCAAGGGCGGCGCGGGCCGCGCGCCCGTCCTGCGCGCCATGGCCGACGCGCTGGAAGCCGACATGGACCGTCTGGTCGCCCTGTTGTCGCGCGAGGCGGGCAAGACCCTGAACGACGGCGTCGCCGAGGTCCGCGAGGCCGCCGACTTCTGCCGCTACTACGCCATGCTGGCCGAACGCGACTTCGGCGGCCCGACCGAGCTCAAGGGCCCGGTCGGCGAGATCAACCAGCTGGTCCTGCACGGCCGCGGCGTCTTCGCCTGCATCAGCCCGTGGAATTTCCCGCTGGCCATCTTTACCGGCCAGATCGCCGCCGCCCTCGCCGCCGGCAACGCCGTCCTGGCCAAGCCCGCCGAACAGACCCCCCTGATCGCCGCCGAGGCCGTGCGCCTCTACTACAAGGCCGGTCTGAACCCCGACCTGCTGGCCCTCGTCCCCGGACGCGGCGAAACGGTCGGCGCGGCCCTCGTCAGCCACCCCGGAATCGACGGCGTCGCCTTCACCGGCGGCACCGACACGGCCAGCCTGATCAACCGCTCTCTGGCCGCCCGCCCCGGCGCCATCATCCCCTTCATCGCCGAGACTGGCGGCCTCAATGGCATGTTCGTCGACACCACGGCGCTGAAGGAACAGGTCATCGACGACGTCATCCTGTCGGCCTTCGGCTCGTCGGGCCAGCGTTGCTCGGCCCTGCGCCTGCTCTACGTCCCGCACGACGCCGCCGACGCCCTGATCGAGGGCCTCAAGGGCGCCCTGGCCGCCCAGGTCGTGGGCGACCCGTCCGACCCCGCCACCGACATCGGCCCGGTCATCGACGCCGACGCGAAGGCCGCGCTCGACGCCCACCTCGAACGCCTCGGCCGCGACGCGAAGATCATCGCCCGCGCCGAGCTCCCGGCCGGCGCCGACAAGGGCTGGCTGTTCGCCCCGACCATCGCCGAGATTCCGACCCCGGACTATCTTGAGCGCGAGGTGTTCGGCCCCATCCTGCACGTCTGCCGCTACGAGCCGTCGAAGCTCAAGGAGACGGCCGCGAAACTGGCGCAGCGCGGCTACGGCCTGACCCTGGGGGTGCACAGCCGCATCGAGGCCTTCGCCGACGAGGTCGCCCGCCTGGTGCCCGCCGGCAACGTTTACATCAACCGTTCGATCATCGGCGCGGTCGTCGGCGTCCAGCCCTTCGGCGGCGAGGGCCTCAGCGGCACCGGCCCCAAGGCCGGCGGCCCCTACAGCCTGATCCGCTACGCCTCCGAGAAGGCCATCAGCAACAACATCTCCGCCCAGGGCGGCGACCCGGCGCTGTTGAACCTGTGAGCGAGCGCGACAAGGCGGTTCTGACGGCGTTGGTCCGGATGGTCGACCAATACCTCACCGTCGGAGAGGAGTTGGATACTCTGAGTATGTCGGCCGGTCAGAACGCGCTGCGGACTCTGGCCGACGCAGGGCTGGTCGACTACGACGGCGGTCGCTGCGGTACCTGGACGCAGGCCGGACGCGACCAGATCACCCGGTCCTGACCGTTCGCTGCTGCGCGCGGGTAAGGGCTCGCACCTAGTCGAAGATCCCCACCGCGCCCTCGATCCAGATCAGGGCGACGATGGCGACGATGAACAGGGCGAAGCCGATGCGCACAACGGGGCTGCGCACCTTCCAGGCGACGACCTCGATCACGGCGCCGCCGCCGATCAGCATGATCCCGGCGAAGACGAAGTCGCTCGCGGTCCAGTTGACCTCTTCGGTGAACTGCATGGCGACGGCGGGGGCCAGCAGGATCAGGGCGACCGCGCCCCAGCCCAGAATGCGCAGGGTCTTCCAGAGCTGGTTCAGGTCTTCGTTGGTTACCGACATTTCGCGCCTCTCCCGTCGTCATCGACGAGGGGACCGTGCCCCTCCCGCGCCTGAGCCGCATGAGCGAATTGTGAGGTCTCGCTGAAAAGCGGCGCCCGAACGACGAAAGCCGGCTCCGCTTGCGCGAAACCGGCCTCCGTCATCCCTTGACGCACACCACCTGACGCAGGGTGTGCACGACCTCGATCAGATCGGCCTGGGCCGCGATGACCGCGTCGATGTCCTTGTAGGCCATCGGCGTTTCGTCGATCACCTCGGCGTCCTTGCGGCACTCGACGCCCTCGGTGGCGCGGACGTGGTCCTCCACCGTGAAGCGCCGCCTGGCCTCGGTCCGGCTCATCGCCCGACCGGCGCCGTGCGAGCAGGTGCAGAACGAGTCCGCATTGCCCTTGCCGCGCACGATGAAGGATTTCGCCCCCATCGAGCCGGGGATGATGCCCAGCTCATCCAGCTTGGCCGACACGGCGCCCTTCCGGGTCAGGAACACGTCCTTGCCGAAATGGCGCTCCTTCGAGACGTAGTTGTGGTGACAGTTCACCGCCTCTTGCGTCGTCTCCAGATCCGGCCAGAACGCGCGCAGCACGTCCAGGACGCTGTCCATCATTACCTCGCGGTTGGCGCGCGCGTATTTCTGCGCCCACGACACCGCCCGGACATAGTCGACGAAGCCGTCCGTCCCCTCGGGGAAATAGGCCAGGTCCTGGTCCGGCAGGTTGATGTGCCAGCGCCGCATCTCGTGCCTGGCCCGTTCGATGAAATAGGTCCCGAACCGGTTGCCCACGCCGCGAGAGCCGGAGTGCAGCATCACCCACACGTCTCCCGCCTCATCGAGGCAAAGCTCGATGAAGTGGTTGCCGGTGCCCAGCGTCCCCAGATGGCCGAAGCCACGCGGGTGCGCCGCCTTGGGGTGAGCCTCGACCACGGCGTCATAGCCGGCCTTGAGCTCGCCCCAGCGGGTCACGGCCGAGGCCGGCGGCTCGCCGGCCCAGGCGCCCTTGTCGTTGCGCCCGCCGTTGTCGGTGCGGCCGTGCGGTACGGCCGCCTCGATGGCGGAGCGGATCGCCGACAGGTCGTCCGGCAGGTGTTCGGCGCGGATCGAGGTCCGCACCGCCATCATGCCGCAGCCGATGTCCACGCCCACGGCGGCCGGGATGATGGCCCCCACGGTCGGGATCACCGACCCCACCGTCGCGCCCATGCCCCAGTGCACATCGGGCATGACCGCGACGTGTTTGTGGATGAACGGCAGCGAGGCCACGTTCTTCAGCTGCTTCAGCGCCGCATCCTCGATGGGAACGCCGCGGGTCCAGGTCTTGATGGGCACATGGCCCGGGTCGTCGATTACGTCATAGCCGCGCATGGCCGACGTCTCCTTCTCTGTCTGATCCTCCCGGACCGACCGTCAGGCGCCTTGCGGATACAAGAAACCCCTCCGGCCGGCGGCGGGAGGGGTTGCTGGAAAAACCGAAGTCGATGGACTCCCGTTCCCTATGCTCCCCCCGCGCACGCGCACGCGCACGCGCCCTTGCCCTCGACCGGCTGGCGGTCGAGCGACATGGGCAGGCTCGCGTTGAAGCAATAGGAGGACATGGTCGTCTCGTTTTCGGGAGGGCGCTGATATGCGAAATCCATCGCCCGCGCCAGCCCTTTCCGGTTCAGGCGGGCGGAAGCCGCTATCCTCCCGTCAGTCCAGCAGTCCCGCCTCCCGCGCCGACCGCTCCAGCGCCTCGCGGAATCGCGGGTCGGCGATGGCGACCAGGGCGCGGGCCCGCTCGGCGTCGCTCTTGCCCTTGAGCTCGGCCCGGCCGTGTTCGGTGACGACGATATGGACATCGTTGCGCGGAACCGTCACCGGCCCGTCGAGCCGGGCCACGACGCGCGACACTGTCCCCTTCGCCGCCGTCGAGTGGCAGGCGATGATCGATCGCCCCCCGGCCGAGGCATAGGCCCCGCGCACGAAATCCAGCTGCCCGCCCGAGGCCGTGAACTGGCGGCCGTTCAGATGCTCCGAACAGCAGGCCCCGGTCAGGTCGACCTGGAGCGTGGCGTTGACCGAGACCATCCGGTCGTTGCGGGCGATGACCGCGGGGTCGTTCACATAGTCGACCGGATGGGCCTCCATGTCCCGGTTGCCGTCGAGGAAGTCATAGGTGGCCCGCGTCCCCATGCAGAAGGAGAAGACGCCCTTGCCCGGATGCAGGGTCTTGCGGGCGTTGGTGATCACCCCATCCTGCATCAGCTGAACCAGGCCCGGCGTCAGCATCTCGGTGTGCAGGCCGAGGTCGCGCCGGCCGCCCAGGGCCGCGCAGACGGCGTTGGGCAGGGCACCGATGCCCATCTGCAGCGTCGAGCCGTCGTCGATCATATCGGCGATCAGGCCGCCGATGGCGATGTCGTTGGGGGCTGGTGGGGCCACCGGCAGTTCGGGCAGGGGCGCCTGGTTCTCGACCACGGCCGCGACCCGCGAAACATGGACCGTGCAGTCGCCGAACACCCGCGGCATGGCCGGGTTCACCTCGAGGATGATCCGCCCGGCATGGTCGCTGACCGGCCTGTTGTAGTCGGTGTTGATCCCGAAGCTGAAGAAGCCGTCCGCGTCCATCGGCGAGACGGTGCAGACCAGGGTGTCGACCCCGGCCTCCCGCATCAGCCGCGGAACCTGCTGGAAGCCTGTGGGGATGAAGGTCACCGGATTGGGCCGCCCCGCCGCCCGCGCCTGCGCCTCCAGCCCGCGCTCCAGGGCGCTGTGAAACAGGCTCATGGGGCGGATGCGGCCCATCAGTTCATCGGCCAGCACCGTCTGGCCGGCGATGCCGGTGGACAGCAGATAATACAGGCGGACGTCGTCGACCTGGCCGGCCCGCGCGCGGTCCGCGAGGGCGGCGAGGAGGGCGGGCGGCTGGGAGAAGCCCAGCCCCATGGCCACCCGCGCGCCCGAGGGGATCAGGGCGGCGGCCTCGGCCGCCGACATCAGGCGCTGCTGGTAGAGATCATTCGACATGGGCTTACCGTTCCTGATCACGGACCATAGCCCAGGGGACGGCGCCCCGGGGATCAGACTTTCGTCGAACCTCGCCACGCGGCGGAGGGCTCAGCGGTGCAACCTATTTCGGCCACCCGCCCGCCCGGCTGAGCGCGCTCGGCGCCGGTCGGCCGATCTTCCCGCCGATCCAGCGGGCCGTCCCGATCAGGGCGTCGAGATCGTAGCCGGTCGAATAGCCCGCCCGCTCGAACATATAGACCAGGTCCTCGGTGGCGATATTGCCCGTGGCCCCCGGCGCGAACGGACAGCCGCCGATGCCGCCGACCGAGGCGTCCAGCACGTCCACCCCCGCCTCGACGCCGGCGTAGGCGTTGGCCAGGCCGGTGTTGCGCGTGTCGTGGAAATGCAGTCGCAGCACCGCCTCCGGCGCGGCCTTGCGGGCGGCCTCGACCTTCCGCGTCACGGCCCAGGGATCGCCGGCGCCGATGGTGTCGGCAAGGGCGATTTCCTCGACCCCCAGTTCGGCGATCCGCCCCACCAGATCGGCGACCTGGTCCGCCGACACCTCTCCGTCGAACGGGCAGCCCCAGACGCAGGACAGGGTCGCCGACAGCGACGGCCCCGCGCCCGGTACGCCCGCAGAGTTCGCCCGTCCCGTCATGATGTCCGACAGCATCGACACCTGCTGGTCGACGCCCATGCCCTGGTTCTTCAGCCCGAAGCCGTCGGTCGCCGACATCGCCACATTGACCTCGTCGACGCTGGTGCCCAGCGCCCGGTCATAGCCCTTGCCGTTCAGCACCAGGCCGATCCGGCTGCGACCGGCCTCATGGGGCAGGGCGGCCATGACCTCTTCAGCGCCCGCCATCTGGGGCACATATTTCGGATGGACGAAGCTGACCGCCTCGATGCGCCGCGCGCCCGCCGCCTCCAGCCGGCGCACCAGCTCGGCGCGGACCGCCGGTTCGAGAACCGCCGTCTCGTTCTGGAGCCCGTCGCGGGGACCGACCTCGACGATGGTGATCGGCCGGCTCACCGTTGCGGCCCCGCCGCCGGTCCGCCGGGCGGCGCATAGACGGTCAGGCTGACGTCGTCGCCCTTGGAATAGTTGTGGCCGTTGACCACGCCCACGGCGCGACCGGCGACTCCGAGCCGGGCGGCGGCCTCGCGGAAGGCGTCGGCGTCGCGCGCCTCGACAATGACCGGCCGCCCCTCGGCCAGGGCGCGGGCGGCGCCGGCGGCGTCGGTCAGTTCGGTGTCCCGGCCGGTCAGGAAGACGAGGCTGGGCTCATGGAAGCCGGTCACGGCGACGGGCCCCGCCCGCCCCTGGCGGGGATGCAGGTTCGCCGCCAGCAGGACCTTCTCCAGCTGGGGCGCGACGGACAGGGGACGGAGTTGCCGCAGGGTGCCGGCCAGGGCGCCGTGGGCGGCGACGCCCAGGACGATCGAGGCGATCACCGCCGTCATCGCCGCCCGGTGCAGCATCAGGAAGGCCCCGATCAGGGCGGCGAGAATGGCGAAGACGATGGTCATGGTGGCCCAGGTCTGGGCGGTCGATCGGCCGTATTCGGTCAGCAGCCAGACCGCGCCGACCGCCAGCAGGGCGCCGACCGCAATGGTCAGCCCGGCGCCGACATAGCGCGACGTCCGGCCGATCGGCCGCGTCAGGGCGGCGGCGCACAGCAGGGCCAGGGCCCCGAAGGTCGGCAGGGTGTAGTGCGGCAGCTTGGTCGGCGTCAGCTCGAAGATCAGCCAGGCCGGGACCAGCCAGCAGACCAGGAACCGGACCGCCGGCTCCGCCCGCCGGCTCCAGCCGGTCGAGAGGGCGGCGGGCAGGAGCAGGGCCCCCGGGAAGAACAGGATGGGCGCGAGCAGCAGATACAGGCCGGGCAGGACGCCATGGCCCTCGTCGCCGCCCGCGACCTTGGGGGCGAGGTCGCCGAAGATGGCCTCGGTCCAGAAGGCGCCGTCGGTGGCGATGGTGATGGCGATGGCCCAGGGGCCGACGATCAGGGCGACCAGCGGCAGGCCCCAGCCCCAGCCCAGCCGCTTGAGCCAGCCCAGGTCGCGGTCCCAGACCGACAGGGCGATCATGGCGGGCGCCACGACGATCAGGCCGATCGGCCCCTTGATCAGGATCGACAGCCCCAGCCCCAGCCAGAACATCAGCTTGTGCGGCCGGATCGGCGCCTCTCCGGCGCGCGCCGCCAGATAGATTCGCGCCAGCCCGGCCATGGCCAGGGTGACGGCGCCGCACAGCATGGCGTCGGTCTTGGCGATGCCGGCCTCGGTCGACAGCAGGAAGCTGGCCCCCAGAATGGCCCCGGCCAGGAATCCGGCCCTCTGGCCGAACATCGCAGCCCCGGCCCAGGCGCAGGCCGCCGCCGCCAGCATGGCGCCGAGGATGGACGGAATCCGGTAGGGAGCGATGTCGCGGTTCTCGACGCTGGAGGTCACGGCCACCGCGACCGCCTGCATCCAGTAGATGCCGACCGGCTTCTTCCAGCGCGGGTCGTCCTGGAAGCGGATGTCGACGAAGTCGCCGCTCTCCAGCATCTGCGAGGTGGCCTGGGCGTAGCGGCTCTCGTCCCGGTCCAGCGGCGGCAGCAGCAGAAGCGCGGGCAGACCCGCCAGCAGGGCGACGAGCGCCGCCAGCAGGGGGCCGCGCCAGCCGGCGATGAATCGGTCGAGATCGGGGCGCATCATGTTCATCTTCCTAACACGCGCTTTCCGGCCGGGACATTGTTTGCAGGCCGACGTCCGTCGCGCGACGTTCGATCGCCCGGGCGCCGGCCTCTCTCCCGCCGGGCGACAAAACCCGCTAGACAGCCCGAATGAGCCCAACCGTCCCCGATATCTCCATCGTCGTCCCGGTCCATGACGAAGAGGGCGCCGCCGGCCCGCTGGCGCGCGAGATCGCCGCGGCCTTCGAGGGCCGGTCCTATGAGATGGTGTTCGTGGATGACGCCTCGCGCGACGGCACCCTCGCCGAACTGCGCGGCCTGATGAAGGAACTGCCCGCCCTGCGGGTGCTCAGCCATGGTTCCAACGCCGGCCAGAGCCGCGCGGTGCGGACCGGCGTGCTGGCCGCCCGGGGCGCCATCGTGGTGACTCTCGACGGGGACGGCCAGAATCCGCCGGCCGACGCCCCGAAGCTGGCCGATCTGCTGGCCGCCTCGCCGTCTTCCGTGGCCCTGGTCGGCGGCCGGCGCGCCAAACGCCAGGATTCCGAGGCGAAGCGGCAGGCCTCGATCTGGGCCAACCGGATTCGCCGCAAACTGCTCGGCGACGACGCCGACGACACCGGCTGCGGGCTGAAGGCCTTCCGGCGCGACGTCTTCCTGCGGCTCCCCTATTTCGATCATCTGCACCGCTATCTGCCGGCCCTGATGATCCGCGAGGGCTATCAGAACCTCTATCTGGACGTGGATCACCGGCACCGCGAGACGGGCCGGTCGAAATACACCAACTGGGGGCGGCTGATGGCGTCGCTCTCCGACCTGCTCGGCGTCATGTGGCTGAAGTCCCGGTCCCGCCAGCCCGGCGCGATCAGCGAATTCTGACTTTCCCCTGACGGGCGAGCGGACGTAGCCGTATGGAGCGAACCGGGGTAAGCATCGTTAACAAGCGCGGCCGTTACACGCGCCGCCGTCGATGGAGCCCGCCATGCTGATCGCCATCCCGCTGCTGTTCATCCCGGTGATCCTGTACGCCATCGTCGTCCTGTCCGGGCTGGTGGGGACGGGCGGCCTCGCGGCGGCCGAGCAGGCGCTGCGCGATCCGCTGTTCTCGATCCCCATGGTTTCGGGCAGCGGCTGGAACGTCGGCACCGGCGACCTGATCCTGTTCCTGTCTCTGATCCTGCTGTTCTTCGAACTGCTGAAGTCGACCTCGAGCCAGAAGGTGGCGATCGTCAACCACGCCCTGTCGATGATCCTGTTCGTCTTCTGCCTGGTCGCCTTCCTGCTGTTCCCCGGCTTCGCGACCTCGACCTTCTTCCTGATCCTGACCATGGTCATGCTGGACGTGCTGGCCGGCTTCATCGTCACCATCATCTCGGCCCGCAAGGATCTGGACTTCGGCGCCGGCGGCTGATCGCAGGCAGGTCCCGTCTCCTCCCCATCTCTGACGGGGAGGGGGACCATCCGGAGCCTCGCAGAGGCGAAGGATGGTGAAGGGGGGCCGCGCCTCACTACCCCTCCGTAACGGCGCGAAGGCGCGCCGCGCCACCTCCCCATCGCTTCGCGACAGGGAGGAGACAGGTAAGTCGTGCTGACAATCCGCCGATCCTCAGCATATCCCGCGTCGCCAACCCTCTGATTTCGCGCGCTTTCAAAAAAATACAGCGTCATCAGCCCGCCATAGCTGTGCCCCCTCCCATAATTCCCCCGGTTCCGTCGCCGGGAGGGGCGCAAGGCCTTGCGATCTTGTCGCGGCGGAAGCGGGATGAGCGGGAGGGGGTCTGCCCTCGCCAAACTGCGGATCGCGGAGCGTCCATCGGGGCCTCAAGCAGCGAGCCGCCGCGCGGCGAGCGTTAGGCCCCCCAAGAAAGGGCGACGGGCAGGGAACCCGCGCCGTTCCGGGGATCGGGTTCGCAAGGCTCCGACCCGCCCGCCGGAGGCCATGTCGGCAAGGCGTCAACAGCGCCGCTGGTCCTGGGG
>SCVB01000050.1 GCA_004296955.1 Brevundimonas sp.
CGGCCTGCGCGTCGCCGCCGTCAAGGCCCCGGGCTTCGGCGACCGCCGCAAGGCCATGCTGGAGGACATCGCCGTCCTGACCGGCGGCCAGGTCATCTCGGAAGACCTCGGCATCAAGCTTGAGAACGTCACCCTCGACATGCTCGGCAAGGCCAAGAAGGTCACCATCACCAAGGACGACACCACCATCGTGGACGGCGTCGGCGAGAAGGACGCGATCGAGGCCCGCATCGGCCAGATCAAGGCCCAGATCGAGACCACGACCTCGGACTACGACAAGGAGAAGCTGCAGGAACGTCTGGCCAAACTGGCCGGCGGCGTCGCGGTCATCCGCGTCGGCGGCTCGACGGAAGTCGAAGTGAAAGAGAAGAAGGACCGCGTCGACGACGCGCTGAACGCCACGCGTGCGGCCGTTGAAGAAGGCATCGTCCCCGGCGGCGGCATCGCCCTGCTGAAGGCGACCAAGGCGCTGGACGGCCTGAAAGGCGACAACGCCGACCAGACCGCCGGCATCGCCATCATCCGCCGCGCCATCCAGGCCCCGATCCGTCAGATCGTCGAGAACGCGGGCGTCGAAGGCTCCATCGTCGTCGGCAAGGTGCTGGAAAACCCCTCGGCCACCTACGGCTTCAACGCCCAGACCGAGGAATACGTCGACATGATCCAGGCCGGCGTCATCGACCCCGCCAAGGTCGTGCGCACCGCCTTGCAGGACGCCGCCTCCGTGGCCGGCATCCTGATCACCACCGAAGCGGCTGTTGCCGATGCGCCGAAGAAGGCCTCGGGCGGCGGCGCCGGCGGCGGCGACATGGGCGGCATGGGCGGCATGGGCGGGATGGACTTCTAGTCCGACCGTTCAGCGTCTAGCTGATACAGAAGAGGGCGGCTCCGGGGACGGGGCCGCCCTTTTCTTGGTGGCGACCGAGACCGGTTGACACAACATATGTGTTGTGTCACAAGGGCCCGTGGCCATTTTGAATCATCGAGATTATCGGCTGTCGAAGGCGCGCCTGGAACAGCTTCGCCGGGTAACGGGTGCGGGCGGCGTGGTGGCGGCTTTGGCAGAGCAGCTTCCCGCCAATGCAGAACAGGCCCGACGCACTACGCTGGAGATGGAACTCGGTCGTCTCACGCGCGAAATCGCGGCCTACGAGGAGCTGAGGGCCGGGGATGTCCGGCCCACCGGGAACGACGGGACTAGCGACCTCGGTTTGCTGCCCATCTTGGCCAGAATCTCTCGTCAACTCTCTCAAAGAGAACTGGCTGAGCGCCTGGGGATGCGCGAACAACAAATCCAGCGCTACGAGAAGGATCGGTACTCCTCGATAAGTCTGGAGCGGTACCAAACCATTCTCAGAGCGCTCGACGTCGATCTGCAGCCTCGTTTGACGGAACGGCCTAACGCGACCGTTGTCGAAGGCAATGATTTCGAGATCGAGCTATCACCCGACCTGTTGCGAGAACTGCGAAAGCGTAATTGGGTCGATCTGCCAAGAGGTGCTGCACCCAGCGCCATGAAGCGAACACTCGCAGCCTACGTTGCTAAGAATTCAAGCTTGGCGCGGGGAGCACCGCTTAATCGGCGAACTCGTTCATCCACCGCCGGCACCGCAGTTCAGCAGATTTGGACCGCGAGAGTTCTAGAAAGCGCTTCGAGCGCGACGGGCCGGATGAAGGGCAAATTCAATATCGCAGACTCGGCTTGGTTAGCCCAGCTGGTAGCATTGAGTGTGTTCCCAGATGGACCGGTTCGGGCGATGCAGATGCTGAGAGATCACGGCATTATCCCCGTCATTGAGCCACATCTACCGCGCACGCTCTTGGATGGAGCCGCGTTGATGCACGCAGATGGGATACCAGTCGTGGCCCTCACGCTTCGGCATGATCGGCTCGACAATTTTTGGTTCACGCTTCTTCACGAACTGGCTCACGTCTTTCTTCATTTCAGCAGCGGATTGGCCGACGGTTTCATCGATGATGACTTGGGCAACCAGCTGATTTCTGACGTCGAACGTGAAGCTGATGACTTTGCTCGCAATCGTCTGATACCGGACGACTTGTGGAAAACCAGTGTGGTAAGATTCACGACAGAATCGGAATCGGTGGTAAAATTTGCACGTAGATTGAATGTTCACCCCGCAATAGTCGCGGGACGCATTCGAAATGAACGTGATTTCAGTTTGTTCTCTGAGTTGGTTGGTAAGGGTCAGTTGCGGAAGCTTTTCACGAACTATTCCACTTAGGAATCTAGATGTACCCGGTTGAGCAGCAAATCTATGGCCCCATTCTCATGGAGAAATGGGGAGAAGTCGAAGCGGCACGTAAACTTCATCGGAGCTTAAAGCCGCTGATGCTCGCCACTTGGGTTGCCCTCCCTTTGAAGAAGGGAAAGCCCTTCTTGCGGCCAGACGAGCTCGTCAAACGCGAGGTTGGCCTCGTACGCAGTGCGTCTGAGGACAACGTCTGCTGCTGGGACCCCCGCCACCTGGTCATGGCCGACGATCCCGCGCGGGATGCGATCCTGCTGAATTTCCTTCTCCGCCAGTTTGTAGAATATGGATGTCGGGTTGTCCCGGTCGCTTCGCTTCGTGAAAGCTATTCACGCCTCTCGGTGATGGCCGAACACTCGAAGCGCGCAGGAAGCGGCATAGCTATCCGCCTGAAGCTCGAGGATCTCGAGGAATACGACCTGTTGGACACGCTGCTCGACAGCACGGGCCTGACCTCGGCCGATTGCATGTTGCTGATTGACCTTGGTCAGCGTGAGTTTGCGGAACACGATGAGTTTGCGGCCGCGCTCATCCGGTGGGTTGACGCTCTGCATGAGCGTGGAAATTGGGCCAAGATTGTAGTTGCTGCCACAAGCTACCCCCTAAAAAATCCGGCCCCTGACAATGGCGAAGTTTCCCGACCGCGTGCCGAGTGGCTTGTCTGGAAGTGGGCGCTTGAACTCGACCCCGATTTCGGCAACCGCGCGACGTTTGGTGACTTTGGCGCAGATTGCGAAGTGAAGGATTTTGGCAGTGGCGGCATCCCCATCCCGCACATTCGGTATGCTCTGGAGAACGCTTGGCGGATTGTACGGGGCATAGATTTTCCTTCCATGCGCAATGTCATGCGCCGCGCCGCCACGGCGCCGCAGTTCATGGGTAGGGCATTCTCAGCAGGCGACGAGTTCATTGCCGACTGCGCGTCGGGGGTGACCGAAAACTGTGGTTCTGCCTCGCATTGGCGGTTTGCCAATATGAATCACCACATTACTTTGGCGCTGACCGCCCTCGCCCAAATCTACGGCGTCGGGATTATTGAGCGCGTCGCCCATAATCATGAACAACCGTCGCTGATCGGCATCTAAAGTCGGCCGGTGCGACGGTGCCGTTGAGGGGCGTGGGCTTCACTTCAGCCCCAAGGCGCCGCTTCAGCAGCCGCAAAAAGGATAAGCTCGACCTCAGGATGTCCCGTTACGCGTCGGCGCTCTCTCCACCGAGCTTCAAGCGCGGCCATATCGGCTCGCGCCCGCTCTATGTCGGTGACGCTTGCGTAGACCCGCTGGACGTGGCCTTCCGCAATCAGGTTTGCAATGTGAGCATCGTTCAGTGCGGAGCCGAAGACAAACAGCACCGCATCCGGGTCGTCACAAGATGCCCCGAAACAGCTCAACGCGTGCCGTAGATAGGGACTTTCCGCAATCCGCTGGAGCTTCTGGGCGCTGGTCCCCTCCGTGACGAATAGCGGCAGCATATCTCGATCAATCCGTCCCCCAATCTGATCGATCAACGGCCGGTTCCAGACTAGCTTTGTGATCGAGCCGTCGGGGCCCACAAACATATGTAGCGCGCCGTGAAGGTGGAATACGGACTGCTGGTCCCCTTCGGACCAAACCAGCCCGTCGATACCATCACCGAATCCATCCCGCGTTCTCAGTTGGCCCCAGTTTCTCATGGTGGCCCAGTAGAGCAGGAGATCGTAGTTGGTTGTGTAGATGCGCCCCGCCAGATTTTGGTCGTTAGGCCTGCGCATTTCCTGGAGAAATCTGGCGACGGATTCATAGCGTCGGTCGTGCAGATCGCGTGCTGACCCAGGATGAATCCTCGTGATTACCTCGATGAGCCGTCTTGCGATCAGGTTGCGGTCCGCTTGGATCTGGGCAGCGACCGCCTGCCCGTCCGGATAGGGGGTAAGTACGGTCTGGGCATTGTCCAAGCTGCTCAACACTTGCTCGAAATCTGTCGTCTCGAGCGCATCAAAAATCTGCCGGAGGCGCTCGTCACCAGCTCCAAACGCTTCTTCAAATAAGGAGTTGTATCGGAAGTCAGGATGAGCGGCGATGCTGAACCCATTGCCAAGCAGTAGATGGCGGCGGTTCTCTGCGCTCTCGGCAAGAGCATCCACATAGCCAATGACCCGCAAAATCGCCTCCTAATTTTAAGAGCGGTGGTCGTTGCGCGCGCACCATTTCATTGCACCGGTTAGTATACCGGTGCGAGGGCCCTCGCAGCCCGTTTATACAGGTGCACTCGATTGAAGGATTGGTCGAGGAGTTTAGACGCAGTCAAGGAATGACCACGCGTCCAGCGCGCCACCCGCCCCGGCGCGCCTCAAGGACGCTGCGCGCCGCTCGCGCGGCAGGCCGGGACGGCCTGGCTTCGCCAGAAAGAGCCGGTCGCTGACGCGACCGGGGGGACCCGCGCCGGGTCGACGACCGGGGCGGGGCGCAGCGGGCGCGCGGGGCGCGCCGAGCTGATGGAAGGTGAACCGGGGTCAGACATCCCCGTCGTCGGGACGCGATGCGTCCCTCCTCCACCCCCTCGACGGGGGAAGGGTCGGGGATGGGGGTGGAGCCCGGGGGGTTGTGAATAAGGAACGGGAGGCGCGGTCTGGGCCTCGCGCGCGGACATCTGTGAGGGCGGCGGCCGCACCCCCACCCAACCCTCCCCCGTCGAGGGGGAGGGCTTTTTGTGGGCCTATTCCGGCTGGCGGACTTCCACCGGCAGGCCGAGGGCTTCCAGCTGGGGCTGGACGACGGAGGCGTCGCCGACGACGACCCAGACGAACCGGGCCGGGTCGATGGCGGCGCGGGCGGCGGCGTCCATCTGGTCCGCCGTCAGGGCGCGGGTGCGGCTGGCCAGGGTCTCCTGATAGTCGTCCGGACGGCCGTAGAGGGCGTTGGAGCGCAGGGCGCCGAGGATCTGGCCCGAGGTCTCATAGCTGCCGGCCAGGCCGCGGGTCTCGCCGTTGACGGTGCGCTCGCGCTCGGCGGGGGTGACGCCCTCGGCGGTCAGGAAACGCTCGTACTGGGCAATCAGGGCGGCGATGGATTCGCCGGTGCGATTGGCCTGGACCGGGGCGTTGACGATGTAGGGGACCCGATGCTGCAGGGCGTTGACCGTGCCGCGCACGCCGTAGGACCAGCCCTTGGTCTCGCGCAGGTCGGCGTTGATGCGCGACAGGAAGTCGGTGCCGAGCACGCTGTTGGCGGCGTTGAGGGTGAGCAGGTCGTCCGTGCCCGAGACCGGCAGGACGGCGCCGCCGTAGATGATCGACTGCGGCGACTGCGGCCGGTCGATCAGGACGATGCGGGCCGTGGTCGGCGGGATGTCGGCCGGGAAGGCCTTGGTCCCGCGCGGGGCGGCCGGGGCGCGCCAGTCGCCGAAGGACCGCTCAAGCCGCGCCGTGATGTCGGCCAGCGGCAGGTCGGAGACGACGAAGATGCGGGCGTTGTCGGGCCGGACCCACTGGGCGTGTTCGGCGATCAGGTCCTCGCGGGTCAGGGCGGCGATGGTCTCCGGCGAGCCGGTGCCGGCGAAGGGCCGGCCGTAGGGGCTGGCCTCGCCATAGATCAGCGGCGGCAGGGCGCGGGCGGCGATGGCGCCGGGCTGGGTCCGCTCGTTGGCCAGGGCGGCGAGGCGCTGGGCGCGCAGCCGCTCGACCTCGGCCGGGGCGAAGGCCGGGTTGCGGATGATGTCGGACAGCAGGACCAGCGAGGGGTCGAGGTTGGTGGTCACCGCGGTCAGGCTGGCGGCGGTGCGGTCCATGGAGGCGCCGAGATTGACCGAGGCGCCGAGCCGCTCCTGGGCCTCGGCCAGGGCGTTGGAGTCGCGGGTGGTGGTGCCCTCCTCCATCAGGTTCAGCATCATGGAGTGGACGCCCAGGGCATCAGCCTCGTCGGCCGCGTAGCCAGCGTCGAACTCGACCGCGACGCGGGTGACGGGGACGGTGGTCGACTGCGCATAGACCACCTCGACGCCGTTCGAGAGGGTCGCGCGCTGGACGTCGGGGAAGTCGATGTTGGAGACGTCGCCGATGGTCGGCATGGGGTCGCGGGCGACGCGCTGGATTTCGGCGGCGGGGACCGGCTCGGCGCCCGAAGGGGCGGCGGCGGCCTCGACATAGGCCTCGCGGTCGCCGGGCTCGACGATCTGGCTGTAGACGGGGCGGCTCAGCCAGCGCTGCATGGCGGCCTGGACCTGGGCCGGGGTGACGGCGGCGTAGGCGGCCAGCTGCTTGCGGTAGAAGTCGGGGTCGCCGGCGTAGAGCTGGCCCTCGGCGAGGGCGGAGGCCTTGCCGTTGACCTGTTCCAGACCCTGGATGGTGCGGGCGGCGTACTGGGTGACGACGCGGTCGATCTCGTCCTGGGTCGGGCCGTTGGCCATCAGGTCGGCGAGGACGGCGTCCATGCGGGCCGCGACGGCCGCGGCGTCGCCGCCGGGCTTCACATTGGCCGAATAGGAGAAGAAGCCGAGCCGGTGGAAGCCCTGGGCCCCGGCGCTGACCGAGGAGGCCGTCTGGTCGCCGCGCACCAGGACGTTGTCGAGGCGCGAGGAGGCGAGGCCGCCGAGGATGGCGGCGCCGACGCTGAGCGGGACGGCGTCGGGGTCCAGCATGCCGGGCACGACCCAGGCGCGGCTGACGCGGGTCTGGGCGACGCGGTCGTGCAGGACTTCCTCGACCGGGGCGGCCAGGGTCGGGATGTCGGCGGCGGCGGGCACATTGACCGGGCCGCGCGGGATGGCGCCGAAATAGCGGTCGGCGAGGGTGCGGGCCGTGGCCTCGTCGATGTCGCCCGACAGGACCAGGACGGCGTTGTTGGGGCCGTAGTTGTCGCGGAACCAGTTGCGCACGGTCTCGAGGCTGGCGGCGTCGAGGTCGGCCATCGAGCCGATGGTCGAGTGGCGATAGGGATGGCCCTCGGGGAAGAGCGCCTCCTGCTGGGCGTAGGACGACAGGCCGTAGGGCTGGTTGTCGCGCTGGCGCTTCTCGTTCTGGACCACGCCGCGCTGCAGATCGAGCACGTCCTGGCCGACCTGGCCGAGCAGATAGCCCATGCGGTCGCTCTCGAGGAACAGGGTCTGCTCCAGCGCCGGGGTCGGGACGGTCTGGAAATAGTTGGTGCGATCGAACCAGGTGGTGCCGTTCAGGCCGGTGGCGCCGGCGGCGCTCATGGCGTTGATGTGGCTGGTCGGGGAGTTCTCGGAGCCGCCGAACATCAGGTGTTCGAACAGGTGGGCGAAGCCGGTGGAGCCGGCCGGCTCGTCCTTGGAGCCGACATTGTACCAGATGGACACCGCGACCACCGGGGCCTTGCGGTCCTCATGGACGATGACGGTCAGGCCGTTGTCGAGCTGGAAGCGCGACCAGGGAATGTCGACGCGGGCGACCAGATCGGCGACCGGCGCGCCCTGCAGCGGCTCGGCCTGGGCGGCGACGATCGCGGCGGGCGCCTCGAGGGTCCAGGCCAGGGCGGCCGGGGCGGGCGCGATCGCCGCGAGCAGGGCGGCGAGCGATACGAGGCGGTGACGCATGAGGAACTGTCCTGTTGTGTGTGCAGGCGACCATAGCCGGGGCGGCCCCTGACGCAATCCTTCCGTCGGTCCGGCGCCGGACGGTTGTCGCAACCGATCGGCGGATTCGGCGTTTCACCCGATCATCACGACGACGCTTGCGGGGGAGCAGGGGCTTGTTCTGTACGGATAAACGACGCGCGGCCGCAGCGGCCGCGTTGCTGTGCGCCCTGCCCGCGGCCGCCCATGCGGGCGCGCCCGGGGACGCGGAGACGATCGCCACCGCCCGGGCGACCGCCCAGGGCCAGGGCGGTCCGACGGATCAGGATCTGGCGCGGATGTCGCTGGAAGAACTGTCCATGGTCGAGGTCGTCTCGGTCTCGCGCCGGCCCGAGGCCCTCGCCGACGCGGCGGCGGCCATCTTCGTCATCTCGGCCGACGACATCCGGCGCTCGGGCGCGACCACCCTGCCGGAGGTGTTGCGGCTGGCCCCCAATCTGAACGTCCAGCGGGTCAATGCGGTCGACTATGCGATCAGCGCCCGCGGCTTCAACGGCTATGAGACCGCCAACAAACTGCTGGTCATGGTCGACGGGCGCAGCATCTATTCGACCCTGCATTCGGGCGTCTTCTGGGACGCGCGCGACCTGGCGCTGGAGGACATCGAGCGGATCGAGGTCATCAGCGGACCGGGCGGGGCGCTGTACGGCGCCAACGCCATGAACGGGGTGATCAACATCACCACCCGTTCGGCGCGGGACACGGTCGGTAGCCTGGTCAGTCTGGCGGCGGGCAACGAGGACGCCAGCGTGATGCTGCGCCACGGCGGGCGACTGGGCGAGACCGGGGCCTGGCGGGCGTATGTGCGGGCGTCCACGCACGACGACAGCTTCAGACCGGCGGGGGGAGACGCGACCGACGGCGCCACGGGTCTGCGCGGCGGGGCGCGGCTGGACTGGAGCGCCGGGGTCAACGAACTGACCCTGCAGGGCGATGTGTTCGACAACGAATTGACCATCAACGAGGACTATTCGGGGACCGAGACCCGGGTCAGCGGCCGCAATGTGCTGGGACGCTGGGTGCGACCGCTGGCCAGCGGCGAATTCCGCATGCAGGCCTATTACGACCGCTTCGAACGGGTCGAGCCCGGCACGGTCGAGGACAATGACACCTGGGACGTGTCGGCGCAGCAGACTCTCGACCGGGGCCGTCACCATCTCGTTTTCGGGGCCGGATACCGGTCGGTGCAGTCACGCTTCGCGGCGCCGCCGGGGGGGGGCCTTCCTCGACCCGGAGGAGCTGACCCTGACGCTGACCAATGTCTTCGTCCAGGACCAGATCGCCCTGACCGACAGCCTGACGCTGACCCTCGGGGCCAAATACGAGGACAACAGTTTCTCGGGACAGGAATTCCTGCCCAATGTGCGTCTGGGCTGGAAGCGGCCGGGCGGCGATCTGGTCTGGGCCGCCGTCAGCCGCGCCAGCCGAACCCCCAACCGGATCGAGCGGGGCCTGACCCTGCCCGGCTTCCTGGTCGGCGGCGAGTTCCAGTCCGAGACGCTGACGGCCTGGGAGGCGGGCTACCGGGCCAATCCCCTGCCCCGGGCCTCCTTCTCGGTCTCGGCCTTCTACAATGTCTATGACGACCTGCGGACGACGTCGCTGAACCCGGCCACCTTCCTGCCGCTGAGCTTCACCAACGGCGGGGCGGGCGAGTCCTGGGGGATCGAGGCCTGGGGCAGTTATGACCTGACCGATCGCTGGCGGGTCAGCGCCGGGCTGAGCACGCTGGAGAAGGATTTCGCGGCCCCGCCCGAGGCGATGGACATTTCGGGCCTGGCTTCGGTCGGGGACGATCCCGGATATCAACTGCTGCTGCGGTCCCAGTCGCAGATCACCGACCGGATGGACCTGGACGTGCGGCTGCGCGCGGTGGACGCGCTCGCGGACGTCGACAGCCATGTCGAGGCCGACGTGCGGCTGGGCTGGCGACTGACGGACAGGCTTGAAGTCTCGGTGACCGGTCAGAACCTGATCGAGGACCGCCGCATCGAGACCGGCGATCCGGTGCGCCGCCGCGCCTTCGGCCGCAGCGTCCACGCCGCCCTGCGCGCGAGCTTCTGAGATGAGCCGGGGGGGACGGCTCCTCGTCATCCTTCTCGCCGTCGCCTGGACCCTCGCGGGACCGGCGGCGAGCCCGGCCACGGCCCAGAGCGATCTCGAATATTCGGTCAAGGCCAACTATCTGGTTCGCTTCGCGGCCTTCGTGGAATGGCCGCCACGGGCCTTCGCCGGCCCCCAGGCGCCGATGGTGATCTGCATCATGGGTCGCGACCCGTTCGGCGCGCGGCTGGAACGCGCGGCCCGGGGCCAGACCGCCTATGGACGCCCCCTGGCCATACGCCGCCCGGCGAGTCCCGAGGCCGCAGCCGGCTGCCACATCCTGTATCTCGGCGCCGGCGCGGCGGCCCCGCCGGCGGACAGTCGGACCGGGATGCTGCTGGTCACCGACGCGGCGGCGGCGGCGGACCGGGGGATGATCCATTTCGTGCTTCGCGACGCCCGCGTCCGGTTCCACATCGACGAACAGGCGGCCCGGCGCAGCGGTCTGGTGATCAGTTCGCGCCTGCTGAACCTGGCCCTTTCGGTGAGGGCCGACTGAGATGCAGCTGATCGCCCGTCTCAGGCATAGCCGCTTCCCCCTGCTGGCCCTGGGGTCGCTGCTGCTCCTGCTGATCGCGGGGGTGGCCATCGGCCTGGCGAGCGAACAGGCCCTCCGGCGCCAGATGGCCGACGAGGCCGGAGCCCAGGCCGACCTCCTGGCCTCGGCCGTCAGCGGAGCCCTGGCCTTCGACGACCGGGCCGCGGCCCAGGACTATGTCGATGCGGTCCAGGTCAATCCGAACGTCCTGGCGGCGGCGATCTATGACGAGAACAACCGGCTGGTCGCCAGCTTCACCCGTCCCGGCGAGACCCTCCGACCCGTCGCCGTTCCGCGCGGCCGCACCACCCTGTTCCAGGACGGCCGGCTCTATGTGGTGCGGCCGGTCGAGGAAGGCGGCCAGAGACTGGGAACGGCCCGCCTGCGCCTGCGGGACACGCCGGCCTCGCAGACCTTCAGCCGCTACGCCGGCCTGGTGCTGGTGCTCGGCCTGTCCGGTCTGGTGGTCATCGTGCTGGCGGTGGCCCAGGGGGCGCTGCGCCGCGCCAACCGGGAACTGGCCAACCGGGCGGAGATCCTGATCGAGACCAACGACCTGCTGCACCAGCAGATGGCCGAGCGGGAAAAGGCCGAGGAGGCGCTGCGCCAGAGCCAGAAGATGGAGGCCATTGGCCGGCTGACCGGCGGCATCGCCCATGACTTCAACAATCTGCTGATGGTGGCCTCCAGCGGCGTGGAGCTGCTGGACCGGACCAGCGACCCGGACCGGCGCAAGGCCCTGATCGAGGGGGTGCGGCAGGCGGTCGAACGCGGCGCCGCCCTGACCCGCCAGATGCTGGCCTTCTCGCGGCGGGCGCCGCTCAGGACCGAGGTGCTGCATCTGCCGGCCCGGATCGAGGGTCTGCGCTTCCTGCTCGACCGGGCCCTGCGCGAGGATATCGAGGTGGTGCTGGACCTGCCGGACGACCTGTGGCGGATCGAGGCCGATCCGGGCGAGCTGGAGCTGGCCCTGCTCAATCTGGCGGTCAATGCGCGCGACGCCATGCCGACCGGCGGCCGGATCACCCTGTCGGCGCGCAACGCGCCCGGCGTCGACGGCGCGGCGGACATGGTCCGCCTGATCGTGTCCGACACCGGCACCGGCATGTCCGAGGCGGTGGCCTCGCGGGTCTTCGAACCCTTCTTCACCACCAAGGAGGTCGGCCGCGGCACCGGCCTGGGCCTGTCGCAGGTCTATGGATTCGTGCGCTCGTCCGGCGGCGAGATCACGGTGGAATCGGCCGAGGAGGTCGGCGCCACCTTCACCCTGAGCCTGCCCCGCACCGAAAAGGCGTTGGCGGAACCGGCGACGCCGGCGGCGGGACCCGATCCGGAGCGGACCTCGCGCAAGGCCGAGGGCCGGCTGCTGCTGGTCGAGGACGACGACGCCGTCGCGGCGGGAGTCGGCCACATGGTCCGGGATCTGGGCTACACCTATGTCCGGGCGGCCGAGGCCGCGGACGCCCTGCGCCTGCTGGAACAGGGCGAGCGGTTCGACCTGGTGTTCTCGGACATGGTCATGCCGGGCGACATGGACGGCCTGGCCCTGGCCAAGGCGATCCGCGAACGCGATCCGGACCTGCCGGTGGTCCTGACCACCGGCTTCAGCGAGGCGGCGGCGGCGGCGACGGCGGAGCGGTTCAGGCTGCTGGCCAAACCCTATGGCATCGACGCCCTCGCCGCCGCCCTGGGCGAAACCCTGAATGCGGCGCGCGAGGCAGGGGGCGGCGCGAAGGCGGGCTGAGGCAGCCGGCCCCGACGGACGAATCCATCAGGGCCGGGCGCCGGATCAGCTGTTGCGGCGGGCGTCGGCGACCGCGAGACGGGCGCGCAGATGGGCGTCCTGGGACACGGCGCCGGAGATGGCGTTGAAGCGCTCGAGGGCCAGACCCGAGGCCTCGATGGCGGCGGCCATCTGCGCCTGCTGTTCGGCGTTGGGCGCGGCGCCGTTGAGGGCGGCGGCGATTGGCTGCACGGCGGCCATGGCGACGGAGAACTGATCGACCTCGGCGTCGGTGACGGCGGCGGCCGCCGAGCCGGCGGGCGACGGATCGGTCGCGGCCAGTTCCGCACGGGCGCGGACCACCGGATCAGCGGAAACGGCGGCCGAGATGGCGTTGAAGCGCGTCAGCGCCAGACCCGAGGCCTCGATCGCGGCGGCCATCTGCGCCTGTTGTTCGGGGGTCGGTGCAGAGCCGGCGGCGGCGGCGATCGGCCGGACCGCCTCCATCGCTTCCGCGAAACTGCGCAGTTCGGCATCGCTGATGGCGTCGGCGTTCCCGGCGAGGCCGGCCTGCGAGGGGGCGGCGGCGAGCGGGGCGGCGACGGCGGGCAGGGCGGCGGCGCCGGTCAGAACGGCGCAGGAGACGGCGGCGAGAAGCAGGTTACGCATGGGGAGTCCTTACATGGCTCCGCTGGTCGGACCGGAGGCCCGTGCGCGCGAATACGGTTTCGCGCGACCCGCAGGCGCGGAGGGAACGGGAGGATGCGGGATGGCCCAGCCTAGAACAGCCAGGCCCGCACGGCAAATCCGCGCGCCGCGCCCCCGGCCGTCCGGCGGCGCCGGTCGGGCGTCAGTCTTCCTCGAGCGGCGGCAGGCCGGCTTCCTTGCGGGCGGCGGCGGCGGCCTTCTTCTCGGCCTTGGCGGCGGCCTTTTCGGCGGCCTTTTTGGCGTCAGCGCGATCGCGTTCCTGACGTTCGAAACTGTAGTTGGGCTTTCGGGCCATGGGCGGCTCTTCTTTCTTCGTTGCGCTGACGCGCGTCGCGCCAGTGGGGCGCAGGTAGCGCTGCACAGGCGCCCTTGTGCGCCCAAGGTGGGGCAAGCGGGGAGCCGGGGCAACCATTGACGGTCAATCGACCGCGACGATCTCGACGGTGCGGCCGGCGACGAGGGCTTCGTCCCCGACCTGTTTGCCCATCAGGGCCACGGCGAGGGGCGAGACATGGCTGACCGAACCGGCGGCGGGATCGGCCTCGTCCTCGCCGGTGATGCGCCAGGTCTGCGGCCGGCCGTCCTCGCGCTCGATGGTGACCGAGCCGCCGAAGCGGACGCGGCCGTCGGCCTCGGTCTCGACCAGCTGGGCGGTGGCGCGGCGGGCCGACCAGTAACGCAGGTCGCGGGTGGCGCGGGCCATGGCGGTGCGGTCGGCCTCGATATCGCCCTGGGCCTGGGCCGCGCTGTAAGCGGCGCGCGCCGAGGCGAGGGCGGCCTCGATCGCGGCCAGGCCCGTGGGGGTGACCAGGTTCGGGTGGGGCGATATCGGACGGTCGGGAAGATCGGCGGCCGTGGCCTCCAGATCTTCCTCGCGGGTGAAGGCGACGCTCATGGGGGATGAGCGTATGGCGGCTCGCGGCGTTCCGGTCCATCAGGGAGGGATGACCGTGATGAAGACTGTGCATGTGATCGGGGCCGGGCCGGCCGGGCTGATGGCGGCCGAGCGGCTGGCCCAGGCGGGGCTGAAGGTGGTGGTCCACGAGGCCATGCCCTCGCCGGCGCGCAAATTCCTGATGGCCGGGCGGGGCGGGCTGAACCTGACGCATTCGGAGGGGCTGGAGGGGTTCGTCGGGCGGTATGGCGAGGCCGCCGGAACGGTCGCGGGATGGCTGGAGCGGTTTTCGCCGACCCATCTGGTCGGCTGGGCCGAGGGGCTGGGGCAGGCGACGTTCACGGGGTCGTCGGGGCGGGTGTTCCCGCGGGCGATGAAGGCCTCGCCTCTGTTGCGGGCCTGGCTGGGGCGGCTGAACGCGCTGGGGGTCGAAGTGCGGACGCGGTCGCGCTGCGCCGGTCCCGGCGACGGCGGCTGGGCGTTCGAGACGCCGGAGGGCGAGCGGGTCGAGACGCCGGACGCCGTGGTGCTGGCGCTGGGCGGGGCCAGCTGGCCGCGGCTGGGGTCGGACGGGGGCTGGCGCGGATGGCTGGAGGCCGCCGGCGTGGCGGTCGCGCCGTTCCGGCCGTCGAACGTCGGCTTCGATGTGGCGTGGAGCGAGGTGTTCGCAGACCGGTTCGCCGGCGAGCCGCTGAAGCCGGTCGCCCTGACGCACGGGGAGCGGACGGTGCGCGGCGAGGCGATGGTGACGCGCTACGGCCTCGAGGGCGGGGCGGTCTACGCCCTGTCGGCGGGGTTGAGGGACGCGATCGAACAGGACGGGACGGCGGTCCTGACCGTGGACCTGCGGCCCGATCTGTCGGTCGAGGCGCTGGCGGGGCGGCTGGCGAAGCCGCGCGGCAAGGACAGCGCGACCAACTGGCTGAGGAAGGTCGCGGGCCTGTCGCCGGCGGCGGTCGGGCTGTTGCGCGAGATCCCGGGCGAGCTGCCGGCGGGGGCGGACAAGCTGGCCAGGCGGATCAAGGCGGTGCGGCTGACCCTGACCGGGGTGCAGGGGCTGGCGCGGGCGATCTCCTCGGCGGGCGGGGTGAGGCTGGACCAGGTTGACGAGGGGCTGATGCTCACGGCCCTGCCCGGCGTCTTCGTCGCGGGCGAGATGCTGGACTGGGAGGCGCCGACGGGCGGCTATCTGCTGCAGGCGTCGATGGCCTCGGGCGTGGTCGCGGCCGAGGGCGTGCTGCGCTGGCTGGAGACGCGCCAGCGCTCGACACCGTGACGCTCGACAGGGGGCGCCGGGCGGGTCAGGTTGCGTCTCCCCCTCCCCGGTTCCGGATCGTTCCCATGCGCGTCTCCCGCCTGACCCTTCTCGTTTCCGCCGCCGTCCTGGCCCTGTCCGCCGGCGGGGCGCTGGCGCAGCAGGCCGCGCCGCACGCCGAGGGGGCGCGGCTGAACGAGCATGTGCGGGTGCTGGCCTCGGACGAGTTCGAGGGCCGCGGGGTGGCGACGCCCGGCGAGCAGAAGACGGTCGACTATCTGGTCGCCCAGTTCCAGGCCCTGGGGCTGGAGCCCGGCGGGCCGGACGGCCAGTGGGTGCAGACGGCCCAGCTGGGGCGGACGCGGCAGGATGGACCGGCCACGATCACGGTGACGGCGGGCGGCGCGACCCGGGCGCTGGAGCGCGGTCCGGATATTCTGGTGTCGAGCGACCGGCCGGTCGACCGCATCACCGTCACGGACGCGGAGGTGGTCTTCGCCGGCTATGGCGTCAGCGCGCCCGAGCGGGGCTGGGACGACTTCAAGGGCATGGACCTCAAGGGCAAGGTCCTGCTGGTCATCGTCAACGATCCCGATTTCGGCGCGCCCGAGGGGCATCCGGTGGCGGGGCGGTTCGACGGCAACGCCATGACCTTCTACGGCCGCTGGACCTACAAATTCCAGGAGGCGGCGCGGCAGGGGGCGGCGGCGGTGCTGGTGATCCACGACACGGCCGGCGCCGGCTATGGCTGGAGCGTGCTGGAGGGGTCCTCGACGGCGCCCAAATTCGACATCGTCCGCGCCGACCCCGACGCCGAGCGGGTTCCGGCCCAGGGCTGGATCCAGGGACCGGTCGCCGAACAGCTGTTCCGCGACGCCGGCCTCGACTACGCCGCCCTGCGCGCGGCGGCGCGGACGCCGGAGTTCACGCCGGTGACGCTGGACGGGGTGACTCTGTCGATCGACTTCGGCCAGACCGCCGACCGGATCGAGAGCCGCAACGTGCTGGCCCGGATTCCGGGCGCCGGCCATCCGGACGAGACGGTGCTGTACGGCGCCCACTGGGACGCCTTCGGCCGGGCGACGCCGGTGGGCGACGACGACATCTATAACGGCGCCGTCGACAATGCGACGGGCGTGGCCGGGCTGATCGAGCTGGCGCGGCTGTTCAAGGCGGGGCCGGCCCCCGACCGGTCGGTGGTGTTCGCCGCCTGGACGGCCGAGGAGGCCGGACTGCTGGGAGCCGAATACTACGCCGCCAATCCGGTCTGGCCGCTGGAGACGACGGTGGCCAACATCAATATGGACTCCCTGCTGCCGGGGACCGAGGTCTCGCCGCAGATCGTGGTCATGGGCGCGGGCAAGAGCGAGACGGACGCCTGGCTGGAGCGCCGCGCGACCGAACAGGGCCGGACCCTGATCCCCGACCCGGCGCCCCAGGCCGGCGGCTTTTACCGCTCGGACCATTTCCCGCTGGCGCGGATGGGGGTGCCGGCCCTGTTCGGGGCGGCCGGGTTCACCGGACACAATGAAGCCAGCCGGGATTATGTGGCCAACCGCTATCACAAGCCGTCGGACGCGTGGTCGAGCGACTGGGTGATGGACGCGGCGGCGGTCGACGTGGACCTGCTGTATCTGGTGGGCCGCGACCTGGCCGACAGCCGCGACTGGCCGGAGTGGAAGGCCGGGGCGGAGTTCGAGGCGGCGCGGCAGGCGTCGGCGGCGATGCGGGAGTAGACGACAGCGCGGAGAGTTCGTCCGTCATCAACCCGGGGCGAACGCCAAAAGGCGAGCCGTGGCTGGCCGCGTCAGGCGCCCCGGGTCGGATTGACTAGCCCGGGACCGAATCGGGGCCGATCACTTCGCAGCCGTACCGACCACAATAGCGGCGGCGCAGCTCCTCCATCGCCAACTCTTCCCCGGGCGTCAGCTCCGGACAGGCCGCGGCCAGCGCTTCGGGTGAGCGATCATCGACCCGCTCGCCGGCCAGCACCCGCCGCAGCTCAGCTTCGCTATAGAGGCGCGCCATCTGCAGGGCTGCAATTCTCAGATCCGTCTCCCGGTCCATCGGGAGAAGTTCGTCAATCCATGGACCGACCACCGCGCGCCGGTCGAAATCCAGTCCGTCCATCATCGCCTCCATGCGGTCTCGCGGGGACCAGTCGGGCATCGACTCCACGATTTCGCGCGCGAGCGACAGCTGTACGCCTGTGGGTTCCGGCCCGTCCCAGCCGCGCTCCACGTCGGGGACCCTGAAGCGAATGTTGGTTTCAACGGAGGTCGGCGCCGGCCGGCCGTCCACCCGGCCGAGACCGACCTGGGCGCTGGCGACGATGACCCGCGCCGCCGAGCCGAAGCCGAGCCCACGCGGCGACTCGTGAACGACATCGCAGAGATAGGGATGGCCGTCCGCTTCAACCCAGCATTTGACCCTCGCCAGGCCGGGAGTCTGTAGAAGGCCCGCAAACCCGGGATACAGTCTGGATGCCAGTTCCTCCTGCGCTGGCGCGAGCCAGTAGGGATCCGTTCGCTCCTGCGCGCTGACAGGCCCGGCGGCGGCAAGGGCTGGCAGCAGACAAGCCAGCAGGCACAGTTTTCGCGTCATCCGCTCCCCCTGAAAAATGCACCTCAGCATCAGGCCGGACGGAAGCGGAAGGCAAGGGCTCGCAGGAGCACGCCCGGATTATTCGTCCCCCGTCCGCGAACGGGTGAGCTGTGGGGTGACGGACTGGTTCAGCGCCGCTAGACCTCCGCCATGACCGCCCTCCCCGACATCCACGGCCTCTGCCCGCCCCGTTTCGCCGCCGTGAAGGACGCCTTCGCGGCCAATTTCACCGACGCGCCCGAGGGGCTGAACGAACAGGCGGCGCGGTTCAGCGTCTGCATCGGCGGCGAGACGGTCGTCGATCTGTGGGCGGGGTGGGCCGATGCGGCGCGGACGCGGCCGTTCGATGATCAGACGCTGACGCCCGTGTTCTCGACCGGCAAGGCGGTGATGTCCCTGCTGATCGCGACCTGCGTCGAGCGGGGACTGCTGGACTATGAGCGGCGCGTTTCCGACTACTGGCCGGCCTTCGGACAGGCGGGGAAGGAGTCCGTCACGGTCGGGCAGCTGATGAGCCATCAGGCGGGCCTGCCGGGGTTTTCGGAAAGCGTCGACCCGAGCATCTGGTTCGACCGCGAGGCGGCGCTGGCGCGGCTGTGCGCCCAGGCCCCGATGTGGCCGCCGGGAACGGCCTCCGGCTATCACCCGATCACCATCGGCCTGCTGGCCGGCGAGCTGTTCCGGATCGTCGACGGGCGCAGCATGGGGACGGCGCTGCGCGAGGACTTCCCCGGGCTGGACCTGTGGATCGGCCTGCCCGAGTCCGAGCACGACCGGGTGGCGCAGATGAAGAAGCCGACCGCGGCGCCCGACCTGGGCGTCATCGACGCGGTCAAGCGCGCCGCCTTCCTCGATACGGGCTCGGCCCCCGGCGGCCGCGGCTCGGCGGAATGGCGGACGATGGAGCTGCCCTCGGCCAATCTGCACGGCACGGCGAAGGACCTGGCGCGGATCATGGGGGTGGTCGCCAATGGCGGGATGCTGGAGGGCCGGACCGTGCTGTCGGCCGGGGTGTTGGCCCAGATGCTGCGCGAGCGGATCCATGGGCGGGACAAGGTCGTGCCCTTCGACGTCAGCTGGGCGGCGGGCCTGATGCGCAACGAAGGCCTGCACATCTTCGGGCCCAATCCGACGGCGGCGGGTCACTGCGGCTGGGGCGGATCGTGCGCCTTCGCCGACCCGGACGCCCGGGCAGCCGGGGCCTATGTGATGACGCGCCAGTCGCCGCACCTGATCGGCGACCCGCGGGCGCAACGGTTGATCGACGCCCTCTACGCCGGACTCTGAGCGCCGCGCTTCGGCGCGGTGAGGCCGCCGATAACGCCGGCGGCGAGGGCGGCGAGGGCGCAGACGAACATGACGCCGACATAGCCGCGATGGAAGGCGTCGCGATAGCCGGGGCCGGTCGCCTCGCCCGACATGAAGGCGCCGAGGGCCTCGCGGGCATCCGCGCTGCCGCCGATTCCGTTCGCGAACAGGCCTGAAAGAACCACGCCCAGAACGGCGACGGCGAGCAGGCCGGCCACCCGCGCCACCGCGTTGTTGACGCCCGAGGCGACGCCGGTGTGACCGGGCGCGACCGCGCCCATGACGGCTGCGGTCAACGGGCCGACCGCCAGCGTCATGCCGATCGCCATCACCGTCATGCCGGCCAGCGGGCCGTCGACGTAGCCGGCCCGGTCCGGCATCAACCCGAGCATCGCCAGACCGAGGCCGGCGAGAACCGGGCCGAGACTGAGCGACAGGCGGGCGCCGAAGCGGTCGGCCAGACGGCCGGCAAATCCCGAGAACAGTCCCATCACCACCGCGAAGGGCAGCATGGCCGCCCCCGCCGCCGTGGCCGACCAGCCGTTCACGCGGATCAGCTGGAACGGCAGGAAGAACATCGCGCCGCCGAGCGCGAAATAGAGCAGCAGCGTCAACAGGTTGATTCCGCTGAACACCGGCGACCTGAACAGACCCAGCGGCATCATCGGATGGCGCTCGCGGGCCTCGGCCCACAGGAAGGCGGCGAGGCCGACGACGCCGACGATCAAGCCGCCGAGGATCGCCGGGTGGCTCCAGCCCAGATCCGGCGCGGCGGTCAGGGCCCAGGTCAGGGCCCCGAGACCGGTCATGGCCAGCAGGGCGCCGGGCCAGTCGAGGCCGCGGGCGTCCTCGTCGCGGCTTTCGGGCACGGCCCTGAGGGTGACGACCACGGTCAGGACGGCCAGCGGGACGTTGATCCAGAAGATGAAGCGCCAGTCGGCATGGTCGGACAGCCAGCCGCCGACCAGCGGCCCGATCATGCCGAAGAGCGCCCCGGCCCCGGCCCAGGTCCCGAAGGCCTTGCCGCGTTCGTCGGGCGGGAAGGTCGCGCCGATGACGGCCAGGGCGCCGGGCGTGAGCAGGGCGGCGCCGATTCCCTGGGCCCCGCGTCCGACGATCAGCAGTTCGACGGTGGGGGCGAGGCCGCAGCCGATGGAGGCGAGGGCGAACAGCACGACGCCGATCAGGAAGACGCGCCGGCGGCCGAAGCGGTCTCCGGCCGCCCCGCCGATGAGGACGAGGGCCCCCAGGGTCAGCAGATAGGCGTTCGACACCCACTGCACCGCGGCGGGCCCGGCCCCGAGGTCGTTCTGGATGGCGGGCAGGGCGACGCCAAGGGCCGAGCCGTCGATGAAGGTCAGGCTGGAGCCCAGCACGGCGGCGGCGAGGATCCAGCGCTTGCGGGCGTTCGACAGCGCCCCCGCCGGCGGAGCGGCGGCGTGGACCTGTCCGGCGTCGCAGGGACCGCGATGGGCGTGGGTCATGGGGGAGGGAGGCTAGCGTGACCGCGCGCGCTTGTCCTTCTCCAACACTCCGCCTCCCGCGAAGCGGGACCTTGGGAAGGTTCATCACGAAGGACACGAAGAAGGCACGAAGAACACGATGGGGCCTGAGGGCGGGCTCGTTTCCTTCGTGTCCTTGGTGAGACCTTCGTGCTCTTCGTGATGAACCTGCCGCGACTTGAGGCCCGGCTGCGCCGGGGAGCGCGGCTTCCCACGGTCGAGCCGGAGCGGATCAGGCCGGTTCCAGGGACCGCTTCAAGGCCTCGCGCGCGGCCCTGTGGCGGAAGAAGGCGGCGGTCGCGAAGACGCCGGCGCCGCCCCAGATGAAGGCGAAACTGATCACGCGCAGGGGCGTCAGGGCCTCGCCGGCCCAGACGCCGACGGCGAACTGCAGCGTCGGGGCGAGGAACTGGATGAAGCCGAGGGTCGACAGCGGCAGGCGGCGCGCCGACCAGGCGAACAGGGCCAGGGGCAGGACGGTGGCCGGGCCGTTGGCGAGCGCCCAGAGCGTATTGACGGGACTGTCGAAGGCCGCGCCGGCGCCGGTGTGCTGCAGCCAGAGCACCCAGGCGAGGCCGAAGGGGACCAGCAACAGGCATTCGACCAGCAGGCCCGCCTGGGCGTCGATGGGCACGCGTTTGCGGATCACCCCATAGCTGGCGAAACTGATGGCGAGGACGATGGAGATCCACGGCGGACGGCCGAGGGCGGCGGTCTGGAAGGCCACGCCGATCGCGGCGAGGCCGATGGCGACCCAGCCCCATTTGTCGATCTTCTCGCGGAAGAGCCACAGCCCGACGACCATATTGAGCAGCGGGTTGATATAGTAGCCGAGGCTGGCCTCGAGCGTCGCGTGATGGGTCGTGGCCCAGACATAGAGGCCCCAGTTGACCGCGATCAGCAGGGTCGAGAGGGTCAGCCAGCCCAAGGTGGTCGGCGAGGCGAAGGCCCCGCGAACCTGACCGCCCTGTTTCGCCATCAGGACCAGCAGGCCGGCCACCGCCACGGCCCAGAGGGCGCGGTGGGCGAGGATCTCGAGCGCGTCGAAGCCGAGCGCGCCCTGGCCCATGAACAGCAGGGGCATGAAGCCCCACATGACATAGCAGCTGAAGGCGGAGACCAGGGCGGCGCGGGGCGTGGCGGACGGGGCGGGAGCCATGGCCGTCAGACGGTGATCGAGCGATACCCCGAGGCGGGCTTGATGATCCCCGTCTCGTCCAGCAGCTGGGCGATCTGGACGGCGTTGAGGGCGGCGCCCTTGCGCAGGTTGTCGGAGACGACCCAGAGCGACAGGCCGTTCTCGACGGTCGGGTCCTTGCGGATGCGGCTGACATAGACGGCGTGTTCGCCGGCGGCGTCGACGGGGGTGATGTAGCCGTCGTGCTCCTGCTTATCGATGACCATCACGCCGGGGGCGTCGCGCAGCAGGGCGCGGGCCTCGTCGGGCGAGATGGGACGGTCGAACTCGAGGTTCACAGACTCGGAGTGGCCGACGAAGACCGGCACGCGCACGCAGGTGACGGTCAGTTTGATCGAGGGGTCCATGATCTTGTGGACCTCGTTCCACATCTTGGCTTCCTCGTCGGTGTAGCCGTCGTCGAGGAAGGAGCCGATGTAGGGGATGACGTTGAAGGCGATCTGTTTGGGGAACAGCTTGGGCCGGGCGTCGCCGAGGCCGTAGATGGCCTTGGTCTGGTTCCACAGCTCGTCCATGCCCGCCTTGCCGGCGCCCGAGACCGATTGATAGGTCGAGACCACGGCGCGTTTGATCTTCGCCGCGTCATGCAGGGGCTTGAGGGCCACGACCAGTTGGGCGGTCGAGCAGTTGGGGTTGGCGATGATGTTCTTCTTCGTCGCCAGCTTGATGGCGTCCGGGTTCACCTCGGGCACGATCAGCGGCACGTCCGGGTCCATGCGGAAGGCGGACGAATTGTCGATGACGATGGGGCCGGCCTTGCCGATCTTCTCGGACCACAGGCGCGAGGCGTCGCCGCCGGCGCTCATCAGCACCAGGTCGACGGTCGAGAAATCGAACAGTTCGATGTCCTCGCATTTGATCGTCTTGTCGCCCCAGGACACCTCGACGCCCTTGGACTTGCGCGAGGCGACGGCGTGCATCTTGTCGACGGGGAATTCGAGTTCCTCGAGGATGTTCAGCATTTCCCGGCCGACATTGCCGGTGGCGCCCACGACGGCGACGCGATAGCCCATGTTTGTGTGTCCTTCGGACGCGCTACCGCTCGGCTCGCGGAGCCTCGCTGCTTGAGCGCTGATTGTGTTGGTTCGCCTATGTGGGCCTTCGCGGGCGCGAAGCAATCGCTTTTCAGCGGTCGCGGGCGCCGCTAAGCCCGAGAACGATGCCCTCACGCATACGCACCGCTTATGACCGTCGTTTGGCCGACGGCCGGCTGACGCCCGATCCGTCGCAGATTCCGGTGGTCGAGGCCCTGGCCCGGCTGGAGAAGGATCTCCGAAGGAAGGCTCCCATGGGCGGGCTGCTGGGTCCCGCCCCTGCGGTGCGCGGGGTCTATCTGTGGGGGCCGCCTGGGCGCGGCAAATCCCTGCTGATGGACCTGTTCTGCGCCTGCGCGCCCGAACCGCGGAAGACCCGGGCCCATTTCCACGCCTTCATGGCCCGGGTTCATGACCTGATCCGCCAGTGGCGCGAGGGGGACGCCAGGGCGCGCAAACGCGTGTTCGGCCAGTCGAAGGGCGACGACCCCATCCGGCCGGTGGCCGAGCTGATCGCCTCCGAGGCGCGGCTGCTGTGTTTCGACGAGCTGCAGGTCACCGACATCGCCGACGCCATGATCCTGGGCCGGCTGTTCGAGGCGCTGTTCGAGGCGGGCGTGGTGCTGGCGGTGACCTCGAACCGGGCCCCGGACCAGCTGTATCTGAACGGCATCAACCGCCAGCTCTTCCTGCCCTTCATCGCCATGATCGAGGCGAAATGCGTGGTTCTGGGCGTCTCGGGCGCGCGCGACTGGCGGCTGGACCGGCTGATGGGGGACCGGGTCTGGTTCACGCCCGCCGACGCCGATGCGCGGGCCGGGTTCGAAGCGCTGTGGGCGGATCTCAAGGGCGAACAGGACGAGTGCCCGGCCCATCTGAAGGTGCTGGGCCGCGACGTGGTCATTGAACGCACAGACGGCGGACTGGCGCGGGCGACCTTCGACGAACTGTGCGGCGCGGCCCTGGGGCCGCAGGACTATCTGGCCATAGCGGAGCGGTTCCACACCCTGTTCGTGGAGGATGTCCCGGTTCTGGGACCGGCCAATCACCATGAAGCGCGGCGGTTCGTGACCCTGATCGACGCCCTCTATGAGGCGGGGACGCGGCTGGTGGCGCTGGCCGCCGCGCCGCCCGAGGCTCTGTACCGCGAGGGGGTCGGGGCCTTCGAATTCGAGCGCACCGCCTCGCGTCTGAACGAAATGGCGGGGGCGGACTGGCTGCGACGGGAGAGAACGGCGTAGGCTGGCCGCCACAATTCCGCTTGGGCCCCTCGCCTAACCTCGGCTGTCCCGGAGATCCATCATGCGCCTGCCCGTCCTGTTCGCCGCCCTCAGCCTCGCCGCCGCCCTGCCCGGGGCCGCCCTGGCCCAGACCCCGCCGCCGGCCGCCGGCCCGACCAGCGGCGTCTCGGTCGCCGAGACCCGGGCCTGGCTGACCGGCCTGGGCGGCTCGGTGGGTGAACCGGTCGTCGGCGACGGGGTGACCAGCCTGCATGTGGCGGACCAGCCCCTGCCGTGGAACCTGACCTTCTACGAATGCGGCCCGACCCTGTGCGACGATGTCCAGTACAGCGCCATCTTCTCGGGCCCGATCACGGCGGACCAGATCAACGCCTGGAACCGCGAGCAGCGCTTCCTCAAGGCCTTCTTCGTGCCGGCGACCGCCGACGGCGAGGCCAGCGCGGTGGTGCAGTACGACGTCGTCCTGACCGGCGCCGGAACCGGCCAGCTGCAGGAGCCGACGGTGATCTGGCTGCAGATGCTGCGTTCGTTCGCGCAATCCCTGGTCGCGGCGGCGCCGGACGCGGCGCCCGCGCAGTAGCTGCAGAAACCCGCAACAAAAAAGGCCCCGGATCGCTCCGGGGCCTTTTCCATTCGATGCACGGCGCCCAGGCGGCGAGCCGCCGCGCGGCGGGCGTCAGCGCCTCAGGCGAGGCTGCCGTCGATGTCCTTGCAGGCCTGGATCAGGCCCTGGACCGACTCCACCGACTTTCTGAACATCGCCTTCTCGTCGTCATTGGTGGTGAATTCGATCACCTTCTCGACGCCGCCGGCGCCGATCAGGGCGGGGACGCCGACATAGAGGTCCGACAGGCCGTATTCGCCCGACAGCCAGACGGCGCAGGGCAGGACGCGCTTCTGGTCCAGCAGATAGGAGCGGGCCATGGCGATGGCGCTCTCGGCCGGGGCGTAGAAGGCCGAGCCGGTCTTGAGCAGGGCGACGATCTCGCCGCCGCCCTTGCGGGTGCGGTCGACGATGGCGTC
Source organism: Brevundimonas sp. (assembly GCA_004296955.1). GTDB lineage: Bacteria > Pseudomonadota > Alphaproteobacteria > Caulobacterales > Caulobacteraceae > Brevundimonas. The sequence goes on from SCVB01000050.1 coordinate 24,974, forward strand.
GAGTTCGGCCTGCGACAGGAAGCCGGCCTTGACCGCGTCGGGCAGGGGCAGGCCGCCGACGGTCGAGTGGCGCACCATCGGCACCATGTCGTCGCCGTGGCCGCCGAGGGTCCAGGCGTGGATGTCCTGGATCGACACCCCGGTCTTCTCGGCGAGGAAGTATGCGAAACGGGCCGAGTCGAGCACGCCGGCCATGCCGACGACCTTCTCCTTCGGCAGGCCCGAGAATTTCTGCAGGGCCCAGACCATGGCGTCGAGCGGGTTGGTGATGCAGATGACGAAGGCGTTGGGGGCGTGGGCCTTGATGCCCTCGCCGACGGCCTTCATCACTTTCAGATTGATGCCGATCAGGTCGTCGCGGCTCATGCCCGGCTTGCGCGGCACGCCGGCGGTGACGATGCAGACGTCGGCGCCGGCGATGTCGGCATAGTCATTGGCGCCCTTCAGCGAGACGTCGGTCCCGATCACGGCGGTGGCCTCGGCGATGTCCAGCGCCTTGCCCTGGGGCGTGCCCTCGGCGATGTCGAACAGGACGATGTCGCCCAGCGCTTCGCGCGCGGCCACGTGAGCCAGGGTGCCGCCGATCATGCCGGCGCCGATGAGGGCGATCTTCGCACGTGCCATGTGTGTCGTCTCCGGGAGGGAAAGGATTTTGCGGTTGCGAACCGCGGTCGGCCGGGGTCTAGACCCGTGCGCGCGGGCCTGCAACCGTGACGCCGCGTCACTGGAGCGACCATGGCCCAGCCTCCCGAAACCCGCCCCGAATTCGTCGCCGCCGAGGCCGTGCCGTCCGATCTGGTCACGGTCGTCGACGAGCGCACGGTGCGCGGCGAGGTCGCGGCCTGGCGGGCGAAGCTGCTGAAACCGCCGGGCCTGTGGGACCGGGCGACGCGCGGCACCCAGGAGCGGATCAACCGGATCATCCCCGAGCGGGTCCACGCCATCGTCACGGCGGGCGTCGAGGCGATGACCAAGGGAATCCTGTTCGGCTCCGACCTCGTGCGGACCCGGCCCCTGGCCGAGGGCTCGCTGGCGGCGCGGGAGCTGCGGGCCCGGGCCATGATCCGGACCTACCGGACCACGGCCGGGGTCGAGGGCGGGGTCGCGGGGGCCGGCGGCTTCGTGCTGGCGGCGGCCGACTTCCCGGCCCTGATGGCGATCAAGGTGCGGATGCTGGGCGACGTCGTCGGCGCCTATGGCTGGGGCGGCGACACGGTGCGGGAGCGGCTGTTCCTGCTGCACATCTTCCACCTGGCCTTCGCCAGCGCGAAGCGGCGGCCCGAGGCCCTGGCGGCGCTGGAGCGCTGGATCGCCGGGATCGACCAGCCGGAGGCGATCACGGAGTACGACTGGCGGCGGTTCCAGATCGAGTATCGCGACTACATCGACCTGGCCAAGCTGGCTCAGCTGATCCCCGTGGTCGGCGCCCCGATCGGGGCGGTGGTCAACTGGCGGCTGGTCGACCGGCTGGGCGAGACGGCGATGATGGCGTGCCGGATGCGGTGGCTGCCGAATGGTTGACGTTCTCTCTTTGTTCGTGTTCAGTCATGCGCCTCGGCGCGCCCAATAATCCGAAAGCCCTTATCAATGGCGGACTCCGTCGAACCGGTTCACCTGATTGAACAGGCAGCGACTGGCGACCGCTTCCTGATTTACACCGACGACAAGGGCGTCAGGGTTGACCTGCGCTACGACGGCGACGCCCTGTGGATGACCCAGGCGCAGATTGCTGATCTGTTCGGACGCGATGTGTCGGTGGTGTCCCGGCACATCGCGAACATTCTCGAAGAGGGAGAGCTCTGCGAGGAGACTTCTTTGCAGAAATTGCAAACAAGTCCGATGGGGCGGCCGGGCACCCTCTACAGCCTCGATATGGTGATCTCGGTCGGCTATCGGGTCAGCTCCGCACAGGCCACGGTCTTCCGGCGATGGGCGACGGGTGTACTCGTCCGTTTCGCGACCAGCGGGTTCGTGGTGGATTCTGAACGGCTCAAGGACGCGGGCCAGCCAGATCGGATTGCCGAACTTCGTGACATCATTCGCGACATCCGCAGTTCAGAGGCGAACGTCTATGCGGAGCTGCGGCGCATCTGCTCGATGTGCCAGGACTATGACCCCAAGTCCGACACGGCCCGCGCATTCTATCAGCAGACACAGGCCAAGCTGTTCTACGCCGTGGTCAGCCAGACGCCGTCCGAAACTCTGATAGACCGCGCCGACGCCTCGCACGAAACCATGGGGCTTCAAACCTGGCCGAAGGCCGAGATCAGAAAAGCCGACGCCGTGACGGCGAAAAACTATCTCGCCCCGGGCGAGATCAGGGAGCTGAACAGGCTCACCTCGATGCTTCTCGACATCTTCGAGGACCAGCTCGAGATAGGCCGGCTCACAACAATGGACGAGGCGAGGCAGCGACTGGACGAAAGCTTGAAAAACGTCGGGCGTGTCGTGCTGGCGCATGGCGGTCAGGTCTCGGCCCAACGGGCGAAGACGGCTGCAGAAGCCGCATACGAAATCTTTGACGAGCGCCGGCGGCAGGCGCGACAGGCCGACGCCGCTGACGAACTGGCGGCCCTGAAGGCGGCCGCCAAGGCGCTGCCCAAGGGCGGATCGAAGAAAACTTGAGTGCAGATCTAACGGAGGGCTTCGAGATGATCGGCTATGTGACGCTGGGCACGAACGACCTGGAGCGCGGCGCGAAATTCTATGACGCCATCGCCGCCGAGCTGGGGACGTCGCGGATGATGGAGTGGCCGGGGGCGATCGCCTGGGGAACGCCGGGCGGCGGGGCCGGGATCGGGTTGACGAAACCGTTCGACGGTCAGGCGGCCAGCGTCGGAAACGGCGTGATGGTGGCGCTGGAGGCCGCGTCGCGCGAACAGATTCACCGGCTGCACGAGATCGCCCTGGCCCATGGCGGGACCTGCGAGGGGCCGCCCGGACCGCGCGGAGAGACCTTCTACGCCGCCTATTTCCGCGATCCCGACGGCAACAAGCTGAACGCCTTCCTCATGGAGCAGGGCGCGGTGGCGTAGGAGCGCGGCGCCGGCGTCACGATTTTCTTGTGGGCTCCGGCGGGCGTTCCGCGGTTGTTCGGCCTAATCCGGCGGTGCAGGCTGTCCGGCCTCGACAGCCGACGAAGCCCGCATGACCGACCGGAGCGCCGAAGACCGAAATCCCCTCGATCGCCTGACCCCGGGCGAGCGCGAGGTGCTGGTCATGCTGGCCGGCGGACACACGGCCAAGACGATCGCGACCAGCCTCGGTCTTTCGGTCGCCGCGGTGAACGAGCGGCTGCGGGGCGCGCGCCGGCGGACGGGGGCGGGATCGAGCCGCGAACTGGCGCGACGTCTGGTCCAACAAAATCGTGACGAGTTTTCAGGGCTGGCGGCGACGGACGAGCGGCCGTCCCTTCCCGGGGACCAGGCGCCATCGGGGCGCTGGACCACCCGGAGAACCGTCATGATCGCCAGCGCCGCCCTCGCCGCCGTCCTCGCCCTCACCCTCGCGCCCAAGCTCGCCGGTCAGGCTCAGCAGGCCGCAACCGGCCAAATAGAACCGGAGACGGAAATCCTCGCCAGTCTGTCATCCGGCCCCACGCCCGACCAGCTTCGCCACCGGTTCCGCGACGAGTCCGGCGACAATGCCTGGGCGATCGGGGCGACGCCGGAAATTCAGGGACGCTACACGCGATTGCCGGCGGCGGCGCGACACCTCGAGGGCTTGTCGATCTCCTGCGGCGCGACCCTGTGCCAAGTGATCGGATGGACCCGATCGGGTGTGAGCGGCGACGATATCAGGGCGGTGATGAACGAGGTTCAGTCCCGCGAGCTGAACGTCGCGATCGAGCAGCTGGGGCTTACGATCAGTTCTTCGTCCTTCACCGCCGCCCCGAACGATCCGGATGGCATGGCGTTCGTCTCCTATCTCGAGCGCAAGACCGGCGGCTGAAGCGACGAGCGGCTGTTTGGATAGATTTTCCTGTTCCTGTTGACAGGGTTTATCGATTTTCCCTCCGAGCGCGAAGAGCCTAGGCTGCGCTCAATCGCGCCCAGACGCAGCAGGAGGACACCATGGACGGACACGCCGGCGGACCCAGCCCCCTCAATGATCCGAAAAAGGAAAAGGCCGCCCTGCGGTCCCTGCTCGGGCGAACCAACCGCGACTGGTGGCCGAACCAGATCGCCGTCGACATCCTGCACCAGCAGGGCCGGACCGGCGATCCGATGGGCGACGGCTTCAACTATGCGAAGGCGTTCAAATCGCTCGACTACGCCGCCGTCAAACGCGACCTGATCGCCCTGATGACCGACAGCCAGCCGTGGTGGCCGGCGGACTATGGCCACTACGGCCCCTTCTTCATCCGCATGGCCTGGCACTCGGCCGGCACCTATCGCACCGGCGACGGGCGCGGCGGCGCCGGCTCGGGTCAGCAAAGGTTCGCCCCGCTGAACAGCTGGCCCGACAACGGCAACCTGGACAAGGCGCGGCGCCTGCTGTGGCCGATCAAGCAGAAATACGGGGCCAGCCTGTCCTGGGCCGATCTGATGATCCTGGCCGGCAATGTCGCCATCGAGTCGATGGGCGGGCCCGTGTTCGGCTTCGGCGGCGGCCGGGCCGACGTCTGGGAGCCCGAGAAGGACGTCTATTGGGGCACCGAGGAGAAATGGGTCGGCGAGGAGGGCAATGAGACCCGCATCCAGCCCGACAAGGAGATGGCGCTGGAGAGCCCGCTGGCGGCGATCCAGATGGGACTGATCTATGTGAACCCCGAGGGCCCCGGCGGCGTGCCGGACGCCCTGCAGTCGGCGCGCGACATCCGCGAGACCTTCGCCCGCATGGGAATGAACGACGAGGAGACGGCGGCCCTGACCGCGGGCGGCCACACCTTCGGCAAGGCTCACGGCGCGGGCGATGCGTCCAAGGTCGGGGTCTCGCCCGAAGGAGCCGACATCGCCCAGCAGGGGATGGGCTGGATCTCGGGCCATGCGAGCGGCATCGGCGACGACACCATCACCTCGGGGATCGAGGGCGCCTGGACGCCCACGCCGATCACCTGGGACATGGACTATTTCAACATGCTGCTGGATCACGACTATGAGCTGACCCGCAGCCCCGCCGGCGCCAAGCAGTGGCACCCGGTGGGCGATCCGCCCGAGACCCTGGCCCCGGCGGCCCATACGCCGGGCAAGAAGGTCCCGACGATGATGACCACCGCCGACATGGCGTTCAAATTCGATCCGGAATACCGCAAGATCATGGAGCGGTTCCGGGCCGATCCGGCCCATTTCGCCGACGCCTTCGCCCGCGCCTGGTTCAAGCTGTGCCACCGCGACATGGGCCCCAAGGCCCGCTATCTCGGGCCGGAAGTGCCCGCCGAGGACCTGATCTGGCAGGACCCGATCCCGGCGCATCAGGGGCCGATGATCGGCGCCGCTGACATCCGGGCGCTGAAGGATCGGATCACGGCCTCGGGCCTGTCCGTGGCCGAACTGGTTCGCACCGCCTGGGCCGCGGCGGCCACCTATCGCGGCTCGGACCACCGCGGGGGGGCCAACGGCGGCCGCCTGCGGCTGGAGCCGCAGCCCAGCTGGGACGTCAATGAACCGCACAAGCTGTCCAAGGTCCTGCAGGCCTATGAGCGGATCAAGGCGGACTCGGGCCTGAACGTCTCGATCGCCGACCTGATCGTGCTGGGCGGATCCGTCGGGATCGAACAGGCGGCCAAGGCGGCCGGCCATGCGATCGAGGTCGAGTTCACCCCGGGCCGGACCGACGCCTCGGCCGAACAGACCGATGTCGAGGGCTTCGCCGTCCTCGAGCCCAAGGCCGACGGCTTCCGCAACTATCTGGGCGTTCGTTACAACGTCCCGACCGAGGAACTGCTGGTTGACCGGGCGCAGCTTCTGGGCCTGACGGCGCCGGAGATGACGGTGCTGGTGGGCGGGCTGCGGGTGCTGGGCGCCAACCATGGGGCGTCGAAGCATGGCGTGTTCACGGATCGGCCGGGCCAGCTGACCAACGACTTCTTCGTCAATCTGCTCGACATGCGGACAGGCTGGAAACAGGTCGACGACAGCGGGGACGAGACCTTCATCGGCTCCGACCGACTGACCGGCGAGCAGCGGTGGACGGCGACGCGCACCGACCTGGTGTTCGGCTCCAACTCGCAGCTGCGGGCGCTGGCGGAGGTCTATGCCTCGGCCGATGCGGGCGAAAAATTCGTCCGCGACTTCGCGAAGGCCTGGACCAAGGTCATGAACGCCGACCGCTACGACCTGACCCTGAAGGAAGAGTTCGGGGCGGCTGCGGCGTAGTGGGCTGAAAGGTTCATCACGACGGACACAACGACAGGCACAACGGACACGGCGGGACCCGGTGAAGGGTCCTCAGGCGCGGATCCTTGCGGGGTCATGAGATCGCGGCTTCGCCGCCTTCATTGAGCGGCCCCGGAACCCGTTGTGTCCGTTGTGACCCCGTCGTGCCCGTTGTGATGAACCCGCCACCAGTGACAGCATAAAGCTGTTCGATTGCCGTAGCCTTGAAGATAGTGGACGCCTATATGGCGCCCATGCTCCCGACCCTGCGACAGCTCCAGTATCTCAAGCTCCTGGCGGAACACGCCTCGTTCAGCCGGGCCGCCGAGGCGGCGCACGTCAGCCAGCCGGCCCTGTCGGCCGGGGTGCAGGAGCTGGAGAAGATCCTCGGCGCCCCGGTGGTCGAGCGGACGCGCGGCAATATCCAGCTGACCGCCGTCGGGGCCGAGGCGGTCAAGCGCGGCGAGGACGTGCTGGCCCGGACCGAGGACCTGGTTGAGGCGGCGCGCAATGCGGGCAAGCCGCTGTCAGGCCGGTTCCGGCTGGGCGTCATTCCGACGGTCGCCCCCTTCCTGCTGCCCGCCAAGCTGCCCGGGGTGAAGGCCGAATGGCCGGCGCTGCGCCTGTTCATCCGCGAGGATCTGACGCCCCGGCTGATCGCCGGGCTGAAGGCGGGTCAGCTGGACGCGGCGGTGATCGCCCTGCCCTACAGCTCGCACGGCATCGACCACGCCCGCATCGGCGACGACGAAATCCTGGCCGCCGCCCCGGTCGGTCATGTGCTGGCGGGGACGGGCCCGATCCCGGCCGGTTCGCTGAAGGCCGAGGACCTGATCCTGCTGGAGGACGGCCACTGCCTGCGCGACCACGCCCTGGCCGCCTTCGGCATCGAACCGCCGCGCGGCGAGGACGTCTTCGCCGCCACCAGCCTGCATACGCTGGTGCAGATGGTCTCGGCCGGACTGGGCGTCAGCTTCCTGCCCGAGATGGCGGTGCGGGCCGGGCTGGCCGACCTGCCCGGCGTGGTGGTCCGGCCGATCACGGCCACCGCTCCGCGGCGCGAGATCGTGGTGGCCTGGCGGGCCGGGTCCAGCCGCGCGGCCGAAGCGAAGCTGCTGGCCGAGGCGCTCAGGCTGGACTGAGTCCGGGTTTCATTACGACTCCGTAAGGTGCGCGGGTCCGGCGCCCTGATAGGGTTCGCGCGCCCGCCTGCGCCGGGCGTTCCGGAACCCCGCCCCATGAAGTCCCGCCTGATCCTGACCGTCGCCGCCTCGGCCCTGCTGTTCGCCCTGCCCGTCGCCGCCCCTGTCCGGGCGCAGACCGCGCCGGCCGCCGCGTCGACCGCCATCGTGGCGCCGCCGCTGGGCTTCGCGCACCGGGTGCTGCCGAACGGACTGCAGGTCTATACCTCGCGCGACGCCTCGACCTCGAACGTGACGGTCCAGGTCTGGTACCGGGTCGGGTCCAAGGACGATCCGGCCGGGCGTTCGGGCTTCGCCCACCTGTTCGAACACCTGATGTTCAAATCGACCGAAAACCTGCCGACCGAGACCTTCGACCGGCTGACCGAGGACGTGGGCGGGTTCAACAACGCCTCCACCTGGGACGACTTCACCAACTACTATGAGGTGGTGCCGGCCAACCATCTGGAGCGGCTGATCTTCGCCGAGGCGGACCGGATGGGCTCGCTGGTGGTCGACGCCGACGTCTTCGCCTCCGAGCGGGACGTGGTGAAGGAGGAATACCGCCAGAGCTACCAGGCCAATCCCTACAGCCGCTTCTTCGGCCTGTTCGTGCCCCAGACGGTCTATGAGGCCCACCCCTACCGCCGGCCCGGCATCGGCTCGATCGAGGAGCTGAACGCCGCCACCATCGACGACGTGCGCCGCTTCCACGCCACCTACTACCGGCCCGACAACGCCGTGCTGATCGTGGCCGGCAATTTCGACCAGGCGCAGCTGGACGGCTGGATCGACCGCTATTTCGGCGGCCTGACCAATCCGGCGACCGCCCTGCCGGCCAACGCCGTGGTCGAGGCGGAGCCGGCCGGACCGCGCGAGGCGACCTTCTACGGCGCAAACGTGCCCCTGCCGGTGGCGTTGCTGGCCTGGCGCACCGCACCCTACGGCGATGCGGACCGCGCCGCCCTGACCGTGCTGGACGGCGTCCTGTCGACCGGCGAGAGCAGCCGCCTGTACCGCTCGCTGGTCTATGACAAGCAGATCGCCGCCCAGGCCAGCTCCAGCCCCGACTTCGCCCAGCAGGCGGGCCATCTGACCGCCTACGCCGTCATGGCCGAGGGCGAGACGGTCGACACGGGCCTAGCGGCCCTGCGCGCCGAGGTCGCCCGCTTCCGCGACGAGTTGGTCACGGACGCCGAACTGGCCGAGGCCAAGAACGAGCTGATCGCCGACGTGCTGCGCAGCCGCGAGGGCGTGGACGATCGCGCCAACGCCCTGGGCTTCGCCCTGATGTGGGACGGCGACGCCGCGGCGGCCGACGGGGAAGTCGCCGCCATCCAGGCCGTCACCGCCGCCGACGTCCAGCGCGTGGCCCGCCGCTACCTGACCGAGCAGCGCATGATCACCATGCGCTACCTGCCCGCCGACGAGGCCCATCCGCCGACCGAACAGAACAAGGACGTGGACGCGCCGGTGCATATCGCGGACCTGGCGTTGGCCGGAGAGCCCGCCGTCCTGCTGCCGGAAGACCAGCGCGCCGCCATCCCGGCCGCCGGCCCGGAAAGCGATCTGTCGACCCCCGCCATCGCCGACTTCCGCCTCGACAACGGCATGCGCGTGCTGGTCGCCCCGACCGAGGGCGTGCCCCTGGTCTCGGCGCGGCTCAATTTCGACGCCGGCGCGAGGGACGACGCGGGCAAGCCCGGCCTGGCCCAGATGACCGCCGGCCTGCTCACGCAAGGCACCACCACCCGGGCGGCGCCCGAGATCGCCGCCGAGATCGAGGGCCTGGGCGCCAATGTCGGCGCCGGCGCCGGGGTGGACTTCACCAGTGTCTTCGCCAACGCCCCGGCCAACGTCTTCCCGCAGACCCTGGCCCTGATGTCCGATGTGGTCCGCAACCCGACCTTCGCCCAGGAGGAGCTGGACCGCCTGCGCGACCAGACCCTCGACGGGCTGCGCGTCCAGCTGAGCCAACCCGGGCCGGTCGCCTCCCAGACGGTCGGCCGCGTCATCTACGGCGACGCCCCCTATGGCGCCCCGGGCGGGGGCACCACGACCTCCCTGCCGACGATCACGCGCGAGGACGTGGCCCGCTTCCACGCCGAGGCCTTCAATCCGGGCGAGGCGACGCTGGTCTTCTCCGGCGCCGTCACGGTCGAGCAGGCGCGCGCCCTGGCCGAGCAGGCGTTCGGCGACTGGCGCGATCGCCCGTCCGCCGGCGACCGGAACGCCGCCGACGCCGCCGGCCCGGCGCTGGCCCCCCGCGTCATCGTGATCGATCAGCCCGGCGCCGGCCAGGCGGCGGTGGTGGTGGCGGTGCGGGGCGTGTCGCGCACCGACGCCGACTATTTCCCTCTCGCCCTGGGCAACACCCTGCTGGGCGGCGGCTACTCCTCGCGCCTGAACCAGGAGGTGCGGATCAAGCGCGGCCTCAGCTACGGCGCCAGCTCGAACCTGGGCGTCCGCGTTGACGAGGGGGTGTTCACGGCCTCGGCCCAGACCCGCAACGACGCCGTGCCCGCGGTCGCCGAACTGATCCTGTCCGAGATCGGCCGCATGGGGACGGAGGCGATCAGCGAAGCCGAACTGGGTCCGCGCCGCGCCGTCATGCTGGGCGGCTTCGGCCGTTCGCTGGAGACGGTCGACGGACTGGGCGGGGTCGTGGCCAACCTGGCCCTCTATGATCTGCCGATGAGCGAACTGGCGGCCTATGCGGGCAACGTCCGGAACGTGACCCCGGAACAGATCGAGGCCGCCTTCGCCCGCCATCTGCCCGGCTCGGAAGCCAGCCTGGTGATCGTCGGCGACGCGGCCCAGTTCATCGAGGCGCTGCGGGCGAAATACCCGAATGTGGAGGTCGTCGCGCTGGACGCGCTGAACCTGAACTCGGCGACCCTGCGCTAGGACGTCAGGCCGACAGGCAGACGACCTGGGCCACGCGCAGTTCGCGGCGCAGGTCGTCGGCGACGAGACCGTAGTTGTCGACCGTGACGATGCGGCCCGTCACGGGTTCGTCGGCCTTCTGAACGCCTCGGATGGCGGGGCCGAAGGTGTCGGGCGAGGTGGTGTAGATGCGGCCGCGGCGCGGGCTTTCGGCGATGGTGACGCCGATGGCGCGGCCCTGGCGGTCCAGCACCGGCGCGCCCGACAGGCCGGCGAGGGTGCCGCCCAGACCGTCGGTGCGACCGACCTCGGCCCAGGCGAGGACCGGTTCGTCGCGCTGGCCGCGGCCGCGCACCTTCAGGGTCTCGCGACCCAGCAGGCGCGAGGCGACCTCGCCCGCGCGGGCCTGGGGATAGCCGGGGTGGAAGGCGCGCTGCCCGGCGCGCAGGCTGCGGGCGGCGAACACCGGCACGGCGTCGGACCCGCCCTGGGTCAGCAGGACGGCGACGTCGGCGCGCGGCGCCAGCCGCACGTCGGCCGCGACCGCGCGGCCGCCGCCGACGAGAATGGCCGGCCGCCGACACCCCTCGACCACGTGGCGGGCGGTGACCCAGTAGCCATCGCGGGAAATCGAGAAGGCCGTGCCCGAGGCGGGCTGGAAGGGGATGTCCGGCACATGGACGGTGACCGCCGGGTCGAAGGGGGTGATCGGCCCCAGCAGGGCCCCCTCGATCTCGTCGGGGGCCGGCGGGGCGGGCGGGGCGTCGGCGTTCTCGCGCAGCTGCAGGGACCAGATGACCAGCGCGCTGACGACCAGTGAATAGACGAGCCAGTCCGGCGGTCTGGGGAAGCCCATGGCCTCAGCCCGTCAGGGCGGCGGCGAGGATCAGGGCCGTCGACAGCTTGGCGCCGACGAGCAGGACGGCGGCGGAGATCTCGCCCTCGCGAATGCGCTGCGGCAGGCCGGTGAGCAGCATGTCGACCAGGCGGAAGGCCAGCAACTGCAGCACCACAGTGGCGACGCCCCACAGGGCGATGTCCTTGAGCGAGGTCGAGACGCTGAGACTGACGGCCAGGGGCACGGCGAGGCCGACCAGAACGCCGGCGAAGGCCACCGCCGCCGCGGAGTTCCCCTCGCGGATCAGGGCGATCTCCTTCCACGGGGTGAACAGGGCGTAGAGGATCGCGCCCGCCGCCAGCAGGCCCAGCGTCACGCCGAGGTGCGCAAGGGTGGTCGGGAAGCCGGTCGCGAAGGCCTGGACCTCGGCGCTTTCGAGCACGGTTGAGAGGGACGGTGAGTCCATGGTTGTCCGGTTGCAAGAGCCCCGTGAGGATTGCCCGCTTTTGGCCTCAATCCGCAAGGGGGGCGGGGACACAGTTGGTGAAGAAGTGTGTCTGGGGGGGTGATTGGTGGTTGGTGATTGGTGGGTGAAGCCGCTGGCGCCGCTGATTGACCATCGGGCGCCGGGGCGACCCGAGTCAGTCACCAATCACCAACCACCAATCACCCGCCTCAAGCTGCCTCGACGGAGCTTTCCGCCGCCGCCTTGCGCAGGGTCGAGGCCCGGACCTTCTCGCTCTCGGACTTGAGCTGGCCGCAGGCGGCGAGGATGTCGCGGCCGCGGGGGGTGCGGATCGGGCTGGCGTAGCCGGCCTTGTTGAGGATGGCCGCGAACCGCTCGATGGTCTTCCAGTCCGAACACTCATAGTCCGTGCCCGGCCACGGGTTGAACGGGATCAGATTGACCTTGGCGGGGATGCCCTCGATCAGCTTGAGCAGGGCGCGGGCCTCGTCGGGGCTGTCGTTGACGCCCTTCAACATCACATATTCGAAGGTGACGCGGCGGGCGTTGGACAGGCCGGGGTAGGCGCGGATGCCGGCCATCAGCTGGGCCAGGTCGTATTTCTTGTTCAGCGGCACCAGCACATCGCGCAAGGGGTCGTTGGTGGCGTGCAGGCTGATCGCCAGCATGGCCTGGGTGCGGGTCCCGAGCGCGTCGAGCTGCGGCACCACGCCCGAGGTCGAGACGGTGATCCGGCGGCGCGACAGGGCGATGCCCTCGTTGTCGCTGATGATGTCGATGGCGTCGGCGACGTGGTCGAGATTGTAGAGCGGCTCGCCCATGCCCATGAAGACGATGTTCGACAGGCGGCGGTCTTCCTTGGGCGACGGCCATTCCTCGAGGTCGTCGCGGGCGACCTGGACCTGGGCCACGATCTCGGCGGCGGTCAGGTTGCGGACCAGCTTTTGCGTGCCGGTGTGGCAGAAGGTGCAATTCAGGGTGCAGCCGACCTGGGAGGAGACGCACAGGGCGCCGGCGCGGCCCACGTCGGGGATGTAGACGGTCTCGATCTCGATGCCCGGGGCGGTGCGGATCAGCCATTTGCGGGTGCCGTCCTTCGACACCTGGCGCTCGACGATCTCCGGACGGGCGAGGGTGAAGGCGGCGGCGAGCCTCGCCTGCACGTCCTTGCCGATGTTGGTCATCAGCGAGAAGTCGGTGACGCCGTAGTGGTGGATCCAGCCCCAGACTTGCGAGGCGCGCATCTTCGCCTTCTCGGGCGGACAGATGTCGGCGTCGATCAGCGCCTGACGCAGGCCCGCGCGCGTCAGACCGGACAGGTTGACGGGGGTCGCCGGCTTGGCGGCGGACGTGCGGGAAAGGTCGAGCGTCAGGCTCAAGGCGGCATCCTGAAAGCGAGGGAGGCGCGGCTTATACCACAGATCGGGAAGGATTTAAGGCGGGGTCAGAGCCGAGCGTACAGTTCGGGCCGATCAAGGACGAGACGTCGCCGGGCCTCGCGGACCTGTGGCATGTGCGGAGCGCTGGCTTCCCATTTGCTCACTGCCGCCCGCAGCGCGCCGTTCCGCGCGAGCAGACGATCCGCCAGAGCGACAACGACGAGGTTTGGCGTCGCCTCCGGGCGAAGCGCCAAGAGGCGGTCAACGGCGTCCGTCTCCGCTCCCGGTCCGAACCGGTCAGCAAGGATGGCCAAGGCGATCGCGGCCGAACGGCCGACCCCGTGGAAGCAATGAACCAGCAGAGCAGCGTCTTTGTGCTTGTTCGCGAAGGCGAGAGCGTCGGCGACCTGCTCCGCTGCGGCGACGCGGATTCCCAAGGTGTCGTCGTCGACATCTTCGAAGGCGAGGACGAGATGAGCAGGAGCGGGCTTTCGGGTGAAGCGCAGCCGCTGTGCGGGACGCGCGCCGGGGTCCTCGACCGTGATGACGGCGCCGAAGGCGCGTTTGTGGCGACGCGCTTGCGACAGCCCGCAGACTGTCAGTTCGCCAAGAGTGGGAGGGATTACCCTCACTCCGCCTCGTCCTCGACCTGATCGATCCGGTCATCGTCCAGTCCGAAATGGTGGCCGATCTCGTGGATCAGGACGTGGGCGATGATCTCGGACAGGCCGACGTCGCCGCGCTCGCACCATTCGTCGAGGATGGGGCGGCGGTAGAGGAAGATGCGCGAGGGCTCGGCCGCCGGCCCGAGGGAGTCGCGCAGGCCGATGTCGACGCCGTGGTAGAGGCCGGTCAGTTCGAACGGGTCCTCCATCTCCATCATCGTCAAGGTCTCGTCGTCGGCGAAGTCGTCGACCCGGATCACCACCTCGCCGGCCAGCGAGCGGAACGGCTCGGGCAGGGCGTCGAACGCCTCGCGCGCCAGCCGGGCGAAGTCGTCGAGGGAGGGGGCTGTCTGATCGGTCCAGTCGGTCATCGGACACAGGTAGGGGGTCGGGGGTCGAGGGTCGAGGGTTGGACCTGCTTCCCTCGACCCTCGACCCCCGACCCTCATGCGGTATGGTTACCGAATCAGGGCGCGGGAGCTGACACGACACCATGGCCGAGGCCGACATCGCCTATGTCGCGACCGCGGGCGCCGCGGGGCTGGCCCTGGCCCTCAGCGCCTGGGCGGCGCGTCTGCGCGGCCGGCTGGCGGCGCGCAACCAGCTGGCGGAATCCCGGCTGGCCGCGGCCCTGGTCGACCTGGCCGACCGCGACGGGGCGCTGGCGGCGTTCGAGGACGTGCGGCTGGCCCTGACGCCGGACGGCCAGACCAAACGCCTGGGGTCGCCCCAGGCCTGGACGGCCCTGACCCATGAACTGGCCGGCGCGGCGGCGGACGACCGCGATCCGGGTCTGGTGGTGCTGGACGCCGTGCGCGTCGCCGCCGGTCCGCTGCTGGACGCCCTGATCGACCAGGGCGAGGCGTTCGACGCCGTGCTGGAGGGCTCAGACGGGGCCTGGTCGGTCGAGGGCCGGTCGGCGGCGGGCGCGGCCTGGCTGAGACTGTCGCGGCTGGGACTGGTCGGGACCGCGACGGAGAGCGGCCTCGGCCTGCTGGCCGATTCCTATCCGGCTCCGACCTGGATCACCGACGCCGCCGGACGGCTGGCCTGGGCCAACAAGGCCTGGCTGACGGAGATGAAGGCCGAGAGCGTCGAGGCGGCGCGCGAGAAGGGGCTCAGCTTCGACCGCGGGGCCGACGCCATCGTCGCCGAGGCGGGCCGGACGATGCAGCATCAGGACGGCTTCCGCTGGACCACCGGCGGCGGCCGGCGGCGGGCCTGGCGGATCGTGGCCGAGCCGGTGCAGGGCGGGGCCGGAGCGGTGCTGGCCTTCGCCCTCGACATGACCGAGGCGGAGGAGACCCGCGACACCCTGCGGCGCCACGTCGAGGCCCATGACGAGACGCTGAACCATCTGGCCGATGCGGTCGCCATCTTCGGGCCCTCGCGGCGGCTGGCCTTCCACAACACCGCCTTCCAGACCCTGTTCAACCTCGACCCGGCCTGGCTGGACGAGCGGCCGACCCATGCCGAACTGCTGGACCGGCTGCGCCAGCGCCGCCTGCTGCCCGAGGTGATCGACTACGCCGGCTGGAAGGCGCGGGAGCTGGACTTCTACGGCGCCCCGGCCGCCGCGCCCGACGACAGCTGGTCCCTGCCCGACGGCCGGACGCTGCGGGTGGTGCGCCAGCCGCACCCACTGGGCGGGGTGCTGCTGCTGTTCTCGGACATCACCGACGAGCTGAAACTGCGCAGCCGGTTCAACGCCCAGATCCAGGTCCAGACGGCGACGCTGGACAAGCTGAACGACGCCGTGGCCGTGTTCGGCTCGGACGGACGCATCCGGCTGCACAACGAGGCCTTCGACGCCTTCTGGGGCGTCACCGGCGAGGCGCTGGACGCGGCGGGGGATTTCGACGCCGTCGCCGCCCTGTGCCAGTCGACCATGCCCGATCCGGCCCTGTGGCTGGGGCTGAAGGCGCGGGTGGCCGATCCCGATCCCGAGAGCCGGGTGCCGATCGCCGGAGAGGGCAAGACCACCGACGGCCGCATCGCCTCCTGGCTGACCCGCCCCCTGCCGGACGGCGCCACCCTGGTGGCCTTCGCCGACGTCACCGCCCGGCGGGGTCTTGAACAGGCGCTGGCGGCCAAGGCCCAGGCGCTGGAGGAATCGACGGCGCTGAAGCGCGAGTTCGTCGGCAGCGTCAGCTATGAATTGCGCACCCCCCTCACCACCATCGTCGGCTATTCCGAACTGCTGGAAATGCAGGCCGACCTGCCGGAGCGCAGCCGTCAGCACGCGGGCGCCATCCGCGTCGCCGCCAGCCAGCTGGCCAGTTCGATCGACGATGTGCTGGACATGGCCCAGATCGACGCCGGCGAGATGGAGCTGCAGCTGGGCGATGTGCGCGTCTGCGACCTGCTGGACGCGGCCGCCGAACGGGTCCGGACCCGGATCGAGGCGCGCGGGGCCAGTCTCAAGGTCGACTGCCCCAAAAGCCTGCGTCCCATCCGCGCCGACGCCCAGCGGGTCGGCCAGGCGCTGGACCATCTGCTGGACCACGCCGCCCGGGCCGTGTCCGAGGGCGGGACCGTGACCCTGACCGCCGAGGCGACGGCCTCGGAAGTGCGCATCCGGGTCGAGGACACCGGGCGCGGCATCCCCTATCACCTGCAGGCCCATGTCTTCGACCGGTTCGTCCGGCGCGAGCGCGGCGGCCCCGGCGTCGGCCTGGCCCTGGTCAAGGCCCTGGTCGAACTGCACGGCGGCTGGGCCGAGGTCGAGAGCGAACCCGGCAAGGGCGCGGCCTTCATCCTGCACCTGCCGCTGGAAGCCGCGGGCGTGGCGGCGGCGCCGGAACTGCGGCTGGGCTAGCGGCGGCCGAAGCCGCCGGACACCGGCGAGGTCGAGACCGGCGCCGGCGTGGCGGTCAGAGCGTCGTGGGCGCGGTTGGTCCAGTGATCGGCCTGCTCCGCCGCCGTCGGCGGCCGCGGGGGCCAGACAGCCAGCAGGATCAGCCAACCGAATTCAACCGCCATGCTCGAGATCGGCGCGGTGTCGCCGACGGGGCCGAACAGGGTCTGGAATTGCGGCATGTGCGGGGCGATCAGGAAGACGTCGAACACGCTGACCGCCACGAGCCCCAGCAGACTGAGGACCGGCCGCCAGCCCATGTCGCGCAGACGACGCACCATCGCGGCGAGCGTGATCCAGATGAGGGCGAGCGCAATCAGGCAGACCAGGAGGGTCAGGCTGTTGGCGATGAGCATGGCCTGATCGCGGGTCGGCGCGCGGGCGATCAGGCCGATGGCTGGCTGAAACACCAGCAATGCGATCGGCCCGGTCAGCAGGACTCCGGCCATCCAGGCCATGAACGGTCCGCGCCGTAGACGTCCCTTGAATCCGAGCATGCCATCCTCCTTCGCCGGCATGGTCGCGGACGGCGCTTTCCCGGCGGTCAATGGAACCGGTTAACGGCTTGCGGGATGACGCCAGCCTCGCGCCTGTATAGATGGGATCGACCGCTCAGGACCTCCCGCCATGGCCAAACGCCTCAAGACCGCGCTCATCTACGATTTCGACGGCACCCTGGCCCGGGGCAATATGCAGGAGGTCACCTTCATTCCGTCGATCGGCATGGGGATCGGCGACTTCTGGGGGGCGGCGGACAAGCTGACGCGCGACGCCGACGCCGACAACATCCTGATGTACATGCAGCTGATGCTGAAACAGGCGCGCGACCATGATGCGCCGATCACGCGCAAGCTGCTGGCCGAGCACGGCGAGGACGTAAAGCTGTTCGACGGCCTGAAGTCCGACCTGACCGGCAAGGGCTGGTTCGACCGCATCAATGCGATGGGCGCGAAATACGGCCTCGAGATCGAGCACTACATCATCTCGGCGGGCCTGGAGGAGATGATCGAGGGCTGTCCGATCCGGCCGGAGTTCCGGCACGTCTTCGCGTCGAAATTCGTCTATGACGAACACGGCGTGGCGATCTGGCCGGCGGTCGGCGTCAACTACACGACCAAGACCCAGTATCTGTTCCGCATCAACAAGGGCGTGCTGAATCACTGGGAGCACGACAAGATCAACCGCTTCATGGCCGACGACGACCGGCCGGTGCCGTTCGAGCGGATGATCTTCCTCGGCGACGGCGACACCGACGTGCCGACCATGAAGATGATGCACACCAAGGGCGGCTATTCGATCGCCGTCTATGATCCGCGCAATTCCGAGCGCGACCAGCAGAAGATCTACGGGCTGATCTCCGAAGACCGGGTCAATTTCGTCGCCGCCGCCGACTATCGCGAGGGATCGGCGCTGGACCTGATCGTCAAGGGCCTGATCGGCCGGATCGCGATCACGGCGGGGACCGTTCCGGACGTCCTTTGAGTCCGCCTAGATCGCGTTCAGCGGCAGTTTGAGGAACCGCTTGCCCGAGGCTTCGGCCGGCGGCAGGGCGCCGGCGCGGATGTTGATCTGCAGGGACGGCAGGATCAGGGCCGGGACCTTCAGGGTTGCGTCGCGGGCCTCGCGCAGGGCCGCGAAATCGTCTTCCGACCGGTCGCCGCCGACGTGGATGTTGCCCGTCTTCTCGGCCGCCACCGTGGTCTCCCAGCGAAAATCCGTGCGACCCTCGGGCAGGTAGTCGTGGCCGACGAACAGCCGCGTCTCCGGCGGCAGGGCGAACAGGCGCTGGATCGACCGGTAGAGGGTGCGGGCGTCGCCGCCAGGGAAATCGCACCGGGCCGTGCCGTAGTCCGGCATGAACAGGGTGTCGCCGGTGAAGACCGCGTCGCCGATGAGATAGCTGACGCAGGCGGGGGTGTGGCCGGGCGTATGCAGCACCTCGACGGGGATCGATCCCAGGGCGAAGCGGGCGCCGTCGGCATAGAGGCTGTCGAACACCACGCCGTCGGCGGTGACGTCATGGGCCTCGAACAGGACGCCGAAGACCTTCTGCACCTCGGTGATGCGGCTGCCGATGCCGATGGGGGCGCCGGTGCGGCGGCGGATCTCGTCGGCCCCGGTCAGGTGGTCGGCGTGGGCGTGGGTCTCCAGCACCCGCTCAAGGGTCAGGCCGCGCTCGGCGATCCGGGCCAGCACCGCCTCGAGCGAGGCCGTCGAGACGCGGCCGGCCGCGGCCTCGAAGTCCAGCACCGGATCAATGATCAGGGCCGCCCCGCTCGCGGGATCGGCGACCAGATAGGTGATGGTGTGGGTCGCGGGATCGAAGAAGCCCTCGACGGAGGGGGAAGGGGTCATGGCGTCCAGTCTCCGGTATGCAGCCCAATATATTAGCTATTGCTAAATTAGCAAGACCGCATATATTGCCCGGCATGATCGATGGTCCCACCCTATCCCTGCAGCAGTTCCAGGCCAAAGCCGGGGACGCGGCGCGGCTTCTGAAGGCGCTCTCGAACGAGAAGCGGCTGATGATCCTGTGCCAGCTCGGCGACGGCGAACGCGCCGTGGGCGAGTTGCTGCCGCTGGGAGGCCTGTCCCAGTCCGCCCTGTCGCAGCATCTCGCGGTGCTGCGCGAGGAAGGCCTGATCACGGGCCGGCGCGAGGGCGTGTCCATCCACTACCGCATCGCCGAGCCGGCGGCCCTGAAGCTCATCGCCGTCCTCGCCGAGATCTATTGTCCCCCTGCCCAAGGAAACTGAACCATGGCCGTGCTCACCCCCCTCTCCGCCGCCGAAGTCGCGGCCCGCATCCAGTCCGGCAAGGCCGTTCTGGTCGACATCCGCGAGCCCGGCGAAGTCGCCCAGGAGCGGATCGCCGGCAGCATCATCAAACCCCTGTCCGTCTTCGACGCGGCCGACCTGGAGGTCCAGCCGGGCCGCGATGTCATCTATATGTGCCGGTCCGGCGCCCGCACCGGCATGAACTGCGTCCGCCTGGCCGCCTGCATCCCGGGCGAGGCCTTCGTGCTGGAGGGCGGTCTGAACGGCTGGAAGGCCGAGGGCCTGCCCACGGTCTCCGGCAACCCTTCGTCACGGACGGCGTAAGACATGGACCCCGCCGTCATCCAGCTGCTTCTGGCCGTCCTCAGCGGCGGCGTGGTCGCCCTGCTGCTGACGGTGTTCGGCGGCGGCGGCTCGGTCCTGGCCGTGCCGCTGCTGCTGTATGTGGTCGGGGTGAAGGACCCCCATGTGGCCATCGGAGCCTCGGCGGCGGGGGTCGCGCTCAACGCCCTGACCGCGCTCGCCGGTCAGGCCCGGGCGGGGCGGGTGCGCTGGCCCTGCGCCCTGCTGTTCGCCGCCGCCGGCTCGGTCGGGGCCTTCGCCGGATCGTCGGTCGCCAAGGCGATCGACGGTCACGCCCTGCTGATCTTCTTCGCCCTCGCCATGGGTCTGGTCGCCCTGGCCATGCTGCGGCCCAACGCCCCGATCGGGGCCGAGAACGTGCGGCTGACCCGGGCCATGGCGCCCCGGGTCGCCGTCTCCGGCGCCGGGGTCGGCGCGGCCGCGGGCTTCTTCGGCATCGGCGGCGGCTTCCTGATCGTCCCGGGGCTGATGGGCGCCGCCGGCATGACCCTGGCCCTGGCCCAGGCCTCCTCCCTCGTCAGCGTGGCGGCCTTCGGCGCGACGACCGCCGCCAACTACGCCCTGTCCGGCCTGATCGACTGGCCGATCGTGGCAGCCATGGCCCTCGGCGGCGGCGCAGGGACCCTCGCCGGCCTGCCGATCGCCCGCCGGCTGGGAGCCAACGCCGTCCTCGGCCGACGCCTGTTCGCCGGCCTGATCCTGGTCGTCGCCGTCTATGTGGCGATCAAGGCGGTCACCGCCCTCTAGCGCCATGCATCCGCCGGCGCCGCCTTCGCCCTAACGCCCGCCCGCTCTCAGGAAGGCGGCGCGGGCGGCGGCGAAGCGGGAGGGAACGAGGCCGCGCAGCGAGGCCTGGCCGATCTGCTTCAGCCCGGCCTCCTGGCCCTTGCACCAGACCACCCGGGCCTCAATGGCCACGCCGCGGGCGAGGTCGATGACCTGCACCTGGTCCGGCAGGGCGAGATTCCGGTCCAGCCGCAGACGCAGGCCGGTCGCGGATTGATCGACGATCAGACAGGTCATCTCGAGTCCGGGCGCGACCACCACCGCGCGGGCGTTGGCGGGCGAGCGCGGCTCGAAGCGACGATCCTGCGGCGAGTTCATGCGCCCATAGACTCCGGCCGGCGGTTTCGATCCAGCGGTATGATGACATCGGCCCGTACGCCGCCGTCCAGCATGCGCCGGGTGAGGCGTTCGAAATACTGGATGAAGCCGGCGAGGCGGGCGCGCTCCCCGGCCGGCAGATCGGCCGGCGCCACGCCCAGAAGGTCCGCCTCCTGCTGGCAACGCCAGTCCAGGACCACGTCAAACGACGGGGCCCTGAGGAAGAGGATGGCGTCGAACCGCCCGACGAAGTCGGCGTAGGCCCCGCCGACGAAGCCGTTGACGGCCCGCCGCCAGGCGCCGTCCGGGTCCTGGTCGCGCTCGAGGGCGTTGACCGGTTCCGCCAGGGCGGCGGCGGCCTGCGGCAGGGCGCCGAGGCACCAGGCGTCGATCAGTATGGCCGACGGCCGCCCGGGAAAGACCCGCCACTCCGAGACCGGCCGCCGGTCGTCGCCGCGTTTGTCGAAATCGGGGACGGGGGTCTCGTCGTCGTGACCCGCAGCGGACAGGCCGTCGATCAGCCCTTGCAGCAGACCCAGATCGTGCGTCCCCGGCGGTCCGCGGGTGACGAACAGGGGATGGACCTCGCGGGCCATGGCCTCGCGTTCGGCGCGGGTCAGATAGACGTCGTCGATGGAGATCTGGACCGCCCCGAACCGCTCGGCGGCGGCGCGGGCGAGTGTGGTCTTGCCGGACCCTTGCGCGCCGACCACGCCGATGAGCGGCGGGCGGTCCTTCGGACCCTCGGCGATCAGCCGGCCGACCCGATCGACAAGGTCAGGGTTCGCCCGGCCCATGGCCGCGGCTCAGTGCTGGTTCTCGGGCAGGCGGACGATCAGGCCGTCGAGATCGTCCGAGACCCGGATCTGGCAGGACAGGCGGCTGTTCGGCTGGACGTTCTCGGCGAAGTCCAGCATCGACTCCTCCATGGCCGAGGCGCGGCCGGTCTCGGCGGCGAAAGCCTCATCGACGTAGACGTGGCAGGTGGCGCAGGCGCAGGCCCCGCCGCAGTCGGCGTCGATGCCGGGGACGTTGTTGCGGATCGCCCCCTCCATGACAGAGAGGCCGTTCTTGACCTCGACGACATGCTCGCGGCCGTCGTGTTCGATGTAGGTGATTTTGGCCATCGCCGCCTCATAGCGCAGTGGCCCGCCGGGGCAAATGCCATACGTTGTGACTGGCATGAGTTTATGGCAAGATATCGGGATGTCCGCCACTCGCAAGATCACGGTCCATCTCCCGGCCGACCTTGTCGACGCCGCCCAGGCCGCGACAGGCGCGGGCCTTACGGAAACCGTGCGGCAGGGGCTTGAGAAGCTGAAGCGCGAGCAATTTTATTCGATGATGAAGGCGTTGCGCGGCAAGGTGGATTTCTCGGACCTCAACCTTGATGAACTGCGCGAGGACAAGGACTACGGCTGGGGCGTGAGCGAACCCAAGCCGTGATTTGCGCCGACACCAGCAGTATTGCGCGCTATCTCGACGGCGAGAACGGGCATGACGTGAATCTCGTCGCGGCGGCGATCGAGGACGAGAGCCTCGTGCTCTCGCCGATAACCGTGACCGAGTTGCTCTCCTACACGGGCGCACGCCCGCTGCTCGAGCCGCTCATTCGCAACGCGCCGGTGCTGCCGATCACCGAGGGATTCTGGGAACGCGCCGGCCTCATGCGATGTCGCATCCGGCAGAGAGGCCTGAAGGCGAAGCTCGCCGACACGCTGATCGCGCAGTGCTGCATCGACGCCCGGGCGCCGCTGATTGCGCACGACCCCGACTTCCGCCACTTCGCCGAACATTGCGGGCTGAAACTGGTGGCCTGATCAGGCCGCTTCCGTCTTCTTCCGCGACGGGGCCACCATCAACTTCTTGGTCTTCGCGATCGCCTCGGCCGGGTTCAGGCCCTTCGGACACACCTGGGCGCAGTTCATGATGGTGTGGCAGCGGTAGAGTTTGAACGGATCCTCGAGGTCGTCGAGCCGCTTGTCGGTGGCGTCGTCGCGGCTGTCGGCGATCCAGCGGTAGGACTGCAGCAGGGCCGCGGGACCGAGGTATTCGGTCTGGTTCCACCAGTAGCTGGGGCAGGAGGTCGAGCAGCAGGCGCACAGGATGCACTCATACAGGCCGTCCAGCTTGGCCCGGTCTTCCGGCAGCTGGATGCGCTCCTTCTCCGGGTCCGGCTCGTCGGACTGCAGGTAGGGCTGGATCGAGTCGTACTGGGCGTAGAACAGGGTCAGGTCCGTCACCAGGTCCTTGACCACCGGCTGGTGCGGCAGGGGGGCGATGGAGATGGTCGAGGAGGAGCACTCCTCCCAGCCCTTGGTGCAGGCCAGGGTGTTGCGCCCGTCGATGTTCATCGAGCACGAGCCGCAGATGCCCTCGCGGCACGACCGCCGGAAGGTCAGGGTCGGGTCGATCTCGTTCTTGATG
>SCVB01000051.1 GCA_004296955.1 Brevundimonas sp.
CGCCGCCCGTCTGGTGGTGGACACCGGCATCCATTCCAAGGGCTGGAGCCGCGAACAGGGCATCCAGTACATGATGGAGGCCTATGGCGACCAGGAAGGCGCGGCCGTGTCCGAGGTCGAACGCTATTGCGGCTGGCCGGGCCAGGCCTGCGCCTACAAGGTCGGCCACAACGAATGGGTCCGCCTGCGCGAGAAGGCCAGGACCAGCCTGGGCGACCGGTTCGACCTGAAGGGCTTCCACGACACGGCCCTGGCCACCGGCGGCGTGCCCCTGTCGGTGCTGGAGCGGATCGTGGACGGCTGGATCGCGACGCAGGCCTAAGTCCCAATCCCAACGGCTGAGGAGGCTGAGATGATCGACCGTCGCCGACTACTGCAGACTGGAGCCTTTGCGGGCGTCGCCACGTTTGCCGCACCGGCCTTTGCGCGCGCCCAGACCGGGGCGGCGGACGCCCTGGTCGCCCGGATCGGCGAGCAGGCCGTCGATATCAATCCGCAGCTGGCGACCAATCTCGGCCTCGATACAGGGCCCCGCGCCGGCCTGAAGTCCGCCCTGGCGGGCCGGGGCCTTCAGGACCGGGCCAGGGCGATCGCCCTGAACGAGGCCTGGCTGGCCGAGATCCGCGCCATCGACGCCTCGAGCCTGACCGGCCAGAGCGCCGCCAGTTTCGAAGTGGTTCGTTTCCAGGCCGAGGCTCTGGATGCGGCCAAGGGCTTCGGCTACGGCGATTTCGGCTTCGTCGATCCCAGCGTGTATCCGCTTCAGCCCTATACAGTCTCGCAGCTGACCGGCGCCTATCAGGCGACGCCGGATTTCCTCGACACCCAGCATTCGATCGAGACCACCGCCGACGCAGAAGCCTATCTGTCTCGCCTCTCTGCGTTCGCACAGGTGCTGGATCAGGAGACCGAGGCCAGCGGTGCGGACGCCCGTCGCGGCGTGATCCCGCCCATTTTCATCGTCGCCAAGGCCCTGTACCAGATGCGGGCCTTGCGCGCCCCGACCGCGGCCGAGGCCGGCCTGACCCGCAGCATCGCCCGACGCACCGCGGAGAAGGGAATCGCAGGGGACTGGTCAGGGCGGGCGGCCGTCATCGTCGAACGCGAGATCTATCCCGCGCTGGAGCGCCAGATCGCCCTGCTCGAGACCTGGAGGCCGCGCGCCACGACCGACGCGGGCCTCTGGGCCAGACCTCAGGGCGAGGCCTATTACGCCGCCAATCTGCGGCTGATGACCACCACCGACCTCGACCCCGAGACCATCCATCAGATGGGGCTGGACCAGTCGCGCGACATCCTGTCCCGCATGGACGCGCTGCTGAAGGCCGAAGGCATGACGCAGGGGACGGTCGGCCGGCGCATGGCCGCCCTGGGCCGCCAGCCGTCGCAGATCTATCCGAACACCGAGGCGGGCAAGGCCCGGATCCTGGCCGATCTGAACGCCCAGATCGCCGACATGGAGGCCCGACTTCCGCAGTATTTCGGACGGCTGCCGAAGGCGAGGGTGGAGGTCCGCCGCGTCCCCGTCGCCATCGAAGCCGGGGCGCCGGGCGGCTATGCCGTGGCGCCCAGTCTGGACGGGTCACGACCGGGAGCCTTCTACATAAATCTGCGCGACACCGCCGAGTGTCCGCGCTTCAGCCTGCCGACCCTCGCCTATCACGAGGCGCTGCCCGGGCATCATCTCCAGGGCACGCTGGCGATCGAAAACACCCGCCTGCCTTTGATCTCGAAGGCTTTGTTCTTCAGCGCCCATGGCGAAGGCTGGGCGCTGTATTCGGAGCAACTGGCCGACGAGATGGGCGTCTACGCCGACGATCGGTTCGGCGAGCTGGGCTATCTGCAGAGCCTGTTGTTCCGCGCCTCGCGCCTGGTGGCCGACACCGGATTGCATCACAAGCGTTGGAGCCGGGAACAGGCGATCCGCTACATGGTGGATACGGGCGGCGACGAGGAAAGCGCCATAGCCACCGAGATCGATCGGTACTGCGTCTGGCCCGGCCAGGCCTGCAGCTACAAGGTCGGACATGCCGAATGGGTGCGTCTGCGCGAAAAGGCGAAATCGAGCCTGGGCGACCGGTTCGATATCAAGGGCTTCCACGACACGACCCTGGCCGCAGGCGGCGTGCCCCTGTCGGTGCTGGAGCGGATCGTGGACGGCTGGGTGGCGACCCAGGCTTAGTCTAGTCGGGGCCTAGTCGGCGACCGTCAGGCCGTCGATCCGGCGCAGGCGGTTGTGGATGTCGGT
>SCVB01000052.1 GCA_004296955.1 Brevundimonas sp.
CAGGCGCGAGGTGTTCTGCGCCTCATCGACGATGACGAAGGCGTGGCTGAGGGTGCGGCCGCGCATGAAGGCGATGGGGGCGGCCTCGATCTCGCCCTTGTCGCGGCGGCGCTGCACGTCTTCGGCGCCGAGGATGTCGTTCAGGGCTTCCCAGATCGGGGCCAGATAGGGATCGACCTTCTCGTTGAGGTCGCCGGGCAGGAAGCCCAGTTTCTCGCCCGCCTCGACCGCCGGCCGGGTGATGACCAGCCGGTCCACCTGTCCGCGCCGCAACAGGGAGGCGCCATAGGCGGCGGCCAGGAAGGTCTTGCCGGTGCCGGCCGGGCCGACGCCGAAACTGAGTTCGCACCGGCCCAGCATGTCCAGATAGGCGGCTTGGGCCTTGGTCTTGGGCACGATGGCGCCGCGCTTGCCGCCCGGAAGAGACACCCCCGCCGCCGCCATGCCCGGCGTGCCCTTGCCGCCCCGCGCCTGGCCCAGGGCCGCACGCACGTCGGCTTCGGTCACCTCGGCGCCCAGGGCCGCGCGCTTGGCGAGGTCCTCGATCACATGGCGGGCGTCGGATCGGTCGCGCGTGCCGCCGTTGACCGAGACCCCGCCGCCCGGCGCCTCGACCAGCACCTTGAAGGCGTCCTCGATCAGGGCGACGTGACGGCTATTGGGTCCGATCACCGCACGCAGTTCAGCGTCATTCAGGGGAACGAACTCGGAGTCTCTCGCCACTAGGCCGCCTTTTCTTTCTTCGCCGCCTCTGCGGAGACGAGCCGACCGGTCAGACTGTTCTGCTGGCCGGCGATGATCTCGACCGGAACGATCTGGCCGATCAGATGATCCGCGTCATCGACGTGGACAGACTGAAGATATGGGGATCGACCGATCGCTTGGCGACGGTGGCCGTGTCGGCCCGGCTTGTCGAACAGCACATTCAGGGTGCGGCCCGCCTGGGCGAGGTTGAAAGCGGTCTGTTGTTCGATCAGCAGTTCGATCAGACGGTGCAGCCGTTCCTTGGCCACCTCCGGCTCGACCTGTTTGCCCATGCCGGCGGCGGGGGTGCCGGGCCGGGGCGAATACATGAAGGCGAAGGCCCCCGCGTAGTTCACACGCCGCACCAGATCCAGGGTGTCCTCGAACTCCCTGTCCGTCTCGCCGGGGAAGCCGACGATGAAGTCGCCCGCCATGGCGATGTCCGGCCGGGCCGCGCGGATGCGGGCGATCAGGTCGAAATATTTCTCGCGGCCATGTTTCCGGTTCATCAGCCGCAGGATCCGGTCGGAGCCCGCCTGCACCGGCAGGTGCAGATAGGGCATCAGGGCGTCCAGATCGCCGTGGGCCGCGATCAGGTCGTCCGACATGTCGTTGGGATGGCTGGTCGTATAGCGGATCCGGTCAAGGCCGGGGATTTCGGCCAGGGCGTAAGCCAGCTCGACCAGGCTCGACTTTCGGCCGTCCGGCCGTTCGCCGTCATAGGCGTTGACGTTCTGACCCAGCAGGGTGACTTCGCGCACGCCGCGGCCGGCCAGGGCCCGCGCCTCCTCCAGCACAGAGGCCAGGGGCCGCGACCATTCGGCG
>SCVB01000053.1 GCA_004296955.1 Brevundimonas sp.
GTCCAGATGCGCATCAATGCCGCCATAGGCCGTTCCCGCCGCAAGATTGATCGCGATGCGATCGGCCGCCGCGGAATAGTCCGCCGTGTCGATCCCCTCGCCGCCGGTCAGCGTATCGCTTCCGGCCCCGCCGATCAGAACATCGTCACCCGCTCCGCCCAGCATCTCATCGGCGAAAGCGGTGCCGATGATCGTATCATCGCCAGTCGTGCCGGCGAAATATTGTCCCCCGCCTGCGCCAACGATCAGGGTCAGGTCTGAGAATTGCAGCCGCTCGACGGTTGTGAGGGTGTCAGTGCCATCTGGCCCCGCAACCGTCGTGGTCCCGCCGACCGTCGTGACTGAATAGCCCGCGCGGACGCCGCTGAAAACCGCCGTGTCCGTTCCCGTCCCGCCATCAATCGTGTCGTTTCCGGCCCCGCCGGTGATGACGTCGTCGCCGCCCAGGCCGTTGATCGTGTCGCCGGACGCCGTGCCGCCCAGATTATCGGCGTTCGCCGTCCCGTTGATCGGAGCGCTCGTCAGCGGATCGCCCGCCGCATTGAACACCCCGTCCGCGAACTGCAGACGCTCGACATTGCTCACCGTATCGGTCCCGTCAGGACCGGTCACCGTGGTCACCCCGCCCGAAACGCTGACGGTGTAAGCCGAGCGATTGCCCGAATAGACGGCCGTGTCCGTACCGTCGCCGCCGTCGATCGCATCGGCGCCGCCGCCGCCGGTCAGGGTATCGTCATCCGCGCCGCCATTCAGCGCGTCCGCGCCGCTGCCGCCCTCAAGGGTGTCGGTCCCGGCGTCCCCGTTCAGGGTCGAGCCGATCATCTGGATCGGCACGGGGGTCTGGCTGGGGCTGGACACATGCAGGGTGTAGGTCTGACCCGCCGGCGGCGCTTCGGAGGTGTAGGAGTCGGCGGTATTGGCCAGCCACTTCGCGACCTGGATGTAATAGGTTCCGGCGGCGCTGAAGGTGTGGGTCAGCATCGAGTCGGTCGTGGACCCGCCGTCCGAGGCGTTGTCGTCATTGTTGGCCAGTTCGACGCCCCCGCCGGTCACCAGGCGCAGGGTGCTGTCGAAGCTCGCGCCGTCGATGTCGAAGGTGACGGTCTCGCCGGCGACCACGGTGATGGCGTAATATTCGACGCCGCCGTGCGTGGTGGCCACGACCGTGGCGTGCGGAATCGTGGACGAGTCGGCGATGGCCGAAGAGGTCAGCAGGTCGAAGGTCCCGGTCAGCGAAACCGCCGCGCCGATGCTGCCGTTCGCGGTTCCCTGGGCCTTGACCACGTCCGGCGCTCCGCCGCCTTGGCCGGGCGCGCCCGCGACCAGCAGATCGCTTCCCGCGCCGCCATTCAGGGTGTCGATGCCGCCGCCGCCGCGCAGGGTGTTGGCGTTTCCATCGCCGGTCAGGGTGTCGGCATGGGCCGAGCCCGTCACGTTCTCAACCAGCGAAAGGGTGTCCGAGCCCGCGCCGCCGCTCGCGGTTCCGGCCGCCAGGCTGACCGTCACCCCGGCGCCCGCGCCGGCGTAGTCGGCCGTATCGACGCCGGCGCCGCCGTTCATGGCGTCATTGCCGAGGGCGCCGATCAGGATGTCGTCGCCGTCGCCGCCGTTCAGGGCGTCATTGCCGGAGCCGCCGTTCAGATTGTCGTTCCCGCCCAGGCCGTTGATCGTGTCCACGCCGCCGAGGCCGCCGATCACATCGGCCAGGGCCGTGCCGGTGATGGTCTCATTGGTGATGTCGCCGCCGACGATCAGTCCGCCGGTCGGGGCGGCCGCTACGGTCTGGTCGGTGAACTGCAGGGATTCGACATTGGTCACCGTCACGTTCTGGCCGTTGCCGACGATCGTGCCGACCTGGCCGTTCCAGGTGATGGTGTAGGCGGCCCGCGCGCCCGAGAACACGACCGTATCGGTCCCCAGGCCGCCGTCGACGACGTCCGTGCCGGCGTTCGGCGTGAACCGGTTGTTGGCCGAGTTGCCGCGGAAGGTGTCCGAACCGCTGCCGCCGATGGCGTTCTCGATCACGGCCCCGATGGCGATCGAGACGTTGCCGCTCATCCCGCCGACGCTGGAGAAGGCGCCCTGGCGCAGGTCAATGATCTGGCCGTTGTTGAAATAGCCCGAGAAGTCGAAGGTGTCGGTCCCGCCGGCGTCCCAGGCGCAGAAGACCAGCGCGCTCGAGCTGCCGACGGCGCTGAACCAGGCGCGGCCCGCGGTCGAGTTGAAACCGTAGACCGTGTCTCCGGTCCGGGTGGTCATGTTGGAGCCGTACAGACGCTGGGCGGCGGAGATGTCGTCCAGCAGCGGCGCGGAGGCATAGCGCTGGGGGCTGAGGGGGTCGGCGCGGAAATCGGCTCCGGTCACCTGCTCGCTGAAGTAACTCATCACCGTGTACTGGCGCGAGTCCTCGTAATAGATGGCGCTGCCCTCATAGGTGATGACGCCGTCGGCGCTGGCGTTGTAGGCGGCCGGGTGGCTAAGGCCGATGGCATGGCCGAGCTCGTGCAGCAGGGTGTGCTGGCCGTAGCCGAGCTGGACCGGAAGGGCATTGTAGGACAGCGAGCTGTTGATCCACACATCGCCCTGGGCCTGGGAGGCGGTGGTCACGCCCGGCATGCCGCCGGGCAGATAGGCGAAGGCCGCCGCCCCCTCCTGGCCGGAGCTGTAGTTGCCCAGCAGGATGGTGGCGTTGTTCGAATATTCGCTGCCGACGTTCTGGACGCGCTGGAAGGTGATGTTGGCCACATCCGACCAGGCGGCCAGCGCCAGTATGGTGGCGGCGATCTGGGTGGCGCTGAACTGCGAGAAGCCGGCGGTGTCGGTCGGCATGGTGGTGACGGAGTCGCGGAAGGCGTAGGTGACCGTCGCCGCCGTCCCGAGGGCCGTGGCCCAGCTCTGGTTCGAGCGGGTGATTTGGCTGCCCGCGTCCGTGGAGCTCAGCGAAGGCTTGCCATTCGGCCCCAGCTCGCCCCGGTCGTCGGCGTTGAGGAAGAAGCTCGGACCGTCGCCGCCGTTCGTCGGCGTGGTCGCGCTGTGGAAGCGGGCGCAGCAGGCGCACACCTGATAGCTGGCGATGGCGCCGAAGGCGGAGACCTCCGCCGGCTCGACCGCCTCGCCGACGCCGCCGAACCGCTGGCTCTGGCCCGTGAAGCCTTCGAAGGCGTCCAGAAACGCGCTGGAATCGCCGCCTTGGCGGGTGCTGAACAGGCCGTCGAACATGGTGCCACCGTCGTGGAGTGTGCTGGAAACATCCACCGTAGCGCGGCGCGGCGAAACGACAAGCCGCTTGCAATCATTAAGCAATAAACAATCCGGGATACCGCTTACGGTAGCATCGCGAAATTCACCGCTCGCCTGCAGACGGTCCCCGGCCGACGCCCCGCGATCAGCCGCCGGTCGCGAAGACCTCGCCGAACTCCGCATTGGCGCGGTCGTAGTCGCTCATCCGGCCGATATCGATCCAGTAGCCGTCGTCGCGCTGGCTTCGGACCTTGAGCCCCCGGGCCAGCATCTGGGTCAGCAGGTCGGGCATGTCCATCGGCTGGTCCGCCGGGATCAGGGCCAGGGCGCGCTCCGACAGCACATACAGGCCGGCGTTGACCGGATAGGCGAAGGTCGGCTTCTCGGTGATGCTGATCACGACATTGTCGCCGGACTCGACCACGCCGAACGGCACCTGGATGCGATGCTCGCGCACCACCACCGTCAGGTCGGCGCCCGAGGCCTCATGCGCCTCGATCAGGCCGTAGTAGTCGATGTGCATCAGCACATCGCCATTGGCCAGGATGAAGGGTCCGTCCAGCGGACGCGGCATCAGGCTGAGCGCGCCGCAGGTGCCGAGCGGCCGGGTCTCGCGCAGATAGTCGATCTCGAGGCCGAAGTCGGAGCCGTCGCCGAAATGGCCCTCGATCTGGTCGGCCTTGTAGTTGGTCGACAGGTAGAAGCGACGGAAGCCCTGGTCGGCGAAGGTGCGGACGATGGTCTCGAGCACCGGGCGCGGCCCGACCTTGAGCATCGGCTTGGGCGTATCCAGCGTCAGCGGCGCCAGCCGCTCGCCCTTGCCCCCGGCCATGATGACCACCCGGTTCGGACGCACGGGCGCCGACAGAAAGTCCGCCGGCATGGCCAGGCCGACCACCACGCCGTCGTTGAGGATGGGCAGGTGGCGCAGCTGGCGGTCGCGCAGCTCGGCCAGGACGGCCCGCCGCGGCGCGCCGACCGCGATGGCCGTCGGACTGCCGTTCATCACCGCCCGGCATGGCGTCGCAAGGGTCGCGCCGCCGATGATGGCTCGGCGCACGTCCCCGTCCGACAGGGTCCCCAGCAGCCGCCGTTCCGCGTCGACGACCAGGCAGATCCCGCGTCCGGAGGCGTTGATGGAGTTGAGCGCCGCCTCCAGCGCCTCGTCGGGACCGATGAGGGTTTCTTCCCAGCTCTTCATTTCGCCTCCCTGCGCCTGGCGGGCGCTCCGAGCAACACGGCGCCGGCGTCGGGGCAGTCCCGCACCACCACCGCCCCGGCCCCGACCACGATCCGGTCCCCGAGCCGGACGCCCTCGCGGATCACGGCGCCCGCCCCGATGTGGCAATCCTCGCCGACTGTGACTCCGCCGCACAGGATGCTGCCGGGCGCGCAATGGCTGAAGGCCCCGACGACGCAGTCGTGCTCGACGATGGCTCCGGTGTTGACGATGACGCCGGCCTCAAGCCGGGCCCCCGGCTGGACCACCGTGCGGGCCAGCAGCTGGACGGTCGGATCGATCTGCGCCGTCGCGGCGACGATGGCGGACGGATGGCGCACGCCGGAGAAGCAGCGGCCGCTGGCTTCCAGACGGCGCTGGACCCGGCGCCGCAGATCTGATCCGGCGGGGCCGCCGATGCCATTGACCAGGCCGTTCCCGGGCCAGTCGTCCAGCGCCGCGTCGCCGCCCAGCAGGGGCAGCGGCAGCCGGGCCGGATCGCCCCGGGGGTCGATGAAGCCCGCCGCCGCCCGGCCTTCCAGCCGCAGCACCTCGGCGAGGACCCGACCGTGTCCTCCGGCGCCGATGATGATCTCCGGCGCGCTCATGGGACGACCGCCTCGTCGACCGCGAAATCCGCGCTGGCCGGGCGGCCGACAAGGCCCCAGGCCTCCATCGGGGACAGGCCGTCGGCGGGGCGTTTGGCGGTCAGCCGGTCGAGGCTCAGGCGTTCGCCCGCGGCGATCGGCCCGGCGGCGACCAGACTGCGCCGCGCCGCCAGCCGGTTGCCCATCTCCTCGGCGGTCGGGCCCTTTTCGGCCGAGCCCAGGGCCGCCTCGGTCTCGCGGATCATGACGATCATGGCGGCCAGTTCGTCCGGCTCCAGCGAGGCGGCGTGGTCCGGTCCGGGCAGGGACCGGTCGAGGGTGAAATGCTTCTCGATGATCACGGCCCCGCGGGCGACGGCCGCCACCGGCACGGCCAGGCTGCGAGTGTGGTCGGAATAGCCGACCCGAACCCCGAACCGATCCGCCATGGTCGACATGGCGCGCAGGTTCACCGCCTCAAGCGGGGTCGGATACTGGGTCGTGCAGTGCAGCAGGGTCACGCGCTCCCGGACGGCGTCGCGACCGGCCTGCGTCTCCAGGGCCGCCGCCAGCACGGCCCGGTCCGAAGGCTCTCCCTCGCGCGTCAGGGCGAAGGCGATGACCCCCAGGGCCTCGGCGATCTCCTCCATCGTGGCCATGCCTGTCGATACGATCAGGGGACGGCCCAGCCGCGCCGCCTTCAGCAGCATCGGTCCCCAGGTGATGTCGCCCGACGGGATCTTCACCGCCGGCATGTCGAAGCTGGACAGCATCTCCAGACTGTCCATGTCGAAGGCGGTCGACATGAAGCGCACGCCGCGTTCGGCGCACCGGTCGGCCAGGGCCCGATGCCCGTCCGCGTCCAGCTCCAGCGCGCGGAGCATGGCCAGCTGGCCGCCGTCCTCGCCGGTGTTCTCGATCTGGTAGGCGGCCTTGGCGGCCCGGCGGGTGACCAGCTGCCCGGCGTCGAAGCTCTGGAACTTCACCGCATCCGCCCCGGCCGCCGCCCCGGCGTCGACCATGGTCAGGGCCCGTTCCAGCGAGCCGTTGTGGTTCACGCCGGCCTCGGCGATGACGAAGACGGAGCGGCTCATGCGCCGACCTCCACAAACTGTTTGGCCAGCAGGGCCGCGCGGTCGGGCAAACCCTTCAGGACCTCGACGATGCGCATGGCGCTGCGGCCGTCGCCATAGGGTGTTTCACCGTCCCCGCGCGGCGCGGCCAGCGCCTGACGGATGGCGGCGGCGATCGCGATCGCATCCGGCTCGGCGTGGATCACGGTCGCCGCCGCCGGCCGGCCGGCCTGGCGCTCGCCCACGTCCACCGACGGCGTCCCGAACGCCGGCGCCTCATAGAGGCCGCTGGAGGAATTGCCGATCACCGCATCCGCGATCTTCATCAGCGAGAGATAACGCAGCTGGCCGAGGGAGTCGCTCAAATGGGTGTTCGGCCGGCGCTCAGCCCAGTCGGCGAGGGTCCCCGCGATCGCCGCCCGACCGGCGTCGGCGTTGACGCCCGTGATCCAGACCGTGGCGTCGCCGGCGGTCTCGTCCAGCGCGGCCAGCAGGGCATCGACCTGGGCCAGCCCCCCCTCGTCCGCCAGGGTGACCGGGTGGAAGGTGACGAGCAGATTGCGCCCGCCCATCGGCCGCCCCAGCGCCGCCTCCAGCGCCGGCCGGTCCAGCAGGGGCGTGCGCCGCAGATGGTCGAGACCGGGGCTGCCGACCACATGCACCCGCCACGGCTCCTCGCCCATCTGGCGGATCCGCCGCGCGGCCGCCTCATGGGTGGCGAAATGGACGTGGGCCAGCTTGGTCAGGGCGTGCCGCGCCGCGTCGTCGATGGCCCCCCGGGTGATGTCGCCGCCGGCGATGTGCGCCACCGGCAGGGCATGAACCAGGGCCGCTGAAGCCGCCGCGAGAATCTCGTAACGATCGCCCAGCAGCAGCAGCAGGTCGGGCTGCAGATCCGCCAGCGCCTCGCCGACGCCGGATACCGCGCGCGCCATGGAGCGACCGACCCCGGCGGGACTGTCGTCGGTCAGATCGAGGGGCACGCGCGCGTCGATCCGGAAGCCGTCCGCCTCGATGACCCGAACCGTCTCGCCGAAACGGGGTTCAAGGTGACCGCCGGTGACGATCAGTTGCAGCTGCAAGCCCGGCTCGGCCGCGATGTCGCGCATCACCCAGTACAACAGGCCGTAATCCGCCCGTCCGCCGGTCACCACGCAGATGCAGCGGGGTACGGTCATTCGTCCGCCAGACAGGCGCTGGAAGGCAGGGTGACGACCCGGGCCTCGAGCGCTTCGGCGACGGGCAGGGGCGCGCGCGGGCAGGAGGCATACATCGGCAGGCGGTGCATCAGCGTCCACAGCGGTCGCCCCGTCAGCCCCGCCGCGGCGAGCGCCTCAAGGCTCGGATCCCGCTGCGCGGGGTCGTCAAGGACGATGCCGTTGAGCCAGGCGTTGGACCGCGAGCCCGCCGGCTCGACGAGGGACCGGACGCCCTCCACGCTGGCGAAGGCGTCAATATAGCGTGCCGCCAGCACCCGCTTGCGGGCGATCATGTCCTCGAGCCGCTCCAGCTGGGCGCAGCCGAGGGCCGCATTGAGGTTCGGGAGCCGGTAGTTGTAGGCGACCTCGTCATGGTCGAAGGCCCAGGCGTGCGGCTGTTTGGCCGTCGTCGTCAGGTGTTTGGCGCGAACCGCCAGGGCCGGGTCGTTGGTCAGGATGGCGCCGCCGCCGCCGGTGGTGACGATCTTGTTGCCGTTGAAGCTGAGCGCCGAAAGTCGGCCGCGGCCGCCGACATGCACGCCCCGCATATGCGATCCCAGCGCCTCGGCGGCGTCCTCCACCAGGACCAGGCTCCAGCGGTCCGCCACCGCGGCGAGGGCGTCCAGATCGCAGGGAAGGCCGAGCACATGGGTGACGACCAGCGCCCGGATGACCGCGCCGGTCTCCCGGTTGCGGCAGACGCCGTCCTCGACCCGGGCCGCGGCCTGCAGATGACGCTCCAGCGCCTCCGGGTCGACCCCCAGGGTCCGGTCCTCGGCCTCGACGAAATGGGGAACGGCGCCCGTGTAGCTCACGGCGTTGGCGGTGGCCACGAAGGTCAGGGCCGGTACAAGCACCTCGTCGCCGCGCCCGACGCCGGCCAGCAACATGCAGACATGCAGGGCCGCCGTGCCTGTCGAGGCCGCCACCGCGTGCCGGACGCCGGAGGCCCGCTCCAGCTCGCGCTCGAACCGGTCGACATAGGCCCCGACGGAAGAGACCCAGCCCGTGTCCAGACAGTCCTTCACATAGGTCCACTCCGCCCCGCGGAATTCGGGCTGGTGGAGCGCGGCCGGAAGCTGGCTTCCGCCCAGCGCCCGCTGCACGGCCGCCACGACGCGAAGGGGGACCGGCGACTTGTCGACGCCGGAGGCGGGAGCTTGGGTCACAGGACGTAGCGCTCCGCATGGTAGGCCGAGAGGTTCGCGGGCTCGCGGAACCAGGCGATGGTGTCTTCCAGCCCGCGACGGAAACCGTCGCGCCCGCCATAGGCCGGGGACCAGCCGGTCAGCCGCATCATCAGCGAGGCGTCGGCCCACAACCGTTCGACCTCGCTGAGCGCCGGACGCAACCGCTGGCCGTCCTCAACGATCCGGGGGGCGGCGCCCATCAGTTCGGCGATCAGGGCGGCGGTGTCGCCGATCGATATCTCGAACCCGCTGCCGACATTGACGGTCTGGCCCACGGCGGCGTCGCAGGCCGCCAGGGCCGCAAAGGCGCGCACCGTGTCCGAGACGTGGTTGAAGTCGCGCGTCGGCGCCAGGGCGCCCAGCTTCAGTTCGTCGACGCCGGCGGCGATCTGGGTGATGATGGTCGGGATCACCGCCCGCGCCGACTGACGCGGACCATAGGTGTTGAACGGCCGGCACACGGTCACCGGCGTGCCGAAGGCGGCGTGGAAGCTCAGCGCCATCTGGTCGGCGCCGATCTTGGACGCCGAATAGGGCGACTGGCCCTGCAGGGGGTGGGCCTCGTCGATCGGCACATAACGGGCGGTGCCATAGACCTCGCTGGTCGAGGTATGCACGACCCGCTCGACGCCCAGGTCCCGCGCCGCTTGGACGATGTTCAGCGTGCCGCGGACATTGGTGTCCACATAGGTGTCGGGCGAATGATAGCTGTAGGGGATGGCGATCAGGGCGGCGAGGTGCAGGACGACGTCGCAGCCCGTCATCGCGGTGCGCACGCCATGGGGGTCGCGCACATCGCCGGCGAAGACGTCGAGCGCGCGGACGATCTCGGGCGGACTGGCGTCCAGCCAGCCGCGACGGTCAAAGCTGTTGTACTGCACGAAGGCCCGGACGTCGCAGCCCTCGCGCACCAGATGCTCGACCAGATGCGAGCCGATGAAGCCGTCGGCGCCGGTGACGAGAACGCGCTTGCCGTCGAGGTTCATCGCTCGTGGTGATCCCAAAGTCTTTCGACCCGTAACGTGATTGACGGCTGTTAAGGAATTGCCAAGAGCGACCGCGGCGGTCGCCCGATCAGGGCTTGGCAGGCCGGGGCCCGGGACGCATGGTGCCGGCCATGCTCTACCGGCGTATCCCCGCTTCCGCCCCGGCCGTCCTCGTCTTCGCCGCGACCCTGCTGTCCGCCTGCGGCTCCGGCGGGCCGGTCGCGGTCGCCGAGGCCGGGTTCGACGCCCCCGCCGAACAGCGGCTGATCGCCCTGACCGATCTGGACCAGCGGGTCGCCCGCGTCGGCTGGCGCCTGTCGGCGGCCAATGCGGCGCTCTGCCCGGCGGTGCGCAATTCCGCGGGCTGGCTGCTGCACGCCGCCAGCCAGTACAGCCCCGAACTGCGGCCCCACGCCGTGGCGCGATTCGGACTGGACGGAGACCTGCCCGGCCTGCTGGCGGTCCCCGAGGGCTCGGCCGCCGCCCGCGCCGGCCTGCGCCGCGGCGATCTGCTGCTCGGCTTCAACGGGGAGGCCCTGGCGCGCGGCCCGGAGCGGCGCGCGGCGGCCTATGAGGGCGTCGAGGCCAATATCCGACGCCTGGACCTGGCGCTCGCCGCCGGACCGGTCCGCATCGCCTTCCGCCGCGACGGAAACGACCAGACCGCGACCGTGACCCCGGAGCGCGCCTGCGGCTACGAGGTCCAGCTCGACCCGTCCGACGATCTCAATGCGCGGGCGGACGGCCAGCGCCTGTTCATCACCACCGCCATGGCGGGCTTCGCCGCCAGCGACGACGATCTCGCCCTCGTGCTCGGCCATGAGCTGGCCCATCACGTCCTCGGACACCGGGGCTGGCACGAGGCCGAGGCGCGCGGCCGCCAGACCCAGACCGTGCCCGCTCTGGCCGGCTCCCCCGGCGGGGCCGAGCGCCAGGCCGACCGGGTCGGCCTCTATCTGGCGGCCCGGGCCGGTTACGACACCGCGATCGCCCCGGCCTTCTGGCGACGCTTCGGGGCCTACAATTGGCGCGTCCGCTATCCCCAGTGGGGCCATCCCTCGGCCGAGGCCCGCGCCCGGGCGCTCGAAGCCGTCCAGGCCGAGATCAGCGCCCTTCAGGCCTCGGGCCAGCCGCTGCTTCCGTGACGCCCTCCGGCGCCGTCTCTTCGCGCCAGGCCGCCAGCGGATTGAGCGCGGCGGTCGCCTCGAGAAAGGTCCCCGGCTTCATCGACGGCTCGGCGGCGGTCTGCAGCCCCGCCAGCCGGGCCAGGTCGGCGACGAAGCTGATGCAGTTGCGCCGCCGCAGGTCATAGACCGACCCCTCCGGACTGGCCCACCAGGCCGCCCGCTCACGCACCGCGCGATAGACGGCGTCGCTGACCGTCAACTTCAGATAGGGCCGGCCCTCGCCGACATAGCGGGAATCCGGATAGGCGACCACGCCGACGCCGCGCACGAACAGCAGCTGCGGCCCGGGGTTCCGGGCGGTGAATCCCGCCGACCAGTCGACCGGATCGCCGGTGTCGTCGAGCGCGCCCGTGGCCTGCACGAAGGCGTGGGGAAACAGCAGACTGCCGTCGCGCACCCGCGCCCCGGGGTGGGCGTAGAAGGTCAGGGTCACTTCGGCCCAGGCCGGTCCCGCGAACAGGAGCAACAGCAGGCCCAGCCATCCCGCGCGTCGCATCCGTCCGGTCATTCCTCGTCTCGCGCCATGCCCCATCCTGCCGTCGCCGGCCGGCGGATGCAAAGGCCTATCGCCGTATCCCCGTCCGGAACGCGCCGGGCTATCCTGTCCGCGAATCAGAAAGCTCCGCGTGACCGCCCAGGTTCCAGACCCCTCGACCTCCCCCGCCCGTCCCGCCGACTGGTGGCGCGGCGCCGTCGTCTACCAGGTCTATCCGCGCAGTTTCGCCGACACGGACGGCGACGGGATCGGCGACCTCAACGGGATCACGGCCCGG
This sequence comes from Brevundimonas sp., assembly GCA_004296955.1. Taxonomy (GTDB): domain Bacteria; phylum Pseudomonadota; class Alphaproteobacteria; order Caulobacterales; family Caulobacteraceae; genus Brevundimonas. The sequence goes on from SCVB01000053.1 coordinate 11,455, forward strand.
CTCGACCACATCGCCTCGCTGGGCGTCGACGCCGTCTGGATCAGCCCCTTCTTCACCTCGCCGATGAAGGATTTCGGCTATGACGTCGCCGACTATTGCGACGTCGATCCGGTGTTCGGGACCCTCGCCGATTTCGACCGGCTGATCGCCCGCGCCCATGCGCTGGGCCTCCGCATCATCACCGACCTCGTCCTCGCCCACACCTCGGACCAGCACCCCTGGTTCCGCGACAGCCGCCAGTCGCGCACCGGCCCCCGCGCCGACTGGTACGTCTGGGCCGACGCCAAACCGGACGGCTCTCCGCCCTCCAACTGGCAGTCCGTCTTCGCCGGCCCCGCCTGGACCTGGGACGCCCGCCGCGGCCAGTACTATCTGCACAATTTCCTGCCGGAGCAGCCGCAGCTGAACCTGCACAACCTCGCGGTCCAGGACGCCCTGCTGGACGCCGCCCGCTTCTGGCTGGACCGCGGCGTCGACGGCTTCCGCTTCGACGCCATCAATTTCGCCCTGTACGACCCGGCGCTGACGGACAATCCGCCCGCCCCGCCCGGCGGCAAGCGCACCCGCCCCTTCGATTTCCAGTCGCACGTCCACAACCAGTCCTGGCCGCAGATCCCCGCCTTCCTCGCCCGCGTCCGCGCCCTGATGGACGGCTACCCCGGCCGCTTCAGCGTCGCCGAGGTCGTGGGCGACGCCGCCGAGCCCGAGATGCAGGCCTTCACCGCCGGCGAGAGCCATCTGAACAGCGCCTACGGCTTCGCCTACCTCTACGCCGACGCCCTGACGCCCGATCTCGTCCGACGCGCCAACGCCGCCTGGGACGGGGCCCCCGGCCAGGGCTGGCCCTCCTGGGCCTTCTCCAACCACGACGCGCCGCGCGCCGTCTCGCGCTGGAGCCAGGGCCGCGACCGCGAGCGCTTCGCCCGCATGGCCATGCTCCTGCTGATGAGCCTGCGCGGCAATGTCTTCGTCTACCAGGGCGAGGAGCTGGGCCTGCCCCAGGCCGAGGTCCCGTTCGACCGCCTCGTCGATCCCGAGGCCATCGCCAACTGGCCCGAGACCCTCGGCCGCGACGGCGCCCGCACCCCCATGCCGTGGCGCGCCGACGCCCCCCATGCCGGCTTCTCCACGGTCGAGCCCTGGCTGCCCGTCGACGCCCGCCATCCGCCGCTCGCCGTCGACCGTCAGGAAGCCGATCCCGGCTCCATCCTGCACCTGACCCGCCGCCTGATCGCCCTGCGCAAGCGCGAGCCGGCCCTCCGTCTCGGATCCCTGCGCTTCCTCGACGCGCCGCCGTCGATCCTCGCCTTCGAACGCGAGCTCGGCGCCGACATCCTGACCTGCGTCTTCAACCTCGGCCATGAGACCGAGGCCTGGACGCCCGACGGGCGCTTCGCGATCATCCAGTCGGTCAACCTCGACGCCGCAGCTCCGCCCGGCCTTCCGCCCCTCTCCGGCTGGATCGGACGACGGCTCGCGATATGAGGTGGCGGAGCCGCCCGCCCGGCGCTATCGCAAGGCCATGACCTCCAAGGGCCCCGTCCTCGTCACCGGCTCGGCCGGCTTCATTGGCTTCCACACCGCGCAGCGGCTGCTGGCGCGCGGCGAGACCGTGATCGGCGTCGACAATCTCAACGACTACTACGACCCGGCCCTGAAGCAGGCCCGGCTGGACCGCCTTCTGACCCAGCCGGGCTATATCCACTACACCCTCGATCTGGCGGACCGGGACGGCATGGCCGCCCTGTTCGCGAAGCACGCCCCGCGCCGTATCGTCCACCTCGGCGCCCAGGCGGGCATTCGCTACAGCGTCGAGAACCCGGAGACCTATATCGACTCCAACGTCGTCGGCTTCCTGACCGTGCTGGAGGGTGCCCGCGCGGTGAAGGCCGAACACCTGGTGTTCGCCTCGACCAGCTCCGTCTTCGGCGCCAACGCCGCCCTCCCCTTCTCCGTCCAGCAGGGCGTGGCCCATCCGCTGAACGTCTATTCCGCGACCAAGATCGCCAATGAGGCCATGGCCCACGCCTATGCCTACATCTTCGGAATCCCCTGCACCGGGCTCCGGTTCTTCACCGTCTACGGTCCGTGGGGCCGGCCGGACATGGCCCTGTTCAAATTCACCCGCGCCATCCTCGAGGGGCAGCCGATCGACGTCTATGGCGCGGGCGCCATGGAGCGCGACTTCACCTATGTCGACGACATCGTCGACGGGGTCGTGGCCGCGCTCGACGCCGTGCCCGGAAAGGATCCCGACTGGCGGGCCGAAGCGCCGGGACCCGGCACGAGCGGCGTGGCCCCCTGGCGCATCCTGAACCTCGGCGCCGGAAGGCGCGAGCCGCTGGCCCGCTATATCGAGGTGCTGGAACAGGTTCTGGGCCGCAAGGCGATCCTGAACGTCATGCCGACCCAGGACGGCGAAATGACGCGCACCGAAGCCGATGTCGCCGAGACCCGCGCCGCTCTCGACTACGCCCCCTCGACCCCCATCGACGTCGGAGTCAAACGCTTCGTCGACTGGTACCGGGACTTCTACGGGGTCTGACGCGCGCGTCCGCTCCAACGGGCGCGGGTTCATCACAACGAACACAACGGGGTCACAACGGACACAACGCGGACCGAGCGGATGACAGACCCGGATCCGCCGGATCGACGCCGGACTTCGATCGGATCAACGCGGCGAAGCCGCAATCGGGAAATGGCGATAGACGCCCACGCCGGGCCCATCCCCGCTCCCGTCGTGTCCGTTGTGGCCCCGTCGTGCCCGTTGTGATGAACCTGCCGTCTAACCGGCATTCGCCACCCACCGCATCCGCGAAGGCCCGCGGTTACAACGTGCCGTACAGCCCCTCACGGCCTCCGACTGTGCAGCGACACAGCGAGTTATTGCGCCGCACACGAAATGATTTGCCTGCTGCGGTGCAATAGGTTCCTATCCCTATCCGCGGCCCCGAACGCGGTTCAGGCCGAGCCTTCTGACTCCAGCCTCGGACCTCGCCGCATGAAGATCCGCCTTCTCCCCGTCGTCCTCAGCCTTGCAGCCGGCCTCGCCGCGGGCCCCGCTCTCGCCGCAGCGCCCGCCGCGCCCGCCCTGCTCGCGCATCAGGCGCCCCTGGTGCTGAACGAGGCCTCGGCGGCATGGATCCTGACCTCGACGGCGCTGGTCCTGCTGATGACCCTGCCGGGCCTGGCCCTGTTCTACGGCGGCATGGTGCGGCGCAAGAACGTGCTCGCCACCATCGCCCATTCCGCGGCCGCCATGGCCATCGTCACCGTGCTCTGGTTCGTCGCCGGCTACAGCCTGTCGTTCGGCGCCAGCGGCCCGGCGACCAACGGCTTCATCGGCGGCCTGCAGGCCGCCTTCCTCAACGGCGTGACCCCCGCGACCGCGCACAGCCTCGCCCCCGGCCTCCCGGAATTCCTCTGGATCGCCTACCAGCTGACCTTCGCCATCATCACCCCGGCCCTGATCGCCGGCGCCTTCGCCGAGCGGATCAAATTCTCGGCCTCCATCCTGTTCTTCTTCCTCTGGCACCTGATCGTCTATGCGCCGATCTGCCACCAGGTGTGGGGCGGCGGCTGGATGGGCTCGCTGGGCGTGCTCGACTTCGCCGGCGGGGCCGTGGTCCACGTCAATGCAGGCGTCGCCGGCCTCGTCGCCGCCCTGGTTCTGGGCCCGCGTCACGGGCACGGGCGGGACAATATGGCGCCGCACAACCTCGCCTACACCGCCATCGGCGCGGGCCTGCTGCTGGTCGGCTGGCTGGGCTTCAACGCCGGCTCGGCCTGGGCCGCCGACGGCATCGCCGCCGTCGCCGCCTTCAACACCATCCTCGCCGCCGCCGCCGCCGCCATCGCCTGGACCGCCGTGGAATGGATCGACCACAAGAAGCCGACCCTGCTGGGCCTGCTGTCCGGCCTCGTCGCTGGTCTGGTCGGGATCACCCCCGCCGCCGGCCTGGTCGACCCCAAGGGCGCCTTCATCATCGGCATTATCTCCGGCCCGGCCTGCTACGCGGGCGCCGTCTGGCTCAAGCGGGCGCTCAAATATGACGACAGCCTCGACGCCTTCGGCGTGCACGGGATCGGCGGCATCGTCGGCGCCCTGCTGACCGGCGTGCTGGCCACCGCCGCCATCAACCCCGCCGCGGCCGGCGCCAACCTGCTCAACCAGGCCATCGGCCTCGTCGCCGTTATCGCCTGGAGCGCGATCGGCACCTTCGCCATCCTGATGATCTGCAAATTCACCACCGGCCTGCGCGTGCCGAAGGAGGCCGAGATCGAGGGCCTCGACTACACCCAGCACGGGGAAACGATTCATCCGTAGGGGCGCTAAGCCGCGAGACCAAGCCAACCGATTCCTTCTCCCCTTGAGGGAGAAGGCGCCCCCGCAGGGGGCGGATGAGGGGTGAAACACCGGCCGTCAGCTTTGATGTGCGCCCGCCCGCCGCTCGGTTCCAGCCGTCGCCGCCAACTTGCGCGGTCGGGTTCGGTGCATCGTTGGCGCGCGACAGGGCGATGACGGTGTTTCACCCCTCATCCGGCCCTCCGGGCCACCTTCTCCCTCAAGGGGGGAAGGGTCGCGCACTGCTGACAATCCGCCGATCCTCAGCATACCCCGCGCAGCCAACCCGCTGATTCCGCGCACTTTCGAAAAATTACAGCGTCATCAGCCCGCCATAGGTAGCCCCGCTCCCATAATTCCCCCGGTTCCGTCGCCGGGAGGGGCGCAAGGCCTTGCGATCTTGTCGCGGCGGAAACGGGATGAGCGGGAGGGGGTCTGCCCTCGCCAAACTGCGGATCGCGGAGCGTCCATCGGGGCCTCAAGCAGCGAGCCGCC
>SCVB01000054.1 GCA_004296955.1 Brevundimonas sp.
GCCCCACGCCGACGCCCGGCCCTCGCTCACGGCGAAGCTCTGGTAACGGCCGTCCGCGTCCCGGACGAAGCCGATTCCGGCGTTTCGCCCGCGATCCTCGATCTGGACGCCGGTCTGTTCGTCGGTGCGCTCGATGTCGCCCAGGCGACGAATCCGCTTCTCGATCCTGAAGCGGTCGTCCGTGCCATTGTCCAACAGCACGTCGATGGACGGCGTCGCGCCCGAAGCGGGCGCCTCGACCGGCCATCGCGCGGGGTCCAGAAGATCGGAGGGCGGCGTCACCTCTTCGGCGGCGACCGGCTCGCGGCTCAGGCTGACGGCGCGCATCTCGTGCCGGTATGTGGACCGGCCGAGGCCCTCGTACCGGTGCCAGAGTTCGATCCCGTCGTCGGTGACGCAACTGAGCCGGCGTGACTCGTTGTAGCTCGCCCCTACCCGCGCGGTGATGTCCCAGACCGCGCAGGTTTCCCCGAGCAGGCTGTCGCGTTCGCCCGTTGGCCGGACGGGCGGCGCGTTCTCGCCATAGGGGGTGTTGTTCAAACGAATGTAGATCGATGCGTACCGGCCGTCGGGCCGGCGCGAGAAATTCACCGACACCGGATCGCGGAGGCTCACATAATGGGTCTGGGAGCCGTGGAGATCGCTCACGTCGACACGCGCCCAATCTCCGTGCCGCCTCACGGTCCGCCGATCCTGTCGGGTATTCTCGCCGACGGCCCGCATGACGACCACATGATCGGGCGAGGCGCGCGGGGCGAACGGCGCCAGGGACGCATCGCGGGCCGCGGCCCACGGAGCCGGCGCCCAGGTTTCCTGCACGAGATTGAAGGCGGCGGCCGGCGGGGGCGGCGCGGCGTCCTGACCGGTCGAGGCGCGGCAACCGGCGCCTGACGCCAGCGCAACGAGACCTGCCAGCCAGGCTGCACGGTGCATGCTGTACTCCCCCGACCGCGGCGGCCGACCGTTCATCCTTGCGGCGTCGGGATTTCACGGGCGTTACCGGTCAGGGTTTACGCACCGTCCTAACCCCTCGTTAACCACGCTCCCGGCATTTTCTGCCCGGTATCCCGGGAGTATGATTTCGATGAACGGCGCGGAAGTACTGGATGTGGGCCGCGACGCCCTGTGGCTCACGATCCAGCTGTGCCTGCCCGTCCTGCTGGTCGGCCTGGTGGTCGGCGTGGTCATCGGCCTGGTCCAGGCCCTGACCCAGATCCAGGAACAGACCCTGATCTACGCGCCCAAGATCATCGCCATCTTCGTGGCGCTTCTGCTGTTCCTGCCGCTGATGGGCGCCCTGCTGGGCGGCTTCATGCGCGAGATCGCCGCCCGCATCGCCGGCATGTGATCGCCTGAGCGGTGGAGCCCTACGCCACATCGGACCAGGTCTGGCAGGGCGCGCTGATCTTCGCGCGGATCGGCGCGGTCCTGATGATGCTGCCCGGCGTGGGCGAAAGCTATGTGCCGCCGCGCATCCGGCTGTCGCTGGCCCTTGTGGTGTCGCTGGCCCTGTGGCCCGTCATCTCCGGCGTGCTGCCGGCCCTGCCGGCCAGCGTCGGCGGCATGGTCGGATGGATCATCCGCGAGGTCATCGTCGGCCTGATGATCGGCGCCCTGCTGCGCAGCTTCACCACGGCGCTGGCCACCGCGGGCGAGATCGTGGCCCTGCAGACCACCCTGGCCTTCGCCCAGACCGCCAACCCCATGCAGGCCCAGCCGGGCGCGACCCTGGCGGCCTTCCTCATGCTGCTGGGGACCACCCTGGTATTCGCCACCAACACCCATCACCTGTTCATCGCCGGACTGGTCGGTTCGTATGAGCTGATCGCCCCGGCCCGGCCGCTGGTCACCGGCGACTTCGCCGAGCTGGCCGTCCGCACCCTGGGCGACGCCTTCATGCTGGGGGTCCAGCTGTCGGCGCCGCTGCTGGTCTTCGCCCTGATCTTCAACATCGCCTCGGGCCTGATCGGCCGGGTCATGCCCCAGTTCCAGGTCTTCTTCGCCGCCGCCCCGCTCAGCATCATCCTGGGCCTGTCGATCTTCGCCCTCAGCCTCGGCGTGATGGGAACGGTCTTCATCGACCGCTACCGCGCCCTGGCCCAGCTCTTCGCGGGAGGCGCCGGTGGCTGAAGGCGCCGATCCCGAGTCGAAGACAGAAGAGGCGACACCCCGAAAACTCGAGGACGCGCGAAAGAAGGGCGACGTCGCCAAGTCGCCCGACGTCGCCTCGGCCCTGTCGCTGGCCGGCGCCTCGGCGGCCGTGCTGATGACCGGCGGATATTTCGCCACCTCCATGGCCGAACAGTTCCTGCCCTTCATCGCCTCGCCCCATCTGATGCTGGGCGGGCTGGAGGCGGGGGCCGGAATCGAGATCGGCGCGACCGCCCTGTGGGCCGTGGCGCCCTTCTTCGGCGTGGTCATGCTGGCCACCATCCTCGGCGGGATCGGCGGCAACGTCGCCCAGTCCGGCCTGATCTTCACCGCCGAAAAGCTGAAGCCCGACTGGTCCAAGGTGAACCCCATGGCCGGGTTCAAGCGGATCTTCGGTCCCGACGGCCTGGTGCAGTTCCTCAAGACCTTCATCAAGCTGCTGGCCGTCGGCGTCATCTGCTGGCTGGTGCTGAAGCCGCATCTGCGCGACTTCGAGAACATGGCCGCCATGCCGCCGGCCATGATCCTGCCGGCCGCGCGCGACCTGATCCTGGCGCTGGTGACCGCGACCCTGATCCTGCTCGGCTTCACCGCCGGGGCCGATTTCCTGTGGCAGAAATTCCGCTTCGCCGAGCGGATGAAGATGACCAGGGAAGAGATCAAGGAGGACTACAAGCAGTCCGAGGGCGATCCGCACGTCAAGGCCAAGCTGAAGCAGATCCGGGCCCAGCGCAGCCGCCAGCGGATGATGCAGAACGTGCC
>SCVB01000055.1 GCA_004296955.1 Brevundimonas sp.
AACACCGAACTGGCCTTCGCCTCGGTCGAACGCATCATGCGCGACGTCAACGGCGGCGACCTGATCCGCTACACCCACGCCAACGGGGCCTCGATGTTCTTCATCGCGGTCTATCTGCACATGCTGCGCGGGCTGTACTACGGCTCGTACAAGGCGCCGCGCGAGATGATCTGGATCGTCGGCTGCCTGATCTTCTTCCTGATGATCGCCACCGCCTTCCTCGGCTACGTGCTGCCGTGGGGCCAGATGTCCTACTGGGGCGCCGAGGTGATCACCAATCTGATCGGGGCCATCCCGGTCATCGGCGAGCCTGTCCTGATCTGGCTGCGCGGCGGCCCGGCGATCGACAACGCCACGCTGAACCGCTTCTTCTCGCTGCACTATCTGCTGCCGTTCGTGATCGCCGGCTGCGTGGTCCTGCACCTGTGGGCCCTGCACGCGGCAGGCCAGAACAATCCGGTCGGCATCCTGATCCCGAAGGACCGTGAGAAGAAGGACACCGTCCCCTTCCACCCCTATTTCACGGTCAAGGACGGCTTCGCCATCATCCTGTTCCTGATCCTGTTCGCGGTCTTCGTCTTCTTCATGCCGAACGCCCTGGGTCACGCCGACAACTACATCCCGGCCAACCCGCTGCAGACGCCGGCGCACATCGTGCCCGAGTGGTACATGCTGCCCTTCTACGCGATCCTGCGGGCGATCCCGGACAAGTTCGGCGGCGTGGTGGCCATGTTCGGCTCGATCGGCGTCCTGTTCATCCTGCCGTGGCTGGATACGTCCAAGGTGCGCTCGATGCGCTACCGCCCGACGATGCGGACCTTCTTCATCATCTTCGTGATCGTCGGCCTGATCCTCGGCTGGTGCGGGGCCCAGCTGCCCGACGCCCCGGTGATCGGGACCTTCAAGACCTTCGTCCTGATCGACGGCGACCTGAACAGCTACCTGTGGCTGACCCGTTTCGCGACGGCCTACTACTTCGCCTTCTTCCTGATCATCCTGCCCCTCGTGGGCCTGCGCGAGACGCCGCTGCCGATCCCGGCGACGATCTCGGAGCCGGTGCTGTCGGGCGGAGACGCCATGACGGCGGCGGCCCCGGCCTCGCCCGAGAAGAAGGGCTGAGCGCGACCATGACCCTCCAGACGAATATCCGCGCCATGAAGAAGACCCTGGTCCTGATCGCCGCCGCCGCCGGCCTGACCTTCGCGGCCCAGCCCGCGCTGGCCGCGGGCGGGGGCCACGAACTGCGCAACGGCGGTTTCAGCTTCGAGGGTCCCTTCGGGAGCTTCGACCAGGGCCAGCTGCAGCGCGGCTACAAGGTGTACCGCGAGGTCTGCGCCTCGTGCCACAGCATGAACCTGATGCATTTCCGCACCCTGGCCGAGCCGGGCGGGCCGTTCTTCGATGCGCACCAGGCCAGCCCGGCCGAGAACCGCTTCGTCAAGGCCCTGGCCAAGGAAGTGCAGATCGCCGACATCGACACCGAGACCGGCGAGCCGGTGATGCGCGAAGGCACCGCCGCCGACCGCTTCCCCAACCCCTATCCGAACGCCACGGCCGCGGCCGCGGCCAACGGCGGGGCGGCCCCGCCCGACCTGTCGGTGATGGCCAAGGCCCGCCACGGCGGCGCCAACTACATCTATTCGCTGCTGACCGGCTATGCGGCCGTGCCGCAGGGCCTGCAGATGCGGCCGGGCCAGAACTACAACATGTACATGGCCGGCGATCTGACGCCGTTCATGCCCGAGGGCGCCCATGTGCCGCCGGGCGGCTTCATCGCCATGCCGGCCCCGCTGGCCGACGGCCAGGTGACCTATGACGACGGCACCGTCGCCTCGGTCGACCAGATGGCCAAGGACGTGGCCGCCTATATCGCCTGGGCCTCCGACCCCCGGCAGATCGACCGCAAGCAGACCGGTCTCGGCGTGCTGATCTTCCTCTTCATCTTCGCTGGCGTAACCTATGTGAGCTACCGCCGGATCTGGAACGGCGTCGCCCACTAGGCGGACCGGAATCGTAACCGGAACGACCCGCCGCGGCCCAGGCCGCGGCGGGTTTTTCATGCGCCGGCCCCGGCCGGCCGCGCCGCGCATCGACACCCGGCGGGCGGCGCCCTAACGTCCGCGCCTCTGTTTCCGGCTGAGGGTGTTTTCGTCCATGCGTCTGTATTCGACCGCCGCCGTGCTTGCCGCCGGCGCCCTGATTTCCGCCTGCGCCACCATGGACGGCGGCGGCGCCCCGACCGCCGCCAGCTTCGAGACGGCCCGGCTGTCCGAGCATGTCCGGGTGCTGGCCGACGACAGCTTCCAGGGCCGCGGCATCGCCACGCCGGCCGAGGACATGACCATCCGCTATCTGAGCGAGCAGTACGCCGCCGCGGGCTTCCAGCCCGGCGGGGCGAACGGATCGTGGACCCAGGACGTGGCCCTGAACCGCTTCACCGCCTCGAACGTGCGGGCGCAGTTCGCGGTCGGCGGCGAGACCATCCCACTGGCCCAGGGCCAGCAGATCACCATCTCGACCCGCCTGCCGGGCGACCATGTCATGCTCAGCGACACGCCGCTGGTCTTCGTCGGCTACGGCATCAAGGCTCCCGAGCGGAACTGGGACGACTTCAAGGACGTGGACGTCCGCGGCAAGATCATCGTCGTCCTGGTCAATGACGCAGATTTCGAACAGCCCGAGCTGAACACCTTCAACGGCCGGGCGATGACCTACTACGGCCGCTGGACCTACAAATATGAGGAGGCGGCCCGCCAGGGCGCCGCCGGCATCATCATCGTGCACGAGAACGCGCCGGCCTCCTACGGCTGGGCCACGGTGCAGAACAGCTGGTCGGGTCCGCAGTTCGACATCGTCCGCGCCAACGCCGCCGCCGAGCGGGTGGCGATGGAGGCCTGGATGCAGCGCGACGTCGCCGTCGACCTGTTCCGCCGCTCCGGCCTGGATTTCGAGGCGCTCAAGGTCGCCGCCCGCAGCCGCGACTTCCGTCCGGTCGCCCTTACCGGCGCGACCTTCAGCGGCATGTTCGACGTCGCCACCAGCCGCGTCGTCACCCACAATGTCATCGCCCGCCTGCCGGGTTCGACCCATCCGGACGAGACCATCCTCTACACCGGCCACTGGGACCACATCGGCGTGGGCGAGCCTGACGCCAACGGCGACGCCATCTTCAACGGCGCGGTCGACAACGCCACCGGCACCGCCGGCCTGCTGGAGCTGGCCCGCGTCTGGGGCGCCGGCCCGCGTCCGGAACGGTCGATCGTCATGATCAGCTTCACCGCCGAGGAGAGCGGCCTGCTGGGTTCGGAATTCTACGCCGCCAATCCGGTCTATCCGCTGGCCACCACCGTCGCCGGCTTCAACATCGACGCCATGAACGTCTATGGCCGCGTGGCCGACGTCGACATCATCGGCTCGGGCCAGTCGAACCTCGACGCCCGCGTCGCCGCGGAGGCCGAGCAGCAGGGCCGCGCTGCCAAACCGGACGGCAACCCCGCCGCGGGCAGCTATTTCCGTTCGGACCACTTCCCGCTGGCCAAGCGCGGCGTGCCCATGGCCTATGTCGACGGCGGCGGAGTCTTCCGCGACGAGCCGGTGGCTGCGCGCGATGCCGCCCGGACCGAATACGGCTCGCGCCGCTACCACCAGGCGGATGACGAATGGTCGCCGGACTGGGATCTGCGCGGCCAGGTCGAGGATCTGCAGCTGATCTTCAACATCGGCCGCGACCTGGCCAACAGCCGCGACTGGCCGGAATGGATGCCGGGCTCGGAGTTCGGCCCGGCGCGCGCGCCGAGCGCCAGCCAGCGGCGCTGATGGACGGTCCCTTCTCCCGTTGGGAGAAGGTGGCCCGGAGGGCCGGATGAGGGTTGGCTGGTGCGAGCGGCGAAGCCGCATCCGGACGGTCGACCCTCACCCTTTCGCGCAAGAACGACGGCTCCGCCGCCGTGCGCTCAAGCCCTCTCCCATCGGGAGAAGGTATGGGACACATGACCAAAACTTAACGGGCGCCGTCCCGGCGGCCCCTTACAGTGCGCGCCGTCAATCCGGGGATGGAGCCTTCTGTATGTTTCGCAAGATGATGGGCGGCGTCGCCGTCGCCGCCGTGCTTCTGGCCGCCGGCATGGCCTCGGCCCAGGACTTCTCCGCGGCCCGGATCAGCGACAACATCCGCACCATCAGCGCCGACGAATTCCAGGGCCGCTATCCCGGGACCGAGGGCGAGCGGATGGTGCTGTCCTGGCTGCAGGCCCAGTATGAGGCCATGGGCTTCGAGCCCGGCGGGCCGGACGGCCAGTGGCTGCAACCGGTCGCGTTGAAGCGCTATACGCCGGTGGCCGGCGCGACCGCCGCCTGGACCGGACCGGACGGGACCGTCCATCCGCTGACGGTCGGGACCGACATCACGGTGCGCGCCGTCACCAACGACGGCCGGGCCGCGATCGGGAACGCCGGCCTGGTCTTCGTCGGCCACGGCATCTTCGCCCCCGAGCGGCAGTGGGACGACTATGGCGACGTCGACGTGCGCGGCAAGGTCGTGGTCGTGGTCGGCGGCGAACCCGACGGCGAGCGCTTCAACGGCGAATACGCCACCAACTATCAGTCCGGCGCCTACAAGGCCGACGAGGCCTTCCGGCGCGGCGCGGTTGGCATCATCACCCTGATCCCCGGCGACGCCGCCTCGCCGATCTGGCAGGGCGCGGTGCGCGGCAACGCCCGCACCCGGACCCTGGTCCCGGGCGCGGCTGACCTGGAGTTCTCGGGCGCGATCCCTCACGACGTCGGCGCGGCCTGGGCCGCGGCGGCCGGGCTCGACATCGCGCAGCTGCCGAACATCGCCGACGGGACCTTCCGGGCCGTCGAACTGCCGGGCGTCCGCCTGTCGGTCGCCGCCGAGGAGACGATCGAGACCCTGGTCACCCACAATCTGCTGGCCCGCCTTCCGGGGACCGAGCATCCGGAAGAGACGATCATCTATTCGGCCCACTGGGATCATGTCGGCGGCGTGGAACAGCACCCGACCGTGCCCGGCGACCAGATCTGGAACGGGGCCTGGGACAACGCCTCGGGCACCATCGGCGTGCTGGAGATGGCGCGCCAGATCAGCGCCGCACCGCGTCCCAAGCGTTCGATCGTCTTCGCCCATATGGCGGCCGAGGAGATGGGGCTGCTGGGGGCCTACGGCTACGCCGCCGACCCGGTCTGGCCGCTGGAGACGACGGTCGCCGACATCAATATCGACATGCTGCCGCTGTCGGGTTCGACGCGGGACGTGCCGATCTTCGGCAAGGGCCAGAACGAGCTGGAGGACCGGCTGCAGGCCCTGGCCGAGCCGCTGGGCCGCTATGTCTCGGACGACGGCATGCCGGAGCAGGGCTTCTACTACCGCTCCGACCACTTCCCCTTCGCCCGCATGGGCGTGCCGGCGATCATGCCGTGGCACGGCTGGGACTGGGTCGAGGGCGGTCGTGAAGCGGGGGAGGCGGCGTGGCGCGCCAAATTCGCGGCCGACTATCACCAGGCCTCGGACGAATGGTCGGCCGAGTGGGACCTGACCTCGGCGGTCGAGAACCTGACCCTGCTGTATCACCTGGGTCTGGACCTCGCGAACAGCGAGGACTGGCCGGGCTGGAAGCCGACTTCGGAGTTCGCCGTGGTCCGCGCCCGCTCGGACGCGGCGCGTCAGTGAGCGTGACGATCCGCCCCCTGACCGGCGACGGCTCGCCGCCGGTCGAGGGGTCGTATCCGCAGGCGGTCGAGGTGACGGGCCCGACCCGCTGGCTGTATCTGTCGGGCCAGATTCCGGTCGCGCCGGACGGGTCGCTGGCGGCGGACTTCACCGGCCAGTGCGAACAGGTCTGGAGCAATATCGAGACCCAACTGGCCGCCGCGGACATGACCCTGGACAACCTCGTCAAGGTCACGACCTTCCTGTCCGACCGGGCGTATGCGCTGGAGAACCGCGAGGTCCGCATCCGGCGCCTGGCCGGGCGGCAGCCGGCCCTGACGGTGATCGTCGCCGGCATCTTCGACGAGGCCTGGCTTGTGGAGATCGAGGCGGTGGCGGCGGCGTAAGGCCGCGCGGATTGACGCGTTGCCCACCGGTCGCAATCGCCCCACTGTCCGACCATGAGCCGCTGGTCGCCGCAGCCTGCCCCTGACGAGCCCGACGGCCTGATCCTGTTCGACGGGGTGTGCGTGTTCTGCTCGCGCTGGGTGCGGTTCGTGATCGACCGGGACCCCGAGCGGCGGTTCCGCTTCGTGGCGATCCAGTCGGAGCCGGGCCGGGTGTTGGCGGCGCGGTTCGGCATTGATCCGGACGCGCCGCAGACCAATGCGGTGATCTGGAACGGCCGAATCCATTTCAAGTCGGATGCGGCGCTGATCGTGCTGGGCCAACTGAAGGCGTCGCGCCCGCTGGGATTGCTGAAGGGCGTGCCGAGGCTGTTCCGTGACCCGGCGTATGACCTGATCGCCAGCAACCGCTATCGCCTCTTCGGGCGAACAGACGTCTGCATGATCCCTGCGCCAGAGGATCGATCGCGCTTCCTCATGTGACCTGGTCGGGCCGGCATGACCGCAATTTAAGCTGACAACCTCCGCCACACGGCGTCATCTTCCGGCGTCAGGGAGGACACCGTCATGAGCATCGACCCCGCGGCCGAGACCGCGCGCTGGCTGGCGACCATTTCGCCGGAAGATCTGGAACGGGCCGTGGCCTATACGCGCGGCGGCCACTGGCTGCTGCTGTGGGGCGCGCTGGTCAGCATTGTCGTGGCCTGGATCATCATCCGCACCGGGGTGCTGAGCGGTATCCGCGACCGGCTGGAGCGGCGGCGCAAGCGGCCCAAGCTGGTGTCCTTGCTGGTCGGCGTGACCTGGGTGCTGATGGATTTCGTCCTGACCCTGCCGTGGGCGATCTATCAGGGCTGGTGGCGCGAGACGCAGTACGGGCTGACGGAACAGCCGCTGACGGGCTGGCTGACCGAGGCCCTGATGGACACCGCGATCACGGTCGTCTTCCTCGGCCTGCTGATCGTCGGCCTGTACGCCATCATCCGGCATGCGCGGCGGCTGTGGTGGGCCTGGGGAGCGGGGCTGACGGCCGTGGCCGTGGTCTTCATGCTGATCGTCTCGCCGATCCTGATCGAGCCGCTGTTCAACACCTACACCCCGGCGCCGGACGGACCGGTGCGCGACGCCGTGGTCGAACTGGCCCACGCCACGGGCACGCCGGACGACAAGATCTACATCTACAACGGCTCGAAACAGTCCGACCGCTACACCGCCAATGTCTCGGGCCTGTTCGGCTCGGCGCGGGTGGCGATGAGCGACGTCATGTTCGCCAAGGGCGCCGACCTGGCCGAGGTGCGCGGCGTCGTGGGCCATGAGATGGGCCACTATGTCCATATGCACTCGCTGTGGATGGCGGGGATCATGATCCTGCTGGCGGCCATCGTGTTCTGGCTGATCGACCGGCTGTTTCCGCTGGCGAAGCGGCTGTTGGGGGCGAACCGGGTGGGCGACATCTCAGATCCGGCGGGCCTGCCCGTGCTGGCGGCGATCGGGGCGGTCATCGGCCTGCTGTTGACGCCGGTGACCAACACCATGATCCGGCTGATCGAGACCGACGCCGACCAGTTCTCCCTGGTCCACGCCAATGAGCCGGACGGGCTGTCGAAGGCGCTGATCAAGACGGCGGAGTATCGCGCGCCGTCGCCCTCGGCGATCGAGGAGATACTGTTCTACGACCACCCCTCGGTCGAGAACCGCATCCGGATGGCGATGGAGTGGAAGGCGACGCATCCGGCCGGCGCGCCGGCGGCGGCCCCGGCGGCTAGATCGACGCCTTAAGGCCGGGACGCTCGTTGTCCCAGATCATGTGCAGGATGGTCCAAAGGCCGTCCGGGCCCCGGCAAAGCTGGATCGAATTGATCCCGCGGCGCTCGGGCTCGGCGTCCTCCGGGGCGGTGCGGGCCTCATAGACCGACCAGACGTGGGCCATGTTGCCGAACTCGGTGATCCGGCGGCTGATCTCGACCTCGAAGAAGCCGTTCGCCTCGAAGAAGGGCGTGACGTTGGCCTGGTATGCTTCGCGGCCCATGACGATCATGGTCGGGCGGCCGTCGGCGTCGAGGCCGGTGCGGGCCTGGCGGCTGTCGGGGTGGAAGATCTCGCGCTGGGTCGCCCAGTCGCGCGGCCCGGCGGGGCCCGAGATGCAGGCGTACATGGCGTCGACGACGGCCCCGATATCGCTGCGGTCGACCATCAGGCGCGCTTTCTGACGAAGACGGTTCCGGCGGAATAGCCGGCCCCGAAGCTGCAGATCAGGCCGATGTCGCCCGCCGCCATGTCCTGCTGGCGCAGGTGGAAGGCGATGATCGAACCGGCCGAGGAGGTGTTGGCGTAGTCGTCGAGGATGATGACGTTCTCCTCCGGCGTCGGCTCGCGGCCCAGCACCTTGCGGCCGATGAACTGGTTCATGTTGATATTGGCCTGGTGCAGCCACATCCGCTTGAGGGTCGTGGGGTCGATGCCGAGGTCGGCGGCATGGGCGACGATCATCTCGGAGACCATCGGCACCACATCCTTGAAGACCTTGCGGCCCTGCTGGATGAACAGCTTGTCCGGCGCGCCGATGCCTTCCGGGGCGGCGTTGTTCAGGAAGCCGAAATTGTTACGGATGTTGTTGGAGAACACGGTCTTCAGCCGCGTGCCGAGGACATCCCAGCCGCCGGGCCCGGCCTGGTCCGAGGCCTCGATGATGACGGCGGTGGCGACGTCGCCGAAGATGAAGTGGCTGTCGCGATCCTTGAAGTTGAGGTGGGCCGAACAGACCTCCGGGTTGACCATCAGCACGGCCTTGACCGAGCCCGAGGCGATGAAGTCGGCGGCCGTCTTGATGCCGAAGGTGGCCGAGGAGCAGGCCACGTTCATGTCGAAGGCGAAGCCCTCGATGCCGAGGGCCTGCTGCACCTCGATCGACAGGGCCGGGTAGGGGCGCGGCATGTTGGAGGCGGCGCACAGGACGGCGCCGATCTCGCTGACCGGCTTGCCCCAGGCGGCGATGGCCTCGCGCGCGGCGGCGACGGCCATCTCGGCCATGACGGACAGGTCTTCGTCGGGACGCTCGGGGATGTTCGGGGCCATGCGGGCCGGGTCGAGGACGCCGGCCTTGTCGAGCACGAAGCGTGACTTGATGCCCGAGGCCTTCTCGATGAATTCGACCGACGAGGGGGTCAATTCGGCGACGTCGCCCTTGAGGATTTCGGCGGCGTGGTCGGCGTTGAACCGCTCCGCATAGGCGTTGTAGGCGGCGACCAGCTCGGCGTTGGAGATCGACTGTTCGGGGGTGAACAGGCCGGTGGCGGCGATGACGGCGTGGGTCAAGGTGTGTTGGTCCCTATCACTCGGCTCCCGGCCTTCGCCGGAATGACGTGCGGCGCCTCGTTGCTTGAGGGACGTCCGTTGCGTTGAAGTACGCTTTGATAGGCCTGTCGATTGGGGCCGTCGAGATGGGTCGTCAGGCGCTTGGGCTCGCCGCCTCATGCCGCGCCAGCAGGCGGTGGGCGGCGTCGAGGTGGAGGCGTTCGACCATGCGGTAGCCGACCCGGATCGCGCCCTTGCCCTCGGCGTCGGCGGAGGCGAAGGCGGCGACGACTTCGCGGGCTTTCGCCACCTCTTCGGGCGAGGGGCTGAAGGCGGCGTTGGCGGCGTCGATCTGGGCCGGATGGATCAGGCTCTTGCCGTCGAAGCCGAAGGCGCGGCCCTGCAGGCATTCGGTCTGGAGGCGGTCGGCGTCGTCGGTGGCATTGACCACGCCGTCGATGGCCAGCAGGCCGTGGCCGCGGGCGGCGGCGACGACGGCGGCCAGCCACGGCTTGAGCGGCTCGCGCTCGGGGCCGAGGACGAGATTCATCCGTTCGCCGAAATCGTTGATCCCCAGCATCAGGGCGGCCAGCGGCGCGCCGGCGCCGGCGATGGCGTCAAGCCGCAGGACCGACAGGGGGGTCTCGACCATGATCCACAGGTCGACGTCGGCCGGCAGGCGGGCGGCGACCGCGCGCACGGCCTCGGGGCTCTCGATCTTGGGGGCGACCGCGAAGTCGGGCTTGTGGACGCAGAGGGCGGTCAGGTCATCCGCGCCCCAGGGCGTGTCGAGGCCGTTGATGCGGACCCCAACCCGGCCGTGGAAACCGCCTGCCGATAGGGCCTCGACGGCGGCCTGGCGCGCCGCGGCCTTGGCGTCGGGGGCGACGGCGTCCTCGAGGTCGAGGATGACGGCGTCGGCGTTGAGGCCGCGGGCCTTTTCGATCGCCCGCGGATTGCTGGCGGGCAGGTAGAGGACCGAGCGGGTGAGCTGCATCAGACGCGGCCCGTGACCGGGATCAGGGCGCCGGTGACGGCGCGGCTGTCGGGCGAGGCGAGGAACAGCATGACCCGGGCGAGGTCGGACGGCTGGACCCATTTCGCCGGATCGGCGTCGGGCATGTCCTTGCGGTTCTGGGCGGTGTCGAGGATCGAGGGCAGGACGGCGTTGACGGTCACCGATGTGTCCTTGAGCTCTTCAGCCAGGCTTTCGGTCAGCCGGTGGACCCCGGCCTTGGAGGCGGCGTAGGCGCCCATGCCGGCGGCGGCCTTGAGGGCGCCGTTGGCCCCGACATTGACGATCCGGCCTTCGTCGGCGCGTTTCAGATGGGGCAGGGCGGCGCGGCTGGCGTTGAGGGCGGTGGTCAGGTTGAGGGCGAACATCCTCGCCCAGGCGGGGTCCGCGTCGTCGACGGTCTGCCAGACGAAGCCGCCGGCGATGTTCAGCAGGGCGTCGAGGCGGCCGAAATGCGCGGTCACGGCGTCGACGGCCTTCTGCGCGGCGGCCGGGTCGGTCAGGTCGACGCCGCCAAGCTCGAGCACGCCTTCGGGAACGGACTGGCCGGCGGCGTGGTCGATGACCGCGACCCGCAGCCCGTCGGCCAGGGCCGCTTCGACCACGGCACGGCCCAGGACGCCGTGGCCGCCCGTGATTGCGATCACCCGATCAGACACGTCGCGCCTCCCAAAAATGCCAGTCTAAAGGGTCCAGAGCGTCCAATGTCCACGGACATCGGCGTCAAAAACACCGTCCGGAGCGTCCACTGCGTCCGGATGGCTCAGCCGAACACCCGGGCCATCAGCCGTTCCAGAGCATGGGCGTCGACGGCGTCAAAGGCGGAGGTCTCGGTCGCGTCGACGTCGAAGACGGCGATCAGGGCGCCCGAGGCGTCGAACACCGGCACGACGATCTCGCTGGCCGAGCGGCTGTCGCAGGCGATGTGGCCGGGGAAGGCATGAACGTCCTCGACGATCTGGGTCGCCCGTTCCCGCGCCGCAGTTCCGCAGACGCCGCGGCCGAAGGCGATTCTCAGACAGCCGAGGGTGCCCTGGTAGGGGCCGACGACCAGTTCCTCAGCCTTGTCCGGGTCGACGACGTAGAAGCCGGTCCAGAAGAAGGCCGGAAAGGCGTCGGCCAGCATCGAGGCGACCGTGGCCATGCGCGCCGTGCGATTGGATTCGCCGTCCAGAACGGCCAGAATTTCGGCCTCGACCTCCTCATAGCGGGCGGCCTTGTCGGCGGGTCGATCGTCGCGGGCGGCATAGGCCATCGGCAGGCTCCAAGGGTCGGAACGACCATATAGGGGCCCCTCGCCCGACTGGCGAGAGGGGTGTTTTCCCCTCACGCGCGAGTCTTCAACCTGCTGATTCCCGTGGAAAACTATCCGCGAGTCACAAAAAGGCCGCGATGCGGCAACGCTTTATCGGAAACCGGCGTTTACCTTGACAGAAGGTTAACGGAGCCGGACTGTCCCGGACGCGCAAAGGTACGCGCAATGGGCTGGGGGCTGCCCGCTATGGTCGTGCGAGGGGGAGTATGAGCGAGGGTCGATCCAACCAGGAAGGCGGCTCACGTTTCGGTGGGGGTCGCGGCCCCGTGGCCATAGCCGCGGTCGCCGGCGTTCTGGCGCTGGCCGCCATCGGCATGGTCTCCTGCGGGGACCGCGGCGGCATGCAGTTCTTCCAGCGCGACGCCGCGGCCGACGCCTGCCCGCGTCCCGCCTCCCTGACCGGCTCCGAATTCAACGCCCAGGAAACCGGTCTGCGCGCCCTGCGCCGCGCCGCCTTCCGCGGCGACTTCTTCGCCCAGCTGGAGCTGGGCGGCCGCTATGCGGCGATCCGGGCGACCGACAAGAACATCGAGGATCCGATCGAGAGCGCCACCTGGTACGCCATGGCGCTGTCGAACGACGAGGGTTACGCCCCGATCAACCGCGTCGATCGCGGCGGCTTCGGCGGCTGGCGGCCGCTGTCCAAATACGACGACTGCCGGGCCTATGAGCGGCACACGGCCTATCAGCGGCTGGACCGCCAGCTGGGCCAGATGACCCGGGAAGAGCAGGAGGCGGTGCGCGACCGCGTCATCTACATCCTCTCGACCCAGGACGCCCAGGGCTACCGCACCCTGGCGCGGCTGCACGACGGCCTGTACGGCCCTTTCGGCGAGCCCGAGGACAATCGCGAGGCCCGCGAGGCCTGGGGCCGCAACGTCTCGGGCAACAGCCGCGACCGGAACCGCCGCGGCTATTACTCGGCGACCAACCTGTTCCAGCGCAACGACGTCGACGCCTATCTGTACAACTACCTCGCGGTGCAGACCGGCGATGTCGGCGCCTATGTCCTGCTCAAGGATTTCGAGCGTTCGGCCCCCAGCCGCGACACCTACCAGCGGTTCGTCGAGACCAAGGCGCGGCAGTGGACGCCGCCGTTCGAATTCTATCCCAACACCGCGCCCCAGTCGGGCGTGCCCTTCTCGGACGAGAGCCGGCCGCGCGGCGACGCCTATGAATACGCCCTCGGGCGGATGGGCGGCGAACTGCCCTTCCTGCACGTCGGCCGCGCCCTGCGCTATCTCGGGGTCAGCGAGACGGTCGCCAACCGGCCGGAAGACCTGTCGAAACGCCAGATCGAGACGCTGGAGGCCATGCTGGGCCATCCGATGGAGGGCCGGCTGTCCTATCTGGAGCGCGTCCGCGCCATCCAGATGGCGGCGATCAACGGTTCGTCCGAGGCCCAGCTGGTGCTGGCGGTGATGTACGCCGAGGGCATCGGCCTGCCGGCCGACTACGCCCGCGCCTTCAAATGGTTCGAGGAGGCCGCGCGCCAGGGCAGCCCCGAGGCCAAATTCGCCATGTCGAGTTATTTCGCCCTCGGCGTCGCCGGGGTGGCGGACCAGGACAAGGCCCAGGCCGTGGCCTTCCGCATCGACTCCGCCCTGTCCGGCTTCGGCCCCTCGGCCGGCCGCCTGCAGGCGGTGCTGGCCCAGGTCTCCCGTTCGCAGCAGCGCCGCTAGGAGGGCGGAAGCATGATCACCAACCGCACCTCGCAACGCCTCTCTCTCGGCCTGGCCGGCGGCGTCGCCGTCGTCGCCGCGGCCTTCGCCCTCTTCGCCCTCGGCGAGGGGCCCGCCCACGCCCAGACCGCCGCCAAGGTCGAAAGCCAGACGCGCCCGAATTTCGGCGTCCTGCTGGACCCGCCGACGCGCAGCTACCGCAATCGCGGCTCGAGCCACCGGCGCCATGACTACGGCCGCTACCGTCCCGACTGGCGGCCCGGCCCGCTGCGGCCCGGCGGCGAAGAGATCGTGCTGGTCGACTGCGGCGGCAATCCGGGCACCGGCGCGGTCGAGGACGCCGTGCGCCGCGTCCGGCCCGGCGGCACCCTGGTGATCCGCGCCCGCGGCGGCGCCTGCGTCGGCTGGCTGAACATCGACAAGCCGATGACCATCATCGGCGAGGGCGGCTTCGATCCGCGTCGCTGGGCCAGCAACCCCGAGCCGACGCTGACGGCGCCCGACGGCCTGCCCTGCATGACGGTGGCCCAGGGCGTCCGGGTCGAGATCCGCGACATGGTGTTCGCCTCGCCGCGCGCCGGCGACGCCGCCTGCATCGTCGGCTATGGCGCCGAGATCGTCATGAACCGGGTCGGTTTCCGCCACGCCGGCGACGAGGCCGCCATCTACGCCGACGGCGGCCTGCTGGACCTGCGCGACGTCGTCATCGAGGCCCAGACCATCGCCCCGGCCATCGTCGCCGACGGCGCGGTGCTGAACGCCTGGGAGCTTGCCGTCGGCGGCGCCCAGTCCGGGCTTGAGCTGATCCCCGGAGCGGGCCAGGTCTCGCGCCTGGAAGCCGTCACCCTGAAGGGCACGGGGGCGCCCAACGCCTTCGGGCCGCGGTCGATCGGCATTGTGATCCGCTCGGGCCGCGAATACGGGCGGGTCGAGATCGAGAACACCGCCATCCTCGGCTATGTCGAGGGCGTGGCCATCGAGGGCGCCTCGGTGGACATCAAGGAGAGCCGCGTGGGCCGCTCCGACAAGGGGGTGGTGCTTTACAACGGCGAGCTGCGCCTGACCGACAGCCGCATCCGCGCCGCGACCGTCGGCGTCGCCGCCGCCTCGGGCCACGCCGTGGTCGTCAACAACGTCTTCTCGGGCGTGCGCGAGGTGATCTACGCCGAGAACCGCGCCACGGTCGAAGCCAGCGGCAACCGCGTCTGGTCGCAGTATCTGTGCCGGGCCCAGTTCCGCGAACGCTATCGCGGCCGCTACGAACCCTACTGGCGTCCCGGCCAGGGCTGGGAGTGCATGTACGGCTCCTATCCGCGCAACTGGTGGGACGCCGAGGACGGCCTGCTGGGCCTGCCCTACCAGGACGACGGCTATCAGCTGGACGGCTACCGCGACTACCAGAGCGGTCGCGGCTGGTACGACCGGGAGGGTCGCTACATCCAGAACGACCGCTATGCGGGCGATGACCGCTGGCGCGGCGGCGGCTTCTTCAACCGCTGACGACGGCGGACGACCAGAACGACCACGGCCCCGGCGCAGCGCGTCCGGGGCCGTTTTCGCGAGGTGGTAGGCGCGGAGGGACTCGAACCCCCAACCAGACCGTTATGAGCGGTCGGCTCTAACCATTGAGCTACGCGCCCTCCGGGACGACGCCTCGGCCTAGCAGCCCGCCCCGCGCATTGCCAAGCGCCATTGGGGCGCCGCCAGGCTGTCGACGATTTCACGCCGATGAATGGAACCTGCCAGGGCCGCCCGCGCGTTCATTCAGATGCGAACCGCCAAGGTTCGGCCACGGCCCGCCGACATGCTCGGCGCCGAATGGATCGTCCTCGTTCACTGGAGACTGACGCAATGACCCGCAACACCCGCGCCCTGATGCTGGGCGGCGCCCTGATGGCCGCCGTCGCCCTCGGCGCTCCCGCCGCCATGGCCCAGTCGCAGCCGGAGGGCGGCGCGCCGATGATGATCCACGCCATGGCCGAGCGCCCGGCGCTGAACATGTCGGCCTATGGCGAGGTGCGGACCGCGCCGGACATGGCCACCATCAGCTTCGGCGTGGTCACCGAGGCGACCACCGCCGCCGAGGCCATGAGCCAGAACGCCACGCGCATGAACCAGGTCATGGCCGCCCTGCGCCGCGCCGGGATCGCCGAGCGCGACGTCCAGACCTCGGGCCTGAACCTGTCGGCCCAGTACGACTACGTGCAGAACGAGCCGCCGCGGCTGCGCGGCTACCAGGCCAACAACCGGGTGACGGTGATCATCAACGACCTGGACCGGGTCGGCACGACCGCCGACGCCGTGGTCGCCGCCGGGGTCAACCAGATCGACGGCATCTCCTTCGGCCTCAAGGACCCGACCTCGGCCGAGAACCAGGCGCGCCAGATCGCCGTGCGCAACCTGCAGGCCAAGGCGGCCTTGTACGCCCAGGCCCTCGGCGTGGAGCTGGGCGGCATCCGTTCGCTGTCGGAGGGCGGCGGCTATTCGCCCCAGCCGCCCCAGCCGATGTACGCCCGCGCCGAAATGGCCATGGACGCCGGTTCCACACCCGTCGCCGCCGGTCAGCTGACGGTGCGGATCGACATCACGGGCGTGTATGATCTGAACCGCTGACGCGGTTCGGGTTATTGGTGGTTGGTGGTTGGTGGGCTTTTCGTTGAGCCCCCGATCGCCAGCCGCCCTTCCTCAACCACCAGTCACCAACCACCAACCACCGCTCAATCGCTGCCGCGGGCCAGCATCAGGCCGAGGGCCAGGTTCAGCACATTGGCGACCAGGGCGATGGCGAGGCGGGTGACAGAATCCAGCTCCATCCAGAACAGGGGTCCGCTCCAGGGCAGGCCCGTGAGGGTGAGGGGCAGGAAGGTCACGTCGTTCGGCTCGAGGCCGAGCACCGCCAGCCCGATCGGCAGGGCCAGCATGGCGGAGAGGACGGAGGCGAGGGCGAAGGCCCCGTAGAGGGCCCAGCGGGCCGCGCGAATGGTGCGTTCCATGACTTCCTCCGAAGGCGGAGGGGAGGCCGGAACCCGGCCGCCGTCAAGCCGCGCGCTTGATCTCGTTGCGGTCGTCCAGCAGCACCACGGTCGGGGACCACTGGCGGGCTTCTTCCTGCGGCATCTGGCCGTAGGTCACCACGATGACCTTGTCGTTCTTCTGCACCAGCCGGGCGGCGGCGCCGTTGACGCCGATGACCTTCGAGCCGCGCGGGGCCTCGATGGCGTAGGTGGTGAAGCGGGCGCCGTTGGTGATGTTCAGCACATCGACCTGCTCGTGCGGAAAGATCCCCGCGGCGTCCAGCAGGTCGGCGTCGATGGCGATCGAGCCCTCATAGTCGAGATCGGCCTGGGTCACCGTGGCGCGGTGCAGTTTGGCCTTCATCAGGGTGACCAGCATGGGAGGTGCGGTCCGGGTGTGACGCGGGGCGTTCGGCCCCCGCTCGCAGGCCGTTGATATAGGGGGTTCGAACCGCCTCATCAATGTTTGTCGTTGCGATGCAGCATCAGATGCTGCGGCGCGGCTCGCGCGTTACGGGCAGTTCATTTGACGGCAAGGCCTGCCGCTCTATGGTCAAAATGTGGCCACGACCCGGCCCGCCTCCCGGACCACGCCCCATCCCATGAAGCAGTTTTTCCTGACCGTGCTCGGCGTGTTCACCGGCCTGTTCCTCTTCCTGGTGGTCGTGCCCTTCATCTTCATCACCATCGCCATCAGTTCGGCGTCGTCCAAGGAGCCGACTCCGGCCCATACGGTGCTGGAGCTGGACCTGCGCGAGGGCGTCACCGACCAGGCCCCGACCAATCCCTTCGCCATCTTCGGCGGCGCCGGCCTGTCGACC
This sequence comes from Brevundimonas sp., assembly GCA_004296955.1. Lineage (GTDB taxonomy): Bacteria > Pseudomonadota > Alphaproteobacteria > Caulobacterales > Caulobacteraceae > Brevundimonas. The sequence goes on from SCVB01000055.1 coordinate 17,217, forward strand.
ATGCAGATCGTCGACACCCTGGCCCAGGCCGAGGACGATAACCGGGTCAAGGTGCTGCTGATCCGTCTGCCGGAGGCGGGCATCACCCCGGCCGCCGCCGACGAAATCCGTCAGGCCGTCCGCCGCTTCCGCGCCTCGGGCAAGGTGGTGATCGCCCACAGCCAGGGCTTCCAGCCCGTCGGCACCACCATCTCCAGCTATATGATCGGCGCCTCGGCCTCCGAGCTGTGGATGCAGAACACCGCCGCCTTCCAGCTGGCCGGGTTCTCGGCCGACAGCGTCTTCCTGGGCCGCGCCTTCGACAAATACGGCGTCAACGCCGAGTTCGAGCAGCGCTACGAGTACAAGAACGCGGTCAACGAATACACCGAGAGCGACTACACCCCGGCCCACCGCGAGGCGATGGCGGCCTGGATGACCTCGATCTACACCTCGGCCCTGGCCAATGCGGCCCAGGACCGCAAGGTGACGCCGGCGGCGCTGCGGGCGACCATCGAGGCGGGGCCCTATTCGTCGGCCCAGGCCCTGCAGCGGCGGCTGATCGACAAGATCGGCCAGGTCGAGGAGGCCGAGGCCGAGGCGAGGCGCCGTGCCGGCCGCAACGCCGAGATCATGGAGTTCGGCGACTACGCCGACGCCAAGGGACCGCGCAATGGTTCGGGGCGCAACGCCATCGCCATCGTCGGCGGCGAGGGCGGAATCATGACCGGCACGGGCGGCGGGGCCGATCCCTTCGGCGGCGGCTCGTCGATCCTGTCGGACGATCTGGCGGAAGCCATCTACGACGCCATCGAGGACAAGGCGGTCAAGGCCATCGTTTTCCGCGTTTCCTCGCCCGGCGGCTCGCCGGAGGCCTCGGAGCAGATCCTGGCGGCGGTGCGCGCGGCCAAGGCGGCGGGCAAGCCGGTGGTGGTGTCCATGGGCGACTATGCGGCCTCGGGCGGCTACTGGATCAGTTCGGAAGCCGACTGGATCGTGGCCCAGCCCTCGACCCTGACCGGTTCGATCGGGGTGTTCGGCGGCAAATTCGTGCTGGCCGACGCGCTCGGCCGGTTCGGCGTCGACATGCGCAACCTGTCGATCGGCGGCGACTACGCCGACTCCTTCTCGCCCTCGCAGGACTTCACTCCGGCCCAGCGCGCCGCCTTCGCGGCCCAGATCGACCGGACCTATGAAGAGTTCATCGCCCGCGTCGCGGCCGGGCGCCGCCTGCCGCCGGCCCGGGTGCGCGAGATCGCCCGCGGCCGGGTCTGGACCGGCGCCCAGGCGCGGCAGATCGGCCTGGTCGACCAGCTGGGCGGGCTGGAGGAGGCCGTGGCCAAGGCGCGCGAGCTGGCCCGCATCCCCGCCGGGGATTCGGTGCGCTTCAAACGCTATCCGGAGGCCAAGTCGCCGTTCGAGGCCCTGTCCAGCGCCTTCGGCGTCTCGGGCGAGGCGGCGCGGGTTCTGGTCGGCATCGGCGGGGTCATGAACGACCCGGCCGCAGAGGCGACCGTTCGCCGCATCCAGACCGACCGGGCCCGGGCCTCGGGCGCGTCCGTGCTGGCGGATCAGCCCTATTGAGCCTGCGGCGCGCGCCCCGGAACACTCGCCTGTGAAGGGGCCGGTCATTGACCGTTCACCCGAGTGGACCGACATTGAGCGTTCGGCGTTGTTTCCAGCGTCTGTGAAGGTGTTTTGATGACCGAGTCCGACCGTCTGACCTTCGGCCCCGGCAACGGGGCGGGCGCGCGACGCCCGTCGAACGGCCTGCGGGAGTCCGTCATGTGGCTGGGCGGCGTCATCGCGACGGTCGCGGCCATGGCCGTCGGCGCGGTGCTGGCGGTCTTCACCGCCGTGGCCGTGGCGGTCATCGCCCTGTTCGCGGCCGTGCTCGTCTTCTTCGCCGGCCTGGCCATGGGCGCGCGTCGCAAGGCGGTGATCCGCACCCGCCGCGGCGACGACGTCATCGAGGCCCGCAAGGTCGACGGCGCCTGGGTCGCCTATGGCTGGGAGCGGCCGGGCCGGTAAGACGCGCCGTGCTGACCGTGAAGGACGCCCCGTCCCCCAATTTCGACGCCCGCCGCGGCCCGCCCGACATGCTGGTGCTGCACTATACCGGCATGCGCACCGCCGATGAGGCGGTGGCCCGGCTGCGCGATCCCGAAGCCAGGGTCTCGGCCCACTATGTCGTCGACGAGGACGGCTCGATCCTGCGGCTGGTGGCCGAGGAGCGCCGCGCCTGGCACGCGGGCAAGGGCGGCTGGCAGGGCGAGACGGACTGCAACGCCGCCTCGATCGGCATCGAGATCGTCAATCCGGGCCATGAGTTCGGTTATCGCGACTTCCCCGAGGTCCAGATCGACGCCGTGATCAGCCTGGTCAGCGACATCCGCACCCGCTGGACCATCCCCGACGCCCGCATCATCGGCCATTCCGACTTGGCACCCGAGCGCAAACAGGACCCCGGCGAGCGGTTTCCGTGGAAGCGGCTGGCCTCGGTCGGACACGGCCTGTGGTTCGAGCCCGCGCCCGAGCGGATCGCGGCCTTGGGCGCGCCGCTGGGCGTCGGCGACGAGGGTCTGGGCGTGATCGTCCTGCGCGCCGGCCTGCACCGGCTGGGCTACGCCCTGACCCCGGGCGGTGAATATGACGCGGCGACCCGGCTGACCGTGGAGGCCTTCCAGCGCCACTGGCGGCCGGGGCAGGTGGACGGGATCGCCGACGGCGAGACGCGGGCCACCCTGATGGGCGTGCTCCAGCTGGCGACGGCGGAGAGCGTGACGGGCGTGTTGAACTAGAGGAAAACGTTCTCCCTCCCCCGAAGTGGGGAGGGACGGCGAGCCGTCAGGCGAGCCCGGGTGGGGAATTCCGCCGCTTGCGCTGTATTGATAAAAACAGCCAAAGATTGTATAGTATATGCAATCGGAGGAAGCTGTGGATTCTGCAGTCGAAAGGGCGCGCGCCATGCGAAAGGCGATGACGCCGCCCGAGTTGAGGCTCTGGAAATCACTGCGGCGGCTGCGCGCCGAGGGCCGACATTTCCGACGGCAGACGCCTTTTCGGGGCTATTTTCTGGACTTTGTTTGCCATCGGAGCCGGCTGGTGATCGAGGTCGATGGACAGATGCATGAGCATCGCGCGGAGCATGACCGGACCCGTGACGCCGTGCTTCTTCGACAAGGCTACCGCACCCTGCGCTTCACCAACGAGGCGGTGCGGGATCACATCGACTGGGTGATGGACCGGATCAGGACCGAGCTTGCCGCCGGCATACCCCACCCGGGCTCGGCTTCGCCTCGCCGTCCCTCCCCATGAAGGGGAGGGAGAACGTTGACGCCGTCTCCCGAAAAGCCCACCTAGCCCCCGTCAGACGGCCGGGCGGTCGCGGCGGGGGCTTGCTCCGTCGAGGAAAGTCCGGGCTCCACGGTGAAGAGGCGGCGGGCAACACCCGCCCGGGGCGACCCGAGGGATAGCGCCACAGAAAGCAAACCTCCGGCCTTGCGAGGCCGGTAAGGGTGAAAGGGTGGGGTAAGAGCCCACCGCGTGCCTGGCAACAGGGACGGCATGGCAAGCCCCGCCTGGAGCAAGACCGAATAGGGATGTCGCGCGGCTTCGGCCGCAGGGTTCACCGCCCGAGGCGTCCGGGTAGGTCGCGAGAACCATCCGGCGACGGGTGGTCCAGAGGAATGATCGTCACCGCTTTCGGGCGGTACAGAACCCGGCTTACAGGCCGTCTGACATTATTTTTGGGGCGCTAACGTTCGCGACGCGGTCGCTCACTGCTTGAGCGCTGCCTGGGCGCTAGAAGCGCTTGCGGGCCTTGTCGGCGGCGTCGATCAGCCGGAGGCCGGAGATCTCGGCCGCGTCCGCCGTCAGATCCATGGCGGCTTCCGGCGGGTCCTTGACGACCACCGCCCCGTCGACGGCCCGGGGGGACATCGGCTTGGTCGGGTCAGAGGGAACAGGCTTGTCTGGCATGGCTGCAAAACCCGCACCGCAGGCGAGAGTTCCGCGAGACGGGGAGGCCGTCGTGGCGAACCGCCCGCGCCGTTAACCCTTTGGCCCGTATTGCGGCGCAGGATTGGTCCACAGCCTGTTTATACTATCGATGTTCTGTGTATGTTCACGGCGTTACAGGCGGGTTCGCCGCATTTCAGGTTAACCGGCGTCAACTAATCCCATTGAGACCCATTTCATCCCATGCTATCCCAGACGCTTGGCGCGGGGTTGGTTTGCGCCGCGTGATGTTCACGGGGATCAGAGGGGCGGATCGAAGGATCCGAGTTGGGGCAGGGCGTGTTTCTCTCGACCTACGAGAAACAGTTGGACGGGAAGCGACGCCTGCTGATCCCGCAGGAGTTCCGCACCGCCGACAATGGCGCCGAGCACGGCGTCTTCTGCTTCTTCGCCCTCGCCGACGATTGTCTTGAAGCCGGCGGCGACCGGCTGATGGCCGAATATGTCGCCCGGATCGAGGCCCTGCCGTTCGGCAGCGACAAGCGCACCGCCCTGGAAGAGACCTTCTACGCCGGCCAGCGCCCGCTGTCGTATGACGGCGGCGGCCGCATCACCCTGCCGGAAAGCCTGTGTCAGGACGCCGGCCTGGGCGAGGATGTGGTCATCGTCGGCCTCGGGCCGCGCTTCCAGATCTGGGATCGGGCGCGCTGGAAGGCCCGTCTCGGCGGGCGCCGCGCCCTCGCCCGCCAGGTCATGAACGGGGAGGAGGCATGACCGCGCCCCACGCCCCCGTGCTGCTGACTGAGGTGCTGGAAGCCTTGGCCCCCCGCGCCGGCGACGTAATCATCGACGCCACCTTCGGCGCCGGCGGCTATACCCGCGCCATCCTCGCGACCGGGGCGACGGTCATCGCCCTGGACCGCGACCCGACGGTGCAGCCGTACGCCGACGCCGTGGCCAACGACTATCCGGGCAAATTCCGGCTGGTTCGCACGCCCTTCTCGGGTCTCGCCCAGGCCTTCGCCGACAGCGGCGAAGCGCGGCTGGACGGGGTGGTGTTCGACATCGGCGTCTCGTCGATGCAGCTGGACCAGGCCGAGCGCGGCTTCTCCTTCATGCGCGACGGGCCGCTGGACATGCGGATGTCGGAGGAGGGCGAGACCGCCGCCGACATCGTCAACGGCTGGGACCACGGCCCGCTGGCCCATATCTTCAAACTGTACGGCGACGAGCGCCAGTCGGGCCGGGTGGCCACGGCCATCCTGCGCCGCCGGGCCGAGCGGCCGTTCGAGCGGACCCTCGATCTGGCCGAGGTGGTCGAGAAGGCCCTGGGCGGACGTCGCGGCGCGCCGATCCATCCGGCCACGCGGGTGTTCCAGGCCCTGCGCATCGCCGTCAACGACGAGCTGGGCGAACTGCGCGCCGGGCTGGAGGCGGCCGAGGCGGCGCTGTCTCCCGGAGGCCGGCTGGCGGTGGTCACCTTCCATTCGCTGGAGGACCGCATCGTCAAGGCGTTCCTGACCGAGCGGACCGGCAACGCCCCCGGCGGCTCGCGCCATGCGCCGGTCGCGGTCGAGACCCGCAAGCCCAGCTTCACCCTGTCCTTCAAGGGCGCGCGCGAGGCCGGCGAGGCGGAGCGGGCGGACAATCCCCGCGCCCGGTCGGCCAAGCTGCGCGCCGCGGTGCGCACCGACGCCGCTCCCTGGGGCGCCTTCGGGGGGAGGATCGCCGCATGAGCCCGGCCCTCGCCGCCGTGAACCGGCTCTACGCCTGGAAGATCCGCGGGGTCCGCTGGATCGAGATCATCGGCGTCCTGCTGGTCGCGGCCATGGTCTTCTCGGTCTATCTGGCCAAGGCGGCGGCGGCCCGCGAGAGCGCGCGCATCTCCGACCTCGAGCGCCAGATCAGCGACAACGGCCAGCGGGTCCGCCTGCTGCGCGCCGAGGTCGCCCGGCTGGAACGGCCCAACCGGCTTGAGGCCCTGTCGCGCGGCGCGGGCCTGGGTCCGGTCGACGTCCACCGCCAGGCCACCGCCGAGAGCTTGCCCGACCTCGCCCCCATCCCCGAGCCGAGGCCGGTGATCGTCGCCCCGACGCCCGCCCAGCCGTCCGCGCCCGCCGTGGAGGTCGAGCAATGAGCGCCCACGACCCGCATGCGGGCCCGCGGCCGGTCGCGTCCTGGGGCGTGCGCCGCTTCACGCCGTCGTGGCGCTGGCTGACCGAGGCCATGTGGTGGGTCGAGCACGCCTTCGGCCGCGCCCACGCCGACGCCCGGCCCGAGGAGGACACCCGGGTCCGCATCTTCGTCATCCTGTCGGTCTTTTCGGCGGTGTTCGTCTGCCTGACGCTGGGCGCGGTGCATGCGGCCCTGCTGACCGCCGGCGCCGGCGGCGCCGGTTCGAGCCATCCCAATGCGGTGGTTCGCGCCGATCTGGTCGATCGCAACGGCGCCCTGCTGGCCACCAACATCGTCCACTACGGCCTCTATATCGACCCGGCCCAGGTCTGGGACCGCCCGGCGGCGGCGGCGCAGATCCGGCGCGCCCTGCCGCGGGTCTCGAAGGCCCGGCTGGAGGCCGCCCTGTACGGCGACCGCCGCCTGCTGGTGGTCAACCGTCTGACCCCGCGCGAGAAGGTGGCGATCCACAACCTCGCACTGGGCGGCGTCAGTTTCGAGCCCGAGGACGTGCGCGTCCAGCCGCTGGGCGAGTCGGCGCGCCATGTGATCGGCAATGTCGACACCGGCGGCGTCGGCCTGTCCGCGGCCGAGCGCGCATTCAACGACGAGATTCGCGCCGCCGGGGCGCGGGGCGAGAGCTTCCAGATCTCCATCGACCTGCGCGTCCAGGGCGTGCTGGAGAATGAACTGGCCGCCGCCGCCGAGGCGACCCAGGCCAAGGGCGCCGTCGGCATCATCACCGACGTGCAGACCGGCGAGGTCCTGGGCATGGCCAGCTGGCCGGCGTCCAACTCGCGCAACCTGGCTGCCGCCGCCACCTATGAGATGGGCTCGGTGTTCAAGACCTTCACCGTCGCCGCCGCCATCGACACCGGCCGGGCCGACATGAACACCCTGCTGGACGCCTCGGAGGCGCTGCAGATCGGCAGCCGGCGGATCACCGACTTCCACGCCCAGAACAAGGTGATGACGCTGGAGGAGGTGTATCTGCACTCGTCCAACATCGGCACCTCCCTGCTGGCGACCCAGATGGGCCCGCGGGTGATGCGCGACTATTTCGGCCGCTTCGGCCTGCTGGACGAGGCCCCGTTCGAATTCCCGTCGGAAAATCCCATCACGCCCCGCGACTGGTCGGACTCGACCCTGGCCTCGCTGTCGTTCGGCTATGGCGTCTCGGTCACTCCGCTGCAGGTTGCGGCGGCCATGGCCGCGCTGACCAACGGCGGACGCTACATCCCGCTGACCCTGCGCAAGGGCGGTTTGCCGAATGCGCCGGTGCGCCAGGTGGTCTCGCCGGAGACCTCGCGGGTCATGCTCGACCTGCTGCGCCGCAATGTGGTGCGCGGTTCGGGCGGGCGGGCCGAGGCGCCGGGCCTGCGCGTCGGCGGCAAGACCGGCTCGGCCAACAAGTCGGTCAACGGCCGCTACAGCACGGCCCATGCGGTCGGCACCTTCGCCGCCGTCTTCCCCGCCGACGGCCCGGTCAACGCCCGCCGCTACCAGATCCTGGTGCTGATCGACGAGCCCCAGACCTATCCGCGCACCGGCGGCTTCGTCGCCGCCCCGGCGGTGGGACGCATCGCCGACCGCATCGCGGGTTTCCTCGGCGTCGCGCGCCGCGCCGACCCCTATCGCACCGCCCTGGGCGATCGCATCCCGGCCTTCGAGGACCTGGAAGGCGACGGCCGATGAGCGCGACCCGGCCCGCCCCGATCAAGCTGTCGGAACTGCTCCGGCGCGACGTGGCCGCCGATCCGATGATCACCGGCGTCACGGCCGACAGCCGCAAGGTCGCGCCGGGGTCGCTGTTCGTGGCCCTGCCGGGCAACGCCGCCGACGGCCGCGCCTTCATCCCCCAGGCCCTGTCGCAGGGCGCCGCCGCCATCCTCGCGCCGGCGGACACCGATGCGCGCCTGGCCCCGCTGCTGGTCACCTCGGGCGACGTGCGCCGCGCCTACGCCATCGCCGCGCGGGGCTTCTACGGATCCCAGCCGGCGACCTGCGTCGCCGTCACCGGCACCAACGGCAAGACCTCGGTCGCGGCCTTCTGCCGCCAGATCTGGGCGTCGCTCGGCCTGCACGCAGCGAGCATGGGCACCCTCGGGGTTTTGGCGCAAAACGGTAACGTTAACCGCGAGTTGACAGGACCCGGCCTGACCAGCCCCGACGCCGCCGACGCCGCCCGGATGCTGGCCGACCTGGCCGAAAGCGGCGTCACCCATCTGGCGCTGGAGGCCTCGTCGCACGGCATCGACCAGCGCCGGCTGGACGGGGTCACCCTGCAGGCGGCGGCCTTCACCAATCTGAGCCAGGACCATCTCGACTATCACGGCGACATGGCGGCCTATCGCGACGCCAAGCTGCGCCTGTTCGACACCCTGCTGCCGCGCGGCCGCACGGCCGTGCTGAACGCCGACTCGGACGCCTATTCCAGCTTCGCGGCGGCCTCGATCATGTCGGGGCTGGGCGTCATGGCCGTGGGCGAGCGCGGCCGGGACCTGGCGCTGATCGCCCGCCGGGCCGTGCCCGAGGGCCAGCGCCTGACCCTCGACGTGCGCGGGGACCTGCATGAGGTGCTGCTGCCGCTGGCCGGGGCCTTCCAGGCCTCCAACGCCCTCGTCGCCGCCGGCCTGTGTATCGCCGCCGGCGAGACGCCCGCACGGGTGCTGGCCGCGCTGGAGACGATCACCGGCGCGCCTGGGCGGCTGCAGCGCATTCCCGGAAGCGGACGCGGCGAGGTCTATGTCGACTACGCCCATACGCCCGACGGGCTGGAGACGGTGCTCAAGGCCCTGCGCCCGCATGCGACGGGGCGGCTGATCGTGGTGTTCGGCGCCGGCGGCGACCGCGACAGGGCCAAGCGGCCGATGATGGGCGAGATCGCCGGGCGGCTGGCGGACGTGGCCATCGTCACCGACGACAATCCCCGCTCCGAGGACCCCGCCGTGATCCGCAAGGCGGTCCGGAAGGGCTGCCCGGCCGCGCAGGAGATCGGCGACCGCCGCGTCGCCATCCGCGAGGCGATCGAAATGATGGGCGACGGAGATGTGGTGATCATCGCCGGAAAAGGGCATGAGCAGGGACAGATCGTCGGCGGGGCCACCCATCCGTTCGACGACGCCACCGAAGCCGCCGAAGCCCTCCGCCTCCATGCCTGAAACACCGCTCTGGACCTCCGCCGAGATCGTCGCCGCCACCGGGGGGACGCTGGCAGGCCCTGCCTTCGAGGCGACGGGTCTGACCTACAACAGCCGCGAGATCGCCCCGGGCGATCTGTTCCTGGCGCTGAAGGGCGCGCGGGACGGCCATGACTTCGCCGCCGCCGCCTTCGCGGCCGGGGCGACCGGAGCCCTCGCCGAACATGCGGTCGACGGCGGCCCTTCGGTGATCGTGTCCGACACCCTGCGCGGCCTCGAGGCGCTCGGCATGGCGGCCCGCGACCGGACGTCGGCGCGGCGCGGGGCCGTGACCGGCTCGGTCGGCAAGACCAGCGTGACCCAGGCGATCAAGGCCGGGCTGGACCTCGCCGGTCCGTCCCACGCCTCGATCAAGAGCTACAACAATCACATCGGCGTCCCGCTGACCCTGGCGCGGATGCCGCGCACGACCGAGCGGGCCGTGTTCGAGATCGGCATGAATGCGCCCGGCGAGATCGCGCCCCTGTCGAGGATGGTGCGGCCGCATGCGGCCTGCGTCACCACCGTCGGTCCGGTGCATATCGAGGCCTTCGCCGACGGCGAGGCGGGGGTGGCGGCGGAGAAGGCGGCGATCTTCGAGGGCCTGGCCGAGGACGGCGTCGCGGTGTTCAACGCCGATGTGGCCTTCGCCGCCGTGCTGGAAGCGGGCGCGCGCCGCGCCGGGGGGCGGATCGCGACCTTTGGATCAGGGGCGGGCTGCGACGCCCGGCTGATCGACTTCCAGCCGCACGAAACGGGCGCGCGCGTCCGGGCCGAACTGTTCGGCCGCCCCATCGATTTCCAGCTGGCCCAGTCCGGCTTCCACTGGGGGCTGAACAGTCTCTGCGTCCTGCTGATGCTCGACGCGCTCGATGTGTCGCTCGACACCGCCCTGGCCGCCCTGTCGGAGTTCCAGCCGCTGGCGGGCCGGGGACAGACGATGACGGTCCATGCGCCGGGCGGCGACTTCACCCTGATCGACGAGAGCTACAACGCCAATCCGCTGTCGATGGCGGCTGGCTTCCGCAGCCTCGGGGCGCGGCAGCCGTCCGCCGGCGGCCGTCGGGTGGTGGTGCTGACCGACATGCTGGAGCTGGGCGACCAGTCCGAGGCGCTGCATGAAGGCCTGGCCGGCCCGATCGACGCCGCGGGCCTCGATCTGGTCCACGCCGCGGGGCCGGAGATGAAGCGGCTCTATGACGATCTACCGGGCTCGCGTCAGGGCCTGTGGCGCGAGACCGCCGCCGAACTGGCCGCCGAGGCCGCCATGCTGGTCGGCAAGGGCGATATCGTCATGGTCAAGGGTTCCAACGGTTCGAAGGCGTCGCTGGTCGCCAAAGCTCTTGCTGCTCTGGGAGGGGCCGCCTGATGTTCTATCTGCTCTATCTCCACTACGCCGACATCGCGCAGGACTATCCGCTGCTCAATCTGGTCCAGTACCAGACGGTGCGGGTGGCGCTGGCCATGGCCACAGCCATGATCGTCGCGGTCGCCATGGGCAGCCGTTTCATCGCCTGGATGCGGGTCAAACAGGGCAAGGGCCAGCCGATCCGCTCGGACGGCCCGGTCTCGCACCTGTCCAAGGTCGGCACCCCGACCATGGGCGGGCTGATGATCCTGGCCGGGATCGCGGTGGCGGTCTTCCTGTGGGGCGACCTGACCAACCCCTATATCTGGATCGTCTCGGGCGTGACGGCGGCCTTCGGCCTGCTGGGCTTCATCGACGACTACGCCAAGGTGTCGAAACAGACCTCGGCCGGGCTGACCTCGAAACAGAAGCTGCTGGCCCAGGTGGTCGTCTCGGTCGTCGCCGGGGTGCTGACGGTGCTGTGGATGACGGCCTCGCCGACCACGCCCAACCTTGAGACCTCGATCGCCTTCCCCTTCTTCAAGGCGGTGCTGCTCAATGTCGGCTGGTTCTATGTCCTGTTCGCCGCCTTCACCATGGTGGGCTTCTCCAATGCGGTGAACCTGACCGACGGGCTGGACGGCCTAGCCATCGTGCCGGTGATGATGGCGGCGGGCGCTTTCGGCATCATCAGCTACCTCGTCGGCAACTTCATCTTCTCGGACTATCTGGGCGTCCACCATGTGCCGGGCTCCGGCGAGCTGGCCATCTTCTGCGCCGCCATCATCGGCGGGGGCACGGGCTTCCTCTGGTACAACGCCCCGCCGGCCAAGATCTTCATGGGCGACACCGGTTCGCTGGCCCTCGGCGGCGCGCTCGGCGCCATCGCCGTGGCCACCAAGCACGAGCTGGTGCTGGGCATCGTCGGCGGCCTGTTCGTCATCGAGGCGGCCTCGGTCATGATCCAGGTCGCCTATTTCAAGGCCACGAAGAAGCGCATCTTCCTGATGGCCCCGATCCACCACCACTTCGAGAAGATGGGCTGGCCGGAGTCGACGGTGGTGATCCGCTTCTGGATCGTCGCCGCCATGCTGGCCCTGCTGGGGCTGGCGACGTTGAAGCTGCGATAGAGCCATGATCCCGGTCCCCGGCTTTGAAGGGCGGCGCGTCGCGGTCTTCGGCCTGGGACGGTCGGGGCTGACGGCGGCGCGCGCGCTCAAGGCCGGCGGGGCCCTGCCGGTGCTGTGGGACGACAGCGTCTCCAGCCGGATGCAGGCCGAGGCTGAGGGGTTCGCGGTCGAGGACCTGACGTCGGCCGACTGGTCGGGGTTCGCCGCGCTGGTCCTGTCGCCGGGCGCGCCCCTGACCCATCCAAAGCCGCACTGGACGGTGGGCAAGGCGAAGGCGGCTGGCGTCGAGGTGATCGGCGACATCGAGCTGTTCGCCCGGGCGATCGCGGCCCTGCCGGAGGCGGAGCGTCCGAAGGTGGTGGCCATCACCGGCACCAACGGCAAGTCGACCACCACGGCCCTGATCGGCTGGGTCCTGAAACAGGCGGGGATGACCGTCCACGTCGGCGGCAACATCGGCATCGGCGTGCTGGCCCTGCCGGCGCTGACGCGGGATGCGGTCTATGTGATCGAGGTGTCGAGCTATCAGCTGGACCTGACGACGAGCTTCGCGCCGGACGTGGCGATCCTCACCAACATCAGCCCGGACCATTTGGACCGGCACGGCGGGATGGAGGGGTATGTCGCGGCGAAGGCGCGGATTTTCGCTCATGCGGGCCTGTCGTTGGTCGGCGTGGATGAGGAATGGGGCCGGCGCATCGCCGCCGGCATGGCCGACGCCCGGACCGTCTCGACGAGCGGAGCGCCCGCGGACATCGGCGCCTCGGACGGGCGGCTGACAGCCGCTGGCGAGACCATCGATCTCTTGGCCGCCCGCTCGCTCCCCGGCCGCCACAACGCCCAGAACGCCGCCTTCGCCTACGCCGCCGCCCGGGCGCTCGGCGTCCCGCACGACGCCGCCGTCCAGGGCCTCATGACCTTCCCCGGCCTCGCCCATCGCATGGAGGAGGTCGGCCGCCTCGGCCGCGTCCGCTTCATCAACGACTCCAAGGCCACCAACGCCGACGCCGCGCGACAGGCCCTGTCGTCCTATGAGCGCAGTTTCTGGATCGCCGGCGGGCGGGCCAAGGCGGGCGGCATCGACGATCTGGAGGACCTGTTCCCGCGGGTGGTCGAGGCCTTTCTGATCGGCGAGGCGGCCGGGCCGTTTGCGGCGCGGCTGGGCGACACCCCGCACCGGATCAGCGGCGACATGGCCTCGGCCGTCAAGGCCGCCGCCGAAGCCGCCGCCGCCACCGGGCGCGAGGAGGTCGTGCTGCTCAGCCCCGCCGCCGCCAGTTTCGACCAGTATCCGGACTTCGAGGCCCGGGGCGAGGCGTTCCGCGCCGCCGTCCTTAACCTCGGGGCTACGCCTTCGGTTCATGGTTAGCGAACCATGACCGCCCACAACTACAGCCCCGCCTTTTCGCGCAACGACCAGAGCCCCATTGCGAAGTGGTTCTGGACGGTCGACCGTGGCCTGCTGGCCGCGGCCCTGACCCTGATCGCGCTCGGCGTGGCGCTGAGTTTCGCCTCCAGCCCGGCGGCCATCCTGGCCGATGAATCGATCTCGGATCCCTTCCACTATTCGTGGCGGATGATCGTCTGGGCCTCGGGCGGGACGACGGCCATGCTGCTGGCCTCCCTGCTGTCGCCGCGCGGGGTGCGCCGGATCGCCCTGCTGGCGCTGCTGGGCGCCATCCTGACCATGATGGCCCTGCCGTTCATCGGCGACGAGGTGAAGGGGGCGGCGCGCTGGATCAACCTGGGCCCCTTCAGCCTGCAGCCGTCCGAATTCGCCAAGCCCGGCCTGATCGTCTTCGCCGCCTGGATGTTCTCGGAGGCGCAGAAGGGGCAGGGGGTGCCGGGCGTCTCGATCGCCTTCGGGACCTGGGCCCTGACCGTCGGCCTGCTGCTGATCCAGCCCGACATCGGCCAGACCCTGCTGATCACCACCACCTTCATGGCCGTCTTCTTCATGGCCGGGGTGCCGCTGAAATGGGTCGCGGCCCTGGCGGCGGCGGGCGCCGGCGGCGTGGTCGGCCTGTATTTCGCCTTCAGCCACATGCGCGACCGTCTGAGCCGCTTCTTCTCGCCCGAGACCGCCGACACCCACCAGATCGACCGCGCCTCGGAGGCCATCCGCGCCGGCGGCCTGGTCGGGCGCGGGGTCGGCGAGGGGGTGATGAAACGCCACGTCCCCGACCTGCACACCGACTTCATCTATTCGGTCGGCGCCGAGGAGTTCGGCCTGGTCCTGTCGCTGGCCATGATCGCCCTCTACGCCTTCATCGTGGTGCGCGGCATGCGCCGGGCGATGAAGCTGACCGATCCGTTCGAACAGACGGCGGCGGCGGGGCTGTTCATGCTGATCGGCCTGCAGGCCTGCATCAATATCGCGGTGAACCTGAACCTGATCCCGACCAAGGGGATGACCCTGCCCTTCATCAGCTATGGCGGCTCGTCGATGCTGGCCATGGGGCTGACCATGGGCCTGGCCCTTGCCCTGACCCGCCGTCGGCCGGGCGCCTATGAGCCGGGGACCAGCCTGCCGGATCGCGGGCGGATCCTGCCATGACCGCACGGGTCTGCGTCGTCGCCGCCGGGGGCACCGGCGGGCATATGTTCCCGGCCGAGGCGCTGGCGCGCGAACTCCAGGCGCGGGGCTGGCGCATCGTGCTGGCCACCGATCATCGCGGCGAGGCCTATGCCCAGGCCTTTCCGGCCGAGGAAAGGATCGCGCTGGACGCCGCCACCGGTCGCGGACCGGTCGGCATGGCCAAGGCGGGCGTCGCCATTGCACGCGGCCTGTTCAAGGCGCGGTCGGCGCTGAAACGGCTGGATGCGGCGGTGGTGGTCGGCTTCGGCGGCTACCCTTCCGCCCCCGCCCTGCTGGCGGCGCTGAGCCAGGGGCGGCCGACCCTGGTGCACGAGCAGAATTCTGTGCTGGGGCGGACCAACCGCTGGCTGTCGCCCTATGTCGGCGCCGTCGCGGCGTCGTTTCCGAACCTGCTGCTGGTCCCGCATGGCGTCGGCGCGCGGGTCAGCCTGATCGGCAATCCGGTGCGGCCCGACATCCGCGCCCTGTTCGACCGCCCGTACGCCGCCCCGACCGCGCGCGGGCCGATCCAGGTGCTGGTCACCGGCGGCAGCCAGGGCGCGCGCATCCTGTCCGAGGCCGTGCCCCAGGCCTTCGCCGCCCTGCCGGCGCCGCTGCGCAAGCAGCTGCGGGTGCAGCAGCAGTCGCGGCCCGAGATGCTGGAGACCGCGCGGGCGATCTATGCCGGCGCGGGGATCGAGGCCGAGGTGGCGCCCTTCTTCGGCGACATGGCCCGGCGGCTGGCGACGACGCATCTGGTCATCGGCCGGGCCGGGGCCTCGACCTGTTCGGAACTGGCCGTGGCCGGCCTGCCGTCGCTGCTGATCCCGCTGAAGATCGCCATGGACGACCACCAGCGCTTCAACGCCGCCAGCCTGGCCGAGGCCGGCGGGGCCGAGGTGGCGCCAGAGGACGAGGCGACGGCGGAGCGTCTGACGGCGGTCCTGCAGGCGATGCTGTCCGATCCGGCGCGGCTGACGGCGATGAGCGCGGGTGCGAAATCGGCCGCCCTGCCGGACGCGACGGCGAAGCTGGCCGACATGGTCGAGGCCGCGGCGGCGGGGCGGAACCCTCCCGCCTGAGGCGGTAAGGGCCTATAGGGTCTGAATGCCCGCCTTCGTCACGGACCTGTCCCGAGAGATTTTCCGCCTCTGGCAGGAGTTCTACTGGCTGCCCGAATGGGCGGTGATCACCGTCATCGTGGTGGGCTTTCTGTTCATCGGCTGGGCCGCCAACCAGCTGGTTTTCGCCCTGCTGAAACTGGCCGTGCGCAAGCGGGACGTCTTCTGGCGCGGCACCGTCGGTCGGGCGCGGCTGAAGGTGCGGATCGCGGTGATGATCGCCGCCATGGCCCTGGCGGTCACCGTCTCGCCGCTGGATCCGGAACCGTCGCTGCTGATCCGCCAGACCCTGCTGTTCGTCTTCATCCTGACCATGGGCTGGATGCTGATCGGGGCCTCGGACATGTGGGCGGTGGTCTATCTGCGCCGCTTCAACATGGAGACCGAGGACAACCTGGTCGCCCGCAAACATGTGACCCAGGCCCGCATCCTGCAGCGGGTGGCGGCCCTGCTGATCGGCATCGTCACCCTTGGCCTCGCCCTGCTGACAATTTCGGCGGTGCGTCAGTGGGGGCTTTCGCTGCTGGCCTCGGCGGGGGTGGTGGGCCTGATCGCCGGCCTCGCCCTGCAGCCGTTCCTGACCAATATGATCGCCGGCATCCAGATCGCCACGGCCCAGCCGATCCGGCTGGACGACGCCGTCGTCGTCGAGGGCGAATGGGGGACGATCGAGGAGATCACCTCGACCTATGTGGTGGTCAAGCTGTGGGACTGGCGGCGGCTGGTCCTGCCGCTCAGCTATTTCATCAACAAGCCCTTCCAGAACTGGACCCGGGAATCGGCGCGGCTGATCGGCTCGGCCTTCCTGTACGTCGACTATGAAGCGCCGATGGAGCGGCTGCGGGCCGAGCTGGAGCGGATCTGCCGCGCCAGCCTGTTCTGGGACGGCGATGTGATCAGCCTGCAGGTGGTCGAGATCACCGAACGCACGGCCCAGGTCCGCTGCCTGGCCAGCGCCCGCAACGCCCCGACCGCCTTCGACCTGCGCTGCGAGATCCGCGAGAAGATGCTGGCCTTCATGCGCGACGAATGCCCCGAGGCCCTGCCCCGGGACCGGGTCGCCATGGACCGGCCCGGCGAGGGCGGAATTCTTCCGCCTTCGTAACCGGGCGTTGACCGCGCCGGGTCCAGGATGGGTTCATGGCGCGCTTCATGACCCTCGATTTCGCCGATGGCGACCGGCCGCAGACGCTGGCCCGGGTGCTTGAGATGGCGCGCGGCGGCTATGGCTATGTGGTCACGCCCAATGTCGATCACGTGGTCAAGCTGATGGACGGCCGCGTCGGGCGCGACGTCTATGAAGGCGCCGCTCTCAAGGTCTGCGACAGCCGGATCCTCAGCCATCTGGCGCGGCTGCGCGGCGTGACCCTGCCGGTCTATCCGGGCTCGGACATGACCGCGGACCTGCTGGCCTCGCCGGCCGCGGAAGGCCTGACCATCGCGGTCTTCGGCCCCGACCGCGCCGCGTTCAACGACCTCGCCGCCCGCTATCCGCGCCAGAGGCTGAAATACCTCGAGGCGCCGATGCTGGTTCCCGGCACGCTGGGCTGGCGGGCCGCCGTCGGCCACGCCGCCGGGGCCGAGTGGGACGTGCTGCTGGCCTGCGTCTCCTTCCCCAAACAGGAGCTGTTCGCCCACGCCCTGCGCGCCTGCGGCCGCAAGACGGGGGTGACGCTGTGCGTCGGCGCCTCGGTGGACTTCCTGACCGGCCGCCAGCAAAGGGCGCCGCGCATCTTCCAGCGGCTGTCGCTGGAATGGTTGCACCGGTTGCTGAGCCAGCCGCGGCGGATGTTCCGCCGCTATGTGATCGAGGGGCCGGCGATCTTCGGGTGGTTCGTGCGGACGGAAGTGCTGGGCTCGCGCTAGGCCGCCACGATCTCTTCCGCCTGGCTCAGGTCCACGCTGACCAGCTGCGAAACCCCCCGTTCCGGCATGGTCACGCCGTAAAGGCGGTCCATCCGGCTCATGGTCACCGGGTTGTGGGTGATGACGATGAAGCGGGTGTCGGTCCGCTTCCGCATCTCGTCGAGCATGCGGCAGAAGCGGTCGACGTTGGCGTCGTCCAGCGGGGCGTCGACCTCGTCCAGCACGCAGACCGGGGCCGGATTGGCGAGGAAGACGGCGAAGATCAGGGCCGCCGCCGTCAGGGCCTGCTCGCCCCCGGACATCAGGCTCATCACCGCCAGCCGCTTGCCGGGCGGGCAGGCGTAGATCTCCAGCCCCGCCTCGAGCGGATCGTCGCTCTCGACCAGTTTCAGCTCGGCCTGGCCGCCGCCGAACAGGGCTTCGAACAGGCTCTTGAAATTGTCGTTGATGACGTCGAACGCCGCCACCAGCCGCTCGCGGCCCTCGGCGTTCAGCTCGTCGATGCCGTCGCGCAGCTTGGCGATGGCGCTGGTCAGGTCCGACCGCTCCACCTTCATGGTCTGCAGCCGGTCGCCGTATTCGATGGCCTCTTCTTCGGCCAGCAGGTTGACCGCGCCGAGGGCCTCGCGCTCGCGCTCCAGGCCGTACAGCAGGCTTTCGGCCCCGGCGGCGTCGGGCGGGCGGGCGATGGCGTCGTCGGTCAGCTTCTGACCGAGCTCCTCGGGCGACATCTGCGCCGTTTCGCGCAGGTTGCTCTCGGTCTCGGCCAGCTTCTCGGCCGCGGCCTCGGCCCGCGCCGCCAGACCGGCCCGCGCCTCGCGCGCCGACGACGCCGTCGCCTCGGCCGCCCGCGCGGCCCGGTCGGCCTCGGTCGCCGCCCCCTCGGCCACGGCGAGAGCGTCGCCGGCGGCCTTGCGGCGGGTCTCGGCGACGGTCAGGGCGTCGAGCAGGGAGGAGCGCTGCGTCGCCAGCTGTTCAGGGGCCGCCGAGGCCGCCTTCAGCCGGGCCGCCGTCTTCTCCGCATCCTTTTCGAGCGCCGCGATCCGCGCCGTGGCGTCCTTCGCCCGGGCGGCCCAGCCGTCGCGTTCACGGGTCAGACCGTCCAGCCGCGCCTGACGCCCCGCGACCTCGCGCGCCTCGGCGTCGCGCTCGACCCGCGCCGTCGCCGCCGCGCCGCGCGCCGCGTCCGCCGCCGTCCGCGCCGCCGCCAGTTCGGCGCGCAGGCTGTCCAGCGTCTCGGACGGGGCCTCGCTCCCTTGCGCCTCGGCCAGCGCCGCCTGCGCCGCCTCGACCTCGGCGGCCAGCCGGGTCAGGGTTTCGTCCAGCGCCTGGGCCCGGGCCTCCTTGCGCGCCTGGTCGCGGCCGAGGCTCTCGACCCGGTCGCGGGCGGCGGTGACGGCCTTGTCGAGCGGGAAGGGCGCGGCGCGGGCGGTCTTCACGGCTTCCTCGGCGGCGCGGAAGGCTTCAGTGGCGGCCTTCAGCGCGGCCTGGGCGACCTCCAGCGCCGGCTTGCCGGAGTCGATCTCGGCTTCCAGCTCTGACAGCCGGGTGCGCTGGGCCAGCCGCACCGCCGCCGGGCGCGGGGCCTCGGCGCGCTGGACGAAGCCGTCCCAGCGCCACAGGTCGCCGGCGACGGTGACCAGACGGGCGCCGACGGGCAGGCCTTTGGCCAGCCGTTCGATCTCGCTGGCCGGGGCCAGGCCGCACAGGGCGAGACGGGCCTTCAGCTGGTCCGGGGCCGAGACATGGTCGGCCAGCGGCTCGACGCCGGTCGGCCAGACGGGGGCGGGGACCTCGGCGCCGGCCCAGTAGGCGGCGGCCTTCTTGTCGAGCGCCGCGTCCAGATCGTCGCCCAGCGCCGCGGCCAGCGCCGCCTCATAGCCCTTGCCGGCCTCGACGCTGTCCAGCGCCGGGGCGTGTTCGCGCTTGCCGTGGACCAGCAGCTGGGCGAGGCCGCGCGCCTCCGTCTGCAAGCGTCCCAGACGGTCCTCGGCCGCGCGGGCCGCCGTGCGCGCCTCGGCCTCGGCGCGGGCGCGGTCGCCGCGTTCCGCCTCGGCCGCCTCGACCGCCGCGCGGGCTGCCGCCAGCTCGGCCTGGGCCGCCTCCAGCGCCGTCTTCGCGGCCTCGATCTCGGGCGTTTCCAGCGGGCCCAGCGCCGCGCGTTCGGACTGGGCCGAAGCCAGCTGCGCCTCCGCCCGGGCGACGCGGGCCTCGGCGTCGCGCTTGCGGGCGGTCTCGGCGTTTACCCGGGCCTCGACCGAGGCGGCGGCGCCGGCGACGCGCTCGACCTCGGCGTCGGCGGCCTTGCGGGCGTCCTCGGCGGCGGCGAGGGCGGCTTCCAGCTCCGGCCCGCGCGTCGGGGCGCCGGCGATCTCGGCAGTCAGGGTCTCCAGCGCCGCGCCCAGCCGGGCCAGTTCGCCCTCCGCGTCCCCGGCCATGGCCGTTTCGCGCTCGATGTCGGCGGCGATGCGGGCGGCCTCGGCCGTCAGGCGGTCGACCTCGGCGCGGGCGGCCTGTTCGGCCGTGTCGAGCCGGTCGCGTTCAAGGCTGGCGCGGTGCAGCAGGGCGCCGGCGACGGCGTCCTCCTCGCGCGCCGGCTTCAGCGCCTCCTGGGCCGTCAGGGCGGCGGTCTGGGCCCGGCTGGAGGCGGCGGTCGCCTCGCCCACCGCCCGGTCGGCGTCGGCCAGCTCCTGCGCGGCGGCCTCGGCGGCCACGCGCGCATCGTTCCAGCGCACGAACAGCAGCGCCGCCTGCAGGGCCCGGATCTCGGCCGAGATCTTCTTGTACCGCTCGGCCTGGCGCGCCTCGCGCCTCAGCCGGGTCAGCGCCGTCTCCAGTTCGCGGCCGATGTCGTCCAGACGGTCGAGGTTGGCCTCCGCCGCCTTCAGCCGCAGCTCGGCCTCGTGCCTGCGCGTGTGCAGGCCGGCCACCCCGCCGGCTTCCTCAAGGATGCGGCGGCGGTTCTGCGGCTTGGCGGCGATCAGCTCGCTGATCTGGCCCTGACGAACGAGGGCCGGGCTGTTCGCGCCGGTCGAGGCGTCGGCGAACAGCAGTTGCACGTCCCGCGCCCGCACCTCCTTGCCGTTGATGCGATAGGTCGAGCCCTGGCCGCGGTCGATGCGGCGCGACACCTCCAGCAGGGGACTGTCGGTGAAGGGCTGGGGCGCCCGGCGCTGGGCGTTGTCGATGGTCAGCTGGACTTCGGCGTGGTTGCGCGGCGGGCGGTCGGCGGCGCCGGCGAAGATGACGTCGTCCATGCCCTGGCCGCGCATGGCCTTGGCGGAGTTGGCGCCCATGACCCAGCGCAGGCCCTCCAGCACATTGGACTTGCCGCAGCCATTGGGGCCGACCACGCCGGTCAGGCCCGGCTCGATATGCACCTCGGCGGGATCGACGAAGGACTTGAAGCCGACGAGCCGGAGGCGCTGGAACTGCATGGTCCCTACGCGGTCACTGGCCTGAAGCGGCCGCCCGGATCGCGACCTCCAGCCCGCCCAGCGAGCGGTCCGTCACCCGGCGGCCGTTGACGAAGAAGGCCGGGGTGGTGTTGGCGCCGGCCGTGTTCGCGCTGTCGACGTCGCGGTTGATGGCCTCCAGGGTCGCCGGGGTCGCGACGCAGGCCTCGATCTGGGCCTGGGTGCGACCGCTGACGGCGATCGCCGGTGCGTACCAGGCCTCGCGCGTGCCGCCCCGGAAGACCGCGTCCTGCCCGAGCATCAGGGCCGAGGCGACGTCGAAGAAGCGCTCCGGCGCGGCGCAGCGGGCCAGGGCCGCCCCGGGCAGGGACATTTCCTCCGGCAGGGTCGGCAGGTTGCGGAACACGAACCGGACCTGGCCGGTGTCGATGAAGCGCGCCTTGAAGCCCGGATAGACGAACCGGTGCCAGTCGGCGCAGTGGTTGCAGGCGAAGGAGGCGTATTCGACCACCGTCACCGGGGCGTCGGCGCGGCCGATGCTGCGATCGGCCGCGGTGACCGGGGCCAGGGCCTCGCGCGCGACAGCCGGCGCCGACCCCGCGCCCGAGGTCGCGATGATCGGCGCCAGCAGGGCCAGCGCCAGGATCAGGAAGGATCGCCGCCCGGCCACCGCTGCGATCAGCCCTTGGCCAGTTCGGCCTCGATGGCCCGCGACAGATCGGCCATGGAGGCGCCTTCGCCGCCGGGGGTGACGACCTCGACGCCGTTGACGAAGAAGGCGGGCGTCGAGTTGACGCCGGCCTTCATGGCCGCTTCCGAGCGCTCCTCGGAGGCCTTCAGATTGGCCGGATCGGTGATGCAGGCGTCGATCTGGTCGTTGTTCAGACCGGCGCCGTTGCCGATGCGGAACAGGGTGTCGCGCGGATTCACGCCGGCGCGCCATTCGCCCTGGCTGGCCATGATGCCGTGGATCACGTCGAAATATTTGTCCTCGCCGGCGCAGCGGGCGATCATGAAGCCGGCGACGGCGACGTTGGCCGGCGGGGTCGGCAGTTCGCGGAAGACGTAGCGGACCTTGTTGGTGTCGACATAGGCAGCCTTGAACGCCGGCCAGGTCTGCTCCTGCCAGGTGGCGCAGTGCGGGCAGGTGACCGAGGCGTATTCGATCACCGTGACCTTGGCGCCCTCGGCGGCGCCCAGGGCCATGTCGCCCTCGGCGGCGGTCGGCGTGCCGCCGCCGTTGCAGCCGGCCAGGGTCGCCATGGCGGCCATGGCTGCGGCGGTCATCGCCGCGCGGCGGCTCATGGCGGCGTATTTGGTCTGGGCGCTCATGGGGTCGTCCTCAACTGGTGGGCGGGATTCTGGAGAGCATCGCGCGATTCCCCGGAAATGCGCGCGCTGGGGGCGGTAACGATCGTCGTGGCTGTGGCGGGCAGTTTATCGTCGAACTGTCGATCTAGCCAAAGATGTTCCGCCGCGCCAGCGGCCTCGCTTCTGCAGCGCCCGGGGGCCGCAGGGTCAGGGCGCGGCCTCGACCGGGACGCCGCGACGGAACAGGATCGCCTGCACGCTGTCGTCGCCGGCCAGATGCATGGCGCCGACGGCGATGAAGGCCGTGCCCGAGCCCTCCAGCAGGGTCTGGATCTGGTCCGCCCAGCGGGTGTTCCGGCGCACCAGCAGCGCGTCGTACAGCGCGGGGGTGGCGCGCAGCGGGTCAACGGCGACGGCCTGGAGGGCGTCGACATCGCCGGCCGCCCAGGCCTCGACCATGCGGTCGACATCCGTCTGGGCGGCGTCGAAGGCGGCGAGCGAACGGCGGAGGAAGGCGAGTTGCCCCTCTTCCGGGAAGCCGGCCAGCATGCGGATCTGCTCGTCCGGGGTCTCGAAGCCGGAGACCGCCATGCCCGCGGCCTCGGCGCGCGCCCTGAGGATCGGCTCGACGCCGGACTCGGTCGCATAGCCGGCGCGCAGGATGGAGGCGGTCTGCACCGTCACGCCGGCCAGCCACGGCCGCATCGGCTCCATGTTCGCCGCGCTTGAGCCGATGGCGCGGGCGGCGGCGTCGAGCGCCGTCCGTTCCTCCGCCGTCAGCAGGCCCGACAGGGGCCGCTCGGGGGACAGGCCATGTTCGCGGATGATCGGCAGCAGGACGCTCTGGTCCGCGGGGGCGGCGACCTCGATGATGAGCTGCGAGGCGGCGGCGAAGGCCTGGTCGACCCGGTCGGAGCCCCAGGCCGTGGTCGGCCGCAACAGGTGCATGGTCCCGAAGAGATAGAGGACGGAGTCGGCGTCGCGCACGACCCACAGGGCCGGACCCGCCCCTTCGGCCGGGGGAACGGCGCGGACGGCCGGGGCGGCGTCCTGGGCCAGGGCGGCGGCCGGCGCGGCGGCGGCGAGAAGCAGTCCGACGAGGACGGCGGCGATCTTGAGAGGGCCGGAAAGCGACATGTCAGGGTCCATTCGTTGAGGGCGGGGTGCGGGCGAGCGAAAGCCGCGGACCGACAGGGTCCGTTGCAGGCGGGTCCGACGAGGCGGACGCGGAGGCGGTTGAGGTCGTCTAGCGGGCGGTCGGGACGTCCGGGACGCGCCTGCAGGCGGTGAAGGCCCACAGGGCGTAGCCGAGGGTCAGCACCAGGGCGGAGGCGACGGCGATCATCGAGCCGGGGTCGGCCACGGCCAGCGGGGCGAAGGCCCAGAGCCCCGCCTGGGTCAGGCCCGCCAGGGTCAGGGACCAGCCGCCGACCCGCAGGGCGGCCTGGGTGCGGCGCTCGACGAGGGGCGAGCGCGGCGCCCCGCTGATGCGTTTGGGCATCAGGTTGGCGTAGCCGGCCAGTCCCAGGCCGATCAGGATCTGCAGGGCCCGGCGGGCGCCGTCGGCCCCGATCAGGCCGGCGCCTTCGGCGTAGCGCAGGCCGGCGGCGGCGGCGAGAAACAGCAGGGCGATGGTGATCGCCGTCGTGATCCGGGGGCTCATGATGGGTCTCCCTTGGAGGGGCGGGGCGCGGCGACATTGCCGATGCCGAAGGTCTGGCTGAAGCCGAGCAGGGCGTCCTCAAGGACGGACAGCTTGAGCCGGTAGGTGATGGTCGTGCCCTGTTTGTGCGCGTCGATCAGATCGGCTTCGCGCAGGACATTGAAATGCGCCGACATGGTCGGCCTGGAGACGGCGAATTGCTCGCTCAGCTCTCCGGCGGTCATCGGCCGCTGGCGCAGCAGCTCCAGCACACGGCGGCGCGTGGGATCGGCGAGAGCCTTGAAAACCTTGTTCATGGCTCAGTGTTTAGCTAAACATCGAAATAAGTCAAGCGGTCTGTCCCGGCGGGCGGTCCGCTCAGCCTCCTGAACGGTCGCGGCCCTTTTCGGGGTCGCCCAGGACGGCGCGGCCCAGCCGCTCCAGCGGTCCCTTCAGGGCCTCGGGCGCGGCGTCGAGCGCGGTCCTCAGTTCGGCCTCCTCATGGGCGGACAGGGGCTGGGCGGCGGGCCGGCGCGCGGGGGCGGCGGCGATCTCCGACGGCGGCCTGACCGGGCCCTGGGCGATCCTGAGCCGGTCGACGCTGCCGGCGCCGAGGAACAGATTGACCCGGGCGAGGATGTCTTCGGACTGGTGCTGCACCAGCAGGGCGGCCGGGCCGGCGACGCGAAGCTCCAGGGTGCCCCCGGCGCCGCCGCGCCCCTTGGTCAGCTTCTGCGGCCGCGTCACCCGCGCCAGCCGGTCGCCGACGATCTCGCGCCAGCGCGGCTCCAGCGCCGCGGCGCCGCGCCCGAATTTGCCGTCCAGCTCCTTGATCAGGTCCTGCAGCGCCCTTCCGGCCCGGGGCGCTGGCCGCGGGATCGGACGGGTGCGCCGCCGCGACAGGATCTCGCGGGTCTCGGCGTCTGTGGGCAGCGTGCGGCGCATTTAGGGTTTATAGCGCGGGCGATGGCCGCCGTCCCCACTCCCGTTCCCGCCCTCCGCGCCGCCCTGCTCGACTGGTACGACGCCCATGGGCGGATCCTGGCCTGGCGCGCGGCGCCCGGAGCCGCGGCGCCCGACCCCTATCGGGTCTGGCTGTCCGAGGTGATGCTGCAGCAGACCACCACGCCCCACGCCACGCCCTATTTCCAGGCCTTCACGACCCGCTGGCCGACGGTGAAAGATCTCGCCGCGGCCGACGACGGCGAGGTCATGGCCGCCTGGGCCGGGCTCGGCTACTACGCCCGCGCCCGCAACCTGCTGGCCTGCGCGCGGGCGGTGGCGAGGGACCACGGCGGGGCCTTCCCGGACACCGAGGCCGGACTGCTGGCCCTGCCGGGGGTCGGCGCCTATACCGCCGCCGCCGTCGCCGCCATCGCCTTCGGCCGCCCGGCCAATGTGGTCGACGGCAATGTCGAGCGGGTCATGGCGCGTCTGTTCGCGGTCGAGACCCCGCTGCCCGCCGCCAAACCGGAGCTGAGGCGGCTGGCCGCGACCCTGGTCGCCGACGATCGCCCCGGCGACTGGGCGCAGGCGCTGATGGATCTCGGCGCCACCGTCTGCCGGCCGGGCGGGCCGCTGTGCGAAGCCTGTCCGCTGACAGCGTGGTGCGCGGCCTTCGCCTCCGGCCATCCCGGGCGCTGGCCGCTCAAGACCGCAAAGGCCGACCGGCCGCACCGGACCGGCACGGCCTGGGTGCTGCGCGACGAACAGGGGCGGGTGGCGCTGGCGCGCCGGCCGGACAGGGGCCTGCTGGGCAGCATGCTGGGCCTGCCGACCTCGGACTGGACGGCCGGACCGGCCGAGGCCGAGACCGGGCCGCCGGTCGCCGCCCACTGGCGCGACGCGGGCGCGATAGAACACGTCTTCACCCATTTCTCCCTGACCCTGGCGGTGCGGGTCGCCGAGGGGGCGGGCGACTTCCTCTGGACCGATCCCGACGAGGCGCTGGCGTCCCTGCCGACCGTGTTCCGCAAGGCGCTCGAGCGGGGGCTGGCCTAGCGGACGGTGCGCACCGTGACCGGGCCGTCGCGGCGCAGGGGGATGACCACCGTGTGGTTGCCCATCTGCTGGAACGCCAGGTCGACCACGCCCTCTCCGACCCGGAGATTGGTGATGTTCAGCCGGTCGATGCCCGCCGGCAGGACGGGATCCTGGATTTCCACCGTCCCGGCGACGGCGTCGACGCTGACCCCCAAAGCCGACTGCAGCATCAGGAAGACGGATCCCGCCGCCCAGGCCTGGGGCAGGCAGGCGACCGGATAGGCGATGGGCGGCTCGCCCGGCAGCCGTTCGAAACCGCAGAACAATTCCGGCAGGCGCAGATGGAAATGCGTCGCCGAGGCGTAGATCTCGCCCAGCAGCAGGGCCACGGCGCGGCGCTCGCCGTAGCGGGCCATGCCGGCGGCGGCCATGGCGGTGTCGTGGGGCCAGACCGAGCCGTTGTGATAGCTCATCGGATTGAACCGGGCCTGGCCGGTGGCCAGGGTCCGGATGCCCCAGCCCGAGCGGAATTCGGCGCCCAGCAGCCGTTTCGACACCCGCTTCGCCCGCTCCGCCGACGGCAGGCCGGTGAACAGCAGATGGCCGGCGTTC
The DNA here is from genome assembly GCA_004296955.1 of Brevundimonas sp. Taxonomy (GTDB): domain Bacteria; phylum Pseudomonadota; class Alphaproteobacteria; order Caulobacterales; family Caulobacteraceae; genus Brevundimonas. Next base: position 43,517 of record SCVB01000055.1, read on the forward strand.
GATCCGATCGAGCGGCACTGCTCGCCGTCGCCGTCGAGGGCGATGGCGTAGAAGCCCTCGTCCTCCATCCAGAACCGGTCCTCGACCAGCGCCCGCACGCGTTCCGACTGGGCCGCCCACTGAGCCTGACGGTCGTCGCCGAGCGTGGCGGCGAGATCGGCCATCGCCCGCCACGCGGCGTAGGCGTAGCCCTGCACCTCCAGCAGGGCGATCGGCCCCTTGGGAAACCGCCCGTCGGTGTGGAAGATGGAGTCCTCGGAATCCTTCCAGCCCTGGTTGGACAGGCCGGTCTCGGCGCCGCGCTGGTAGCTGATCAGGCCGTCGCCGTTGAAGTCGCCGTGGTCCTTCATCCAGCCGGTCGCGGCGACCAGATTGGGCCAGAGCCGCCGGATCAGATCGAAATCGCCAGTGCGCCGGGCGTAGGCGCCGGCGAGGGCCACGAACAGGCAGGTGGTGTCGACCCCGCCGTAGTAGAGGCCGAACGGCACCTCGCCGAGAGCGCTCATCTCGCCGCCGCGGGTCTCGTGCATGATCTTGCCGGGGGCGGAGTCCTGGAAGGCCGAGACCTCGGTCGCTTGACGCATGGCCAGATAGGTCAGCACCCCCCGGGCGAGGGACGGGTCGAGCCAGAGCATCTGCCAGGCGGTGATGATCCCGTCCCGCCCGAACGGCGTCGAGAACCAGGGCGTCCCGGCATAGGGATAGGGGCCGGTCGGCAGGTCGGTGGTCAGCAGGGCCACGTCGGCGCGCGACTGGTCCAGCCAGTCGTTGAAGCGCGGACTGCGCGGTCCCCTGAGCGAGGCGCCGCGGCGGCGACGGGTCCGCATCGACAGTCTGGCCTGGACAGCGTTGAGCCGGTAGCGCGCCTCGTCCGGGGCGTCGCAGCTGTCGGCGCCGCATTCGATGTAGAGGTCGCAGCGCCGGCCCTTGGGCAGGCTGAACATGAACTCGGCCCGGCCGCCGCTGAGCCGGGCCGGCGGCTCGGAGAAGGCCAGGCAGCTGGTCCGCGCGACCCCGTCCAGCCCGGTGTATCGAAAGGTCACGCGCCGGCCGTCGTGGCTGGGCGCCTCGGCGGTCCCGCGGTGGTTCCGGAGCGTGCCCCGGACCTGGAAGATGTCGGCGAAATCGACGGCGAAATCGAAGGCGAGGGGCAGCAGCACGTCCTCGACGCCGTGATTGACCATACGCACCCGTTCGAACATCCGCCGGTCGCGAACGAAGCGGCGGCGCTCGATGTGCAGGACCCCCGCCGGCGCCGACCGTCCGCCCATCGGCGGCAGGGGCCGGTTGGTCGAATGGCAGGTGAAATAGACATTGTCCTGGCTGACGCCGGAGCTCAGTCGCGACGGCCGCGCCAGTCCGGCGGTCATGACGAACCGGGAGAGGAGGCGGGTGTCGTGATCGAACAGGCCGTCGGCGCCGCCCTTCAGATCGCCCCAGCCGTCGGCCACCAGGAAGGTGTCGGCGTCCTTCAGCGCCATCAGCCGTTCGAGCCCGTCGGCCTCGGAGGTGTCGGCGGCGGTGGTCTGGACCGAATAGGCGTCGTCCATGGAAAGTCCGGTGCGGTCAAAGACGGGATCAGCCTCGCCCGTGAATACGAACGCTTGATGGCCATAACCCGTTCATCCGGCGCCGCTCAGAGCCCGGCGGCGAAGCTCCGGTCTTCCGACGGCCGCAGCGGGACGACCGCGTCTTCAAGCGTCGCCTCGGCGAACGGGCGTCTGGCGAGGAGGTCGCCGTAGACGTCCAGATAGCGGCGCGCCATGGCCGTGGCCGAGAAGCGCAGGTCGAACCGGGCGCGGATCGCCTCGCGGTCCAGCAGGTGGGCGCGGCCCGCGGCGGCCACCGCCTGTTCGACGGTGTCGACGAGAAAGCCGGTCGCGCCGTCCTCGATGATCTCGGGCGTCGAGCCGCAGCGGAAGGCGACCACCGGCGTCCCGCAGGCCATGGCCTCGATCATCACCAGGCCGAACGGCTCGGGCCAGTCGATCGGGAACAGCAGGGCCTCGGCGCCGCCGAGGAAGGCGGACTTCTGGTGGTCGCCGATCTCGCCCACGAACTCGACCAGCGGGTTGGCGTCGATCATCGGCTTGATGACCGTCTCCCAGTAGACCCGGTCGGCGGCATCGACCTTGGCGGCCATCTTCAGCGGCTTGTTGAGCTTGGTGGCGATCTCGATGGCGCGGTCGGGCCGCTTCTCCGGCGAGATGCGGCCGAGGAAGGCCAGATAGCCGGCGGCCTTGGGGCTGAACCGGTACAGGTCGCCGGGCATGCCGTGATGGACGGTGGCCTTCCAGCTTGCGCCGGGCAGGGGTCGGCGCTGGTCGTCGGAGATCGAGACGAGGCCGAACTGCGGCCAGCGCTCATAGACCCCCGGCAGGTCCTTCAGATCCAGCCGCCCGTGCAGGGTGGTCAGGGTCTTGTCGGCGCAGCGGGCGAAGAAGGGGAAATGCACCATGTCGGTGTGGAAATGGATGACGTCGAAGTCGTCGGCCCGCTTCAGCACCTCGGACAGCAGGGTCATGTGCGCCGCCAGGTCGGATTTGAGCGGGGCCGGGTCAAGCCGGATGGCCTGGTCGCGGACCGGGATCAGGCGCGCCCGCGTTTCGGCGTCGGCGCTGGCGAACAGGGTGACCTCATGGCCCAGATCGACGAGGGCGTCGGTGAGGTGGGCGACGACCCGCTCGGTCCCGCCGTACAGTTTCGGCGGCACGGCTTCGTACAGCGGCGTAACCTGGGCGATCTTCATGGCGATGGTTCCTGACGCCCCCTCAGGGCGCCGGCTCAGCAACGACCCGGCCCCTCCGAAGTTCCGGAAACGCCGGTTTTCTTCCACAAAACCGGCGGGTTAGGCTGGATTTAATGTCGGCTACCGGTCATTGCGCCGACCCGGACCGCCTCAGATGGCCAGACCCGGATCGCCTTCGCGGATTTCCTGCCTGAGTTCGGGCGCCGCCCCCGGTCCCCAGAGCGCGACGCGATGGGCCACCCGGTAGACCAGGGGGCCGCCGTCGTCCCGGTCACTGCGTTCGTGCGGAATGGGTATGCAGACGAATTCGGTCTCGAGTTCGTCGGCCGAGGCCCGCACGGTCGCGTAGCCGTGGCCGGCGAAGTCCATGAATCTGAGATGCGGAGCCAGCTCCGGGTTGCGCGCGGCGCGCGCCCGGGCGGGATCGCCCGTCTCATGCAGGACGAGGGCGGACCGGACGCCGTGCATCAAGGTCATGCCAAAGGCGCTCTGGCTCGAGCCGTCCGGCCTGTCATGAATGTAGAAGGGCCGCATGGGGTGGTCCCGGGGCATGCCCAGTTGCTGCACCTCGGCGAATGTCTGGGACGAGATCGAGCCGGTCACGAATTCGACGCCCACGGGATCATACGCCCGGGGCGGCAGGGTCTTGCTGGGATAGCCGGCCCAGAAGGCGTGTTTGTCGCCGGCCACGACGGTGAATCCCGTGATTCCTTCCTCGCGGATCATGTCGAAGATCTCGGCGTGTTCGACCCCGTAGCCGCCGCCCTGCATGATCCCGTACCCGGCGCCCGCCGGCCACCGGTCCGCGAACGCCTGAGACAGGTTCTGAGGATCGGTGCGCCCGGTCAGCGTGCCGAACGAATGGCCCCAGATCTTCCACGGCGCCCGGGCGGCGCGCAGCCGGTCCTTGAACCAGGCCATCTGCTCAAGGCCGAGATAGGCCTCCGGCGGCGCGTCCATGTTCGGATTGGGAAAGTCTGCTGCACCGACCCGGATGGAGGCCGGCGGGGCGCCCCCGCCATAGTCGCGCCCCTGGTCGAGAACCGCGTACATGTCCTCGGGAATGGCGCCGCCGAACTTCAGGTCCGGGTGACCGCTGTAGGTGCCGCCCGGCGAGCCGAATGAACGGTTGTCCGTCAGGATCATGTCGACGTTCCTGCCGTACCGGAACGCCCTCTGGATCTGCAGCGCCTTGATGGCGGCCAGGTTGTTGGGCTCCAGCCCCGTTCCCCGCGCGTCGAGTTCGGCCAGAGGCATGTCCTGCACGGCGGGCGCCTCGAAAACATCCCCGCTTCCGGGCTTGCGGACCCGCGCCGGCTGATACTCGTACCAGGCCTGACTCGCGGCGACCTTGAGCGTCTGCGCGGGGCGGATTTCGCCGCCCAGAATCCGCTGGCTCTGGTAGGAGCGCCAGTTGAACTCGTGATTGTCCCAGACGGGCACGAAGGGCCAGCGGGCCCGGGCGTCCTGCAGGTCCGGGTCGAGCAGATAACCGCGATAGGCCGTGCGGTAATCCTCCAGGTCCGCCGGGATGTTGAAGGTCTCCACCTTCTCGCCCGTCGGATAGCGCACGATATCGCGAAGGCGTCGGCCTCGTTCGACGCCGCCGGGCCGTTCTTCCGGATACCAGACCAGTTCGTAGATGAAGTCGCCCAGGTGCAGGACGAAGCCCAGCTGCGCGTCGCGGGGCTTGCGCCCATCCTCATGGATCATGCGGCGCCAGGCGTTCATCGCGCCCTGGGTGACGTCCTGACAGCTGACGAAGGCGAAGGTCACCGGCCGGGCGTCGTCGTCCGCCGGCGCCGTCAGGGTGCGGCCGATGCGGCTGGCGTTCCCCGCCTCGTCGACGAAGCGATACCAGTACTCCCGCGCCGGCCTGAGCCCGGCGGCGAGGAAGCGGCAGGTCCAGTCGGTGGCCGCGGTCACGGCGACGTCGCCGCGCGCGACCACCTCCGAAAATCCAGGGTCGCCGGCGACCTCGACCGTCAGGCGATGCGACGCCACGCCCTGGTCCGGCGCGCGGCGCGTCCACAGGATGACGCTGTCCGCCCGCGGATCGCCCGAGGCGACGCCGTGCGGATACAGGTCCCGGCGCTCTCTGGCGGTCGCCGCCCGCGCCGCGCTCGGTCCGAAGGCCAGGGCCGCGCCCAGCGCCGCGGCCTGGGCGGCGAAGGCGCGCCGCGAAAGTGCGAACCTGTCCATGTCAGTCGTCCTCCCGGCGCGAGGAGGCGCTGACCGCGATGCCGGGTCAACTTACGGTCTCGTAACCCCGGACCGGGTCAGGAGGACGGCGCCGGACGGCGACGCCTGCGTCACTGCATCCCGGCGCGGACCTCGGCGCGGAGGGCGTCGATCGAGCGCAGGCCCTGGTCGGTCTTGAAGCGCCAGTAGGTCCAGCCGTTGCAGGCCGGGGCGTTCTCGAACAGGGCGCCGAGCTTGTGGATCGAGCCGCTGAGTTCGCCCGCCACCAGCGAACCGTCGGCGCGCACCCGCGCCTCGCGGTCGCCGCGGGGGCAGTAAAGCTTGTCGCCCGGCGACAGCAGGCCGGCCTCGACCAGCGCTCCGAACGGCACCTTCACCTCGGCCTTGCGCGAGCCCATGACCACCAGATCCTCGGGCGCGGCCGGGATGACCGCCTTGATCCGCTTCTCGGCCACCTTCGCATAGGTCTCGTCGCGTTCGATGCCGATCCAGTGGCGGCCCAGCCGCTTGGCCGCCGCCCCGGTGGTGCCGGTGCCGAAGAAGGGGTCCAGCACCACGTCGCCGGGCCGGGTCGCGGCCATCAGCACGCGATGCAGCAGGCCTTCGGGCTTCTGGGTCGGATGCGCCTTCTTGCCGTCGGCGTCCTTGATCCGCTCCTCGCCCGTGCACAGGGCCAAGGTCCAGTCGGACCGCATCTGGACGTCCTCGTTGAAGGCCTTCAGGGCGTCATAGTTGAAGGTGTAGCGCTTCTGGTCCCGGCTGCGCGCCGCCCAGATCAGCGTCTCATGCGCGTTGGTGAACCGGGTGCCCTTGAAGTTCGGCATCGGGTTGGACTTGCGCCAGATGATGTCGTTCAGCACCCAGAAGCCCAGGTCCTGGATCGCCGACCCCAGACGGAAGACGTTGTGATAGCTGCCGATCACCCAGATCGAGCCCTCGGGCTTCAGGATGCGGCGGCACTCCGTCATCCATTCGCGGGTGAAGGCGTCATAGGCGGCGAAACTGTCGAACTTGTCCCAGTCGTCGTCGACCGCGTCGACCTTGGAATTGTCCGGCCGCAGCAGATCGCCGCCCAGCTGCAGATTATAGGGCGGGTCGGCGAAGACCATGTCGACGCAGGCGTCGGGCAGGGACCGCAACACCTCGATGCAGTCGCCCCTCATGACGACATCGGTCTTCAGATCGGACATGGAAACGCGGCCCCGTACAGCTTGAAGGCCGATTGGTGAATCATCGCGGTTAAGGGCGGGTTAGCTCGGCGGATTCCGTGCGTCCTGCTCCCTTGAGAGAGACGCCGGCCGGCGGAGCCGCTGGATGAGGCGTGGGAGGGCGCCGCCGGTGCGCTTTGCCGCCTCATGGTGCATCGGCGTCCCGAACTCGCGCCGAACACGCCGCCGGAGACTGACTGAACCGGCTGACGCGGGCGAACGCCGGGCGGGGCGTTCGGCCCTTGGAGAGGCTCGCGCCGAGGGCCTGGCCTGCACGCGATCCGTGTTTGGCCTAACCGGCTCCCGCCGTGCTATGCATCGCCCCGTACGCTCCGACACAGGTCCGCCATGCCACAGACTCATCGCGCCGGAAGCGCGCCCGCGTTTGAAACGCCCCTCCCGTCGTGGCTCAGCCTCAACGCCGACCGCCGCGGCTTCGACGGCCCTTCTGGTCCGCCGTCCCTGACCGTCTCCGGGGCCGCGACTCACCTGACGCGGGCGGGGCTGTCGTGGAGCGCTCTGGGCGAGAGCGCTGTCGTCACCTTCGCCTTTCGCGGATATCCGGTCACCCTGCCGGAGGGCGTCTCGGGATTCTTGCCGTTCACCAGAGTGCAGATGGAGGCGACGCTGCTGGCCCTCCAGGCCTGGTCGGATGTCGCCAACATCACCTTCGTCAGGCAGGATGACGGCGGCGGTTACTCGAACAATGCGACGATGTTGTTCGGCGCCTACTCCAGCGGCGCGGACGGTGCGGCCGCCTTCGCCGCCCTGCCGGGCTCGACAGCCTCCAGTTCCGTCGCCGGTGACGTCTGGATCAACGGCTCTCTCTCGTACAACGCGGCCCCGACCGTGGGCGGCTACGGCCATCTGGCTCTGGTGCACGAGATCGGTCACGCCATAGGCCTGCTTCACCCCGGCGACTACGACGCCGACCCGGGAGTGCAGATCACCTATCGGGAGCACGCCGACTATTATGAGGACTCCAACCAGTACACGGTGATGAGCTATTTCAGCGAAGTCGCGACCGGCGCCCAGTTCGGGGCAGGCCGATATGTCTCCGCGCCCATGCTGGACGACATCGCGGCGGCCCAGCGGCTGTACGGGGCGAACTACGAAACTCGGAGCGGCGACACCGTCTACGGCTTCAACTCGACCGCGGATCGGCCCTGGTTCTCGGCGGTCGCCGGAGGCCAGGCGCCGGTATTCGCCGTTTGGGACGGGGGCGGAACGGACACACTGGACTTCTCTGGGTATGCCTTCGCCCAGGTGATCGATCTGAGGCAGGGCGGGTTTTCGAACGTCGGAGGGCTGACGGGCAATGTTTCGATCGCCATCGGCGCGGTGATCGAGAATGCAATCGGGGGAGCCGGGGACGACCGGTTCTACGGCAACAGCGCGGACAATCGGTTCACCCCGGGCGGCGGATCCAACCGCATCGACGGGGGCTCCGGCGTGGACACCGTCGTGTTTTCCGGCGCGCGCTCGGCCTACACGGTGTCGGAGAATGGCGGAGCTATTGTGGATGTGATCGGGCCGGAGGGAACGACGGAAATTCGGAACGCCGAATTTCTGGTCTTCTCCGACCTGACCCTTGAGGTGCTGGTCCTGAGCGGTCTGACGCTGACGGGAGACGTCACCGACGAGCTGGTTCGCGGCTCCGGCTTTTCGGATTCCTTCGACGGCTCTGACGGCGATGACCGGATCTATGGTCTCGAGGGGCTGGACTACCTCGGCGGCGGCCGTGGCGACGATTTCATGGATGGCGGAGCCGGCGACGACTTTCTTTCCGTCGACGCGGGCGATGACACGATCCTCGGCGGCGACGGCGTCGACACGCTCAACATCGGCGGCGCCCTCAGCGGAGTGGTGCTCGACCTGCAGGCCGGGCTGATGACGGGGGAAGCTACCGGCACGGACCGGGTGGGCGGCATCGAGCGCGTCACTGGCTCCCCGTTCGCCGACCGGCTGACCGGGGATCAGAACGACAACTACATCTATGGCGTCGCGGGCGTGGACATCATCCGCGGCGGCGGCGGGGACGATGAGCTTGTCGGCGGCATCGGGGAGGCCGGCGGCGCCGAAGTCCTTGTCAAGGCGCGGGAGCAAGCGAACGGATCGATGGGGACGGCGGTCTCGCTCGACGACGCTTTCGACCAGATCCGTGAAGAGGGTCCGCACACATTCATTGTGCCGCGGGCGAGCGTCGTGGCCGCTACCCACGGCGGCAACGAATATTACGCCTTCACCACCTTTCACGCCGACGCCTATGTCCGGCTCGACATTGATGGCGCGACCTTCGACTCCGTGATCCGGATCTTCGACGCCAACGGGGTGGAACTCGCGCGCAACAATGACGGGACCTATACCGGCGATGGCGGCGTCCCCGGCGATTCCTGCCTGACGTACGCAGTCGCGACGCCGGGCGTCTATTACGTCCAGGTGAGCGCCTTCTCGGGGATGACGGGGACGGCCGTGCGGTCCGAGCCGCCTCCACCGGGTCAGACCTACACCCTGAATGTGGTCGTCTCGGGCCACCCGACGCAACCGACCTATGCTCTGGGATCGACGCTGTTCGGGGATGCAGGCAACGACATCCTGCACGGGACCCACGAGAATGATGTGCTCGATGGCGGCTCGGGCAATGACACCATTTATGCCGGCGGCGGCAACGACGTGATCAATGGGGGCGAGGGTTGGGACAAGCTTTGGCTCAGAGGCGCCTGGAATGGTGAGTATCGGCTGCTGATGCTCAGCGAGGGCGAATACCTTGTGAAGGGCGCCGAGGGCGCTGACTACATTTCCGGCATCGAGGTCCTCGACTTCGGCAATGGCACGGTCATCGATCTTGGCCGCCTGTATGCCTCGGGCGCCTTCGAAGGCCGGTCGGACGGACTCTCGTTCAGCGATCTCGGCGTGCTGGCGTGGGACATCGACTCGCCGCTGGTGCTGCCGACGTCCGGCGACCCGGATTCGCCGGTCAAGGGTGGGGGAGAGGGTCCCCATATCCTGCCCGGAGCGACTGGCGAGCCGTTCTTCGATCCCGCCCCGGACCTCCCCGGTCACGGCGAAAACCTTCCGCCTGTCTGGCCGATCTACCCCGCCGCGCCGGCTGTCGCGACGTGCATGACTCCCCCGGACCCGTTGTTCAGCCCCCTTCACCGCGCTGACTCGGACCTGCTCAATCCGGGAGACGTCGCCTTGTTCGAAGCCGGGCGTGCTTGGGACTGGTTTCACTAGCCGCCGCGCCCCGCATTTTTCGCGGGTTCCGCAGCCGGCCGCTCTGAAGCGGAACCGTCACACCCGCTCACGTTTTGTTACACCCTCAGCCTCGCCTTGCCGCCCAACGCGCGGTAAGCGGGGCCTTGCACCGCGAGGGATGCCAGTCCCCGCGTTCGACTACGGCTCAGGGACCATGCGATGACTCAGTGGGTGTACGGCTTCGGCGGAGGCTCCGCCGACGGCGACGCGTCGATGAAGAACCTCCTCGGCGGCAAGGGCGCGAACCTGGCCGAGATGTCCTCGCTCGGTCTGCCGGTGCCGCCCGGCTTCACCATCACCACCGAGGCCTGCGTCCACTACTATTCCAGCGGCCAGACCTACCCCGCCGCCCTGGCCGACCAGGTCGCCGCCGGGCTGAAGAAGGTCGAACAGGTCGTCGGCAAGACCTTCGGCGACGCGAAGAATCCCCTGCTGGTCTCGGTCCGCTCAGGCGCCCGCGCCTCCATGCCCGGGATGATGGACACCGTCCTCAATCTCGGCCTCAACGATGAGACGGTCGAAGGGCTCGCCGCCCTGTCCGGCGACCGCCGCTTCGCCTTCGACAGCTATCGCCGCTTCATCACCATGTACTCCAGCGTCGTGCTGGGCCTGTCGCATGACGACTTCGAGGAGGTGCTGGACGATCACAAGGACCGCCTCGGCGTCACCATCGACACCGACCTGTCCGCCGCCGACTGGGAAAAGGTCGTCGCCGACTACAAGGCTGTGGTCGAGGACCGGCTGGGCCATGCCTTCCCGCAGGATCCCCATGACCAGCTGTGGGGCGCCGTCTCGGCCGTCTTCGCCAGCTGGATGAACGACCGGGCCAAATTCTATCGTCGCATGCACGATATCCCCGAGAGCTGGGGCACGGCGGTCAATGTCCAGTCCATGGTCTTCGGCAATATGGGCGAGACCTCGGCCACCGGCGTGGCCTTCACCCGCAACCCGTCGACGGGCGAGGCCCGGCTGTACGGCGAGTTCCTGATCAACGCCCAGGGCGAGGACGTCGTCGCCGGCATCCGCACGCCCCAGTCCCTGACCCGGGCCGGGCGCGAGGAGATGGGCGAGAGCGCCCCCTCGATGGAAGAGGCGATGCCGGAGGTGTTCGGCCAGTTCGTCGAGGTCGTCGGCCGGCTGGAGAGCCACTACCGCGACATGCAGGACATCGAGTTCACGGTCGAACAGGGCCGGCTGTGGATGCTGCAGACCCGCAACGGCAAGCGCACCGCCAAGTCGGCGCTGAAAATCGCCGTCGATCTGGCCGCCGAGGGCGTCATCTCCGAGGAGGAGGCCGTGTCGCGCGTCGAGCCGGCGGCGCTGGACCAGCTGCTGCATCCGACGCTCGATCCGAAGGCCGCCCGCACGGTGGTGGCCGCCGGCCTGCCGGCCTCGCCCGGCGCGGCCACCGGCAAGATCGTCTTCGACGCCGACGAGGCCGAGCGCCTCAACCAGCTCGGGGACGCCGTGATCCTGGTGCGCGAGGAGACCTCGCCCGAGGACATCCACGGCATGCACGCGGCGCGCGGCATCCTGACGGCCCGGGGCGGCATGACCAGCCATGCCGCCGTCGTCGCCCGCGGCATGGGGCGCCCCTGCGTCTGCGGCATCAATGAACTGTCGATCGACGAGAAGGCCGGGACCTGCACGGCCCGCGGCCGCACCTTCAAGGCCGGCGAGATCATCACCATCGACGGCTCGAAGGGCGAGGTGCTGGACGGCGCCGTGCCGATGATCGAGCCCGAGCTGACCGGCGACTTCCAGACCCTGATGGCATGGGCCGACAAGGTGCGCCGCCTGCGTGTCCGGGCCAACGCCGAGACGCCGCTGGATGCGAAGACCGCGCGCGGCTTCGGCGCCGAGGGCATCGGCCTGTGCCGGACCGAGCACATGTTCTTCGACGACGCCCGCATCGCCGCCGTGCGCGAGATGATCCTGGCCGACGACGAAGCCGGCCGCCGCCTGGCCCTGGCGAAGATCGCGCCGTTCCAGAAGGCCGATTTCGTGGAACTGTTCACCATCATGGCCGGCCTGCCGGTGACGGTGCGCCTGCTCGATCCGCCGCTGCACGAATTCATCCCGCACAGCGACGCCGAGATCGACGCACTCGCCGTCACGCAAGGGCTGGACGCCGCCAAGCTGAAGCGGCGCGCCAAGGAGCTACACGAGACCAACCCCATGCTCGGCCACCGCGGCTGCCGTCTCGGCGTCGCCTATCCCGAGATCTACGAGATGCAGGTCCGCGCCATCCTCGAGGCGGCGCTGGAGGTCAAGGAAACCGCGGCCGAGGCCCCCATCCCCGAGATCATGCACCCGCTGGTCGCCCTCGGGCTGGAGATGAAATACCTGCGCGAGCTGACCGACCGCACGGCCGAGGCTGTCTTCGCCGAGGCCGACGACCGGGTCGACTATCTGGTCGGCACCATGATCGAACTGCCCCGCGCCGCCCTGCGCGCCGCCGACCTGGCCGAATACGCCGAGTTCTTCTCCTTCGGCACCAACGATCTGACCCAGACCACCTTCGGCATCTCCAGGGACGACTCCGGCCGCTTCCTGCAGGCCTATATGGACAAGGGCATCTTCGAGACCGACCCCTTCGTCCGGCTCGACCAGGACGGCGTCGGCGACCTGATCCGCATCGCCGCCGAACGGGGCGGGGCCGCGCGTCCGGGCATCAAGATGGGCATCTGCGGCGAACACGGCGGCGACCCGTCCTCCATCGCCTTCTGCGAGGCGGTCGGCCTCGACTATGTCAGCTGCTCGCCCTACCGCGTGCCGATCGCCCGGCTGGCGGCGGCCCAGGCCGCGCTGCACGCCCGCGCCGGGACGGAGCGCGAGAAGGATCGCTGATCGAAGCGCTCGCACTGCCACAAAACTGTCGTGGTTGAAGTAACGCGGTCTGTGCCTCCTGTCGCACAGTCATCGTTATGTATTCAGCCGCCACTGGAACGCCTCTTTCGACCACCCATTTGTGTCCTCGCTGGATGGGGCTGGCAGCCGTTGGTTGTCACATCTAGAGGATACAAGAAACAATGCGTAACATTCTTCTCGCCACCGCCGCCCTTACTCTGATCGCGGCGCCGGCCATGGCCCAGGATCCCGCGAGCCCGGTGACCGGCTCCATCGGTTACACCCAGCTGGACACCGACGGCGGCGACCTCGGCGCCGTCACCGGCCGCGTCGGCTACGACTTCACCCGCAATTTCGGCGTCGAGGGCGAGGCCTCGATCGGCGTCAAGGACGATGACATCACCTTCGGCGGCGTCGACGGCAAGCTCGAGCATGACTGGGACGCCGCCGCCTATGGCGTCGCCAAACTGCCGATCAACCCGAACCTCGAACTGTTTGGCCGCCTCGGCTACGGCACCACCTCGGTCACCGCTGACGTGGCCGGCGCGACGGCCTCGGCAGATGGCGAAAGCGTCAACTACGGCGTCGGCGCCAACTACTTCATCGACGGCCGCAACGGCATCCGCGCCGACTGGACCCGCCGCGACTTCCGCGACGACGGCGCCGGCGAGGCGGACACCTATGGCCTGAGCTACGTCCGCCGCTTTTAAAGGCTGACCCCCGAAAAGACGAAGGCGCGCATCCGCGGGGATGCGCGCCTTTTCGTTGGGTCGCGGTCAGGTCCGGATCAGGCGACGCCGGGCTGCAGCGCCCACCGCATCGAGCCTTCGCCGAACGGTTTGAAGAACAGGTCGCGGTATCGTTCGAACACCTCGACGATCCGGTTGGCCAGGTCCTGGGCGACGGTCTCGCCGCGCTGTCGCTTCATCGCACAGACGCACTGGACCACGTCGCGCTGATGGGCCGAGCCGCCCATGCTCTTGAGCACCGCGGCGATATCCTGCGCCAGCGGATCGATCTGCGCTCCCCATGGAGTGGTGTTCTGAGCCATCCGGGACACCCCCTGTTCTCGACACTGGCGAACCGGTCGCAAAATCTTGCGGACGATGCAAGCGTGGCCGCGAATTCGTGATCGAAGGGAATGTCGGGAGCCGCTGCGGCCGAACGGCGTTCAGGTCCCATGACCGCAAATCGCCTCATCCTCCTGTCCATCCTGGCGCTCGCCGGGTGCGGCCGGGCCGAGACCAATCCACCGACCGATCCGGCCGCGCCCATCGACACGCCGGAGGCCCAGGCGCCGGCGCCGACCCCGCCGCCCGGCGTCGGTTCGATCATGCCTGGATCGGGGCCGCAGACCTTCGTCGGGCGCTGGGCCGCCAATGCCGCCTGGTGCGCGAACCCGCAGGGCGCCGAGCGGCCGATCGAGATCACCACCACCCGGTTCGAGGGCTATGAGAACAGCTGCGGAATCCTGTCGATCAGCCAGGTCTCCGACGGCTATGAGGCGGCCCTGGCCTGCGCCGCCGAAGGCGAGACCACGAGCGAGCGGATCCGCATGGCCGTGCAGGGCGACAGCCTGCGCCTGACCTGGCTGAATCGGAACAATGCGGTGGTCAGCCTGGCGCGGTGCCCCGCGCCGGCCGCCGCCCCGGCGTCCTAGTTGAAGAGGAAATTCATCACGTCGCCGTCGCGGACGACATAGGCCTTGCCCTCGGCCTTCATCTTGCCGGCCTCCTTCGCGCCGGCCTCGCCTTTCAGGGCGATGAAGTCGTCGAAGGCGATGGTCTCGGCGCGGATGAAGCCCTTCTCGAAATCGGTGTGAATGACGCCGGCGGCCTGGGGGGCGGTGGCCCCGATCGGGATCGTCCAGGCGCGCGCCTCCTTCGGGCCCACGGTGAAATAGGACTGCAGTCCCAGCAGGGCGTAGGCCTCGCGGATCAGCCGGTTCAGGCCCGGTTCGGCCAGCCCCATGCTCTCGAGGAATTCCAGCTGCTCGGCCTCGTCCAGCAGGGCCAGTTCGGAATCGATCTTGGCCGAGATGACGACCGCCTTGGCGTTGTCCCGGGCGGCGCGGGCCGCGACCTGGTCCGACAGCGCATTGCCCTTGTCGGCCGAGTTCTCGTCGACGTTGGCGACATAGAGGGCGGGCAGGGAGGTCAGCAGCTGCAGCATGTGCCAGGCTTTCTGGTCCTCCTTGTCCACCTGGACCACGCGGGCGGGCTGGCCGGCGCGCAGGGGCGTCAGGGCCATGTTGATCAGGCGCAGCGTCTGCTGGGCGTCCTTGTCGCCGCCCTTGGCCTTCTTCTCGACGTTGACGACGCGCTTCTCGAGGCTTTCGAGGTCGGCCAGCATCAGCTCGGTCTCGATGATTTCGAGGTCGCTGACCGGGTCGATGCGGTTCTCGACATGGGTGATGTCGTCATCGACGAAGCAGCGGGCCACGAAGGCGACGGCGTCGCAGTCGCGGATATTGGCCAGGAACTGGTTGCCCAGGCCCTCGCCCTTCGACGCGCCGCGCACCAGGCCGGCGATGTCCACGAAGGTAATCCGCGAGGGGATGATTTCCTTCGAGCCGGCGATGGCGGCCAGCGCCGCCAGGCGCGGCTCGGGCACCGCCACGTCGCCGGTGTTGGGCTCGATGGTGCAGAACGGATAGTTGGCGGCCTGGGCCGCCGCCGTCCGGGTCAGGGCGTTGAACAGGGTGGACTTGCCGACATTGGGCAGGCCGACGATCGCGACTTTCAGGGCCATGGTCTTGGGGAGGTTCCTCGTGAGCGCGAGCCTTTAGCCGGTCATGGCCGGTTTGTCAGTCTCGGGCTTTGTCGCGTCCGTTCAGTGAGCGCCGGGGGCCGCGTCGGCGTCGGCGCCGGGGGCCGCCGGCTGGCCGACGGTCGCGGTCACCTCGACCGGCGCCGAAGAGGCGAAGGTCAGGGTCAGGGCGACGGTGTCGCCGGCGACCAGGGGCTCCTTGACCCCCAGCAGCATCAGGTGGTTCCCGCCCGGCTCCAGGGCGACGGCCTGGCCGGCGGGCAGGGCGAGCCCGTCCCTGAGCTCGCGCATCATCATCATGCCGCCCTCCATCCGGCTCTCGTGGATCTGGACCAGATTGGCGGCGGGGCTCTCGACCGCGGTCAGGCGATCGTCGGCGGCGGCCGTCAGGGTCAGATAGCAGCCGGTCATCTGGCGGCCGACCGGCGTGGGCCGGCAGATCGCGCCCGCCGCCTGCACCGTCGGCGCCGTCCCGGACCCGGAGCCCGAAGGGCTGCAGGCGGCCAGCGCCAGCAAGACGGCGGCGAAGATCGGGGCGCGGGTCATGGCGGACTTCCTGCTCAGGTTTCGCGCGGTCTATCGTCCCGCCGGACGCCCGGCAAGGCGGCGTCCCGTCGCGCTTGCGCATGGACAGCCCAGGGGACGCGTGACACGCTTCCGCACGCAATCCGGGAGCCTGAGAGATGATCCACCGCCTCGCACTGATGACGGGCGTCGCCCTGACGATGATCGCGGTCTCCCCGGCCTCGGCCCAGGATGCGGCTCCGGCGGCGCAGGACGGCTCGGGCGGGCCGGATGCGGTGTCGCTGACCATCTACAACCAGAACATCGCCCTGGTGGAGGACACGCGCTCGCTGACCCTGCCTTCGGGTCGCTCGCGCCGCGAGTTTCCGGGCGTATCCGCCAGCATCCGCCCCGAGACCGTCGGCCTGTCCGGTCGGGGCCTGTCGGTGGTCGAGCAGAATTTCGACTACGACCTGCTCACCCCCGACAAGCTGATGCAGTCGGCCGTCGGCGACGAGATCGGCATTGTGCGCACCAACCCGGGGAGCGGGGCGCAGGAGACCCAGCGGGCCACGGTGCTGGCCGCCAACCAGGGCGTCGTGCTTCAGGTCGGCGATCATATCGAGGTGCTGCGCGACGACGGTGTTCCGACCCGGGTGATCTTCGACGAGGTGCCCGCCAATCTGCGGCCCCGGCCGACGCTCAGCGTCACCCTCGACGCCGAGGGGGCGGGCCAGCGCGATGTGACCCTGACCTATCTGACCACCGGCCTGCAGTGGAAGGCCGACTACGTCGCCCGGTTCGACGAGCGGGCCGGACGGCTGGACCTGACCGGCTGGATCACCCTGACCAACCAGTCGGGCGTGACCTTCACCAACGCCGACACCCGGGTGGTCGCGGGCGACGTGTCGCTGATCAACGGCAATAATCCGTATGGCCGGGGCTACCCGCAGCCCCCGCGCCCTCCCGTGCGCGGCAACGGCACGGAGCAGGGCGGCGCCCAGGGGCTGGCCGACGTCTACATCTACCCGCTGCCCGAGCCGGTCACCGTGGCCAACAACCAGACCAAACAGGTCGGGCTGATCGACGTCGCCGATGTGCCGGCCTCGAAACGCTATCTGTTCGAGGCCGACAGCTTCACCAGCGAGACAGAACCCCGCGCCGCCGAGGTGGCGGTGATCTTCTCCAACGACCGCGCTTCCGGCGTGGGAACCCAGCTGCCGGCCGGGGTCGCCCGGGTCTATGTCAATGACGAGGCCGGCGAGCCGCGCTTCATCGGCGAGGACCAGGTCGCCCATACGCCGGCCGGATCGGATATCGTCATCACCACCGGACAGGCCTTTGACGTCACGGTGCAGCCCCGGGTCGTTTCCAGCCAGGCGGCGCCCAAGCCCGCCTACTATCGCTGGCGGACGCGTTTCGAGATGGAATACACGGTCCGCAACGCCCGCTCCGAGGCCGTCGTCGTCGAGGTTCGCCAGCACGGTCTGGGCCGCGACACCCAGCTGCAGGGCCAGTCGATCGAGGGGGTGGTCCAGGACGCCAACACCATCGTCTGGCGCGTGCCCGTGCCCGCCAATGGCGAAACCGTGCTGACCGCTGCCGTCGTCACCGGCGGCTGATCGCCGTGCAGCGCCTGATGCTCGCCGCGGCCTTCGCCGCATTGGCCGGACCCGTCTGGGCCCAGGTCGAGGTCGTCTCGCCCGGATCGGAGCGGACGGCGGTGGTGATCTATCGCGACCGACCGGTCGATACCGCACTGCTGCTCGAACGGTCGAACCAGCCCTGGGAGCGGCTGGATCAGGAGGGGCTGGCCCTGATCGTCGAGATGCGGACCATCGACCTGCCCGCAGGCGAGGCGGTGATCCGGCTGCGCGGCGTCGCCACCGGCATCGTGCCCCAGACTGCGACCCTGGACGGACTTCCGGCGCAGGTGATCGAACGCAACACGGACTTCGACCTGCTCAGCCCCGGATCGCTGCTGCAGCGCTCGGTGGGCGAGGTTGTCCGGGTGGTCCGCACCAATCCGGCCACCGGGGAGCAGGTGGAGAAGGCCGCCGTCGTCCGCTCGGGGCCCATGGGGACGGTGCTGGAGATCGACGGCAGGCTGGAGGCGTTGAACTGCTCCGGCCTGACCGACCGCATCCTGTTCGACCGGGTGCCCGAGGGGCTCAGCGACCAGCCGGTGCTGTCGATCCGCACCCGGGCGGAGACGGCCGGGCGGCACACCGTGACCCTGGCCTATCTGGCGACAGGACTGCAGTGGTCGGCCGACTATGTGGCGCGCCTGAACCCCGACGGCCGGTCGCTGGCCCTGACCGGCTGGATCACCCTGGCCAATTTCGGCGGCACGGGCTTCGCCGACGCGCCGGTGCAGGTCGTCGCCGGCAATCTGAACCGGGACGAGGACACTGTGCCGGTCGAGCCGACGGAAGTGGCGCGCGCGCCGGTCTGCTGGCCGATGGATACGACGACGGGCGCGCCGGAGGAGATCGTGGTGACCGGCTACAGGGCGGGGCGCGGCCTCGTGACGGCCTCGCCGGTCGTGCAGGTCTCGGAGGAGACCGAGATCTCTGACGTCATCGTCACCGGCTCACGCATCAGGGCCCGGCTCGGCGAGCTCGGCGACTACAAGATCTACACCCTGCCCGAGCCGACCGACGTCAACGCCCGCCAGACCAAGCAGGTGCAGTTCCTCGAACAGGCCGATGTCGATTTCACCCGCACCTATGCGGTCACGATCGAGGCGGGCGAGGACTCCGAACCGGGGCGGCCGGTGCTGATGCTGCGGCTGAAAAACGATGAGGACGGCGGCCTCGGCCTGCCCCTGCCGGGCGGCGGGATCAGCCTGTTCGAGACCCAGGTCGGCCAGACCCTGTTCACCGGCCAGGCGCGGTTCGAGGACAAGGGCGTCGGCCTGCCGCTGGAACTGCGCTTCGGCGAGGCCATGGACCTGACGGTCGAGCAGGAGACGGTCGAGCTGGAAACGCGGGGTCGGGCCGGGGACTACGAGCGGATGCGCGCCTCGCTCGCCGTCACCGTCCGCAATGACAAGCCCCAGGCCGTCGAGATCGAGATCACGCCGCGCGAGACCGGGGCTCGCGGTTTCCGCATCGTCCGCTCAAGCGCGCGGAGCGTGATCGCCCCCGGCGGCTATCCGATCTGGCGGTTGCGCATCCCGGCCGGGGGCAGCCAGGTCCTGACCTACACGATCGAGTACGAAACCTAGCCCTCGCCCTTCGCGGCGTTCTGGGCCGCCTGGCGGGGGCTGAACTTGGGCGCGGGGGCGAGGCGCATGACCTCGGCCTGGTAGCGGTCGTCGTCGCCGGCGAGGGCGAAGGGCAGGGCGTCGGCCACCGCCGTCAGCATCGGCTCCAGCCAGGTCCGGTCGGCCTTGTGGAAATCGCTCAGCACATGGCCGTGCACCAGTTCCGGCGCGCCGGGGTGGCCGACGCCCATGCGGGCGCGGCGGAAGTCGGGGCCGAGCTGGCTGATCAGGCTGCGCACGCCGTTCTGGCCCGCCGCGCCCCCGCCGGTCTTCATGCGGAAGCGGCCGGGGGCCAGGTCGATCTCGTCATGGAAGACGATGACGGCGTCGGGCTGAACCTTGTAGAAGCGCGCCGCCTCGGCCACCGCCCGGCCGCTCTCGTTCATGAAGGTCTGGGGCTTCATCAGCAGGACGCGCACCGGGCCGCCCGGGGTCGGGACCTCGCCCTCGCGGATCACCGACTGGAATTTGGCCCGCTCAGGACCGAACGACCAGCGCCGCGCGATCTCGTCGGCGGCCATGAAGCCGATGTTGTGGCGGTTGCCCTGATACTTTGCGCCCGGATTGCCCAGGCCGGCGATGATGATCATGGCGCGAGGTCCGGATAAGGAAACGGCCCCGTCCGTTTCCGGATGGGGCCGTTCCAGTAGCAGGTTGTCGAAAGGCGATCAGCCCTCGGCGGTGTCTTCCGCGGCGGCTTCGCCGGCTTCTTCGGCGGCGGCCTGTTCGGTCGCTTCGACCTCGGCGGCGACTTCGGCGTCGTGGGCCTCGTCCGCGGCGGCCGAGATGGCGGCCGAAGACGTCTTGATCGAGGCGATCACGAAGTCACGGTCGGTGATGGTGGGCTCGACGTCCTTGGTGCCCTTCAGGTCGGTCCAGCGGATGGTGTCGCCCATCTTGTGGTTGGCCAGATCGACGATCAGGTCTTCGGGGATGTGATCCGCGCGGACCTTCACCTCGACCGAGTGACGGACGACTTCCAGCGAACCGCCCTGACGGAAGGCCTCGCACTGGTCCTGGTTGATGAAGTGCACCGGCACCTCGATCTTGATGGTCTGCTTCTCATCGACCCGCATCAGGTCGAAGTGCAGCGGACGGTCCGACACGGGGTCGAACTGGACATCGCGGGCGATGACCGGCTGGCTCTCGTCGCCGTACTTCAGCGTCACCAGGTGGCCCAGCAGCTTGCCGGTGTAGAGCGACTTGCGGAAGTCGCGCTCGTTCACCGAGATGGCCACGGGGGCCTTGTCGCCGCCGTAAAGCACGCCCGGGACCATGCCCGCGCGGCGCGCGGCGCGAGCGCCGCCAGTGCCGACGCCATCACGGACGTCCACGTTCAGAATGATCTCGGCCATCGCCTCGCCTCAACAACACAAACGCCGCGCTGACCAGTCAGCCCTCGCGGCGGGGTCTCGGGACCCTGAATTCAAGAGCGCGGGTCATTACACGCCAACCGGCGCGGACGCAACCGCTGCAAGCGTCATTGCGACGCCTGACCGAAATCTTGCGTCAGCGCCCGCTGTTCAGGGCCGAGGTCGCCGACGCCGAAGCCGCGGCCGCCGCCTCGGCCACGGGGGTCTGGACCGGGGCGGAATCGGAGGCTCCGGCGGCCACGGCGGTCGCCGGGACCTCGATGGGGGCGGGGATGAGGTTCTGGGCCGTGCAGGTGGCCAGGTCGCGGGCCACGTGGCGGCCGACGCAGAACATGTCCTCATAGCTGGGCCGCGAGGCGGCGAGGCACTGGAACAGCATCAGCTTGGACATGTTGAGGCAGAATTCGCTGTTCTGCTCGACCGTGAGGGCCTCGGTGTTGGCCCGGGCCTCCTCGCCGCCGGCGCCGAGGGCCGCAAGGGCGGCCAGGGCCAGCGAGCGGGCGACCGCGGGGGTATAGGGCGGTCCCGAGCGCGACGGGTTCAGCGACAGGCCTGAGCCGCTGTTGGCGGCCGCGAACAGCCGGGCGGATTCCTCGGCCGACGGCAGCATCTGCACGGCCGACAGGGCCTTGGCGCCCTCCAGCCGCGTCACCCGGTCGGTGATGTGGGCCGTGGCCCAGCGGCGGCGCGGATCGTTGCGCGCCTGAATCGTATAGGCGTCTTCCTCGACGGCGTCGGCGATCACCAGCATGGCCGCCGAATCGCGGCCGATGGTGTCGATGATCAGGCCGGCGGCGGCGTCGGCGCCGGGCAGGGTGGCCGCATAGGCGGGGTCGGCGACGATGCGGGCGATCATCTCCTGGCGGATCGCCGGGTCGACGGCGAAGGTGCGGACGCCCTGGACGAACTCCGGCGACTGCAGCGCCAGGATCGAGCCATAGGCGATCATGCCGCGCGACAGCTGGGCCGGCTCATAGGAGGCGCCCTTGCGGATCGCGGCCTGGATGGACTCGGCGCTGGTGAAGCCGGCCTGAATGGTCTGGGCGTCGCGCATGAAGGCGACATAGATGGAAGCGGCCTGGGCCACGCCTTCGTTCAGGCTGACCGCGGGCGGGGGCGGCGGGGGCGGCGGGGGCGCGGGGGCCGGTTCCGGCTCGGGTGTCGCGCAGCTGGCCAGAAGGGCGGCGGCGGCGGCTGCGGCGGCCAGCGAAAGGCCGCGACGCGGAAGAGCCTCAAACATACGAAATCCCCACAAGGACGCGCGGCGCACCGGGGCGCCGAAAGTTCGGAGGCCTTATAACGCGCCGGGAACCGTTTTCCGACCGTTAATCGAACAGCTTGGACACCGATTCCTCGTTGGCGATCCGCCGGATAGCCTCTCCGATCAGCGGAGCCACGGAAACCGTGCGGATTTTTCCGCAGTTCAAAACTTCGTGGGGCTGTTCGATGGAGTCGGTGATGACCAGCTCTTTCAGCGGTCCGTCGGTGATCCGCTGCACGGCCGGGCCCGACAGCACGCCGTGGCTGATATAGGCCGAAACCTCGGTCGCGCCCTTTTCCATCAGGGCCTGGGCGGCGTTGACCAGGGTGCCGCCGGAATCGACGATGTCGTCGAACAGGATGCAGCGACGGCCCTGGACGTCGCCGATGATGTTCATGACCTCGCTCTCGCCCGCCCGGGCGCGGCGCTTGTCGACGATGGCGAGGTCGGCGTTGAGACGCGAGGCCAGCGAGCGGGCGCGCACCACGCCGCCGACGTCGGGCGAGACGATCATCAGGTCGTCGCCGCGGGCGTAGTGATCCTTGATGTCCTGGGCCAGCACCGGCGTGGCCACGAGGTTGTCGGTCGGAATGTCGAAGAAGCCCTGGATCTGGCCGGCGTGCAGATCCATGGTCAGGACCCGGTGGGCGCCGGCCCGGGTGATCATATTGGCCACCAGCTTGGCCGAGATCGGCGTCCGGCCGCCGGTCTTCCGGTCCTGCCGGGCATAGCCGAAATAGGGCATGACCGCCGTGATCCGCCGCGCCGACGCCCGCACCAGGGCGTCGGTCATGATCAGCAGCTCCATCAGATTGTCATTGGCCGGATAGCTGGTCGACTGGATCACGAAGACGTCCTCGCCGCGGACGTTCTCCTCGATCACGGCGAAGACCTCATTGTCCGCGAACCGCTTCACCTGGGCCTTGGTCAGGGGCATGTCGAGGTGGGCCGCAATGGCCAGGGACAGGGTCCGGTTGGAGTTGCCAGAGAGCAGCTTCATGTCCGGTCATCCTTTCGCCGTCATCGCCCGGCTGAGAATGCTTCCGCGGCGCTGGCGCGCTTCATACCAGCGGACGGCCCGGCCACAAGGCGCGGCGCGCCTTTTTGGCGTTCTTCTTCGCGCATTGGCGTGGACCAGTTCGCTGGTGTAGAGATCGCGTCTCGTTTTTCGGGGGCGCCGACGGGTCCGCACCCGCCGGCATTTCATGTTGAGGTCGTCCTTGCCTGCTTCCAAATTCCGCGCCGGCCTGATCCTGGCCACCGTGGCTGTTTCGGCCCTGACGCTCTCGGCCTGTAACGGCGGCTCCAACCGTCCGCGCCTGGCCTATGAGGAGCGCCCGGTCGAGGCGCTCTACAACACCGGCTACCAGCGCCTGCAGCGCCAGCGCTGGGCCGACGCGATCGACTATTTCCAGGAGGTCGAGCGCCAGCATCCGTATTCGGAATGGTCGCGTCGCGCGATCCTGATGCAGATCTACGCCTATTATCAGAACAGCAACTACGTCGAGGCCATCGCCGCCTCGGACCGGTTCATCCAGCTGTTCCCCGGCAATCCCAGCGCGCCCTACGCCTTCTACATGAAGGCCCTGTGCAATTTCGAACAGATCACCGACGTCGGCCGCGACCAGGGCTACGCCCAGGCGGCGCTGGACGGCCTGCGCGACGTGCAGCGCCGTTATCCCGGCACCTCCTACGCCACCGACGCCTCGGTCAAGATCGACATGGTCAACGACCAGCTGGCCGGCAAGGAAATGGCCATCGGCCGCTACTACCAGCGCGCCGGCCAGCCGCTGGCGGCGCTGAACCGCTACAAGGCGGTGATCGACAACGAAGCCTACCAGCGCACCTCGCACACGCCCGAGGCCCTGTACCGGCTGGTCGAGGTCAATCTGACCCTGGGCCTGAAGGAAGAGGCGACCCGCAACGGCGCCGTGCTCGGCTTCAACTATCCGGGCAGCCCCTGGTACGCCGAGGCCTACGCCCTGCTGACCGAGGACGGCCGCCAGCCCGACGTCGCCCCGACCGGCCAGCGCGAGAGCTGGCTGCGCCGGATCATTCCGGGCTGACGTTTCTGATATGTTCCGCTAACCTCGGGCTTTACCCGGGGGTCGAATGGCCAGCATTCTCCGGCGTCGCCCGAGAGATCGATTCGCTTTGCCTCATCCTGATCCCCGCGCCTCCCGTCCCGTGACCCTCGCCGGAGCGGGCCCGTGCTGACCGCCCTCTCCATCCGCGACATCGTGCTGGTCGATGTGCTGGACCTCGAGGTCGACGGCGGCCTGACCGTCCTGACCGGCGAGACCGGGGCCGGCAAGTCGATCATCCTCGACGCCCTCGGCCTCGCCCTTGGCGCGCGGGCCGACGCCGGCCTGGTGCGGGCGGGAGCCAAACAGGCCTCGGCCACCGCCGTCTTCACCGCCCCCGACGACCCGGCCCTGATCGCCATGATCAGCGAGCGGGGCTTCGACGTCGCGCCCGGCGAGGACCTCATCCTGCGCCGGACGCTCGCCGCCGACGGCCGCAGCCGCGCCTTCGTCAACGACCAGCCGGCGGGGGTGACCGCCCTGCGCGAGATCGGCCAGGCCCTGGTCGAGGTCCACGGCCAGCACGAGACCGTCGGCCTGCTGGACTGGAAGACCCACCGCGCCCTGCTCGACGCCTACGGCGGCCTGCAGCCCCAGCTGGACGGCGTCGCCGCCGCCGCCGAAAAGCTCAAGGCCGCCGAACGCACGGTCTCCGACCTCAAGGCCGCCGCCGCCGACGCCGCCTCGCGGGCCGAGGAACTGACGCAGAACCTCACCGACCTCGACGACCTCGACCCGCGCGCCGACGAGGAGACCGAACTGGCCGGCGAACGGGCCATCCTCGGCGCCGCCGAAAAGGCCGTCGCCGACCTCGCCGACGCCCGCGCCTCCCTGGGCGGGGACAAGCTGTCCCAGAAGCTGTCGGCCGCCCTGCGCGCGGTCGAGCACGCCCGCACCCGGGCCGGGCAGGCGGGCACGGACCCCGAACACCCCCTGCTGCAGAAACTGGCCGCCGCCGCCGAGGCCATCGACCGCACCATGGTCGAGGCGGAAGAGGCCATCGCCTGCGTCGACGCCGCCGCCAACGCCTTCGACTTCGAGCCCGGCCGCCTCGACAAGGCCGAGGAGCGGCTGTTCGCCCTGCGCGCCGCCGCCCGCAAGCTGAACACGTCCGTCGACAGCCTGCCCGTCCTGCGCGTCCGTTTCCGCGAACAGCTGCGGCTGATCGAGGACGGCGCCGAGGCCATCAGCGTCGCCGAACGCGCCGCCTCCGCCGCGCGCGAGGCTTATGACGTCGCCGCCATGCTGCTGACCTCGGCGCGGGAAGCCGCCGCCGACCGGCTGACCGCCGCCGTGATGGAGGAACTGGCCCCGCTGAAACTGGAGCGCGCCCGCTTCCGCGTCGCCTTCGAGCCCGTCGCCGAGGGCCGTCGCGGCCCGCTGGGCGTCGAGACCGTCCGCTTCGAGATCGCCACCAACGCCGGGACCGCCTTCGGCCCGCTGGACGCCATCGCCTCGGGCGGCGAACTGGCCCGTTTCGCCCTCGCCATGAAGGCGGCCCTGGCGGGGCGCGAGGACCAGCGCCAGCCGGTGATGATCTTCGACGAGGTCGACCAGGGCGTCGGCGGCGCCGTCGCCTCCGCCGTCGGGGCGCGGCTTGAGCGGCTGGCGCACGGCGCCCAGGTGCTGGTCGTGACCCACAGCCCCCAGGTCGCCGCCCGCGGCCACGCCCACTGGAAGGTCCGCAAGGCCGACGCCGGCGGGGTGACCACCACCACCGTCGATACGCTGGACGACGAGGCGCGGCGCGAGGAGATCGCGCGGATGCTGTCGGGCGCGGTGGTCACCGACGAGGCGCGCGCGGCGGCGCGGTCGCTGATCGGGTGACCCGGTAGCGGCCGTGTGTGTTGCTGAAAGCGGACGGTCCGGAGGTCGGCTATGGGGGGTTAGCGGACATGGAGGAGCGTTTGCTGCCGACTCCTAGAGCGAATATAGCCGGGATATGGAAGTCGCTCTCATATTCCTGCTCACGATCAGCTTCGGGGTGGCCTCGATCGCCCTGACCTTGGCGACTGTGTCGCGCATCAGTCGCTGGGCGGAGGGGCGTTACGTCCCGAACCTAGGGAAAAACAGGGCGGCGATGCGCATGATCCCGAAGGCGCAACTAATCGCGGTCTACCTCGCGTTCGCGCTCGTCCTTTTTGCGTTCCTCGCTTGGAATTGGTCTGCCGGGTCGGTGAAATCTGCTAGCGCCATCTTGGGTCTAATCGCGCTCGTCTATATCGGCTGGTTCTCGATCCGGTGGCGACATCTCCGATGAGCCACATTTGAGACCCTGCTCACGGCAACGTCTGACGTCCGCAATGGGTCGGAAGCAGACAACGCCGCATGGGTAGCTAGCGGACGACCTCGTCGCGCTGCTTCTGCTTGAACGAGCGGAAACCCACCATCCAGTTGAACGCCATGAGCAGAAACCAAGCCGCCCAAGCGGGCCACCAGTTCGTCATCAGGATTGGGACGAGAACCACCACGAAGGCACCGAGGTTCAGCCTCATCAGCCACCTCGGTGTGCGATCTCGCATGTGATAGGCGACATCCATGATGCTCATGCGGCCTTATCCCCCGTGAGCCGCAATGTCCGCAATGGGTCGGGAGCGGACTGTCGCGTGAGAGTGGGTAGCGAACCTATCCGATCCGGTTCGCAATGTGGGTGCGGTAGCGTCGCTCCACTGCCGTGCCCGTCTGATAAAGCGCCAGCCCAATGAGAATGAAGGCGGCTCCGCCGGCCAAGTTCACCGCCCACAGCTTCATGTCATTCGAACGCATGAGCCAAGGTAGATTGGTCATTGTGATGAGGATGGCGACAACTGCGAAGGCGACACCGAACCATCGCATCCAAGCGATTATGAACAGATAGTAGTTCTGGATCGAAGTCGGCTTTGCCATTCCGATAATGTGAACGACACCTCGGCGGATGCCAACGTCCGCAATGGGCCGGGAGCGGACGGTCGCCTGAGGGCAGGAAGCGGTCATTCGCCGCCGTCGCTCAGGTCGAGGCCGCTACTCTCGTGTCGCCCTGATCTGTGGTTCCGGCGCTCGAACACGGCGCCAATGACCGCGCACACACCGAAGACCGCCAGGGCGGCATAGGCGACCGGACTGTCCGCCCGTCCTGTAAGGACACAAAACAGGCCGACAGCCCAGGCGGGCCACGCCACGCCGACAACCAAAACCCTCAGCCACAGGGGCAGAGACCGCAACCATGCTGCAACGGATGTTTTGGTCGCCATAGCTACAGCTTGGAGGTGGGGCCGGGACGCCCGCAACGCCCTGAAACCCGACGGTTACGCCCGCGCGGCCAGACGACAGTCCCTTCGCCGGCCGAACGGACCTGAACAACGCTATTCCTTCGCCTTGGCCGACCCCTTCGTGGCCCGCTCCACCACGGCCTTGCCGGCGTCGGTCTGGGCCAGCCCCTCCAGCATCGCGCCGAGGGCCTGGCCGCCCTTCGCGCTGAACACGTCGGTGATGCTGTTCATGCCCGCGGGCACGTCGCCGCCGGTCACGATCACCTTGATGTCGGCCTCGCTCAGCGCCTGGGCCTGGGCGACGCCCACGGTCTGCCCGGCCTTGATCTGCTCCACGCGCACCAGATAGGTCTGGTAGCCCTCGTTGCCGCCGATCTCCCGGGCCAGTTCGATCTGCGTCGAGACCGGCGCCAGAAGCAGCAGCCGCTCGGCCTCGGCGCGGCTCTGGCCCTGCGCCAGCAAGCCTTCGGCGTCGAGCTTCTGCTGCGCCAGGGTGCCCTGCGCGACCAGCTCCAGCCGCTGGCGCTCCGCCTCGGCGGAGATGACCTGCTGCTGGCGCTGGCCCTCGGCCCGGATGACCGTGACCTCGCGCTCCTGCGCGGCCTGGACCTCCGCGACCCCCTTTGCGATGTCGGCGGCGCGCGTATCGGCGACCAGCTTCACATCCATCTCGCGTTCGGTGGTGACCTTCTGGGCGACCAGAACCTCCTGCTCGGCGACCTGTTTGGCGATGCCGACCTGCTTTTCCTGCTCGGCCGTGCGCATGCCGACCTGCTGCAGGGCGTCCTGCTGGTTCACCTCGACGATGCGCTCGGCCTCGATTTCCTTGGTCCGGGCCATCTGGCTGTTCATCGCCACGGCTTCGCGGCTCTCGCGGTCGATGCGGGATTTTTCCTTCGCCATGATGTTGGCGATGACCTGGGAATTGGCGCTGTCGCGGATGTCCATGAACTCGATGTTCTTGACCGTCTCCACGCCCCACGCCTGAAGCTGGTTGTCCACCTGGGCGGTGAAGGCCTCGGCCAGGGTCGATCGGGCTTCGAGGATGTCCTCGAGCTTGTGGGTGGCCAGAACGTTGCGGACGGCGCCCTGGAGAATGCCGGACAGCTGGTGCTGCAGTTCGTCGAAATTGGCGACCTTCTCCGCCGCCGTGTCCGACTTGGCGATCCGCATGAAGGCCTGCACGTCGACGCGGAACGGCAGGCGCCCGGTGTCGTAGGCCTCGTAGTCCTTCAGGTTCACGTCAAAGATGGAGACCGGAAATTTGGTCACCAGCACGCCGATGCTGGGCAGGAAGGCCGGCCACTCATAGTAGACGTTTCCGGCTTCCTGACTGGCGCCGTAGCTGACGCGCGAGCGGCCGCGCTGGACGATGTGAACCTCGTTGGTCGGGACCACCCGGCGCAGAACCAGCGCAATCAGGAATCCAAAGGCGAACACGCCGAGCGCGACGCCGCCGGCAACGAAATACATGATCATGGAATCCCCCGATACTCGCCGGACTATGTCCACAAAACCCGGGCGTCGCAACTATCGCGGGAGGCTGCCCGCCGGCGGCTCGCTCCTGGCCGCCTTGACGTGAAGGCCAGCAGAGACGGTCGGCTCAGGCTCACATGTCCGCAATGGCGGCGGACGTCGCGCGTTCGGCGGATCCCCGACTTTCGGCGGCCTGTCGATCGCCTCGACCCGCCGCGCTCCTGATCTTCCCCGTAGGGTCAGACCAGGTCGGCGGGGCGGTGGTAATGTTTTTCCGCATCATGCAATATATTCAACAAGATGCTCACGACCTGTGCGGCCGTTCCGTCCTGGGTGACGATGTTGAAGGCCTGTTGACTGAGCGGAGTCCGGTCGGGTCTGGCCATGGCCCAGCTCGGGAACAGGCGTTGTTTGATCGGCCACTCATTCAGGACGATGACATCCTTGTGTCTCTTGTCCGCCCTGATGCGCGTCATGAGTTCGTCCAGCTTTTGAGCGTCACCTTCGAGCACTTGAACGAATTTGCCATCCGGGTGAGCGAGGCAGCCCGTGATCTTGTCTCGCCGGTTGTTTCTGACCGAGCTCGTGAATATTGCATCGAGCGCAGCGACGTCATCGTCGGCTATGGTCGCCGTGCTCCTGTAAACGATCCGCCGCAGAGATTTCGTCATGAGGAGATCCTTCCGGGCGCCTGCAGACCCAGGTTGGGACCCTAGGCGCCAAGCGGGCTCTCTCAATGACCTGGATCAAGCCGTCCCTGATCGGTCCAGGCGGGCGGGCGCCGGGGTCCGCGCCGAAGGCCGGAAATCCCCTCCGCCCAGGTGTGTATTCCCGCCCCGTGTCTTCTCGCCCCTTGAGGACCGCGATGCGCCACTTCCGCCCCTCCGGCGCGCGCCGGAATCGGTCCCGCGACCGTTTCTGACGCAGGCCCGTGCATAATGGTGAAATGCCCGCCGGGCCTGGGTCTTTGACATTGCATGAACCGTCGCCGCCACCGCCAAGGGGCCGGCGAAGCGTCCTCAGCGGGCGATGCCTGACTGGCGGACTTCCCAGCCGACATTTTTTGTCCGGAATGCGAGACTCTCTGCCCTTCGGTTGAAGGCCGCGAGGTTGCTGATCCGGCAGTGCGCGTCCCTTCTCCGGCAAGGGGAAAAGGAAGACCTACCCCCGCAGGACCTTCAGCAGCTGCGGATGCAGCTCCGAGTTCGTCGCCAGGATCTGGGCCCCCGTCTCGGGCCGGCCCTCGCCGTCGATGGTGGTGACCACGCCGCCCGCCTCGGTGACGAACAAAATGCCCGCGGCCACGTCCCAGGGGCTCAGGTTGCGCTCGTAGTAGGCGTCGTACCGCCCCGCGGCGACCCAGGCGAAGTCCAGCGCCGCCGAACCCAGCCGGCGGATGCCGGCGACGCGCTGGCCGACGGCGTGGATGTCCTTGATGGCCTGGGCATGCCCCGTCTTGCCGATGAACGGCAGGCCGGTGGCGATCAGGCTTTCCGACAGATCGCGCCGGCCGGCGACGCGGATGCGCTGGTCGTTCAGATAGCAGCCCTTGCCCTTCTCGGCCCAGAACAGCTCGTTCATGACGGGGTTGTAGGTCACGCCGGCGACGATCTCGGACGACCCGTCCGGCGCCGTGCGCTGCAGCCCCACCGTGATGGCGAAATGGGGCATGGCGTGCATGAAGTTGGTGGTGCCGTCGATCGGGTCGACGATCCACATGTGGGACTTGTCCGTCCCCTCGATCATGCCGCGCTCCTCGCCCAGGAAGCCGTAGCCGGGGCGGGCCTTCATCAGCAGTTCGTAGAGGGTGTCCTCGGCCCGGATGTCGGCGGCGGTGACGAAGTCGCCGGGCCCCTTGCGCGAGACCTGCAGCTGGGCGACCTCGCCGAAGTCGCGCAGCATGGGCCGGGCGGTCTTGCGGACCGCGTCCAGCATGACGGTGACGAGGGCGGAAGCGAGGGCCATGGGGATCTCCTGGTCCGAAGGTCCTCAAAAGGCGGAAGCGCCCGGACAGTCGGAGAAGTTCAAGGGGGTAGGGCTTGGGGCTTAGGGCTTGGGAAGCAGGCGGATCTAAGCCCCAAGCCCTAATTTCTAGGCCCTACTCGGCGCGCCGGACGTATTCGCCCGTCGTCGTGTCGACGATGATCCGCTCGCCCACGCCCATATACGGCGGGATCATGATGCGGACGCCGTTGTTGGCGATGGCCGGCTTGTAGGACGACGAGGCCGTCTGGCCCTTCACCGTGGGCTCGGTCTCGACGACTTCCAGGGTCACCTGGTCGGGCAGGGTCAGGCCGATCGGCCGGTCCTCGTGCATTTCGATCACGACCTTCATGCCGTCCTGCAGATAGGCGACGCGGTCCTCGCCGACCCAGTCCTTCTGCAGCTCGGTCTGCTCGTAGGTGGCGTCGTCCATGAACACCAGGGCGTCGCCCTGCTCGTACAGGAAGGAGAAGTCCTTCTGCTCCAGCGTGACGCGCTCGACCTTGTCCTCCGACCGGAAGCGTTCGTTCAGCTTGTTGCCGGTCTCGAGGTTCTTGGCCTCGACGTTGGCGAAGGCGCCGCCCTTGCCCGGCTTGACGTGGCTGGCCTTGGTCACGACCCACAGGCCCTTGTTGTGCTCAATGACCATGCCGGGCTTGATGTTGTTGCCGTTGATTTTCATGGGGTCTCGGAAAGGGATTGGGCGCAGCCGGCGCGGCGCGCGAACGGGCGCAGTCCCTAGAGGATGCCGCGCCATCCGGCAAGGCGTGGGCCCGGGCGCGGGTCGCTCAGTGCAGCGTCGCCTGCGCCGCCTTGTCCTCGACCCGGTTGGCGATCCGCACGCCGCCGCCGATGGGCGAGGCCATCTTGCCGGCCTGGGCGTCGATCTTGCGGGCCTCGTGGGCGAAGGCCGCCGCCATCCCCGCCGAGGACATGGCCGCGAGAATCTGCAGGCCGCGCCCGGCGGGCCGCAGGGCGATCCAGACGGCGTTTAACGCCTGCGCCCCGGCCCACAGCGACATGGCCACGGTCCGCTCGCGCGCCCGCGGCGCGTTCCAGACCCGCACCGCCGACAGGGTGGTGACCGAGAACACCGCCGGCAGGATCAGGCTCAGCGGCCCGCGCGGCCGTTCGGTGATCGGTGAATGGCCGTCGCCCGGCCGGTCGCGGGTCGGCGCCAAGGTCCTTGTCGCGAACAGGGTCGCGGCGAGGGCGAAGCCGACGGTCAGGCCGACCCCGATCAGCACATGGCCGGGATGCCGGCCCTCGGCGTTCAGAAATCCGGTCGCGGCGTCGCGGGCGTCGTCCAGGGCGTCGTCGATCGAGGTCATTCCATCTCCCTCCAGTCCGGGAAAGGAATGGACGGCCACGGAGGTCAGTTCCCGGTGGCGCTCTTGTCCGGGGCGATCTCGGTCATGGCGGATTGGAGATAGTTCTGCTCGCCCAGCTGTTCGATCAGCTTGTGCTGGGCCTCGAGGAAGTCGATGTGCTCCTCGGTGTCGTTGAGGATGCGCATCAGGATGTCGCGGCTGACATAGTCCTTGGCCGCCTCGCACTGGGCCACGCCGGCCATCAGGGTGTCGCGCCCGCCCAGCTCCAGCTGCAGGTCGGCGCCGAGGCATTCGAAGGCGTTCTCGCCGATCTTGAGCTTGTGCAGGTCCTGCAGGTTGGGCAGCCCGTCGAGGAACAGCACCCGCTTGATCAGCATGTCGGCGTGCTTCATCTCGCCGATGCTCTCGTCGTAGATGATCTGGCCGAGGTGTTTCAGTCCCCAGCTCTCGAACATGCGGGCGTGCAGGAAATACTGGTTCACCGCCGTCAGTTCGTTGGTCAGCACCGCATTGAGCGTGCGGATGATCGCGGGGTCGCCCTTCATGGCTCAGCTCCTGCCGACGGCGGCGATGAGTCGCCGCTTCGAACCGTGCTCATAACACGGCCGGCGGGAATGTGTTCAGTGGCGAACGCCTGTCGCCGGCGCTGTAATTGCGAGTAAAAGTCGTCCGCAGCGGGACGGGGCCTATTCGGCCGCCATGGCGAAGGATTCGCGGCTGTCCTGGATCATCTCGCGCATCTCGCAGACGCAACGGGCGCATTGAACGGCGCACTGGTTGCGGGCGAAGACATCGCGCGGCCGGGTCGCGCCGGCCTCGATGGCGGCGGCGACGTCACGTTTGCGAAGACCATTGCAGTTGCAGACGTACACGGCAGGACGGATCCGACGGGTTGCGAATGGTTCGCTGTAGCATCAAGGGCCGGGCGAATGCAAGTCGTTCGCATTCCGTACCACTCCGGTATTGACGCCGGACGCGGGGCGCCCCAGGCCGCAGCATGGCCCGAGAACCCGTCGTCATCCCGCGTCCGCCCTGCCGGCTTTATCTGATCACGCCGCCGGCGATCCCCGATCTCGCGGCCTTTGCGCGCGCGCTCGAGGCGGCGCTGGACGCCGGCGACGTGGCGGCCCTGCAGATCCGGCTCAAGGACGCCGATGACGCCGCCGTGCTGGCCGCGGTCGCTGTGCTGAAGCCGATCGCCCAGGCCCGGGGCGTGGCCGTCATCCTCAATGACCGGCCCGATCTCGCCGCGCGCTCGGGCTGCGACGGCGTGCATCTGGGTCAGTCCGACGGCTCCGTCAGCGCGGCCCGCACCATGATGGGTCGGGACGCCATGATCGGCGTGACCTGCCACGACAGCCGCGAACTGGCCATGGACGCAGCCGAGGCCGGGGCCGACTATGTCGCCTTCGGCGCCTTCTTCCCCACCGCCACCAAGGCCACGGTCCACCGGCCCGATCCCGAGATCCTGACCATCTGGCAGGAGACGGTCGAGATTCCCTGCGTCGCCATCGGCGGGATCACGGCGGAGACCGCCGGCGGCCTCGCGCGCGCCGGGGCCGATTTCGTGGCGGTCAGCGCCGCCGTCTGGAACCACCCTGACGGAGCGGCCGCGGGAGTCCGGGCGCTGGACCGCGCGCTGGCGGCTGTGTCCTGACCTTCAGGGGATATTAGGAAGCCGGAGGCTAGGAAACCGGGACATAAACGCCGTCCGGACCTGAAGATGCCCATGAGCCGCGCGCTCGACCCCGCCGAGCCGCCAACCCTTTCGTCAGAAGGGTCCGCCGGATCGCGCCCGCAAGGCGCCATCCAGTTCAACAGCGCCTCCGCCTTCTTCAAACAGCCGCTGACACCCGTCTTCACCGCCCTGACGGTGATGTTGCTCGTCGTCCTGGCCATCCATTTCGCCCGTTCAGCGGGCCTGGTGGCGGCGCTCTGGGGCGCGAACGGGGTGGCCGTGGCGGTCTGGCTGCGGAATACGCGCGGGCCCCTGTACGACCTGTGTTTCGGCTCCCTGCTGGTCGTGGGCATTGCAGCGGGGGAGTTGCTGGCCGGCAATTCCTATCTGCTCACCGCGATCTTCACCGTCGCCAACATGATCGAGATCGTCGGCGCCGTCCTGCTCGCCCGACGCTTCGCCCCCACGCTCAATCTGGCCAGCGTCGACGGCGCCTGCCGGTTTCTGGCCAGCGTCGCCTTTGTCGCGCCCATTCCCGCAGCCCTCGTCGCCGGAGTCGCGTTGAACCTGACGGGCGGGACGGACATTCTTGACGCCGTCCAGACCTGGTGGTTCGGCCACGCCCTGGGGATCGCGGTGATCGCGAGCTTCGGCGTCTCCCTGACCCGTCGGCACCTGGCCATCCTGGTCAATCCCTGGCGTCTGATCGAGGCGGCGGCGTTGATGGGCCTCCTCACCGGAGCCTGCATCTTCGCCTATTTCCAGTCGCCCACGCCGGTGGGCTTCGTGGTCGTGCCGTTGCTGATCCTCATCGCGGCGCGGTTCCGGGTGATGGGCGTCACGACCGCCTTGCTGATCGTCTCCCTGCTCGCCATTGGCGGCACGGTCGCCGGCTACGGGCCGTATGTCAGTTCCGCGCCCGAACTCGCCCAACGCGCCCTGATGATGCAGTTGATGGTGCTGTTGGGCTGCCTGCCGATCCTGCTCGTGGCGGCCCTGCTGGAGGAGCGTGATCGCCTGTCGGAGCGCGCCAAGGCCGGGCAGCTCCGCGCCGAGCGGGCTTCGGCCGCCAAGTCCCGTCTGCTCGCCAATGTGGCCCATGAGATCAAGAGCCCCGTTGGCGGCGTGATCGGCATCGGGGAGCTGTGGAAGGCCGGTCAGCTGGGCCCGGTGTCTTCGACCCAGGCCGAAATGGCCGACATGCTGGTCAAGACCGCCCGTCAGGTCGAGGCCCTGGCCCATGACCTGCTGGATGTCGCCCGCGCCGAGTCCGGCGCCGTCAAGGTCGAGCTTCGGCCGACCGACGTGCCCGGCGTTCTGGAGGACGTGCGCCGCGCCACCGCCCTGCGGCCCGACGCCGAGGGGCTGCGCATGGAGGTGATCAGCGAAGGGGACGGCCTCGTGGCCCTCGCCGATTCACAGCGCCTGGCCCAGGTCGTCGCCAACCTGGCCTCCAATGCGGTCAAATACGGCGGCGCCGGCGGCGTGGTCATCTTCCGCGCCAGCAAGGTCTATGACGGGGTGCGCATCGAGGTCATCGATCGCGGCGAGGGCCTGTCGGTCGAGAAACAGACCCAACTGTTCGAGCCGTTCAACCGCCTCGGCCTCGAGCGGTCGACGGTCGAGGGCCACGGCATCGGCCTGGCCCTGGCCAAGCGGCTGGTGGAGCTCCAGGGCGGTTCGATCGGGGTCACCTCGGCGCCGGGCGAGGGCGCGACCTTCTGGGTCGAGCTGCCGGCGGCCTGAGCGCGGCGTTCCGCCGCGCGACGGACGGCGCGTGGACAGGCCGGCGGCCCGGGCGCAAGATTGCGTCTTGTTCGCCGTGAGGATCTGACGCCGTGGAATTTGACGCACTGCTGCTGTCGCGACTGCAGTTCGCCTTCACCATCGCCTTCCACATCCTTTTCCCGGCCTTCACCATCGGGCTGGCGGCCTTCCTGGCCGTGCTGGAGGGCCTGTGGCTCTGGACGAAGCGGGACGCCTTCAAGGTCCTGTATCTGTTCTGGGTCAAGATCTTCGCCCTCAGCTTCGGCATGGGCGTCGTCTCCGGCGTGGTGCTCAGCTACCAGTTCGGCACCAACTGGTCGGAGTTCATCCGCCTGACCGGCGGAGTGATCGGCCCCTTGCTCGCCTATGAGGTCCTGACGGCCTTCTTCCTCGAGGCGTCCTTCCTCGGCGTCATGCTGTTCGGCTGGAAGAAGGTCGGGCCCCGGCTTCACTTCCTCGCCACCGTCCTCGTCGCCGTCGGCACCACCATCTCGGCCTTCTGGATCCTGTCGGCCAACAGCTGGATGCAGACGCCGCAAGGCTTCCAGATCATGGCCGACGGAACGCTTGAGGCGACCGACTATCTGGCGGTGATCTTCAATCCCAGCCTGCCGACCCGGCTGGCCCACATGCTGCTGGCCGCCTTCCTGACGACGGGACTGGTGGTTGGCGCGGCCTCGGCCTGGCAGGTATTGAAGGAGCGGGGCAGGGGCGTCGTCGAGGGCTGGACCGAGAGCCGGATCGCCCTCGTCATGGCGGTCGGGCTGGTCGCGGTCCTGGCCCCGCTGCAGCTGGTCGCCGGCCACCTCTCGGGCGAGGTCACGCACAAATACCAGCCGGCCAAGACCGCGGCGATCGAGGGCTATTGGGAGACCCGCTCCGACCAGCCGCTGCACCTGTTCGGCATCCCCGATCGCGACGCGCAGAAGAACCATTTCGAGGTCTCCATCCCCGGACTCGGCAACGTCGTGCAGAACCTGCCGCGCGACGAGGTCATCCAGGGCCTCGACGCCTGGCCGCGCGAGGACCAGCCGCCGCCGTTCATCCCCTTCTTCGGCTTCCGCATCATGGTCGGGCTGGGCCTGCTGATGATCGCCCTCGGCGCGACCGGGGCGGTGCTGATCTGGCGACGCAAGCTGTTCGACACCCCCTGGTTCCTTCGCTTCTGCGTGGCCATGGGACCGTCCGGCTTCATCGCCGTCCTCGCCGGCTGGATGGTTACAGAGGTCGGCCGCCAGCCCTGGGTGGTGCAGGGGGTGCTCAAGACCCGGGACGCCGTTTCCCCGATCACCGCCGGCGAGGTCGCGACCAGCCTCACGGCCTATGTCCTGGTTTATTCGATCGTGTTCACCGCCGGCGCGCTGTTCATCCTCCGGCTGATGGCCGAGGGCCCGGTCGCCGCCGTCGTCGAACCCTCGCCGCGCCAGGATCGCGCCCCGGGCTCGGCCCTGGCCAAGGCGCCCGCAGACACCACGCCGGGAGACGCCTGATGCTGGACCTCTCGCTGATCTGGGCCGGACTGATCGCCACCGCGGTCCTGCTCTATGTCACCCTCGACGGCTTCGACCTCGGCGTCGGCATCCTGTTCCCCTTCGCAAAATCGAAGGAGGAGCGGGACGTGATGATGAACACCATCGCCCCGGTCTGGGACGGCAACGAGACCTGGCTGGTGCTGGGCGGCGGCGGTCTGCTGGCGGCCTTCCCCCTGGCCTATTCGGTGCTGATGCCGGCCCTCTACCTGCCGGTGCTGCTGATGCTGGCCGGACTGATCCTGCGCGGGGTGGCGTTCGAATTCCGCTTCCGCGCCCTCAACCGCGGCCGCAAATTCTGGACCCAGATGTTCGCCGGCGGCTCCATCCTGACGGCGGCGGCCCAGGGGCTGATCCTGGGCGGCTTCATCCAGGGCGTGACCGTCGAAAACGACCGCTTCGCCGGCGGACCGTTCGACTGGCTGACGCCCTACACCCTGCTGGTCTCGGCCGGCATCGTGGCCGGCTACGCCCTGTTGGGCGGGGCCTGGCTGATGATGAAGACGAAGGACAATCTGCACGGCGACGCCCGGCGCTGGACCCTGGTCTCGGCGGCCGCGGTCGCGGTCCTGCTGGCGGCGGTCAGCGTCGCGACCCTCGTGGTCCACCACCGGATCGGCATGCGCTGGGGCATCGATACGGCCGAGGTCCAGATCGCCTGGGACATCCTCGCGCCGCGCCTGGCCATTCCGGCGCTTGGCCTGGCGGGTCTGGCGACGATCGTGCTCATGGCGCGAAGGGGATCCCACGTCTGGCCCTTCATCGGCGCCCTGCTGGTCTTCCTGTCGGGCTACGCCGGCCTGGCCGTCAGCTTCATGCCCTATATCGTTCCCTATGCGCTCGACTTCCGCCAGGCGGCGGCGCCGGACAACGCCCTGGGTCTGATGCTGGTGGGCACGGCCGTGATCCTTCCGGCCATCCTCGCCTATACGGCCTGGGTCTACTGGGTCTTCCGCGGCAAGATCGACGGGGAGTCCGGCTATCATCATTGAGCCCGTCCCCCCGCCCGGGCCCGGCGAACCCTCCGGGCCGCTGTGGAAGCGTCTGGCCTGGTTTGCGGCCCTGGCCGTGGCCGCCTCGGCCGTGACGGCGACGGTCGCCTATGGGCTCAGGGCCTTGCCGTTCGCGGGCTGAAAGGGGAAGGTCGGGGCATGAAAGCCCTCGTC
Organism: Brevundimonas sp.; assembly: GCA_004296955.1. GTDB lineage: Bacteria > Pseudomonadota > Alphaproteobacteria > Caulobacterales > Caulobacteraceae > Brevundimonas. The sequence goes on from SCVB01000055.1 coordinate 81,221, forward strand.
GCCACCACCGCCGCAGCCCTGCTGCTCGCCGCCGCCGCCCAGGCCCAGACGCCTCCGGGCCAGACCCCGTCTCCGGCCGCCGCAGCCGGTCCGCCCGTCAGCGACCTGACCCGCGGCCTCAACAGCGGACCGCCGGCGCCCGCCGTCTATCTGGCCCCGGCCCCGGCGCCGGTTACGCCGCCGTCCGCGGCCGCTGCGCCCACGCCGTCGCCAAGGCCCGCGACGACCGGCGCGCCGTCGATCGCCGCCCCGCCGTCCGCCCCGCCGGCAATTGCGACGCCGCCCCGGGCGGCCCCCATCCCGGCGGCCCCGGCGCCCCAGCCGCGCACAGCGCCGATCACGCCGCCGGCGGCGACAGCCGCGCCACGGACCCGCCCGTTGACCGCCGCCCCGGCGCCGGTTCCGACGCCGGCCCCCGCGCCGGCCCCCGTGATCGCGCCGGCGCCCGCTCCCGCTGCGCCGCCGCCGGCGGCCGCTCCGACCGTCACGGTGCTGGACGCCGCCGCCCGCGCCGCCCTGCCGTTCACCGCCGACCTGCCGGCCGGCTTCGAGATCGTCAGCGGCCGTCCCGGTCCCGATTTCCGCATCTACACGATCCGCCGCGGCGGCCAGTCGTTCGTGATGGTCTACACCGGCCCGGCGTCGCAGTTCCCGATCTACAGCGGCCAGATGGTCGAGGCCGGCGGCCGCGCCTCGATCGTCGCCACCGAGGACGGCCAGCGCCACGCCATGGAGCATCTGTTCCAGCGCCCGACCGCGCCGCAGGAGGTGCACGTCTGGACCATGAGCCTCGACGGCGCCGACCGGGCCCTGGCGGAGCAGATCGCCCAGTCCGTCGACGTGCGCTGACCGGGGGTCAGACCCGGCGCACCGGCGCGTCCGGCTCGCCCAGCCGCACGCCGCGCCCGCCGGCGAAGACCAGCACCTCCTGGCCGGGCGCGGCGGCCCACCGGCGCAACGTCGCCTGATAGGGTTCGCGCCGCCAGTCGTGCGGCCGGGCGGCGTCGCATTCGACCACCAGCCGCGCGCCGCCGCCCTCGCTGTGCAGGACAAAGCCGGCCGTCGACGGCTTCCAGCTCTCGTCGAGGGCGTCGGTCAGGAGCCACAGGCAGTTGAAGATCCGGCAGTCGCCGGGGCGGTCGTCATAGACGGCGCAGCCGGCGGACTTGCTGAAATGCCGGCACCATTTGCCCGCGGGCTTGGCCAGGGCGGTCACGCCCATCAGCTTGCAGCACAGACCACAGTCGCCGCAGCTCTTGCCCGGGGCGGTCAGTTCGACATCCGGCCGGCCGGCGGATTTCCGTGTTCAGACATGGATGACGCTCCGCCGGGATGGGTTCGCGGACTTGCCATGCAGAGCCGTTTCGCGCAAATCTGCGAACGATTCGCAACTGTGGGAGGCGGTCATGATCGTCCTGACCGTCGGCCCGGCGTCGCTGGCCCGTCTCATGCGGCGGGAGCGGTACTCACAGCACCTCGCGCCGGGACAGGAGCACGGTCATCAGGACCAGGGCGACCAGGCCAAGACCGCCTCCGAGACCGAGGGCCGTGTTCACCCGCCAGGCCTCTGAAGCCAGCATGTTGATCGGCATCTGCCACGGCAGGAAGACGCCCGCGCGGGCGGAGGTGGCGACGACGGAGAAGAAGGTCCCGCCGATTCCCAGCACCAGTCCCGGCACGAAGCTCGCGTACCGCAGGGCGGTCCACAGCTGGACCGCGATGTGCAGCCATCCGGCCAGGAACATCATCCCCATGGTCTGGGCGTAGCCGGCGAGGTCGAATACGCCGGTCGGCGCCAGCTGCGGCTTGATCGCGACGGCCAGGGTGACGGCGCCCCAGGCCATCAGCAAGACCGCGGCGCTCATCGCGGCGACGACGGCCAGGACGCAGAACGCCTTGGCCGCATAGAGCTTCCAGCGGGGCAGCGGCAGGGCGCGCAGGTGATCCCAGGACTTCGGCCCATGTTCCATGTGCGCGACCAGGGCGGTCAGGGCCGTGACGCTCATCGGCAGCATGAAGAAGGCCCAGATGGCCGAGGCGCTGCCCATCCACATCTCCCATGGCATGGGGGCCTTGCCGCGCATCAGGTTGAAGAAGGTGAAGATGGCGATCAGAGACGGCGCCGCCACGGCCAGCAGGGCGGCCAGGGAGCGGTTAAGCTTGCGGGCTTCGACGGACAGGACGGCGAGCATCAGACCAGCTCCGGCTGCATGAGGGGTTGAACGGCGGGCGGGGCCGAGACCTCGCGGTAGATGCCTTCCAGCGTGCGGGCGCGCGGGCCGATGGCGAAGACGGCGACGTCGGCCTCGACCAGGGCCCGGTTCAGCGCCGCCGAGGCGCTGCGGGCGTCCTCGCCGGGCTTCAGACTGGCCACGATCCGGTCAGGCGTCTGCGTCACCACGAAGCCGCGGGCGGCGGCCAGGGCGGCGGCGCGCGCCGGGTCGTCGGTCTCGACCGCGATCTCCGGGGCCAGTTCGGCCTTCAGCCGCGCCAGTTCGCCCTCCAGCACCAGCCGGCCGTGGTGGACGATGCCGACATGGGTGGCGGTCTGTTCGATCTCGCCCAGCAGGTGGCTGGACAGCAGCACCGTGGCCCCGGTCCGGGCCGGCAGATCGCCGAGGAAGCGCCGCATGTCGGCGATGCCGTCCGGATCCAGGCCGTTAGTCGGCTCGTCGAGGATCAGCACCGGCGGCGCCCCCAGCATGGCCCGGGCCAGGCCCAGCCGCTGGCGCATGCCCAGCGAATAGTCCGAGACCCGCCGCCCGCCGTGTTCCGTCATCTCGACCACCTCCAGCACCCGGTCGATCTCGGTCTTCGGCAGACCCAGCAGGTTGCGGGTCAGGTCGAGGTTCTCCCGTCCCGACAGATTGCCGTAAAAGCCGTGCGCTTCGAGCAGCGCCCCGACCTTGCGCGCCGCGCCCAGCCGGTCGGCGGCGACATCGATGCCGCAGATCCGCGCCGTCCCGCCGCTCGGCCGGATCAGGCCCAGCAGCATCTTCAGCGTCGTCGTCTTGCCGGCGCCGTTGCGTCCGAGAAAGCCGTAGACGGCCTTGTCCGGCACGGTCATGGACACGGCGTCCACCGCGAGACGGCGATTGAAGCGGCGGGTCAGGCCGGTCGTTTCGATGGCGGCGGGCATGGGCGGCGCTCTGGATGTCGTTTAACTCGCATATAAAGTTGCGAAGCTCGCGTCTTTAAGTCAAGATTAAAGATAGGACAGACATTCCACCCGGGAGCCAAGGCTGTGAGCCAGACCGACATCGCCCTGTTTCGCCAGCGCTGCGCCCAATTCCGCTGGCTCGCCGTCTTCATGGTGACCAGCGTCGGCGCCCTGCTGGCGCTCATACATTTCGTTGCGCCCGGGGTGTTGCTGGCCCGCGGCGACTACGACGGAACGCCGGGCGGATGGATGTCGGACCTCGTCTGGGCGCTGCCGACCGTCTTCTATCTGTTCGCGGTCTGGGCGATCGGCTCCGCCATGGGCCAGTTGTCGAAGGGGCGGTTGATCCAGCCGATCCTCGTCCACGCTCTCCGCCGCGTCGGCCTGTCCCTCGGGCTGGGCGGCGTGTTCAGCGTCTTCGGCGTCACCAATATCGTGCGCATGATCGAGGGCGGACGCGGCGGTTTCGCCTATTTCGACGTCGCAGGCATGACCCTGGGCATGATCGGCGGCGCCCTGTTCCTGCTCGGCGGCGTCATGGAGCAGGCCGGCCGGGTCCAGGCCGAGCTGGACGAGATGATCTGATGCCGATCCGCGTCACCCTCGACCAGCTGATCGTGAAAAAGGGGCTGAAGGCCCGCGACCTCGCCGCCGAGGTCGGCCTCAGCGAGACCCAGTTGTCCCTGTTCCGCTCGGGCAAGGTGAAGGGCATCCGCTTCCGCACGCTGGCCAAACTCTGCGCGGCGCTGGAATGCCGCCCCGGCGATTTGCTGGACTATGACTTCGACCCGGCGGATCTCGCCGCCGTCGAGGAGGACTAGCCGCCGAAGGTCACCGTCTGGGCGGTCGAGCCTGGCCGGAACACCACCGTCCGGGTCACGCCGTTGATCCGCACATTGACCTGCTGTTCCTGGTCGTCATGGACGCCGGGGAAGAAGTCGAGGTCGATGGTCACCGCCTGGATGCTGCGATCGCTCGTCTCGCCCGCGAAGGCGACGCGGACGTTGTCGCCGGCCAGATCGGTGGCGGCGTGGGTCACCGGGATGGCGGCGCCGTCGATATCCAGACGAAACCGCTGACGCAGGTGGGTCTCAAGGTCGGCCACGGCCCGGGGGTCGTCGAGACTCGGCTGGGCCTCCGGGGCGATGGAGACCAGGGCCGGCTCCACGTCATGGGCGGAGAAGCGATGCACCACGCTCACCGCGCCCGAGGCGGGGTCGATTTCGACCACGGTCAGGCCCGCGTGGCCTCGATGGGCCAGCGCCGGAGAGGCGAGGGCGCCGACCAGGGCCGCGACGAGCAGGGCCCGCTTCATCACCGGGCCGCCGTCGGGCGCCGGACCCGCGTCGCCGTCGAGTCGGGGCTGACCTCGACGTCGGAGTCGCGCATGCGGTTCTCGCCGGGCGGCGGCGCGGGGGACAGGCGCAGGGTCCGCTCGTCGATGCGACGGGGGAAGTGGTTGTTGGCCAGATTGGCGTCGGCGGTTTCCCGTAGCGGGTCGACCTCGGCCGAGACCAGGGTCTTCGAGGACACATGCTGCCAGATCACCTGCTGGCTGTTCCGCCGCCAGATCTCGGCGGGGATGCGGATCGTCTCGTCCGAGCCGTCGCTGTAGGTCAGCTTCAGGATCACCGGCATGACCAGGCCGCCGACGTTCCGGAAGGTGAAGCGATAGATGTTGTCGTCGAAGCCCTGGGCCGCGCGGCGGTCGGCGTCGGCGCGGCGGGCGGCGCTCTCGGCGTCCCGGCGCTGCTGGGCGGTGGTCGTGAACCGGTCGGTCTCGTTGTAGAAGTCCCGCGTGGCGGGATCGCGCTCGACGACCGTCTCGATGCCGCGGTTGTTCTCGACCGTGCGCGAGATCGGCTCCTCCTCGAACCGTTCGCGGGCGGCGCGGTTGCGGGCCTCGGGATCGGCGGACTCCAGGGTCGCGGCGGTGACGCTCTCCAGCGCGATGTCGACGTGGTCTGTCGAATAGAACCATCCGCGCCAGAACCAGTCGAGATCGACGCCCGAGCTCTCCTCCATGGTGCGGAAGAAGTCATAGGGCGTGGGCCGCTTGAAGGCCCAGCGCTGCGAATATTCGCGGAAGGCGCGGTCGAACAGTTCGCGGCCCAGCACGGTCTCGCGCAGGATCACCAGGGCGGTGGCCGGCTTGGCGTAGGCGTTGTTGCCGAACTGCAGCAGGCTGTCGGACTGGGTCATGACCGGCACCTGGTCCTGGCTGACCATGTATTCGATGATGCTGGACGGCTCGCCGCGCGCCGGGAAGTCGGCGTCCCACAGCTTCTCGGCCTGGAACTGCAGGAAGCTGTTCAGCCCCTCGTCCATCCAGGTCCACTGACGCTCGTCGGAGTTGACGATCATCGGGAAATAGGTGTGGCCGACCTCGTGGATGACGACGCCGATCAGGCCGTTCTTGGCGCGTTCGGTATAGGTCAGGCTGCCGTCGTCGCCCCGCACCGGGCGCGGCCCGTTGAAGGTGATCATCGGATATTCCATCCCGCCGACCGGGCCGTTGACCGACTGGGCCGTGGGATAGGGATAGGTGAAGGCGAACTGGTTGTAGACGTCGATGGTGTGGGCGATCGACCGGGTCGAATAGGCGTCCCACAGCGGCCGGGCCTCCTTCGGATAGAAGGACATGGCCATGACCACGGGATGTTCGGCGCTCTCCTGGTCGACGCCCATCGCGTCCCAGATGAATTTCCGGCTCGAGGCCCAGCCGAAGTCGCGCACGTTGTCGGCGCTGAAATTCCAGGTGCGGGTTCCGGACCGGACCGGGCGGGCCTCGGCCGCGGCGGCCTCGGCTGGCGTCACGATATAGACCGGGGCGTCGGCCGTGCGGGCCTGGGCGAGGCGGGCCCGCTGCTCGGCGCTGAGGATGTCGGTGTTCTGCAGTTCGCCGGTCGCCGCGACGGTATGGTCGGCGGGGGCGGTAATGGAGACGTCATAGTCGCCGAACTCGAGCGTGAACTCGCCGGCGCCCAGGAACTGGGCGTTATGCCAACCCTCATAGTCGGAATAGACCGCCAGCCGCGGGAACCACTGGGCGGCCAGGAACAGGCAGTTGCCGTCCTCGCCGGGCTTGGTGAAACACTCATAGCCGCTGCGCCCGCCGACCACGTTTGTCTCGGGCAGGGGCAGGCTGAAGTCGATGTTGAAGGCGAAGCTCTCGCCGGTCGCCAGAGGGCGCGGCAGTTCGATCCGCATCATGGAATCGACGATGGTGAAGGGCAGGTCGCGGCCGTCGGGCCCGGTCACCTTCAGGTCGTTGAAGCCGCCCTCCCAGTCCTGCATGCGCCGCACGCGCAGGACCTCGTTGACGCTGACCGTTTCGGAGGCGGAGTAGGTGCGGCTGCGCTCGGCCAGGGAGTCGCGGCGATAGTTCTGCTGGTCCAGCAGCAGCCACAGATAGCCGAGGGCGTCGGGCGAATGGTTGGTGTAGGTGACCGCCTCGCGCCCGGTCAGGGTGCGCCGCGCCTCGTCCAGCGAGACGTCGATGTCATAATCGACCTGCTGCTGCCAGTAGCGGTGGCCGGGCGCGCCCGAGGCGTTGCGGTAGTCGGTGGGCGTCGGCCAGTCCTCGCCCTCGAACTGGCGGAACTTGTCCTCGAACGTCCCCCGCGACTGGTCGACCGGGCCGACGCTCTGCTGCGCCAGGGCGGCCGAGGCCATGAGGGAGACGCCGGCGACCGACGCCAGCAACATACCGATCCGCATTCGAAACACCGTCCGCCAGCTGAAAGCCCGGGCGGACCTTAGTCCGCCCGGATAATGTAACAAGGCGGCGAAGATTAAGTCTGCGTAATCCAGCCATGGCGCGCGGCCCAGGCCAGGGCCAGGGCGGGCCAGACGGCGGCCGGCTTGCCGGCGATCAGGCGGACGCCGAAGCCGTGGCCGCCTTCCTGGAACAGGTGCGCCTCGCACGGGACGCCGGCGGCGCGCAGGGTCGCCAGCAGCTGCAGGCTGTTCCCGACCGGCACGGCGACGTCGTCCATGGCGTGCAGCAGGAAGACGGGCGAACGGCCGGTCCAGTCCATGCGCTCCAGCGAATAGCGGTCGATCGCCTCCGGCGTCGGCGTCGGGCCCAGTAGCTCCAGCCGCGAACCGGCGTGGACCAGGGGCTCCGCCATCGTCGCCACGGGATAGAGCAGGATCGACAGGTCGGGTCGGTGCGAGACGGCGTCGGCTGCGTCGACCGCGGCGTAGGCCGCCTCTGCGCGCGCGGTCAGCAGCCCGGCCAGATGCCCGCCCGCCGAGGCGCCAAGGACGGCGACCCGTGCCGGGTCCAGTCCGTGGGCGGCGGCCTGGGACCGCACCAGCCGCAGGGCCCGCTGGGCGTCCTGTAGCGGCGCATCCGGTCCGGCGGTCCAGCCGTCGCCGGGGAGACGGTAGCGCAGGATGAAACAGGTCACCCCGGCCCCTGCGAAGACCCGGGCGCAGTCCAGCCCCTCCTTGTCCACGACCGCCCACTTGTAGCCGCCGCCCGGGATCAGCAGCAGGGACGCCCCGTTCGGCTGCTCGGGCCTCAGCACGGTCAGGATCGGGTCGGTGGTGTAGCGGGCGAAGCGGTCATGGAAGGCGGGATCGGTCGAACGCTCGGTCACCTGCGGCGTGACCGTGACCCGGTCTCCGCCCGGCGCGGCGCCGGGCCACAGACGGATCGTCTCGATCGGGTCGGGCGGCGCGAGCTGAGACGCCGGTGTCATTGCGACGGCCGAGCGGGGGGCGGCGGCCAGGGCGGCGAAGCCCAGGGCGGTTCTGCGGTTGAGGGTCATGGGTGCCAGGCTAGGGATGGAGGCGGATTTCGCCAAGGGCGTGCGCCGGTTCCTTCATCGCGCGCGCGGGGAGTGCGAAATTCGGCGTGCTGACAATCCGCCGATTGCCAGCACATCTCGCGCCGCCAACCCCCTGACTCTACACGTCTTTCAAAATTTTCATCGTCATCAGCCCGCCATAGGAAGGGCCCCGCCCACAATGCCTGCCATCCCGTCGGTGGGGAGGGCGTCGGATCCAGCGCCCCGATGTCGGCGGGCTGTGGTCGAGCGATGAAGCCCGGGGGATGGATACTCCGGGGGGCCTTGCGGACGTCGATGGATGGCGTTCGCCTGCTCGCCGCGCGCTACCTGTGCGGGCCGCCGACAACCGTCATGTCCGCCGCGCGTCATGGACAGCAATGCCCATGGCGGAGATCCGGCAAGGCCCGAAGCAAGGGCCGCCAGCCGGAGGGCGCGTGGAAAACGGC
>SCVB01000056.1 GCA_004296955.1 Brevundimonas sp.
AACAGGTTCTGCGGGACCGACCCGGGGCGATGGCTGAGATATGGCGACCCGACCGAGACCTACTCATTTCGCGCCTCGGACCGTTCGACTAACAAGCTTTGACGTCCGCTTTGGGTCGGGAGCGGACAGTCGCGTGATGGTCGAAAGGGGTCATCAGGAGCCCTCGGCCACACGTCGCCCGACCTTCCAGTCACTCACGTCGTCAACTTCGAAAACCTCGCCAGTCGCCTTCTGAACGGCGAACCAGCCCATATTCGTGCTGCCGCATAGCTCCTCTGGGCAATGGGCGCGCAGGGCCGTGACGTAGTAGCCGTCACGGCCGTCGGTTTCGGGGATGTCGTCGCAGAATGCTGCATGGCTGGTCGGCAGATGTCTCTGCGCCGTCACGCGAGCCGTGGCTACGGTACATGCGGCCTCAGCACTGCTCACTGGCTGTGTCGTTGTGCAGCTCGCCGACGACAGCACAATCAAGCCGACGATATTTGCAAGGCGGATCAGCATTTGGCGAAGCCTACGCCCGGTCGGCGGTGTCCGCGATGGGGCGATAGCGGTCTGTCGGCTACGGGGGGAAAGCGGACCTTGGATGTGCTAGTCTGCGTTTGTGGCCTTGGACGGAGAGCAATGGCGACGTCCAGGAAGGTATCAGGGGTAATCCGGGCCGCGCTGGCGCTGTTGTTCTGCGTGGCTGCGCTCGGCGTGCTTTTCGAGATGGCTGATTATTACCGCTGGGGCGATCTACAGGTGCGCGCGCCGATATTCTTGTTGGTGCCTTGGGCTTATGCCTTGAAGCCAAAGCACAAGCTGATTACCGCGCTAGCCGCCATCTCCTTCGTTTGCGTTGTCGGAGCTTTCCTCACCCTCGCCCTGCCGTCGTGGCCGGTGAAGTTGCCGCCTCACCTATTGAACGGCCTTGGTGCTGTCGGCTTCATAGCTTTGGCCTTCGCTCTGGTCGTCCACGCATGGTCGGCGATCCTGAGTTGGCGGTCGGATCGAGCGAGACTTCGGGCGAAGTCTCGTGGGGCCTTGGAGAGGCTGACTGGTGGCTTCTGATGTCCGCAACGGGTCGTGAGCGGACATGGCGCTCATCGCCACAATCGGACGCCGGCGACTGCGGTCAGTCGTTGTCGGGCGGTAGTCCCGGAGAGAAACCCACCGGCCGCCTGCCTCCCAAACAGTGTATTCCCGCCCCGTATCATCTCGCCCCTTTGAACCCTCCAGTCGGCCTTCCGGCCCCCGACCGCCGGCGCGAAACCACGCCCATCCGCGGCCGGCGTCCGATTCTGACGTTCCGGCGTGCTTGGTGGTCAAAGGCCCGCCGGGCCCTGGTCTTTGACAGCTTGCATCACCCCGCTGACGCCGCCCCAGGCGCGGCTTGCCCCGACCGGGCCTCGCTGACGCGAATCGAAAATCGTCCGCCGGATTTTCTCGCGGGGGAGGCGATACTCTCGCCCCCTGACGGCCTCCGGGCGCCGTCGATCAGACCAGCGGCTTCACCCGGTTCACATGGCCCATCTTGCGGCCCTTGCGGGCCTCGGCCTTGCCGTAGAGGTGCAGGCGGGCGTCGGGCGTCGCCGATAGCGCTTCCCACTTTTTCACATCGTCGCCGAGCAGATTGGTCATCTCGACGCGGGCGTGGGCGGCGGTCGGGCCGAGCGGCCAGCCGGCGAGGGCGCGGATGTGCTGTTCGAACTGGTCGCAGACGCAGCCGTCCTGGGTCCAGTGGCCGGTGTTGTGGACGCGCGGCGCGATCTCGTTGACCAGCAGCAGGCCGCCGCCGAGGTCGAACAGTTCGACCCCCATGACCCCCACATAGTCGAGGCCCTTGAGGATGGCGCCGGCGATGGCGTGGGCGCGGGCCTCGGTTTTCGCATCGACCTTGGCGGGGGCGACGGTGGTCTTGAGGACGCCGCCCTTGTGGATGTTTTCGCCCAGCGGATAGACGGCGACGGCGCCGTCGCGGCCGCGGGCGCAGATGACCGACAGTTCGCGCTCGAAGGCGGCCCGGGCCTCGAGGATGGCCGGACGGCCGCCGATGGTCTTCCAGGCCTTGGGCGCGTCGGCGACGGACTTGATCCAGACCTGGCCCTTGCCGTCATAGCCCTCGCGGCGGGTCTTCAGCAGGGCCGGGACGCCGAGGCGGTCGACGGCGTGGACCAGGGCCTCGAGGCTGTCGACGGCGGCGAAGGCGACGGTGTCGACGCCGACGCTGTTCAGGAAGGTCTTTTCGGCGACCCGGTCCTGGGCCACGGCGAGCGCCTTCGGTCCAGGCGCGACGACAGCGCCGCCCTCGACCAGCCGCTCGACCGAGCCGGCCGGCACATTCTCGAATTCGAAGGTGACGGCCTGGCAGGTCTGGCCCAGCACGGTCAGCGCCGTCGGGTTGTCATAGGCGGCGACGATCTGGCCCTGGGAGACGCGGCCGGCCGGGCTGTTCTCCTCCGGGTCGAGGATGACGACGTTGAAGCCGAGGCGTGAGGCGGCCTGGCTGAGCATCCGTCCCAGCTGACCGCCGCCGAGGATGCCGAGGGTCGAACCGGGGGGCAGCGGGGCGGGGACGGCGTCGGTCACTCAGTCCTCGACCGATTCGTGCACGGCCTCGGTCTGGGCCTCGCGGAAGGCGGTCAGCCGCCCGGCCAGCACCGGATCCGACAGGGCCAGGATCTGGGCCGCGAGAATGCCGGCGTTCTTCGCCCCGGCCTCGCCGATGGCCAGGGTGGCGACAGGCACGCCGCCGGGCATCTGGACAATGGACAGAAGGCTGTCGAGCCCCTTGAGCGCCTTCGACTCGACCGGCACGCCGAGCACCGGCAGCTCGGTCATCGAGGCGGCCATGCCCGGCAGATGGGCGGCCCCGCCGGCGCCGGCGATGATCACCTTGAAGCCCGCGGCCCGGGCTCCGGAGGCGAAGTCGAACAGGCGCTGCGGCGTACGGTGGGCGCTGACCACCCGGGCGTCCCAGGCCACGCCCAGCCGGTCGAGGGCGTCGGCGGCGTGCTTCATCGTCGGCCAGTCCGAACGGCTGCCCATGATGATCGCCACTGGCGGCGTCCCGGTCGTCATGAGTGGTAGCCCTTTCCCCGGGGATGCCTTCGGCATCCCTGATCAAAGTGCTCGGCGCAGCTTGTCCGAAAACCGGACACCACTTTTCGGGCTGCGCCGAGGGAAAGCGGCGCGATACAGGACTCGCGTTGCGCCCGCAACCGACGGCGTTAGGCTCTGGGTGGGCCGGACGTGTTGAGTCGCCGGCCGGGGAGCTTCCTTCGCTCGTGACCGACGCGGCCGTCATCGACCCCCATGCCGAGATCGAGCGCCTGCGCGCCGAGGTCGAGGCCCTGCGCCTCCGCGCCGAAGCGGCCGAGGCCGCCGCCGATCACGATGTGCTGACGCCGGCGCTCAACCGGCGCGGATTCCTGGCGGCGCTGCGCAGCGCCATGGCCTTCTGCCAGCGCCACGAGGTGCCGGCCGTGCTGCTGTATCTGGACCTCGACGGCTTCAAGGGCGTCAACGACACCCTGGGCCATGCGGCCGGCGACGCCGCCCTGGTGCATGTCGCCGAGCTGCTGCGCGCCAACCTGCGCGAATCGGACGCCGTCGGTCGCCTCGGCGGCGACGAGTTCGCCCTGCTGATGCTGAATGCGGGCCTGGACGAGGGCCGCGAGAAGGCCCGCCGGCTGGCCGCCGCCCTGGAAGCCGACGGCTTCGTCTGGGCCGGCGAACAGGCCCCGCTGGGCGGCTCGTTCGGCGTGCGCGCCTTCGCCGCCCACACCGACCCCGAGGTCTGGCTGGCCGAGGCCGACGCCGCCATGTGGGTGCGCAAGAAGGGCCGCTAAGACCGGCCCCGGTCCCGCGACCCTAGGCGATGATGTCCGGCAGGATCCGGTCCTCGATCTTGGTGATCTCGTCGCGCAGGAGCAGCTTCTTGCGCTTCAGCCGGGCGATCATCAGCTGGTCCGGCACCGGCATGTGGCCGAGAGCCTCGATCGAGGCGTCGAGGTCGGCGTGCTCGAGCTGCAGCACCTTGAGCCGGGCGCGCAGGGCCAGGTCTTGCTCGGTCAGGAAGGGTTCGTCGTCGTTCATCGGGGGCCCTGCAACGTAATCATACTGCGCCTCGGCTCACGCCGGAAGCCGGCCGGCAAGCCGAACCAGGCCGGCGCGCGGGGTCATCGGCGACCAGACCCGGGCGGCGGCGACGAGCGTGTCGAGCGGCGGGCGCGACGGGCCCGAGGGCGCGGGGGCGAGGGCCTCGAGCGCGGCCAGCAACCGGCGTTCAGCCTCCAGCTCCACCGCCTTGACCTGGGCGCGGACGGCCTCGCGGTCGACATCGTCGAGATCGGGCGCGCGCGCCTTGAGCGCCCGGCGCACGGCGCGCAGCGGCGCGATGGCGGTCTCCTGCCAGGCCCGGGCGGTGTCGCCGGCGGCCTCTAGGGCGTCCGCGTCGGGCGCGCGGCCTTCAGCGGCGCACCAGGCGGCCCAGAGCAGCAGGGGCACGTTCTGGCCGGCGGCGTCCTGCAGCTCCAGACAGGCGTCGGCGACGCCCTCGGCGGCATAGGCGGCCAGGGCCCAGTCCCACAGGCTCATTCGGTGGCCGCGCCCTTCAGCCCGTCCCAGCGGCGGACCGCCGACCAGTCGAGGCCGAACAGGTCCAGCGCCCGGCCGACCGACTGGTCGACCATCTCGGCGATCGACGCCGGCTTCGCATAGAAGGCGGGCAGGGGCGGGGCGAGGATCGCCCCCATCTCGGCCAGGGCCGTCATGGTGCGCAGATGGCCCAGATGCAGCGGCGTCTCACGGACCATCAGCACCAGCGGCCGGCGCTCCTTCAGCACGACGTCCGCGGCGCGGGTCAGAAGGGTGGAGGTCACGCCCGTGGCGATCTCGCTCATGGTGCGGACCGAACAGGGGGCGATGATCATCCCCATGGTCCGGAAGGAGCCGGAGGCGATCGCGGCGCCGACGTCGTTGAGACGGTGCGACACGTCGGCGCGGCCCATCAGGTCGTCGGCGGAAAGATCGGTCTCCTGCGACAGGGTCAGCAGGGCGGCGCGGGTGACGACGAGGTGGCTCTCGACGTCCAGTTCGCGCAGCGCGTCCAGCACCCGGACGCCGTAAGTGACGCCGGAGGCTCCGGAAATTCCGACGATCAATCTGGGGGGCGTGGAGCCGGGAAGGTTCCGTACGGCTCTGTTCACATCTTCGGCCAATTCGGGCTCCAGGGTGGTCCGTATCAGGACGGTCGGCAGTTCACTGGAATGTGATTCTACAGCCGGTCAGACCCGGCGCTGACTGTACTGGTCCCTTAGACATGGAGGCGCAAGCCATGACCATCGAAGCTCGTATCCGCGAACTGGGAAACCGTCATCGCAACCTGGATGAGACCATCCGGAGAGAGATCACGCACCCGGCCACGGACTCGCTTCGCGTGAGGGAGCTCAAGCAGCAGAAGCTCCGGCTCAAGGAACAGATCACCAGTCTGGAGGCCCGAGCGCATTAGCGAGGGTCTCCCGAAAGAACGACGGCCCCGGGAGCGATCCCGGGGCCGTTTTTTCTTGTCCGTCGTGTGAGGCTCAGTCCTTGGAGCCAAACACCGAGGCGGCGGTGGGCTCGGCGCCGCGGCGCTCGCGGGCCTCGGGGACGAATTCCGGCTCGGCGGGCTCGGCGGCGTCGACGGGCTGCAGGGTTGCGCCGCCCTTCTTCGCGTCGTCCTTCGCCTTCTTGTCGGCGGCCTTCCTGACCAGTTCGTCGAGGGCCAGCTGGCCGACCAGGCCGAGGGTCACCGGATCGACCGGCTTGATGTTGGGGCTGTTCCAGTGGGTGCGGTTGCGCACGCTTTCGATGGTCGACTTGGTCGTCCCCAGCATCTTGGCGATCTGGGCGTCGGTGACCTCGGGGTGATTGCGGACGAACCACATGATGGCGTCCGGGCGATCCTGGCGGCGCGAGACCGGGGTGTATTTCGGCGGCGCCTTGTGCGCCTTCAGCAGTTCGGCGTGGCGGCTGACCACGGCGTGCATGCGGTAGGCGGCGTCATTCTGGGCCTTGTCCAGTTCCTCGCGGGTCAGCTGGCCGTTGACCAGGGGATCGGCCCCGCGGATGTCCCGGGCCACGTCGCCATCGGCGATGCCGCGCACTTCCAGCGGATGCAGGCCGCAGAAGTCGGCGATCTGCTCGAAGGTCAGCGAGGTGTTGTCGACCAGCCAGACCGCGGTGGCCTTGGGCATCAGGATGTCGGTCATGGGGGCGTTCCGGTTCTTGTTCGAGCCCGTGAGCGGGGCTCTGGATACGACGGCGCCCGGCCTTTCGACCGGGCGTTGAAGCTCGCGATATAGTCCTATTCGCCGGAAAAGAAAACGGAACCCGTCAAGGCCATACAGCCAAGGTTCATCCAGGCTGCGCAACAGTGGTCACACAGACGCGTTGTGCGCCGAGAGACCCTTCTGGAGGAACTTCCATGCTGATCGAAATGCTGGCCGCCGCAGCGGTCTTCGCCGGCGCCGGCCAGGAGGCCGCGCCGCAACTCCCCGGCGGCCCCCAGCGGGTCGCCCCGCGCGGCGATTATCGCGACAGCTGCAGCGGCGAATACGTCAACCGCGGCCGGCTTTACGCCGACTGTCGCAACAATCGCGGGAACATTCGCGGCACCTCGATCGAGCTGAACCGCTGCGCCGACTATGAGATCCGCAACAACGACGGCCTGCTGGTCTGCGGTCCGCACCGCGGCGAGTACGAGGACCGCCCCGGCGGCGGCGGCGGCTGGCCCGACCGTCCCGACCGGCCCGACGGGGGCTGGGGCGGGCGGACGTCGGTCACCATCTACCGCGACGCCGAATTCCGCGGCGCCAGCTTCCGGTTCGACAATGAAGTCCCCAACCTGGCGAATACGGGCTTCAACGACGCCATCAGCTCGATGCGGTTCCAGGGCGAGTGGCAGGCCTGCACCGACGCCTACTATCGGGGGACCTGCGTCACCTTCCGCAATAACGTCCGCAACCTGCGCAACACCGGCCTGAACGACCGCATCTCCTCGCTGCGCCCGGTCCGGCGCGGGGACCGCTGGTAGGCTTCAGACAGTCAGCACCAGCTTGCCGACATGGCCGCCTGCCTCCAGCCGGAGGTGGGCGGCCGACGCCTGTTCAAGGGGCCAGGCGGCCTCGACCGGGGGCCTGACGGCGCCGGAGACGACCCAAGGCCAGGCCGTGGCCTCGACGGCGGCGATCAGACGGGACTTCTCGTCCGCCGGCCTCGCGCGCAAGGTCGATCCGGTCAGCACGATCCGCTTCATCATCAGTCGCGCCAGATCGATCTGCGCCAGGGCGCCGGACTGGGTCGCAATCACCACCCAGCGGCCGAAAGGCCGGAGCGCCGCCTGATTCAGGGCGGCGTAGTCGGCGCCGACCATGTCCAGCACCACGTCGGCGCCGCCGAACGCCGCTATGGCCGCCTCCATGTCGCCCGCGGAGGCGTCGAGACTGAGGTCCGCCCCGAGCCGCCGGGCGGCCTCCGCCTTGTCGGCCCCGCGGGAGGTGGCGATGACACGCGCGCCCGCGGCCTTCGCCATCTGGATGGCCGTGACGCCGATGCCGCTGGTCGCGCCATGGATCAGCAGGGTCTCGCCCGGCTTCAGCGTTCCGGCCTCGAAGACATTGGCGAAGACGGTGCAGACCGTCTCGGGCAGGGCGGCGGCCTGGAGGAAATCCATGTCCGCGGGGACGGGCAGGGCGTGTCGGGCGTCGACGACGGCGTACTCCGCATAGCCGCCGCCGCCCAGCAGGGCGCAGACGCGGTCCCCGACCGTCCAGCGGGCGACGCCCGCACCGACCTGGTCGACCTCGCCGGCGACCTCAAGGCCCAGGATGTCCGAAGCGCCGGGCGGGGCGGGATAGCGGCCCAGGCGCTGAAGGATGTCGGGGCGGTTGATCCCGGCGGCGCGCACGCGAATCCTGATCTGGCCTGCGCCGGCGGCCGGGTCAGGACGCTCGGACGGAACCAGCGCTCCTGCGGGGCCGGAACCGCCTGTGATCTCGACTGTGCGCATTCGGCCCGCCCTGTTCTTGCAATCGTCCGTGTCCGGGCGTTGAGATAGGGGGTTGCATGTCGGTTGGCCACGAAGGAGGCGGCGATGTTCGAGGATCTGGAGCCCCGTCCGGCGCGCGGCGCGCCGCTGATCGCCCTGACGCGCGAGGACCTGGACGGCTATTCGGTCGAGGACCTGAAGCAGAGGATCGCCGGGCTGCAAGCCGAGATCGACCGCTCCAACGCCGCCATCGAGGGCAAGTCGTCCCAGCGCAACGCCGCGGACGCCATGTTCAATTTTCGTTCGTAACCCTGTCGGTTTCCGTCTGGCATGGCCGTTGCACACGGTGGAAGCGCCGCGCCACGCCGTGCCGGTCGTGATACGGATGCGCCTGTCCCATGAGTCTGGTTGAGTTCATGCCTGTCGACGTTCCCATGCCTTCGCCCACAGGCCGCAGCCGCGCCGCGATCGTGGACGATTTCGCGCGCTCGGAACTGTTCGACCGGACCTTCCATGAGGGAATGGAGCTGGTAGAGGAGACCGCCGCCTATCTGGATGGCGACGGGCGGCGCGAATCCAAGCTGCTGTCGCGGGCGACCGCCCTGGCCTACGCCGGGGAGAGCATGAAGCTGACCACCCGGCTGATGCAGATTGCCTCCTGGCTGCTGGTGCAGCGGGCCGTGCGCGAGGGCGACATGACCGCGCTGGCCGCTTGCGAGACCCGTTATCGTCTGGCCGAGCGGCCGGCCGCGGGCGAGCCGAGCGATCCGGATCTTCCGATCGCCCTGGTCGAATATATGGTCCGCACCGACAAGCTGTACGATCGCGTGCTTCACCTCGATCGGCGCATGTACCTCGACGCGCCCGAGGAGGATGCGGTCAATCCCGTCCAGAGCCAGTTGGACCGGCTGGCGGCGGCCTTCAGGAACTAGCGGGCCTCCTACGGCCCGACATCATTCGCCACGCGGGCGCCGTCATCGACCGGCCGCGGCAGGCTGAGGGCGATGCCGAGGGCCTCGGCGAGCCGGGCGTCGCGCTCATAGACATCCTCGCGGAAGGCGACCCGGCCCTGACCGTCGACAAAGGCGGTCCAGTACAGCAGGCGCACGCTGATTTCGCGACCCGTGGCGATGCGTTTGGTCTCGCGCGTGTCCTGGGCCTCGTCGAACTGGGCCAGCAGGGTCGGGTCGGGCGACAGCAGCAGGCGGGCGAACTCCACCGCCCCCTGGACCCGCACGCAGCCATGGCTGCGCTGGCGCATGGCCAGGTTGAAGACGGACTTGGATGGCGTGTCGTGCAGGAAGATGGCGTAGCTGTCGCGCAGCTCGAACTTCACATAGCCGAGGGCCGCGGTCGGGCCCGCGCGCTGGATGACCTGGCCGTTGGAAATGTACATGTTCTGGCTGGCCAGATAGCCGGGACCGCGCGGCAGAATCTCGTTGCGGGCGATCGAGGCGGGCACATACCAGGGCGGATTGGCCACCACGGAGGCGAACGGCTTCTCGAGGCTGGGCGTCTGGTTGCTGGGCGAACCGCAGACGACGCGGTTGGAGTGAACGGGCCGGCCGTCCTTCCAGTAGACCATGATGGCGGCGGCGGTGTTGACCTCGATGCGTTCGGGGGCGACCTCGCGCTTCAGCCAGCGGCGGCGTTCGAGGTTGAGGGCGATCTGGCGGGCACGATCCTCGGCCGAGGCCGAGAGGGAGCGCTGGCTGCCCGTGCCGATGCGGCCGTCGGCGACGAGGCCGTGACGCGCCTGGAATTCCCGGACGGCGGTCTGCAGTTCGGGGCCGTAGACGACGCCCAACTCCGAGAGCCGCGCGCCATCCGCGGCTGACAGGTCGCCCTCGGCGACGAGACGCTGGATCAACGCGGGAATGCGGGCGTCGCTCATGCCGGGCTCGATGGTCGGGCCCTGGCTGAAGACCGGCCAGCCGCCTTCGCGGATCAGCCGGCGATAGCGGACATAGCCCGCCGAAAGGTTGGAATAGCCGATGTCGGTCGGGGCGAGGCCCTCGAACCAGTCGACGAGACGATTCTGGGCCAGGGCGTCGTTCAGCCCGGCGGGCAGGTCGACCCGGTTCTTCTGCATTTCCCAGAGATCCTCGACGGTCTCGGGGCGGACCCGGCCTTCGGCGAGGACGCGGCCGTAGGTCATGGCGGCGGCGGTGGTGCGCATCTCCGCCGCCTCGGGGGCGACCGCGAGGGCGTCGAAATCGAAATAGTCGATCGGCGACAGGCCGTGTCGCTCGGCCCGGCCGGCGGCGGTCCGCAGCAGGCGCAGGCGTTCGGGCGTCCAGACCGGACGCCAGCCGTTCAGCTCATAGAAGGTCCGCACGTCGGGCTGGATCGTCGCCGGCAGGCGCGCCAGCTGGTCGTTGAAGCTGTCGTAGAAGGCGACAGCGGACGGATCCCGGGTCTGGGCCCGCGCCGCCAGGCCCGTGGCCGACGCAAAGGCCGACACGGTCGCTCCCAGTCCCAGTTGCCGTCGATTCATCTTCAAAGTCTCTTCGCCCGCCGCGATACGGGACACCACGTCCACGCCCCAAGGCCAACGTGGCCATGTTATCGGCGTTCCCGGCAAACAGAAAGGCGCCGGTCCGGGGGACCGACGCCTTTGCCGTCGTCTTGCCGGCGGGTGTGGCCCGAAAGCCCGGCCCGCGCGTGCAGCCTACTTCTTGATGAAGCCGGCGAACTTGTTGTTGAAGCGCGAAACGCGGCCGCCGCGGTCCATCAGGTGGGCGTTGCCGCCCGTCCAGGCCGGGTGCGTCAGCGGATCGATGTCCAGGTTCAGGACGGCGCCTTCCTTCTGGTAGGTCGAGCGCGTCTGGTAGGAGGTGCCATCAGTCATCGTCACGGTGATGAAGTGGTAGTCGGGATGCGTATCCGCCTTCATGGTCCTGGTCCGGTCTCTGCGCGATGACGATGCCGACCGTCGGAGCGCGAAAATGAGAAATCCCGCCATTTGGGGCGGGAATGAGCGGCGGCGTTTACACCGGGGGCCGTTCCGGGGCAAGAGGCGCGCGCCATGACTGATGCAACCGCCCATCCCGACGCCGCCGCCGACATCCGGGGGCGGCCCGGCGCCGGCGCCCAGCTGATCGAACAGATGGGCGAGGCCGGCGAACGTCGGGCCCGCCGCCGCGACATCCGTCCGCTCGGCCGGCTGCTGCCCTACGCCCTGCGGCACAAGGGCCACGTCGCCATGGCGGGCTTCTGGCTAATCATGTCCACCGCGGCCTCTCTGGCCCTGACGGCGGCGGCGCGCGGCGCCATCGACAACGGCTTCGAGGACGACGGCGCCCGGCTGAATCTCTGGTTCCTGCTGCTGGGCGCCAACGCCCTGTTCCTCGGCTTCGCGACGGCGGTCCGGTACTATTTCGTGACCAAGACCGGCGAGCGGGTCATCGCCGACCTGCGCAAGGGTCTGTTCGAACGCATCCTGACGCTGGACCCGGCCTTCTATGCGGCGATGCGGACCGGCGAGGTGCTGTCGCGCCTGACCACTGACATCGCCCTGGTCGAGACCCTGCTGACCACCTCGGTGTCGTTCGCCCTGCGCAATTTCCTGACCCTGATCGGGGGCACGGCGCTGCTGTTCGTGGTCAGCCCGAAATTGACCGGCCTGGTGCTGCTGGTGGTGCCGGTGCTGCTGGGGCCGATCTTCCTGTTCGGCCGCACGGTGCGCAAGCTGACCGTCGCCTCCCAGGACCGGTTCGCCAACGCCGTGGGGTTCGCCGGCGAGAGCGTGGACGCCATCGAGACGGTCCAGGCCTTCGGCCGCGAGGCCAGCGCCATCGCCCGCTTCGGGGCTGCGGTCGAGGCGGCCTTCGGCGTGTCCCTGGTGCGGATGAAGGCGCGCGCCTTCATGACCGCCATGGTCATAGTGGTGATGTTCGGCGGCGTGACCCTGGTCCTGTGGCTGGGGGCGCAGGACGTGATCGCCGGCCGGATGACGCCGGGCGCGTTGCTGCAGTTCGTGTTGCTTGCCGTGTTTGTGGCCGGCGCGGTCGGGGCGCTGGGCGAGAGCTGGGGCGATGTGCAGAAGGCCGCCGGGGCGATGGAGCGGATCGACGAACTGATGCGCAGCGAGGCGGCCATCCGGCCGCCGGAAGCGCCGGTGGTCCTGCCCGAGCCGGCCGTCGGCCAGGTGTCGATGTCGGCGGTGCAGTTCGCCTATCCGGGACGGCCCGACCTGCCGGCGCTGAAAGGCTTTTCCCTGACCGTGCGGCCCGGCGAGACCGTGGCCCTGGTCGGGCCCTCGGGCGCGGGCAAGAGCACGGTCTTCCGCCTGTTGCTGCGCTTCTACGATCCGCAGGCCGGCGTGGTCTCGGTGGACGGCGTGGATGTGCGCGCCGCGGATCCGGTGGCGGTGCGCGGGCGGTTCGCCTGGGTGTCGCAGGAGGCGCCCCTGTTCTCGGGCTCGGCGAGCGAGAACATCCGCTTCGGGCGCGAGGCGGCCGATGAGGCGGCGGTCCGCGGCGCCGCCGAGGAGGCCCAGGCACTGGGCTTTATCGAGGCCCTGCCCGAGGGGTTCGAGACGCCCCTGGGGGAGCGCGGCAAGAGCCTGTCGGGCGGGCAGCGGCAGCGGATGGCCATCGCCCGCGCCCTGGTCCGCGACGCGCCGATCCTGCTTCTGGACGAGGCGACCTCGGCCCTGGACGCGGAGAATGAGCGGCTGGTGCAGGCGGCGTTGGACAAGGCCATGCAGGGGCGCACGACCATCGTCATCGCCCACCGCTTGGCCACGGTGCTGCGCGCCGACCGGATCGTGGTGATGGAGGACGGCAGGGTGGTCCAGGAGGGCACGCACCAGTCACTGATGGCCCAGGGCGGGCTGTACGCCCACTTGGCCGAACTGCAGTTCCGCGCCGACTAGGCGGTCAGCGCCGGGTCGAGGTATTTCAGGTTTTCCTGCCGGACCCGGGCGGCGTCCTCGTCGTAGAGGAAGGGCAGGAAGGCGAACCGCTCGCCCCGGGTCACCGGCGTCGCCTCGTGCAGGACCGAGCAGGAGAAGACCACGGCCCCGCCGGGCGCGGGGCGCCAGGTCTTCGGGCCGTACTCCGGAAATCTCAGGTCGCCGCCGTCATAGTCGGCGTTCAGGTTGATCGAGACCGCGAACCGGCGGTGGGCCGTGCCCCGGGTGGTGTTGTCGCGGTGGGGGCGGAAGAAGCCGCCGGTCGCGGCGTCGTAGCGGGCGACCAGATAGCGTTCGATCCGCGTGGCCCGGAAGTGGAAGGCCTTCTGGATCTGGGGGATCAGGCGCCGGTTCAGTCGGGCGACGACCTGTTGCCGCAGCGTTTCGTCCTCGATGATCACATCGGACCGCCGCTTGTGGTTCTCGTCCGTCATCAGGGTGGTCACGCCGTCCACCTCGCGCATGAAGCCCGAGGGCTGGCCGCCGATCCGCTGGTAGTGGGCGATCAGCCCGGCGCAGAAATCCGGCTCGAAGATGCGCGGCGTCAGCAGCACGGGCGCTGAACCTTCCTGACCGCCGTGCAGGCCGGGTGGCGGCAGGCCGGCCAGGCGGTCGACCAGGGCGTCCGCCTGGTCGACGCCGACGGAGGCCAGGAGGTGCAGGGCCGGATCGACCAGATGCCAGCGCCCGGCCTCCGGGGCGCCGTAGAGGGCGGCGATGGCGCCGTCCTCGTCGAACAGGAAGCGCAGGCCGGGGAGGCTGTCCTTGCGCCGCTTGCGGCCCCTGTCCTTGCCGACGATGACGACGAAGGCGCTGGCGTGGAGGTCGTCGAAGGCGGGGCGGCGGCGTTCGATCGCCTCGACGGCCCGGTCGACGTCCGGACCGGCCGGAACGAAGGCCAGCAGCAGGTAGCGGCCCGCCGCCGTGTCGAAGACATAGCGGGGATTGCTGATCCCCGCGGCCGCGAAGGTGGGGACGGGATCGCCGTACAGAAGCGCCATGGCGGCACGATGCACGGGAAACCGCCGCCGCTTCAAGGGCGTCACTCAAGCGCGGCGGCGATCCGGTCGGCGAGGACGCGCAGCGCCCCGGCGTCGGCCATCGGGGCGTGGCCGTGGCCCTTCATCGACCGGCCGGCCCAGCGGGGCACGATGTGGAAATGCAGGTGGAAGACCGTCTGGCCGCCGGCCTCGCCATTATACTGGAAGATCTGGAAGCCGTCGGGCGCGAGGGCCCTGTGCACGGCGCGGGCGGTGCGCTGGACGGCGGCGGTCAGGCGGGCCAGGACGTCAGGCTCGATGTCCAGAAGGGTGCGGGCGGTCGAGGTCTTCGAGATCACCAGCACATGGCCCTCGGACTGGGGGAAGACATCCATGAAGGCCAGGACGTGGTCGTCCTCCCAGACCTTCACCGCCGGGATGTCGCCGCGCAGGATCTTCGCGAAGATGTTGTCGGGATCGTAGGTCTGGTGAAGGCTCATCGCGGGCTCCGTGGGTCGGCGGCATCGTAGCAACCGGCGGCGAAAACGGGGAGCCCGTCGCGCGGTTTCGGGTTATCGTTCCGCACGAGTCGGGAGAGCGCCATGCTTCGTTTCATCGTCCAGTTCCTGGTCACCTGTTTCGGTCTGTGGCTGTCGTCGCGCGTCGTGGACGGGGTGGATTTC
This sequence comes from Brevundimonas sp., assembly GCA_004296955.1. Lineage (GTDB taxonomy): Bacteria > Pseudomonadota > Alphaproteobacteria > Caulobacterales > Caulobacteraceae > Brevundimonas. The sequence goes on from SCVB01000056.1 coordinate 14,593, forward strand.
CTGTCCAACGGATCGCTGCTGGCGGCGGCCCTGTTGCTGGGGATCGCCAACGCCGTGGTGCGGCCGATCCTGACCTTCGTCACCTTCCCGCTGACCATCGTCACCTTCGGCCTATTCCTGCTGGTGGTGAACGCGGCGATGATAGGGTTGGTGGCGTCCTTCCTCGGCGGGTTCGTGGTCGACGGCCTGTGGGCCGGCGTCGGCGCGGCCATCGTCACCGGCATCGTCAGCTGGATCGCCGGCTGGTTCATCGGCGAGGACCCGAAGCGCGTCGGCTGAACCATCAGCCGCCCCTGCGGAAGGGCGACAGGTCCTCGGTCATGACCGCGATCTCCGCCTCCACCGCCGGACGTTCGCCCTCGAGATAACGGGCCACCGGCTCGCGCAGGGCCGGGTCGGCGATGAAGTGGGCCGAATAGACGGGTGAGGGCAGGTAGCCGCGGGCGATCTTGTGCTCTCCCTGGGCCCCCGCCTCGACGCGGGACAGGCCGCGCGCGATGGCGAATTCGATGGCCTGGTAATAGCAGAGCTCGAAATGGAGGAAGGGGACCTCCTCCAGCGCGCCCCACTGGCGGCCGTACAGGGCGTCGCGGCCGATCAGGTTGAGGGCGCCGGCGATGGCGACACCGTCGCGGAAGGCCATGACCAGGGCGATGCGGTCGGCCATGGTCGCGCCGAGGCGGGTGAAGAAGTCCCGGGTCAGATAGGGCCGGCCCCATTTCCGGTCGCCGGTGTCCATGTAGAAGGCGAAGAAGGCGTCCCAGTGCGCTTCTCTGACATCGCTCCCTGTGAGGACGCGGATGTCGAGGCCGGCCTGGGCCTCGCGCCGTTCGCGGCGGATGGTCTTGCGGCGGTTCGAGGACAGGGCGGCGAGGAAGTCGTCGAAGGTCGCATAGCCGGCGTTGCGCCAGACGTATTGCATGTCCTGGCGCTGCAGCAGGCCGGCCTCGCCCATGGCGTTCCAGTCGTCGCGGGTCGGGAAGTTGACGTGCAGGGACGAGACGCCGAGCCGTTCGGTCAGGGCGATCGCGCCCTGCAGCAGGGCCTGTCGCACGGTGGCCGCGTCGGCGTCAGGGTGGGCGAGGAAGCGCGGGCCGGTCACCGGGGTGAAGGGCACGGCGGCCAGCAGCTTGGGATAGTAGCGGCCGCCGGCGCGCTCGTAGGCGTCGGCCCAGCTGTGGTCGAAGACGTATTCGCCCTGGCTGTGGCCCTTGAGCCAGAGGGGCATGACGCCGAGGACGCGGCCGGTCTCGTCCTGCAGAGACAGGTGGCGCCCGGCCCAGCCTTGCTGCGGGACGGCGCTGCCGGAGGCCTCGCAGGCGTGGAGGAAGTCGAAGGAGAGGAAGGGGTCGCCGGAGAGGGACGCGCAGGCGTCCCAGGCGTCGCAGCCGATGTCGGCGACGGCGGAGTGAACCTGGATCCGGAAATCCATGCTCATTCCCCGCGAAGCGGGTTCATCACGACGAACACAACGAAATCACGACGGGCACAACGGGGCCGGAGCCAGGTGCAGATACCGTTGTGTTCGCTGTGATTTCGTTGTGACCGTTGTGATGAACCGACCAGCCCATCCGGCCGGCGTCCCGGCGGGGCTTCGAAGCCGCTTCGCGGAAAGGACGGGCGGCGCCCGTCACCGCACCTCTACGATGGCGTCGACCTCGACGGCGAAGCCGAGGGGGAGTTTGTAGACGCCGACGGCGGAGCGGGCGTGGCGGCCCTTGTCGCCGAAGACCTCGACCATCAGGTCGGAGCAGCCGTTGATGACCGCGGGAATGGCCTCGAAGTCGCCGGCGGCCTGGACGAAGCCGCCCAGTTTGACGACGCGGACGACGCGCTCGAGGTCGCCGTCCAGCGCGGCCGACATCTGGGCCAGCAGGTTGACGCCGCACATGCGGGCCGCGTCCTTGGCCTGGTCCGGCGTGACGTCGGCGCCGACCGTGCCCTTGATCCCGCCCGCGGCGTCGTTCGACAGCTGGCCGGAGATATGGACCAGGTTTCCGGTCTGGACGTACGGGACGTAGTTGGCGACCGCCTTGGCGGGTTCCGGCAGGTTGATGCCGAGTTCGGCGAGGCGGGCGGCGACGGTCATGGGCGGGGCTCCTGAAGGGTTCGCGGCGGTTTAGCGCGGGGAAAGGCGTGAGTCATCGTCTCTCCGGCATGGCTGCCGGAAAGTGCGGGAAGGGCGGGCGGAGCGCCGGGCGCGAAGCCCGGAGACCGTTGGGAGATGTGTTTCGGCTTCGCGACGTCGCTCCGCACGGAATGTCTGACCGGGAGCTGTCG
>SCVB01000057.1 GCA_004296955.1 Brevundimonas sp.
GCGAGCCGCTCAACCGTCGCGCCACCATCGGCATCAACTTCCGCTAAACCCGGAAGGCCGAAGGCCAGCACTACAGGGCCGCCGGCTCCCGAAAGGGGGCCGGCGGTTCTGCTTTGGGCGGTTGATCTGAAACCGCTGCGGCGCGACGGTCGTATGTCCGAACAGGCGCGGGTCCCGCTGCGCCGCTCCCGGAGATCTCGTCCATGTCGCGCCGCGCCCTCGTCAGCCTCGCCATTTTCGCCATCGCCGCCTGTTCGCCCGGCGCGCCCGCCGAGAGCGCGCCGTCCGGACCACAGGCCCGCGACAGCGGCCGGCGTGAGGTCGCGGTCTTCGCCGGCGGCTGCTTCTGGTCGGTGGAGGCCAATTTCGAGCACATGCCCGGCGTCGTCGGGGCGGTCTCGGGCTTTGCCGGGGGACGGGTCGCCAATCCGACCTACGACCAGGTGGTGCGCGGCGGAACAGGTCATCTGGAGGCGGTGCAGGTGACCTTTGACCCGGCGCGGATCAGCTATCGCCAGCTGGTCGACCGCTTCTGGCGGACCATCGACCCCACCGATCCCGACGGCCAGTTCTGCGACCAGGGCGCGTCCTATGCGACCGCGGTCTTCGCCACAGCGGCCCAGAAGCCGGCGGCCGAGGCGTCCCGTCGGGCGGCGGCCGCCCGGATCGGCGCCGACCGATTCGTCACCCCCGTCCGCGACGCGGCGCGGTTCTGGCCCGCCGAGGCCTATCACCAGGATTTCGCCCGGCTGAATCCCGTCCGCTATGCCGGCTACAGCCGGTTCTGCGGCCGGGCGGCCCGGCTGCGCGCCGTCTGGGGCCAGTAGGCCGGGGCGCTGGCGGCGGACCCGAAGGCGTTCTCCGGCCAGCGGGGAGCGGTCCGGACACGGACGAATCTCCGGTCCCTCGCCTCGCCCGCGGAGCCGCCGTTTCAAACCATCCACAGCTTCGGCCAGGCGCGAGTGTGTCTCTGCCGCCACCCGGTCCGGCTGTCATATCAGTGTCACACGAATGTCGTCCCACTTTCCGATGGCGCGCCTAGAGGGGGCGGGAGATTGGCCGGTTGACGCCGGTTGCCGAGCGCACGCGCTCTTCTTCATCGGGGATAGATGACAATGACGAACCGCAAACGCGTGTTCTGGGCGACGACCGCCCTCTTCAGCAGCCTCCTGGTCGCCGGAACGGCCTCCGCCCAATCGACCGGCACGGAAGCCGCCGAACTGGACGAAGTCGTGGTCACCGGCGCGACCGGCCCGCGCAACATCGACGGCCTCGCGGTCGCCGAGAATGTCGGCAAGACCCGCAACACGATCACCCAGGAGTTCATCTCCACCCAGACGCCGGGCCAGACGATCCTGCAGACCCTGAACCTGACCCCGGGCCTCAGCTTCACCAACGCCGACCCCTACGGTTCGTCGGGCGGCAACATCCGTCTGCGCGGCTTTGACGGCAACCGCGTCTCGCTGACCTTCGACGGCATCCCGCTGAACGACACCGGCAACTACGCCACCTACACCAACCAGCAGCTGGACCCGGAACTGATCGAACGCGCCTCGGTCAACACCGGCACCACCGACGTCGACAGCCCGACGGCCTCGGCCACCGGCGGCACCATCAACTACGTCACCCGCCGTCCCGCCTCCGAGTTCGGCGGCTGGGCCCAGGTCTCGATGGGCGACTTCGACTACCGTCGTTTCATGGCCCTGGTCGACACCGGCGAGTTCGGCCCCTGGGGCACCTCGGCCTGGTTCGCCGCCTCGGTCCAGCAGTACGACAAGTTCAAGGGTCTCGGCGACCTCGGCAAGCAGCAGTATAACGCCCGTATCTACCAGCCGATCGGCGACAACGGCGACTTCATCGCCCTGTCGGGTCACTGGAACGAGAACCGCAACAACAACTACAATGGTCCGAACCTGCGCACGGCCACGGGCTTCTGCGACGTCGCCCAGACCATCGTCTGCAACGACCAGGTCGTCGATGACCCGCGCGGCTGGGAAATTGACTTCGACACCACCTACATCGCCCCGACCTTCCGCACCGGCGTGGCGGACAACGACGCGAACGGCTCGAACTTCTACGGCCTGCGCGTCAACCCCTCGAACACCGGCAACATCCGCGGCAACTCCCGCTTCACCCTGGCCGACGGCCTCGTTCTGACGGTCGACCCCTCGTTCCAGTACGTCCTGGCCAACGGCGGCACCCAGCAGGCCGTTCTCTCCGAGACCGACGCCCTGCTGCGCGGCTCGTTCGCGGCGGGCGGCGTCGATCTGAACGGCGACGGCGACACCCTGGACCGCGTCCGGGTCATGACGCCCTCGAACACCAACACCCATCGTTACGGCCTCAACACCTCGCTGATCTGGGACCTGAACGACGACCACCGCCTGCGCGCCGCCTATGCGCTCGACTGGGGTCGTCACCGCCAGTACGGCCAGTACGGCTTCGTCGACTTCAAGGACCCGACCAACCCGCGCTTCGTCGACTGGTTCGGCGGCCGCAACGACGTGGACAACCGCGTCATCAACCTGGACGGCTACAATCTGCAGTCGCGGGACCGCACGTCGATCGCCTCGCTGAACCAGTTCTCGCTGGAATACCGCGGCCAGTTCATGGACGACGCCCTGACCCTGAACCTCGGCGTCCGCGCGCCCTTCTTCGAGCGCGAACTGAACCAGCACTGCTTCTCCCGCACGGCCTCCTCGACGGTCCGTTGCACCACCGAGACGCCGCTGACCACCTTCATCAACGGCACCGCCATTCCGTTCGGCGACGTCCGCTTCGCTTCGCAGGGCAACACCGTCTTCATCGCGCCCTATGCGCGCACGGTGAAGTACGACGAAATCCTGCCGAACCTGGGCGCCACCTACCGCTTCGGCGAAGGGCATTCGGTGTATGGCAGCTATGCGATGAGCCTCTCGGCTCCCCGCACGGACAGCCTCTATATCGTCCGTCGCCTGGCCGACGGTTCGATCGGCAACCCGAACGTCGTGCCGGAAGAGACCCAGACCTTCGACATCGGCTATCGCTACAGCTCGCCGACCCTGGTCGGCACGGTCGCCGCCTTCCGCACGAACTACGACAACCGCATCGTCAACACCTACGACGAAGACCTGGGGACCTTCGTGGACCGCAACGTCGGTTCGGTCGAACTCCAGGGTGTCGAAGCCTCGGTGGGCTGGTCGCCGGTGGAGGCTCTGAACCTCTACGCCTCGGCCTCCTTCCTCGATAGCGAACTGCAGGATGACTATGTCCTGAACAGCAGCGGCGCCGTCGCCGCCACGGCTGGCAAAGAACTGGTCGAGACGCCGGACATGATGTTCTCGGGCCGCGCCAGCTACGAGTTCAACGAGGTGTTCTCGGCCGGCATCCAGGCCAAGTACACCGGCCAGCGCTGGATCACCGACGTCAATGACCTGCGCGACGACGCCTTCACCATCGTCGATATCGATGCCCGCATCGACTTCGCGCCGATGGGCTTCGACGGCGCCTTCCTGCAGTTCAACGTCACCAACGTGTTCGACGAGGAATACTACGGCAACCTCGGCACCCGGACCTCGGCCACGCCGGGCCAGCCCGGCTACAGCCGTTCGTTCGCCAACATCGGCGCTCCGCGCACCTGGATGGCCACCCTGCGCGTCGCCTACTAGGGTCCACGCAGCGACAGACTGACGGGGGGCGGTCCGGAGACGGGCCGCCCCCTTTCGCTTGTCCGGAGCTTTGCGGGCCGCGCCCCGTTGCCCGTTGAAGTCCGGTCGCCGCGTGTCTATCTGGCGCGGCCACCCTGCGCCGAGGAGCCGCCCGCCCATGACCCAGCCCGTCCCAGCCGAATGGTCGCCGCATCGCGCGATGTGGGTCGGCTGGCCCAGCCACGGCGAGCTGTGGGAAGACAATCTCGAACCGGCCCAGGCCGAGGTCGAGGCCCTGGTCCGCGCCCTGGCCGGACCGGGCCGCGAGACGGTCAGGCTGCTGGTCGGCAAGCCGGACGCCCTGGACGACGCCCGCGCCCGGTTCGCCGGCGTCGACAATGTCGAGGTCGTCGACGGCCGCTTCGGCGACATCTGGCTGCGCGACACCGGGCCGATCTTCGGCGCGGGATCCGAAACGGCCGCCGCCTTCCGCTTCAACGGCTGGGGCGGCAAATATGAACTGGAATACGACGACACGGTCGCCGACCAGATCGGCGCGGCAGCGGGCGTGGCGCTGGACCGCCATGACTTCATCCTCGAGGGCGGCGCCCTGGACCACGACGGGCAGGGGACGATCGTGACCACCCGCCAGTGTCTTCTGAACCCGAACCGCAACCCCGGCTGGACCGAGGCGACGGCCGCGGCCGCGCTGGCGGAGTCGGTGGGCGCGCGCAAGGTGCTGTGGCTGGACGACGGGCTGCTGAACGACCACACCGACGGCCATGTCGACAACCTGGCCCGCTTCGTCGCCCCGGGCGTGGTCGCCTGCCCCATCGCCTGGGGCCGCAATGATCCGAACGACGACGTCTATGACGCGGTGGCCAGGGCGCTGTCGGAGATGACCGATGCGACCGGCGCCCCGCTGAAACTGCTGCGCCTGCCGTCGCCCGGCTTCATCGGCGACGAGGACGAAAAGCCCATCCCGGCCAGCCACATGAATTTCCTCATCGCCAACGGCGCGGTGATTGTGCCGGACTACGGCAATGCGCGCGCCGTCGACCTGGTCTGCCAGGGCCTGAGGACGGTCTTCCCCGAGCGTGAGATCATCCCCCTGTCCTCCATCGCCATCCTGTCAGGCGGCGGATCCTTCCACTGCATTTCCCAGCAGGAGCCTGCCTGATGGCCCGTACGATCTCCGTCGCCGCGCTGCAGACCTCCTATGGCGAGGACCTGCAGGCCAACATCGACAAGACCATCGGCCTGATCCGTGAGGCAGCCGGCAAGGGCGCCCAGGTGATCCTGCCGTCGGAGCTGTTCCAGGGCCCGTATTTCTGCGTCTCCCAGGAGGAGCGCTGGTTCGCCACCGCCCATCCGTGGCGCGAGCATCCCTGCGTCACCGCTCTCCAGCCCGTGGCCGCCGAGCTCGGCGTAGCCATCCCGGTCTCGATCTTCGAGCGCGAGGGGCCGCACTATTTCAACTCTATGGTCATGCTCGACGCCGACGGGTCGGCCCTGGGCGTCTATCGCAAGAGCCACATCCCCGACGGTCCGGGCTATCAGGAGAAATACTATTTCCGGCCCGGCGACACCGGCTTCAAGGTCTGGAACACCCGCCACGGCCGCATCGGCGTCGGCATCTGCTGGGACCAGTGGTACCCGGAAACCGCCCGGGCGATGATGCTGCAAGGGGCGGAGGTGCTGTTCTATCCGACCGCCATCGGTTCGGAGCCCCACGACAAGGAGCTGGACACCGCCGACCCGTGGCGGCGGGCCATGCAGGGCCACGCCGTTTCGAACGTCGTCCCGGTCGTGGGCGCCAACCGCATCGGCCACGAACAGGTCAATGAGGCCGGTCAGGTCTTCTACGGATCCTCCTTCATCGCCGACCATCGCGGCGACCTGGTCGAAAGCTTCGGCCGCGAGCAGGAGGGAGCCCTGGTCCACACCTTCGACCTCGACTTCATCGACCGCCACCGGGCCGCCTGGGGCTTCTTCCGCGACCGGCGGACGGACCTGTACGGTTCGCTGGTCAGCCCGCGCCCGGCCTAGTAGCCGGTCCGGCGCAGCGCCCGGCGTTCCGCCGCGCAGCCGGGATTGGTCAGGCCCTCGGCGCGGGCCGCGGCGATCTCGGCCTGCGCCGCCGCCAGATCAGCCGCGAAGGCCGGCGTTCCGGCGGCCCGCGCATAGACGGCCCGGCCGATCTCGGCGCCGTCATGGAAGTCCGTCATCCAGTTCATCCGGCACACCGCCCGACTGAAACCTATGTCGAGGCCCCTGAGGCGGAGCGGCGCGGCCTGGTCGGGCGCCAGTTGCGCGAACAATTCTCCATAGACGGCCCCCGCCACCGCTCCGCCCGCCGGCCAGGACGGGCTGTCGCGGGTGGCGTCATTGATGCGCTGGCAGGGCTGCAGGGTCCGATCGACCGCGATCGGCCTCTGACGAGGGTGCGATTCGGCCAGCCGCCGTGTAAGCGCGTCAGTGTCGACCAGAAGTCGGCTCATGACCCGCGAAAGGGCGGGACGCGGCTTGCCTGCAAGCCGGGTCCCGAGAATGCAGTCGAAATGCTGGGCGGCTTCGGGCGGGCGCAGTTCGGCGTGAGCGATCGCGAGCCACCAGCGATCTGTTCCCGGGCCGAAATTGGCGTGGTCCGAAGGCTCGTTGCCCGGCATGACCGGAGTCGGAACGTAGGCGACGGCGATCTGGTCCAGGGCGGCGGCGTCGAGATAACCGCGAGCGATCGGCGCCGGCAGGGGAGGTCGCGCCGTGGCGCAGGCGCCGAGGAAGAGGCACGCCGCCAGGACGGCCGCCGCCGGCTTCACCGCCCGGCGGTCCAGTCCAGCTGCACGCTGGTCGGGCCGTCCTCGACCGGGGTCGCGACCACCCGCAGCAGCTTGCCGCTGCCGTCGCTGGCCGCGGCGCCATAGGCGCGGGCCTCGCCGGTGTTCATGGCCATGACCGAGGCCAGGCCGGCCGCCTCGGCGCGGCGGCGATAGAAGTCCACGACCACCTCGGGCGTCGCGTCGGTGGTGAAGCTGAGAATGCCGCCCGGCCCGTCCGGACCGCGCGCGACCGTCGCCGGTCCGCTGGGCGCGCCGCCGGGATAGATGACGGCGAAGGCGGGGGCGCCGGCGGCGGCCGGAGCGGCGCTGGCGGGGGGCTCCGCCGACGCGGGGGCGGCCGGCGCCGCGACGTCCACAGCGGCGGCGGCCGCGGCGGGCGCCTCTTCCGCTGGCGCCTGACTGCAACCGGCCATGGTCAGGGCCGCCATCAGTCCAGCGGCCGCGAGCGTGCGCTTCATCCCGTATCGTCCTTGAAGAGACTGTCGTTCAGTGGCCGCACCGTGGCCCAAGCCTGCGGCGGCGGCAAGGCGGGTTCGCGCCTTCGCGGAGGCGCGGATGACGCAGCCCTCATCCCGTCGCGGCGTCGGCCTCGCCCCGGCCGCCGTCGGCGGCCTCACCGTCCGGTCCGTTCGAGTCCTCGCCCGTGTTCTTGACGGGATCCGGATCGGCCTTCGACATCGGCTGCGGATCAGCCATGGCCATGCCTTCGCTGGCCAGGACGGCGTCGATGGCCGCCTGGTCCGGGTCGATCTCGGAGCCTGTCGACGACCCGCCCTGCAGGGAGCCCGCCCGGGTGTCCGAACCCATGCCGCTGCCCGAAAGGGCCTCGGTCAGGGCGTCGGGCGTGCGGCCCAGGTCGGGCTTCTCGCCCATGTCCTCGGCTTCGCGAGCGTCTGCGGTCTGATGCGGATCGGTCATGGTGAAGCTCCTTCACCAGACAAAGCGAACCCGGCGCCTCGCGGTTCCGCATACGAAAAGAGCCGGGATCGTGATCCCGGCTCCCGTTTCGATCTGTCTCCGGCCCGGCCTATTTGCCGAACAGCTTGTTCCAGCGGCGCTTGTCGCGGTTTTTCCAGGTTCCGCGGTGATAGGCGTCCGAGCCGATCAGCGGCACCACCGTGGTGGCTTCGGCGAAGACCATCTGCTCATGCGTGGTCTGCACCTTGCCCCACGAGGCGGCTTCCTTGAGCGTCGACGATGAGCAGGCCCCGTCGCGCACGTCGGCGACCGTGATCTGGACCGCATAACGGTGCATCTCGGCCTCGACGCCGAGGATTTCGGCGCAGACGACGGTGTCCTGGGCGAAATTCTTCGGCACGCCGCCGCCGACCATGAACAGGCCGGTGACGCCCGCGGCGATCTTGACGTCGGTCAGTTCGCGGAAGTCCGCCACTGCGTCGATCATCAGATAGGGCTGACCCGCCGCAATCCGCTCCTTCTGGTGCTTGACCAGGCCGAAGCCGGCCGAGGAGTCGACGAAGGCCGGGCAGAAGATCGGCACGCCCTCTTCATAGGCGGTCTGGATCAGCGAGCCGGGCTTCTTGGCGTTGCCCTCGCTCAGCCATTTGCCCATCTCCCAGATGAACTCGCGCGAGGAATAGCCGCGCGGCTCCAGCCGGTTGCAGATCTCCAGGATGGTGTGGTCGCAGGCCTGGAGCTCTTCCTCGTCGATATAGGTGTCGTAGATCCGGTCGATGTAGTTGTCGCGCAGGACGTTGTCGTCCACCTCGCCGGCGGCCTGGTAGTGTTTGAAGCCGAGGGCCTCGAAGAAATCCATGTCGACGATCGAGGCGCCGGTGGCGACCACGGCGTCGATCATGCCGAACTTCACCATGTCC
>SCVB01000058.1 GCA_004296955.1 Brevundimonas sp.
CCTGATCGAGCTGGAAGACGGCGTCCGCGGATCCATTGTCGAGATCGGCCCGCGCGCCAGCCGGCTGCGCACCAATGACAACGTCAACATCATCGTCCCCAATTCGAAGCTGATCGAGGACCGCGTCACCAACTGGACGCTGAAGGGCGACACCCGCCGCATCCACGTTCCCTTCTCGGTCGCCTACGGCGCCGACCGGGCCCAGGTGCGCGACGCCGTGCTCGCCGCCGCCCGCGCAAGCCCCTTCACCCTGCCGGAGACCGAGAGCCGCAAGAGCCAGGTCTGGCTGGTCGGATTCGGCGAGAGCGGGCTGGATTTCGAACTGCTGGTCTGGCCGACCCAGGCCGCCGTCAAACGTCCGGCCGGCATGCACGCGGCCTACACCTGGCTGATCGCCGACGCCCTCGATGCGTCGGGAATCGAAGTGCCCTTCCCGCAAACCGACCTGCGCCTGCGCAGCATCTTCGGCCGGGAGGGCGATGAGGCCCTGGCGGCGCTGGGACTGCAACGGCCGGCTACGGCCGCCCCCGAGACCCCGCCATCGCCGCCGCGCCGCACCACCAACGACGCCGCCGAAGAGCTGCTTGACCCGCCCCCCGGGACCGCGACGGCGGACGGGGACGAGCGCCCCTAGGGCCTAGGCCGGAACCCGCGCCCCGTCCCAGGCGAAGACGCCGCCGCTGTCGGCCGGCGTCAGCCCGTCCAGCACCGCCAGCAGCCGCTCCGCCGAATGCGCCGCCGTAAACAGTTTCTCCGGCTTCACGCCCCGCTGGAACGGCGCGCTCAGACCCGTGTCGACCGTACCGGGATGCAGGCCCGCGACCACCGCCTGCGGATGGGTGCGCCCCGTCTCGACCGCCAGGTTGCGCAGGATCATGTTCAGGGCCGCCTTGGACGCGCGGTAGCTGTGCCAGCCGCCCAGCCGGTTGTCGCCGATCGACCCGACCCGCGCCGACAGGGCCGCGAAGACCGACCGCCGGTCCCGGGGCAGGAGCGGCAGGAAATGTTTGGCGACCAGGGCCGGACCGACCGCATTGATCCGGTAGTCGCGCAGCAAATGTTCCGGGTCGAGGGCGCGCCAGCTGCGCTCCGGCTCGAACCCGTGGTGCAGCACCCCGGTGGCGACGAACACCAGCGCCGGCGCCGGTCCCCCGTCCAGCCGCGCGGCCGCGGCGGCGATGGACGCCTCGTCCTCCAGGTCGAACCCGGTCCCCGATCGCGACAGGGCGTGGACGGCGGCGTACCGCCCCGAGGCCTCAAGCCGCGCGGTCACCGCGGCCCCGATCCCGCCCGATGCGCCGATCACCAAGGCGGATTGTTCACTGGTCATGCGCTGATCAGCGTCGTGAGCGGGGGAATGGTCAAGCGGGGAATGGTCGCACTGATGATCCCTCTCCCGGTGGGAGAGGGCTTGAGCGCACGGCGGCGCAGCCGTCGTCCTTGCGCGAAAGGGTGTGGGTCGATCGCCGGGGGGCGGCTTCGCCGCTTCCTCCAGTCGACCCACATCCGGGCGGCTTCGCCGCCCACCTTCTCCCAAAGGGAGAAGAAGACTGCTCACAATCCGCCGATTGCCAGCATATCCCGCCGCACCAACCCACTGACTCCGCTCGCCTTTCAAAATTTACAGCGTCCCCAGCCCGCCATAGCTAGCCCCCCATCTAGACTCCTGCCCATCCCGTCGGTGGGGAGGGCGTCGGATCCACGTTCCTCGATGTCGGCGGGCTGTGGTCGAGCGATGAAGCCCGGGGGAAGGGTACCTCGGGGGTCCTCGTGGAGGTCGATGGATGGCCTCTCCTTGCTCGCCGCGCGCTGAATGTGCGGGCCGCTGACGTATGTCCTGTCCGCCGCGCGTCGCAGCCAGCAATGTCTGCGGCGGAGATCCGGCTAGGCCCGAAGCAAGGGCCGCCAACCGGATAGCGCGTGGAAAACGGCTACGCGGAGCGGTCTGCTTCGTCGAAACGGTAAAACACATACGCACCGGGCGAGGCCCGGCCGCTCCGCGCCCTCCCCAACCGCTTCATCCGAAGCGGCGAAGAGTCATGCGTTGTCGTTCTCCCTCCCCCGAAGTGGGGAGGGACGATCGCGTAGCGATCCGGGTGGGGAAGTCTGAAGCCTGGCGCCGCCGGCACGCGACTGGCGTTCCCCACCCTGTCGTCGCTTCGCGCCGACATCCCTCCCCACTTCGGGGGAGGGAGAACGCCAATCTCTTCACTGGACAGAAGCCCCGACGCGGTGTGTCCTGATGAATCCGGCGCAAGAACAACAACAAGCCGGTTCGAGTGAGGAACCATGTCCAACCGACCGAGCCACATCCGGCTCAACTCCCACCCCGGCGCGGGGACCGTCAGCCGCTTCCCGATCGAATGGGGCGCCGCCACGGCGCAGGAACGCGGACCCGTCATCGGCACCGTCAACTCCGGCAGCGACCGCAACGCCATCGGCGCCCACGGCGGGGCCTATTCGGTCTATCGCGCCCTCGCCGTCTCCTCGGGCGCCATGGCCGCCAACAACCGGCCCGACCTGACCAACACCGCCCCGACCACGCCGATGGGCCCCTTCCCCCAGTGGACCGACGCCTCAAAGATCGTCTCGCTCGATCCCTGGGGCGCCCGGGTCGCCGAGGATTTCGCCGACGAGATCCGCGACGGGGTCGATATCCGCCCCACCATCGCCGTCACCCGCGCCCGGCTTCAGCTGGGCGAGATCGGCGAGGCCATCGCCGCGGGCCGGCTCAAGGCCGACGGCCAGATCGTGCATGACAGCGGCGACGTCGCCGTGACCAAGGCCGCCATCGATCCGGTCTGGTACCTGCCCGGCATCGCCGAACGCTTCGGCGTCACCGAGACCGCCCTGCGCCGCACCCTGTTCGAACAGACCGGCGGCATGTACGCCGACCTCGTCACCCGGCCCGACATCAAGGTCTTCCTGCCGCCGATCGGGGGCATCACCCTCTACATCTTCGGCGACCCGGCCGCGATCGCCGACCCGAACCGCCGGCTGACCTGCCGCGTCCATGACGAGTGCAACGGCTCGGACGTCTTCGGCTCGGACATCTGCACCTGCCGCCCCTATCTGACCCACGGCATCGAGGAATGCATCCGCGAGGCCCAGGACGGCGGCGCCGGCCTGATCGCCTATAACCGCAAGGAAGGCCGGGCCCTCGGCGAGGTGACCAAATTCCTCGTCTACAACGCCCGCAAGCGTCAGCCGGGCGGCGACCAGGCCGCCACCTATTTCGAGCGCACCGAATGCGTCGCCGGGGTCCAGGACGCCCGCTTCCAGCAGCTGATGCCGGACATCCTGCACTGGCTGGGCATTACCCGGATCGACCGCTTCGTCTCCATGTCCAACATGAAGCACGACGCCCTGACCGCCTCGGGCATCGAGATCGGCGAGCGGGTGCCGATCCCCGACTACCTCGTGCCGCCCGACGCCTCGGTGGAGATGGAGGCCAAGAAGGCGGCCGGCTATTTCACCCCCGACGCGCCGCCGTCGGCCGAGGATCTGACCCGCGTGGTGGGCCGCGACCTTGAGCAGTTCTGAAGTCCAGCAGGCGCACAGCCTGCTCAACGCCGCCGCCGTCCGCGAGCGGGCCCATGAGATGCTGGCCATCGGCGTCGCCGGCGGTCTCGAACACTGGACCGTCGACCTCGACCGGCTGCCGGAGACGGCGGCCTATGTCGCCGCCGTGATCCGCGACCAGTATCCGACCCTGGCCGTGCCCTTCCACGCCCGCTGGCGCCATTTCGCCGTCGACGGCGTCGACCTCTGGGGTCCGGTCGCCGAAGCCCGCGCCTGGCTGGATCCCGCCTCCCGCGCCCGCACCGAGTTCGACCTCGCCATCGTCTCCGTCCTGCTCGACGCCGGCTCGGGACCGGGCTGGGCCTACCAGGACGCTCGCACGGGCCGCACCCTGACCCGCTCCGAGGGCTTGGCCATCGCTTCGCTGCGGATGTTCGAGGCCGGCGCCTTCTCGATCACCGAGGACGATCCCTGGCGGGTCGACGCCGTCGCCCTGACCTTCCTCACCGCCGCCGATCTGGCCCGGGGTTTCCAGGTCTCGGACAAGAACCCGCTGGTCGGCCTCGAAGGCCGCGCCGCCCTGCTGCGTCGCCTCGGCCAGGCCTGCCTGGCCGAGCCCGATCTGTTCGCTCTGGAGGACGAACCCCGTCCCGGCGGCCTGTTCGACGCCATGGTCGACCGCGCCGACGACCGGGACCGCCTGCCCGCGCCCGTCATCCTCGAGGTCCTGCTCGAAGCCCTCGGCCCGATCTGGCGCGACCGGTTGAACCTCGGCGGCGTCGATCTCGGCGACTGCTGGCGGCATCCGGCGATCAAACGCGGCGACGCCACCGACGGCCTCGTGCCGATCCACAAACTGTCGCAGTGGCTCAGCTATTCGCTGGTCGAGCCGCTGCAGACGGCGGGCGTCGAGGTCACCGATCTCGACGGCCTGACCGGCCTCGCCGAATACCGCAACGGCGGCCTGTTCATGGACCTCGGCGTCCTGACGCTGAAGGATCCCGCCGACGCGGCCAAGCCTTGGCCCGTCAGCGATCCGCTGGTGGTCGGCTGGCGCGCCATGACCGTGGCCCTGCTGGACAAGATCGCCCCGCTGGTCCGCGCCGAGCTCGGCGTCACGGCCGAGGCCATGCCCCTCGCCAGCGTGCTGGAAGGCGGCACCTGGGCCGCCGGCCGCCGCGCCGCCGCCGAGCGCAGACCGGGCGGCGGACCGCCCCTGACCATCCTCTCCGACGGGACCGTATTCTGATGCCGGCCAAATCCTTCTCGATGGACGGCGTCACCGTCGTCGCCCACCCCCTGGTCCGCCACAAGCTCAGCATCATGCGGGCGAAGGACACCTCGACCGCCCGCTTCCGCCAGCTGCTGCGCGAGATCTCGACCCTGCTCTGCTACGAGGTCACCCGCGACCTGCCGCTGGAGGACTATCCCGTCGAGACGCCCGTCGGCCCGACGGTCGGCCAGCGCATCGCCGGCAAGAAGCTGGTCTTCGTCCCCATCCTCCGCGCCGGCCTCGGCCTCGTCGAGGGGATGCTGGAACTGGTCCCCTCGGCCCGCGTCGGCCACATCGGCCTGTACCGCGAGCCGGTCACGCTGGACGCCGTCGAATACTATTTCCGCGCGCCCGACGATGTCGCCGAACGCCTGTGCGTGGTCATCGACCCCATGCTGGCCACCGGCAACACCGCCGTCGCCGCCATCGAACGGCTCAAGGAGCGCGGCGTCAACAACATCCGCTTCGTCTGCCTCGTCGCCTCGCCCGAGGGGCTGGAGCGGCTGCGCGGCTGGCACCCGGACGTCCCCATCTGGACCGCCGCCGTGGACGAGCGGCTGAACGATCACGGCTACATCGTGCCGGGGCTCGGCGACGCCGGCGATCGCCTGTTCGGGACGCGCTAGGCGCCGAACGCGCTCACAACCAGCCCAGCCAGCGAACCGCCAGCAGAGAGAAGGCAAGCACGATCAGGGGCCCGAAGACGCGCAGCGTGTGCCGCGTGATCTTCTCGGGAAAGAAGGTGTCGGAGATCCCGCTTCCCGCCTTGCCAAGTCGCGTGACCATGGCGGTCATCGGGCATCTCATCCCGTTGCCGAGGAAGACGACGATCTCCACCGTGATCAGGCCCAGCGCCCACCACAGCCAAGTCCCCCGGGCGCCGCTGACCCCGGCGTAAAGAAGGACGAACACCGACGCGGCCATGACCACATAGACGACGGTGTGCAGGCCGCGGACAAGCGCCAGCCGCTGTTCGTCCGTCACGGTCTCCGCCCTACCTCACATTGTCGTCCGAGTTGCGGTCGATCCATTTGTTGTACGGATCCACCCCCGCGAATTTCGGCTCCCGCGTCGTGATGAAGCGCAGGGTCTGCACCCCCGAGCGGATCGGCCGGCGCTCCAGCAGGATCACGTCCGCCTCGTCGAAGGCGCCCTTGCCCGGCTCGGCGGCGAAGATGCCGACGTCGAAGACCTCGTTCAGCGGCGCCGCCGTCTCGACCCCCTCGCCGTCCGCATAGAGCTTGCGGGCGTCGACTGTGACCGTGACATCCCACCGCCCGTCAGTCCGGCGCGTCGAGGTCACGCCGGTGGTCTTGACGTCATAGAGGGTGATCTTCTCGAACAGGTCGGTGATCAGCGCCTGTTTGTCGGCCGGGGCCTCGGCGCGGATGGCCGCAATGAGGTCCAGCGAGCGCGGATAGGGCGCGCCCCTGAAGGCGTATTGCGCCAGCACCCGACGCAGGGCGCGGTTGACCGCATCCTCGCCGATCTGGTCGCGCAGCAGATACATGACCAGCCCGCCCTTCTGATAATGGATGTACTGCTGGTTCTCGTTGCGCATCAGCGGCATCTCTTCCAGCCGCTCGGTGCCGCGCGAGCGCAGGTAGCGGTCCAGTTCCTGCTTCAGGAAGCGGCGGATCTGGTCCTTGCCGTACATCTTCTCCATGACCATCAGCGCCGAATACTGGGCCAGGGTCTCGGACAGGACGGTCATGCCCTGCTGGTCCGAGCCGACGACCTGGTGCGCCCACCACTGGTGGCCGAACTCGTGCGCCGCGACATAGGTGACGTAGTCGATCTTGGTCTCGTCGCTGAGGTCGGCGATGAAGCCGAGCCCTTCGGACCAGGCGAAGGTGTTGGGATAGGACTGGGCGAAGCCGGCGTAGTCCGGGAACTCCACGATCCGCGCCTGCCGGAACTGGTAGGGGCTGAAATGGGCCTGGAAATAGTCCAGCGACGCCGATAGCGCATCCAGCATCCGCGGCACGTTCCGGTCGTGGGCCGGATCATGGAAGACCACCATCTCGACGCCGTCATGCATCCGCGCCGTCCGCTCGTAGCGGGCCGACTGCACCGAGAAGAAGTTCAACACCGGCGACTCGGTGACGAAGCGCGAGGTGCGGCGGTCGCCGCTGACGACGTCCGAGACCATCTGCCCGGGCGCGACCACGGTCTGGTCGGCGTCGGTGCTGACGGTGATGTCGGCCGTGACCCAGTCGGCGCCGATGTAGTTGCTGCGCCGGGCGGACTCGTCCTCCAGCTTCGCGGGACGCAACTCGGCCGGAAGACCCAGCTTGCGCCGCTTGGTGCGGTCGGTCAGCAGGCCCTGGCGGCTCATCCCCACCATGGGCGCGAACTCGAAATTGTTGACGAAGCTGCCGTTGTCGACCAGCCGGGTGGTGTTTCCGCTGGCCTTGAAGCCGCGTTGCTCGAGCACCGTTTCGAAGGTCACGGTGCGGCGTTCGCCGGGCTGCATCGGCGTGGCGAAGCGGTAGATGCGATATTCGAACTCGGGCCACTCCCGGGCGACCGCCGCGCCCTCGACCGTCAATCGGGTCATGGCCAGATCGTCGTTCCAGCGCAGATGCACCTCGGGCAGGGGCGCGCCTGTGCTGTTGACGAGGACATAGGACCCCCGGGTCGTCAGCTTCGGCTGATGCGGTCGCAGGTCCATGACCAGTCGCACATCCGCCACCGAGGGCTGAGGCGTGACCTCGAAGCGCAGCAGCGCCTTCTCATAGGCCGCCTGCTCCTTCTCCTGCGAGTCCTGCGTCCGGTACTCGTTCCAGACATTGGTGTTGACGTAGATGAAGACGCCCAGTCCGACGAAGGCCGCCAGGGCCGTCCCGCCGATCAGGCCAGCCGGGCCCGCGAGACGATGCGGCAGCCGCTTCAGCCGCGGCCACAGCCGCTGCTCCGTCCCGCGCCGCCAGAGGCCGTAGGCGAGCACCAGCAGGATGACGGCGAAGGCGGTCCAGTAGCTCCCCCACCAAAGGGCGAATGTTCCGAAATCCCCTTGGCCGTTCATGTCCGACAGAGGCCCGAGCAACCCGGACCGATAGCTGTAGAGGGGGTGGTCGAAACCCAGGTTCGACAGCACTATGGTCGAGATCAGATAGACGACCATGATCGCCCAGCCGACGAATTTGTTCGGCGACAGCGCCTGGACGAAAATCGCCAGGACAGCCAGCAGCGTGAAGCTGAGCGCCTGCGGCAGCAGGTACCAGAGCAGGTACTTGTCGAACTCAAAGTCAGTGTGCCCCTTGATCATCTGGGTGATCACGCCGGCAAGAACGCCAATCAGCAGCGTGGAAATCAGCACCAGCGCCAGGGCAAGCGTCTTGGGCAGCAGGAAGGTCCAGTCGGGGGTCGATGAGGCGTCGACGATCTCGTGCACCTTGCGGTCCCGATCCCGCCAGACCAGTTCACCGGCGTAGTAGATGGAGATGATGATCGAGATCAGTCCGAACGTCCCGGTTAGGGCGGTGATGACCACACGCGTCACCAGCAGGATCGGCGCTCCATAGATCTCGCCGGTGAAGAACAGCGTCGCCACGGCGAAGGCCATCGCCAGCAGGATGAGCACCACATAGGCCGGGCTCTTGAACATCAGCACCGTCTCGAACACAGCGCGCGACCACAGCTGGGTCAGGCCGCTGGCGAAGCCGTAGGTCGGGCGCGGAAGGGCGCCGACGGGCGCGACGACGACGTCCTTCTCAACCAGCGCCTTCAGACGCTCCTGCTTCTTCAGCTTGGCCCCTCGCGGGGACGGCCGGTACAGGCCATAAGCGGCGGCCAGCAACAGGGTGCCGACGCCGGTCCAGATCACACGGTTCCACAACAGAACCCCTTCGAGGGGGGCGTTCAGCGTGTTTCGTTCGGTCGCCGTCCAGTATTTGGTGACCAGGGAATAGGCGCCGGAGCCGAAGGGCTCGGCCCAGGCCATGGCGGTCTCGAACTCGGGCCGCGAGCCCAGCACGCCGGTCGAGGCGAGGTAGGCGATCAGCACCGCCACCACACCGATATAGGTGGCCATCATCGACCGGGTCACGGTGGCCAGGGTGAAGAACAGGGCCGAGGTCAGGAACAGACCGGTCAGGCCGAACACGCCATAGGCATAGGTGTAGTCGCCGAGGCGCAGCGGCCCGAGGTTTTCGGGATCGACCCAGGGCATGAAGGTCCCCGCGAGAGTGCCGATCGCAATGCTCAGATAGCAGAGCGCCACGGCGGCGAAGGCTCCGAAGAAGCGGCCGTAGAGATAGGCGCCCTTGGTGATCCGCGTTGAAAGGATCATCGGCCCGAAGCCGGTCTGGGCGTCGCGCGCCACGACATTGGCGACGATCGCCGTCGTCGCCAGCATGAAGAAGACGTTGAAGATGATGTGTGCCCCGGCGAGAGCATAGGGAGCGTTCTTGTGCACATTGCCGCCGGAACCGAGCGAGACGTTGTCGCTGGCGACCGCGCCGAAGGCCAGCAGGCCGAAGACGATGGCGATGACCCAGAAGGCCGGCTGGCGCAGCTGGTAGCGGAATTCGAAACTGGCGATCTTGGCGAACATGATCGGGTCCTCAGGCCGCGCGGCGCGAGGCATTGACGGTCGCCAGATAGACGTCCTCAAGCCCGCTCTGTGCACGTTCGAAGCCGTCGCCCGGATTGGTGTCGGACAGGACGTGGATCACCGTACGGCCCGCGAACAGCCGGGTCGAGATGACGTTCCGGCTGGCCTGCTGGGCGGCGAGGTCGGCCTTGTCGATGGTCTTGCGCCAAACCCGACCCTCAAGGGCGTGGGTCAGCTCGACAGGCGATCCCTCCAGCTGGATCTTGCCGCCGGCCAGCACGGCCATGCGCGGGCACAGGTCGGTGACATCCTCGACGATGTGGGTCGACAGGATGACCACGACGTTCTCGCCCACCTCTGCCAGCAGGTTGAGGAAGCGGTTGCGCTCTTCCGGGTCGAGGCCGGCGGTCGGCTCGTCGACGATGATCAGTTCGGGGTTGCCGATCAGGGCCTGGGCGATGCCGAAGCGCTGGCGCATGCCGCCCGAAAAGCCGGCCAGCGCCTTGCCGCGCACGGGCCACAGATTGACCTGGTGCAGCAGGGCCTCGACCGTCGCCTTGCGGTCCCGACCGTTCGAAATGCCCTTCAGCACGGCCATGTGATCCAGCATGTCGTAGGCTGAGACGCGCGGATAGACGCCGAAATCCTGGGGCAGATAGCCGAGGACGCGGCGCAGCTGTTCCGGATTCCTGATGACGTCGATATCGCCGAACCGGATCGACCCCGAGGTCGGCGTCTGCAGGGTGGCGATCGACCGCATCAGCGTCGACTTGCCGGCGCCGTTCGGGCCCAACAGGCCGAACATGCCCTTGGGAATGCTCAGGCTGACATCGTCCAGAGCCCGCGTGCCGTTGCCGTAGACGTGGGTGAGGTTTTCGATCGTCAGCATGGGAGCCCTCCGTGAAGTAAAGGAACCTTGTCACCACCGCAGCTATTTCGCAAGTTACGGTTCGGACAGGTTGTCTTGCGGCCGCGGTGGCGCGCAGATTGCACAGCGCCGACGAGGGGCCCTCCAGCGTCCCCAAATCGCTGTATTTGCCGAGACGTCCGCGCCGCCTATCTGTAACCGCATCAAACCGTTAGATTGACGGTCCGATCCCGCAGGAACCGACCGCAACCGTGTTTAAGAACCTGCTCCCCAGCAAGCCGGGCACCGAACCGCTCGCCGAGGCCCTGAAGGCCTGCAAGACCCATTTCGTCTGGGCCTTCGCCTTCTCGGCCCTGGTCAATCTGCTGTACCTGACCCCCACCCTCTACATGATGCAGGTCTATGACCGCGTCGTACCGACGGGCGGTCTGACCACCCTGGTGCTGATCACGGCGGTCGCGGTCTTCGCCCTGGCGGCCCTGGCCGGGCTCGACTGGCTGCGCGGGCGTCTGATGCTGCGGGCCGGGCTGCGCCTGGACCGGATGCTGTCGGGCAAGGTGCTTGCGCGGGTCGTCGATCTGCAGGCCAAGTCGTCCAACACCCAGGCGCTGCGCGAATTCGACAATGTCCGCGGCGCCATCGGCGGCCAGGGCATGCTGGCCCTTTTCGATGCGCCCTGGACCCCGCTCTATCTGCTGTGCTGCTTCCTGCTGCACCCGGCGATCGGCGTCCTGACCCTGGTCGGGGGCGTCATCCTGTTCACCCTCGCCTGGCTGAACGAGCGGGACACCCGGCCGCGGCTGAACAAGGCCATCCAGTCCCAGAACCACGCCTACGCCGCCCAGGAAGGCGTGGCCAGCCAGGCCGAGGTCGTTCGCGCCCTGGGCATGCGCCAATCCTCGATCGCCCGACAGGTGGAGCAACGGCGCCTCGCCACCGCCGCCCAGGCCGACGCCCAGCTGACCGGCGGCCACTATTCTGGCGCGATCAAATTCCTCCGCCTGGTGATGCAGTCGTCGGCTCTCGGCCTCGCCGCCTTCCTGGCGGTCAAGGGCGAGATCACCCCTGGCTCCATCATCGCGGCCTCGGTCCTGCTGAGCCGGGCCGTGGCGCCGATCGAGCTTCTGGTCGGCGTCTGGCCAAGCCTGGTCCAGGCGGTGGCCAGCTGGAAGACCCTGACCGAACTGTTTGCCGGCACCGCCTCGGTGGAGCGCGAGCGCACTGTCCTGCCGGACCCCCGGGGCCGGCTGCAGGTCGAGGGCGTGTCGGTCAAATTCCCCGATACCGAGGCGCCGCAGTTGCGCGGCGTGACGTTCGCGCTGAAGCCGGGCGAGACCCTGGGCATCGTCGGCTCGAGCGGCTCGGGCAAGACCACCCTCGCCCGGGTCATCGCCGGCGCCCTCAAGCCCCAGGCCGGCGCGGTCCGGCTCGACGGCGCCGAGTTCGAGGCCCGCGAAGGCGACGAACTGGCCCGCTGGATCGGCTATCTGCCGCAGGTTCCCAGCCTGTTCGCCGGCTCGATCAAGGACAATATCTCGCGCTTCTCGACCTCGACCGGCGTGGATCCCGAGGCGGCCGACCGGAATGCGGTGAAGGCGGCCATGGCCGCCGGTGCGCACGAACTGATCCTGCGCCTGCCCAACGGCTATGACACAGTTCTCGGCCCCTACGGCCAGGGCCTGTCGGCCGGCCAGGCGCAGCGCATCGCCCTGGCGCGCGCGCTCTACAATGATCCGGTCCTTCTGGTTCTGGACGAACCCAATTCCAACCTCGACCAGGAGGGCGAGGCGGCCCTGATGCAGGCCATCCTCGGCGCCGCCGCTCGCGGCGCGGCCGTCGTCATCATCGCCCACCGGGCCGGCGTCCTGGCGCGGGTCGACCGGCTGCTGATGATGCGCGACGGCGTGGTGCAGCTGGAGGGGCCGCGCGAGGAGGTGCTCGAGAAGATGCGCGCCTCGGCCGGCCGGCCGGCCGCCCCGGCCAGCCAGCCGACGCCGCCGCCCCATGTCCAGCCGCAGCCGCCTGGGGCTCCCGGCCAGACCATGACCCGTCCGCAACAGCCGCAACCCCGGCAACAACAACAGATCCAGCCCCCGTCGTCGGCCCAACCGGCCCAGAACCGTCCGCGGCGCACCCAATGACCGACACCGCCCTCCCTTCGGGTCCGCCGCCGCCCGCCGCGCCGCCGGGAGAGCTCGACAACCCTCGTCGCGAGCTGATGATCGGCGGCGCGATCATCGTACTGTTCTTCGTCATCTTCCTCGGCTGGGCCGCCCTCGCTCCGCTGGACGCCGGCGCCTATGCCCAAGGCCAGATCGCCGTCTCCGGCAACCGCCAGGCGGTGCAACACCGCGAGGGCGGGGTGGTCAGCGCCCTGCTCGTGGCCGAGGGCGACACGGTGCGGCGCGGCCAGGTCCTGCTGCAGCTGTCCAGCGGCGAGCTCAAGGCCACCGAACGCGGCGTCGCCAGCCAAGTCTACGCCCTGATCGCCCAGCGCGCCCGCCTCATCGCCGAGCGCGACCGGCTGCGCGCCATTCCGACCCCCGCAGAGTTCGCCAACCTGCCGCCGGAAGACGCCGAACTGGCGCGCGAGTCCCTTCGCATCCAGCAACTCCAGTTCGGCGCCCGCCGCACCGGCCGGTCGACCGAGACCGGCGTACTGGGCCAGCGCGTCGCCCAGCTGAACGAACAGATCGCCGGCTATGAGGGCCAGATCGCCGCCAACATCGAGCAGCAGCGGCTTATCCAGGAGGAGTTGGCCGGCATGCGCAGCCTGGCCGAGAAGGGCTATGCCCCGCTCACCCGCGTGCGCGCGCTCGAGCGAACAGCCGCCCAGCTGGACGGAGAGCTCGGCT
This sequence comes from Brevundimonas sp., assembly GCA_004296955.1. Taxonomy (GTDB): domain Bacteria; phylum Pseudomonadota; class Alphaproteobacteria; order Caulobacterales; family Caulobacteraceae; genus Brevundimonas. The sequence continues at coordinate 13,077 of SCVB01000058.1, forward strand.
CGCTGCGCGCCCAGATCGCCCAGTCGCGCGAGGCCGTCGGCGAAACCCGGCTGCAGATGTCCGGCGTCTCGACCAAGATGAACGAGGACGTGGCCGACCAGCTGCGCCAGATCGACGTCCAGCTGAACGAACTGCGTCCGCGCATGGTCGAGCTGCGGGCCCAGATCGCGCGTAACGAAGTGCGGGCGCCGGCTTCGGGCGAGGTCGTGGGTCTGACCATCTTCACCCAGGGCGGGGTCATCCAGCCGGGCCAGACCCTGATGGAGATCGTCCCCCGCGACGCCTCCCAGGTCATCATCGCCCAGATCGCCCCGAACGACGTCGACAACCTGCGGGTCGGGCTGGACACCGAGGTCAAATTCCCCGGCCTGCGCGAACGCAATCCGCCGATCATCCACGGCCGGGTCACCCGCATTTCCGCCGACAGCTTCACGGTCGAGGAGACCGGGGCCAGCTATTTCCGGGCCGAGATCGTCGTGCCGGCCAGCGAACTGGCCAAGATGGGCCGCGGCGCGGAGACCCTGCGCCCCGGCGCGCCGGTCGAGGTGGTGGTGCTGCTGCGAAAACGCACCGCCCTGACCTATCTGCTGGAGCCCCTGACCAACAACCTGTGGCGCTCGGGCAGCGGACAGTGACGCAGGGATCCTAATCGCTCCCTTTCGCCCTCAGTCGGAACGCATGCAGCAACGGCTCGGTGTAGCCGTTGGGCTGGGCGGCGCCGTCGAAGACCAGGGCCCGGGCAGCCTGGAAGGCGAGGCTGTTCGCAGGATCCGCCGCCATCGGCCGGTACAGGGGATCCGCGGCGTTCTGGGCGTCGACCTTTGCGGCCATCCGTAGCAGCGCCGCGTCCACCTGCCCGGCTGTACAGACGCCGTGCAGCAGCCAGTTGGCCATGTGCTGGGACGAGATACGCAGGGTGGCGCGGTCCTCCATCAGGCCCACGTCGTGGATATCCGGCACCTTGGAGCAGCCGACGCCCTGATCGATCCAGCGCACCACGTAGCCGAGCAAACCCTGGCCGTTGTTGTCGAGTTCCTCCGCGATCTCGGCCTCCGACCAGTCGACGCCGTTCGCCAGCGGCGGGGTCAACAGGGCGTCGAGGCCCGGCGTGGGCCGCGCGGCGACCTCGTGGCGCAAGGCGAAGACATCGGTCTGGTGATAGTGGAGCGCGTGCAGGGTCGCTGCGGTCGGGCTGGGCACCCAGGCCGTATTGGCTCCCGTCTTCGGGTGGGCTGCCTTCTGCTCCAGCATCTCGGCCATCCGATCGGGCGCCGCCCACATGCCCTTGCCGATCTGGGCCTTGCCGGACAGGCCGCAGGCGAGGCCGATGGCCACGTTTCGCGCCTCATAGGCGGCGATCCAGGCCGAGGTCTTCATCTCGCCCTTGCGCACCACCGGACCGGCCTGCATCGCCGTGTGGATCTCGTCGCCTGTTCGGTCGAGGAAGCCGGTGTTGATGAAGACGATCCGGTCCTTCACCGCATGGATGCAGGCCGCGAGATTGGCCGAGGTGCGGCGCTCCTCGTCCATCACCCCCACCTTGATGGTGTGGCGATCCAGGCCCAGCAGATCCTCGACCGCGTCGAACAGGGCGTCGGTGAAGGCGCACTCCTCCGCCCCGTGCATCTTGGGTTTGACGATGTAGATCGAGCCGGCGCGGCTGTTGCGGACCGTCCCTGGGCCCCTGAGATCGTGCATCCCGATCAGGCTGGTGACGATGGCGTCCAGCATCCCCTCGGGCGCGTCGGTCCCGTCGGCCAGCCGCACCGCCGGGGTGGTCATCAGATGGCCGACGTTGCGCACGAACAGCAGCGACCGGCCCGGCAGGGTCACGGTCGATCCATCGGGCGCGATGAAGGCGCGGTCCGGCGCCAGCGACCGGGTCATCGTCCGGCCGCCCTTGTCGAAGGTCTCGACCAGATCGCCCCGCATCAGCCCCAGCCAGTTGCGGTAGGCGGCGACCTTGTCGGCGGCGTCCACGGCGGCGACGGAGTCCTCGAGGTCGACGATGGTCGACAGCGCCGATTCCAGAACCACGTCGGCGATCCCCGACGGGTCATCGCGGCCGATCGGATGATCGCGGTCGAACACCACCTCGATATGCAGGCCGTTGTGGCGGAACAGCCGCCCCCGCTCGCTGCGGCCGACGTACTGGTCAGGATCGCGCAGGGCGACGCCGCCGTGCGGATCGCCCAGATCGGCCCATCGGCCCGCGGCCAGCGGGACCGCCTCGTCGAGGAAGGCCTTGGCCCGCGCCACTACTCGCGATCCCCGCGCGGCGTCGAAGGGTCCGGCCGGCGGCAGGTCGCCGAGCGCGTCCGTGCCGTACAGGGCGTCATACAGACTGCCCCAGCGGGCGTTGGCGGCGTTGAGCACGAACCGTGCGTTCAGGCTCGGCACGACCAACTGCGGGCCGGCCAGGGTCGCCACCTCGGCGTCGACATGGCGCGTGCCGACAGCGAAGGGCGCCGGCTCGTCGACCAGATAGCCGATCTCGCGCAGGAAGGCTCCGGTCGCCCGGGCATCGTGGGGGGCGCCGCGCCGCTCACGATGCCAGACGTCGATCCGGGCCTGCAGGTCGTCGCGAACCGCCAGCAGCCGCCGGTTCTCCGGCGCGAACCGGACGAAGATGTCGGCGACGCCCGACCAGAAGGCCTCCGGTTCAAGACCCGTCCCCGGCAGGGCCTCGCCTTCGATGAAGGCGGCCAGTTCCCCGGCGATCTGAAGTCCGGCGCGCGGCGTCATCGACATGGAATTCTCCTCGGGGCGAGACTGAAACATTCCGTGATGACCCGGCGGAAGTCGAGGGGATTTTTGCAGCTGCGAAGCGACCGGTACGAGGCGCCCCCGGGTCGTTGAGGCTCTCCGGGAGGGCGGGGGTGAAGGTGATTGGTGATTGGTGATTGGTGATTGGTGGCTGGTGGCTGGTGAGGGGCGACTTCCCTGGCGGCGGAAGGGCGGCGCGGGCCGCGCCCTGCCAAGGACGGCGGCCAACCACCAATCACCAGCCACCAATCACCCATGACTCCTCGCTTCCCGGCATCGCTGCCGGAAAGTGCGGGAAGGGCGGGCGGAGCGCCGGGCGCGAAGCCCGGAGACCGTTGGGAGAATGTGTTTCGGCTTCGCGACGTCGCTCCGCACGGAATGTCTGACCGGGAGCTGTCGGCCTGGAGGCGGTGATGACCTCCCCCAGGACCAGCGGCGCTGTTGACGCCTTGCCGACATAGCCTCCGGCGGGCGGGTCGGAGCCTTGCGAACCCGATCCCCGGAACGGCGCGGGTTCCCTGCCCGTCGCCCTTCACGCCCGGCCTATGCTCACCCCACGGGGGCTCGCGACTTGAGGCCGGGCTGTGGGAGCCTTGCCCCGCCGCGCGGCGGCTCGCTGCCTGGGCCCGATGGCCTGGCGACGAACTGCCTGCGTTGAGGTTCGACCCCCTCCCGCTCATCCCGTTTCCGCCGCGACAAGATCGCAAGGCCTTGCGCCCCTCCCGGCGACGGAACCGGGGGAATTATGGGAGCGGGCCTTCCTATGGCGGGCTGATGACGCTCAATTTTTTGGAAGTGGAGCGGAATCAGAGGGTTGGCGGGATGAGATGTGCTGAGGATCGGCGGATTGTCAGCAGAGCGGCACGCTTGCCTCGGATCAGGAGAAGCGCATCATCAGGCCATGAACTCTCCATCCTGGTTGCGCCTGCATTGGCCGCTGGTCCTGCTGTTGCTGGTCGCGGCGTCCAGCCTGTTCTGGCCCCTCGGCGGCGGCTGGCTGTCCCGGCTGGCCCTCGGCTGGGACGTCGGCGTCGGCCTATTTCTGATCGAGACCGTATGGAAGCTCACCCGTGCCCGGTCAGCCGATGATATACGCCGTCGCGCCGCCGCGCTCGATGAGGCGGGCGGCGCGGTCCTGCCCCTCGCCCTGCTCGCGGCGGTGGCCAGCATCGCCGTCGTGGTGGGTGAGGCGGTGGGCGTCGCCGGAGACGGACAGGAAGCGGGCGGCGCCGCCGTTCTGGCGCTGGCGACCGTGGCCCTGTCCTGGACCTTCGTGCACCTGATCTTCGCCTTCCACTACGCCCACGCCTTCTATGCGCCGGCGGGAAACGGAAAGGACCGCCGCGGCCTCGTCTTCCCCGGCGGCGAGGCGCCGGACTACTGGGACTTCCTGCACTTCTCCCTGATCATCGGCGTGGCCCAGCAGACCGCCGACATCCAGATCACCGACCGGACCCTGCGCCGCACCACGACCGTGCACAGCCTGACGGCCTTCCTCTTCAACACCGTGATCGTGGCCCTGACGGTCAATCTCGCGGTCGGACTGCTGGGGGGCGGTTAACCTCTCCGCCTTGACTTGGCCGCATTGAGCGCCCATTTGCGCTGCGTCGCACAATTGCGATTACCGGTGCGCTCCAGCGCGTGTGGGTCTTCCCGACTTCCGAAGACCTGACTGTAGCAGCGGCCGGCCCTCAAGATTCATTCGCTGCCCGGACACGCGGGGCGGCGCCCGATCCACCCCGTCGCGGCTCTTTCCAGAGCCAAATCGGGACTGGCGGTGCGCGGCCTTTTCGGCGTTGAGCCATGGCTGTTGCGCGTCGCCGCATACGCGAAAGACATCCGCTCCCATGAGCAAGACATTCGATTCCTTCGGTCTGAACCCGGCCCTGCTGCAGGCCCTGGCCTCCGAAGGCTACACCACCCCCACGCCGATCCAGGCCCAGGCCATCCCCGACGTCATGCTGGGCAAGGACCTGCTGGGCATCGCCCAGACCGGCACCGGCAAGACCGCCGCCTTCGCCCTTCCGATCCTGCACCGCCTCGCGGCCAACCGCGTCGCGCCCAAGCCGCGCACCGCGCGCGTCCTCATCCTGTCGCCGACCCGCGAACTGGCCAGCCAGATCGCCGAGAGCTTCAAGACCTATGGCCGCCACCTCGGCTTCAAGGTCGCGGTCGTCTTCGGCGGCGTGAAATACGGCCCGCAGGAACGCGCCATCCAGGCCGGCCTCGACGTGCTGGTCGCCACCCCCGGCCGCCTGCTCGATCACATGCAGCAGAAGACGCTGGACCTGTCCTCGACCGAGATCTTCGTCCTCGACGAGGCCGACCAGATGCTGGACCTCGGCTTCGTCAAGCCGATCCGCCAGATCGTCAGCCGCATCCCGGCCATGCGCCAGAACCTGTTCTTCTCGGCCACCATGCCGTCGGAGATCGGCAAGCTGGCCGGCGAACTGCTCAAGGATCCGGTCAAGGTCTCGGTGACGCCCCAGGCCACGACGGTCCAGCGCATCAGCCAGTCGATCATCCACATCGAACAGGGCCGCAAGCGCGCCCTGCTGACCGAGATGTTCGCCGATCCGCACTACACGCGCTGCCTGGTCTTCACCAAGACCAAGCACGGCGCCGACAAGGTCGCGGCCTATCTGGAAGCCGGCGGCGTCGAAGCCGGCGCCATCCACGGCAACAAGAGCCAGCCCCAGCGTGAACGCACCCT
>SCVB01000059.1 GCA_004296955.1 Brevundimonas sp.
GCGCCGGGCCGGGGACAAGCCCGACAGGGAGAGAAAGGAAGGCCGGACGGCGGGCGCTCCGTGGTGGAGCGGAGAAGGAGACCGCCATGAGACCGACCCCGACCCCGACCCCGACCCTGATCCGGGCGCCGGCCCCCGAACCACGCGGGCGCCGCCCCGCGTCGCCGACCCTCGTCCATGCGGCGCTGGACGATCAGACTTTGCTGGCCCTGATACTGGAGAGGATGGACCCGGAGACGGACCCTGCGCGGCTCGCCGCGGCCTTGCTCGAACGGTTCGGGAGCCTCGGCGGCGTCGCCGGCGCGGCGCCCGGCGAACTGGCCCAGGCGTCCAGCGCCGGGTCCGCCCTCCGGGCCGAGCTGACGCTTCTGCGCGAGTTCGCGGTCCGTCTTGCGCGCGCCGAAGCCAGCCGCCGCCCGGTCATCACGTCCTGGACCGCGCTGGTGGCCTATGTGCGGGCGGCGCTCGCTCACGAGCCGCGCGAGCAGTTCCGGACCCTTTTTCTGGATCGGCGGAATATCCTGCTTCGGGATGAAATGACGGCGGACGGAACGGTGGATCACGCTCCCGTCTATCCGCGTGAGGTGATCCGCCGGGCCCTGGAGTTGTCGGCTTCCGCCTTGATCCTGGTCCACAATCATCCCTCCGGCGACCCGACGCCGTCGCAGGCCGATATCCAGATGACGCGACAGATCGTCGAGGCGGCGCGGGTCTTTAATCTGCAGGTCCATGACCACCTCGTTGTCGGCCGGGAAGGCACGGCCAGCTTCAAGGCCCTCGGCCTGATCTGAGGGCTTGATCAGGAGGCATTCTCACCGAGCCCCGCCTGTCGATGCTTGCCCACGGTCGTGCCGAAGATGCCTCCGGCATGGAGGGCGCTAGCAGCCATCAAGCGCCGAAAAGCACTTTCTGGGGGCCCGGATCGCCGTGGAGACTCTGTCAATTCGCGCCGGCTAGAACCGCGTGCTCAGGGTCAACCGGGCGTTCAGCGGAGCTCCGGTCGAGATGTTGGCGTTGTTGTGCGCGTCCGGGAAATAGGTCGTGTCGAACAGGTTCTCGATATTCAGCTGCAACTGGACGGTGTCGTTGACCTCGTAGAACACGGCGGCGTCGACGCGGGTGAAGGCCGGCAACCGCGTCGTGGACGGCGCGGTCCGGATCGCCGCGAACTGGCTGGCCTGATGTGTGACTCCCAGACCGAAACCCAACCGGCGGCTGACGTCATAGCGGTTCCAAAGGCTGAACTGCTGTTTCGGGGTCTGGGCCAGACGGACCGAGTCATTGCCCTGCAGGCGGGCGTCCTGCCAGGAATAGCCGCCGCTGATCTGCCAGCCGGGCCGCAGTCGTCCGGTGACAGCCAGTTCCACGCCCTCTGTCCGTGTCTCGCCGACATTGATGGTGACCGTCGGGTTGAGGGGATCGGGCGTCGTCGCATTGGTGCGGTCCAGCCGGAACACGGCGGCCGTGACGTTGAGATCGGGACGGATGGCCCATTTGGCGCCGACCTCGTGGTTGGTGAATTCTTCGGGCTCGAGGTTCTGCTGTGTCACCGACAGGGTCAGGAATTGATCGCCTGATCGCGGCAGGAAGGACTGGCTGTAACTGCCGTAGATCGAGAGGTTCGATCGGGGCTTGTAGATCAGGCCCAGGCGCGGCGAGACCTTGTCATCGGCCCGCTCGAAGGGGCGGTCGGGGTTAGGCTGGAGATCGACGCCTGTGATGTCGAAACGGTCGTACCGGATCCCGGCGACGAGCTCGAAATGGTCGCCGAGCCTGATCTGATCCTGGACATAGGCGGAGACGGATCCGACGTTCGAGACCGTATCGCGGCTGAGCGCCGGGAAGGTGACGGTCGGAAACACCGGATCGGCCAGATTGAAGGTCGGGTTTGACAGGACACCGTTACGGCGCTGGTTCGCGGATTGCTGGTCCCCGTATTCGAGGCCGAACAGGATCTTGTGAGTCATCCAGCCCGTGGTCACGTCCCAGACCAGGTTGCTCTGGACAAGCAGGTTCTGGCGCGTGGTGGGATCGGTATAGGCGGCCAGCGGGATGATCCCGCGCTGAGAGGTGGCGGGGCCATTGGCGAAGACGTTGGTGTAGACCTTGTCGTAGTCGCCATACAGCACAGTGGTCGAAGCTCGGATATTGTCCGCGAGGTCGCCGTCTACCCTCAGCTTGATGATATGGGCGTCGAGCGTGGTCCGGTTGATCCCGGGCACGCCGAAAAATTGGTCGCGGTAGCCGGTCAACGGGGCTCCGGCCAATGAGGGGATTCCGCGGTCGACGACGCGGTCATCGTTGACGTATTCCCAGGACAGGCCGGCGCGCCACCCCCCGCCGAGCTCTGCGGCCAGATAGGGATTCACGGCGTACCGTTCGCCATCGTAGTGGTCGCGGTGGTTGCCGAGGTTCTCGTAGATGGCGTTGATGCGGAACGCCGCCCTGTCGCTGATGGGCGCGTTGACATCCGCCGACACGTCCCAGGCGCCGAAGCTGTTGGCGCTGAGCCGGCCGGTCGCGAAGGCGCCGCCAGCGCTTGGGGTCTTCTGGACCCTGTTGACGATGCCGCCGCCGCCCCCGCGCCCGAAGATCAGAGCGTAGGGACCCCTCAGCACCTCGACCCGTTCGAGATTATACAGGCCCCGGAAATACTGCGTGTCATCACGCACGCCGTCGAGGAAGAAGTCAGCCGTGGTGTTCTGTCCCCGCAAGGTGATCTGGTCGCGATTGCCCTCGCCCTGGCCGACGGTCGTGCCGGGCACATAGCGGAGGACGTCGCCGAGGCTGTGCATTGCCTGATCGTCCAGCTGTGCGCGCGTCACGACGTTGATGCTCTGGGGCACGTCGATGAGAGGGGTGTCGGTCTTGGTCGCGGTCACCGAGTCGATCGCGATGTAGCCGCGAGCCTGCCCGGTGACGATGATGGGCTCTAACTCGGTCGCCGCTTCCTGCGCCATGGCGGCGACCGGGCACGTCAGGAGGATGGCTGTCGAGGTCAGAAGGAGGCGCATGAGATCTGTCGTTTGTCGAGTCGATGTCGGAAACGGGCATAATGAGACACATTCTCATTCGCAAGAAGATTCCGTCCCGGACCGCATTGTCGGGGAACGGCGCGGGGCGTCTGCGGGCGCCAGGAAAAGGGGGAAGGGAGGGCGGGCCGGGTTGCCGCGATGGCGCGGCGAGCCCCGAGGAGCCCGCGATGACCCCAACCCGTTTAACAGCCGGCGGAGCGCGCCGGGCGTCATCAGGCCCGGCGCCGGCCATCGCGCAAGTCGCGACGTCCGCCGGGACCAGGGCCTGAGCTGAGGCGACCATGACATTGCACGGCATCGTCGCCGCCCTGGGCGGCGATCTCTATTCCGGCGGACGGCGCGCCAATGTCCCCGCGCCCGGCCATAGCGCGCGGGATCGTTCGGTCTCGCTGCTGCTGACCGACAACCGGGTCGTCATTCACGGCTTCGGCGGATCGGACTGGAGGACCGTACGCGCGCATCTGCGTGACCTGGGCTTCATCGACGTCGCCGGCCGATTGACCGGCGGCGGACGAACCGGCGCTTCGGTCCCAAGGCCCGATCCTCGTCTTCGCCTCCGGACGGCCTCGGATCTCTGGGCCGGTTGTCGGGGCCTGGACGGGGGCGGTCCCGCCGATCGCTACCTGCATCGGCGCGCCGTTCAAGGCGCCGCCGCCGCGTCGAACCTCAGGTTCCATCCGGAAGCGCCGGTCTCTGTCTACCGACCCAGCGGCCGGGATCGCCCCGCCCTGATCGCGCGGATCAGCGACAGAGAGGACCGGCTGACGGCGGTGGAGCTGACCTATCTGGACCAGAACGGGCGTCTCGCCTCGGGCCTGCGACTGACGCGAAAGACGGTCGGTCTGGTTCCGGCCGGCGCCGCCGTTCGCCTGGCTTCGGCGGCTGCGGAGATGCTGGTCGGGGAAGGCGTTGTCACGACCCTGTGCGCCATGGACCGCTTCCAGCTTCCGGGTTGGGCCCTGATGGCGGCGAACAACCTCGCGGCCTGGACGCCGCCCGCGCAGTTGCGCCGCGTGCTGATCGCCGCCGACCGGGGAGCCGCGGGGGAGGGCGGCGCGGCGCGGCTTCGGCGACGCCTCGTGTCCGGGGGCCTGGAGGCCCGTATCGTCCTTCCAGACGCGCCGTACGGCGACTGGAACGAGGTGGCCGTCGCTGCGGCGAAAGGAGCGGAGCGAGGGTCCTGAGGGGCGCCGGAGCGGCGGGGATGGGCCCCGATGCCCGGCAGGAGAGTTCCCATGACCGACCTCGTTCCCGTCAGCACCCCCGCCGTGGTCGTCGTCGCGCGCGACGAACGCACCGTCCGCCTCGGCGACATCGGCATCGCCCGCGAGAATCTGCGATTCAATGAGCCGCCGGATGACGACATCCCGACCCTGGCCGCCACGATGAAGGCCGCCGGCCAGCTGCAGCGCCTCACCGTCCGCCCCGGCCGCGGCAGAAAAGAGGAGCCCTGGATGGCATTGGACGGCCGCCGTCGTCGCCTGGCCCTGGGCTTGCTGCTGGACGCGGGGGAGATCGACGAAAATTACCCGGTCACGGTCTGTGTCGAGACCGATCCGGCCCGCCAGGCGGCGGCCGTCCTGTTGACCAACACGGCCGTGCCCGTCCATGTCGCGGATGTCATCGCCGCCATCGGCCGGATGCTGAAATCCAGGCTGACGGTGTCCGTGATCTCCCGGGCTCTCGGTTACGCCGAGATCGACGTCAAACGCCTGGCCGCCCTGGCCGGGCTGCCGCCGGTCGCCCTCGCGGCCCTGAAGGCCGGGCGCATGACCCTCAAACAGGCCCGGCTGCTGGCCCGTCTGCCGGACAAGGCGGAACAGGCCGAGCTCGCCGAGGCGGCGCTGGACGGGCATGGATTTCAGGATTGGCGCATCACGGAACGGCTCGACGAAGGGCGGGTCACCGCCCGGGACCGCCGCTGCGCCCTGGTGGATCCGGTCCGCTATGGAGAAGCCGGCGGCCGCACCGAGGCGGATCTGTTCGGGGAGCTGGCGCCCGTATTGCTCGATCCCGACATCCTGACCGAGCTGTGGATCCGACGGGCGCGCGCCATCGCCGCCGTGTTCGAGGCCGAGGGAATCGCGGTGCATGTCACCGCCGGACCCGAGCCAGATCTGCCGGACGATTTGGAGCCTCTGGGGTATGTCTACGGCGGCCAGCTTCCGGCCGAAGATTTGGCGCGCTACCGGGCCCAGCGGGAGGTGTTCAATGAGCGGGCGGAGGCGGCCCGGCAGCTTCTCTCGGAGGCCGGCGACACCGAGACCGTGGACGCCGCCATCATCGCCATGATCCGCGCCCGGGTGACGGCGGACAAGACGGGTTGCGGCGGGCGGGTGGTGACCACGATGGTGATGTGGCCCGCCGCCGGGACGGGCGTCGATGTGCGCTGCTACACGCCCGAGGAACCCGGGATCGAGGAGGACGGTTCGACCGGGAGCGGTCCACCGGACCAGGCGTCGGCTCCGCCGGCCTATGTCCCTCCCGAAGTGGCGGCGCCCGCGCCGGAGATCGACGGCGTCAACCATGCCCTGCACGGCGTGCGCACCGACGTCGCGACGCGGGGACTGATCCGCGCCCTGGCCGATGACCCGGGCGCCGCCCTGACCGCCCTGATCGCGCGCCTGTTCACCGTTCTGGTGCTGCGCACCCATGTGGCGCGCCCGGACTCGGCTCTGGCCATCCTCGCCACCGGCTTCAATCCGGCCGGCGGGCGGGTGATCGAACCCCTGGACGGAGAGGTGCGCCAGCGGCTCGACGATCGCCGCGCGACCTGGCAGGCTTCGGGCGAGACCGTCATCGCCTGGGTTCATGCGCTGCCGCATGGCGAGAAGATGGGTCTGCTGGCCGAGTTGACCGCGATCAGCCTCGACGTCCGCGAGGACCGCACGACGCTGATCCGGCGCAGCGCCCGCGCGGAGGCGGCTGAACTGGCCGCGCTCTGCGCGGCGGACATCACCCTGCACTGGACGCCTGACGCGCCCTTCCTTCAGCCCCACTCCAGGGGGCTGCTGCTGGGGATGCTCGAGGCCATGGGGGCCGAAGACGACCGCGCCAGGTCGCTGAAGAAGGCCGAACTGGTCGACTGGGTCGCCGAACAGGCGGCGTCGCGGACCTGGGCGCCG
>SCVB01000060.1 GCA_004296955.1 Brevundimonas sp.
CCGCCGCCGTAATAGCCGCCGCCGTCCCCGCCATAGCCGCCGCCGACATAGACCGTGCCGCCGCCATAGCCGCGTCCGCGGACCCCGCCGACGTCATAGGCGCGGGCGTTGAAATAGCCGCCCGCCGAAGCCCCGGCGTAGGCTTGGGCGCTGGCGTTGGCGTTGACGTTCACATTGATATTGCCGGTGTAGCCGCCGCCGCCGCCGCAGCAGGGGGGCGGGGGGGGCGGGGTATGACCGCCGCCGCAGCGGCTTCCGCAGCCGCCGCCGCCCTGATGGCCGCCGCCGCGGGGATCACCGGCCAGGGCCGGACTGGCCGCAAGGAGCAGCAGGACGGCGCCGACCGCAGCGTTGAGGATGCGCATGTCTCGGACTCCACTTTGGAGCCGATCTTAAGCTTCTGGAAACCAAAGGGTTCAGATTGCACCGAGGGGGCGAAAGGACGCCGGAGGCTTTCCCCCGGAGGCGTCCAATTTAACCATGCTGGTCGCAAACGGCGGCTCAGCGGTCATAGAGGTAGACGTCGCTGCAGCCGCAATCCTGATCGTGGCGGTGCGATCGCCGGTCGTCGGACCACCGCCGCGTCCGGGGCGGCCGATCGTCGCTGTAGCCCCACTCATCACGGTAGCCGGTCTGCGCCGGCGGGCTGTAGCGGCGGTGGCCGTCGTACCCCCGGCTGTAGCCATGGCCATAGCTCCCCTGACCATAGCCGTGGCTGTACGCCTGGCCGTAGCCCGGCGCGGGTACATATACCCGCGGCAGGTCCGAATAGCCGTCAGCCCAGCGGCCGGTCCCGACGTAGGACCGCGTCTCGACCTCGGACAGCGGCGTGCCGCCGACCGGTTGTCCGTAGGCGTTGAGATAGACGGGCTGGCCCCAGGTCTGGGCCGAGGCGGCGCCGGCCAGGGCCAGGGCGGCGACGGCGGCGGCGGCGAGGGTGCGGATCATCGGGCGGTTCTCCTGAACGAAACGGTTAACGCCGTTCGCCGGACTTTGTTCGAACCGCTCAGAAATCGACCGCCAGACCCTTCTTTTCCCAGTCGCCATAGCGGGTCGGTTCGGGCCCGCGCGGTCCGCCGTGCTCGACCGGCAGCCCCGGCTCGCCGGCCGCCGCGCGGCGTTCGGCGGCCTCCTGCAGGGCGCGTCGGGCGGCCGCGGTCAGGGGCCGGTCCGGGGCGGCGTTCGGGACCTCGGCGTCGAGCGCAGGCCCGGTCGCGTCGTCGGGGGTGGGATGATCGGTCACAGCGTCCTCGCCTTGAGCCTGGGCGTCGATCCGCACACATGAGGCCTCGGCCGGCCATGCGCCACCCCGGGACCTGTTGCGATCGCATCTTTCAGACCATGAACCACCTCAAGACCTTCACTCTGCTGGCGGCGCTGACCGCCCTGTTCGTCGGTCTCGGCTATCTGATCGGCGGACCGAAGGGCATGCTGATCGCCCTGGTCCTGGCCGGCGGGATGAACCTGTTCAGCTACTGGAACGCGGACAGGATCGTCCTGAAAATGTATCGGGCCCAGCCGGTCGACGAACGCCATCCCAACGCCGTGGTCCGGACCTATGTCGCGGATGTCGTGCAGATGGCGCGGGACGCCGGCCTGCCGCGCCCTGTCATAGCCATCATCCCCAATGACCAGCCCAACGCCTTCGCCACCGGGCGCAATCCGGAGCATGCCGCCGTCTGCGCCACCACCGGCCTGCTGGACATGCTGACCCGCGACGAGATCCGCGGGGTGATGGCCCACGAACTGGCCCATGTGAAGAACCGCGACACCCTGACCATGACGGTCACCGCCACCGTCGCCGGGGCCATCGCCGCCCTGGCCAATTTCGCGATGTTCTTCGGCGGCGGCGACGACCGCGAACGCCCGGGCGGAATCCTCGGGACCCTCGCCCTGATGATCCTCGCCCCCATGGCCGCCGGCCTGGTGCAGATGGCCATCAGCCGCGGCCGTGAATACGAGGCCGACCGCGTCGGGGCCGGGATCGCCGGCGATCCCCGGGCCCTGGCCTCGGCCCTGCAGAAGATCGACGCCTCGGCCCGCCGCATCGTCAATACGACGGCCGAGCGCAATCCGGCCTCGGGCCAGCTGTTCATCATCAATCCGCTGGCCGGACGCGGCGCCGACAACCTGTTCTCGACCCATCCGGCCACCGGCAACCGGGTCAAGGCGCTGGCGGCGCTGGAGCTGAAGATGGGGGCTGCGCCGCGACGGACGGTCGCCGCCGGGCAGGCGCGCGGGCCGATGTCGACCAGCGTGCCGACCACCCCGGCGCCGTCGCGCGGCCCGTGGGGCTGATCCTGCCCCATTCCCGCCCTTGCATCGCGGGGCGTCTGGTCCTTTAAGCGCGCCCATACGCCCCAGACGCCTCCCCGCGTTCGCCGAAAGACCCGTCATGACCCAGTCCGCGCCCAAGAAGGTCGTCCTCGCCTATTCCGGCGGCCTCGACACCTCGATCATCCTGAAATGGCTGCAGACCGAATACGGCGCGGAGGTCGTGACCTTCACCGCCGACCTGGGCCAGGGCGAGGAGCTGGCGCCGGCGCGCGAGAAGGCGCTGAAGCTGGGGATCAAGGAAGAGAACATCTTCATCGACGACCTGCGCGAGGAGTTCGTGCGGGACTACGTCTTCCCGATGTTCCGGGCCAACGCCCTGTACGAGGGCCAGTACCTGCTCGGCACCTCGATCGCGCGGCCGCTGATCGCCAAGCGCCAGATCGAGATCGCCCGCATGGTCGGCGCCGACGCCGTCTGTCACGGCGCGACGGGCAAGGGCAACGACCAGGTCCGGTTCGAGCTGGGCTACTACGCCCTCGAGCCCGACATCCGCGTCATCGCGCCCTGGCGTGAATGGGAGTTCAAGTCGCGGGAGCACCTGCTGGACTTCGCCGAGAAGCACCAGATCCCGATCGCCAAGGACAAGCGCGGCGAGGCCCCGTTCAGCGTCGACGCCAACCTTCTGCACTCGTCCAGCGAGGGCAAGGTGCTGGAGGATCCGGCGGTCGAGGCCCCCGAATTCGTGCACCAGCGCACCCTGTCGCCGGAGGACGCGCCGGACGTCGCCACCGTCATCACCATCGGCTTCGACAAGGGCGACGCCGTCTCGATCAACGGCGAGGCCATGTCGCCGGCGACCCTGCTGACCGCCCTGAACCAGTACGGCCATGACAACGGCATCGGCCGTCTCGACCTGGTCGAGAACCGCTTCGTCGGCATGAAGTCGCGCGGCGTCTATGAGACCCCCGGCGGGACCATACTGCTGGCGGCCCACCGCGGCATCGAGTCGATCACCCTCGACGGCGGGGCCATGCATCTGAAGGACGAGCTGGCGGTCAAATACGCCCATCTGGTCTACAACGGCTTCTGGTTCTCGCCCGAGCGCGAGATGCTGCAGGCGGCCATCGACCACTCCCAGGCC
Organism: Brevundimonas sp.; assembly: GCA_004296955.1. Taxonomy (GTDB): domain Bacteria; phylum Pseudomonadota; class Alphaproteobacteria; order Caulobacterales; family Caulobacteraceae; genus Brevundimonas. Next base: position 3,419 of record SCVB01000060.1, read on the forward strand.
AAGGTGTCGGGCACGGTCCGGGTCAAGCTCTACAAGGGCAACGCCACCGTCATCGGCCGCGAAAGCGCCGAGAGCCTGTACGACCAGGAGCTGGTCACCTTCGAGGACGGGGCCGTGGCCTATGACCAGAAGGACGCCGCCGGTTTCATCAAGCTCAACGCCCTGCGCCTGCGGGTGCTGGGCAAGCGGGACGCGCGCGACCGCGGCTGACGCAAATCCTCTCGCCCCGGCGCCGGATCGGCGCCACCCTGCCAGCGGGAGCATGGGCTCCCTCGACCTCTCAGGACCCCGACATGTCTCTTCGCACCGCCCTCGCCGCCGCCGCCGTTCTGGCCTTTGCGGCTCCCGCCTTCGCCCAGGACGCGCCCGCCGCCGATCCGGCCGTCGCCGCGGCGGCGCAGGCCGAAGCCGCCTTCGAAGCCAAGGCGGAAGCCTTCCAGCAGGCGATGGGCGCGATGCAGGGTGAGATGCAGACCGCCCTGACCGCCGCCGGCGCGGATCAGGCCAAGGCCAATGCCGACATGGACGCCATCGCCGCCCGCTATCAGCCGCAGGCCGACGCCTTCGCCAACGAACTGGACGCCTTCGTCACCTCCCAGCTGCCGGTCATGCCGCCCGAGGCGCAGGCGCAGATGGCCCAGATGGGTCCGGCGTTGCGCGCCCAGATCACCGGCGCCCCGGCGACGATCAAGGCCGGGCTGATCCAGCAAGCGGCTGCCGTCGCCGCCCCGGTAGCGCCCCAGTAAGCCATTGATCCGGAAGGGCGGCGGGCCGGTCCCGCCGCCTTACCGCGATTTCACTTGAGACCGGACGGCGTTCGATGGACCTTGGCGGCGACCTTTCAGGGAGCCCCCACGATGATCAAGGCCCTTTCGCTCGCCGCCGCCCTCGCCCTGCTGCCGCTGTCCGCCGCCGTCGCCGGCGACACCCGCGGCCCGTCCGAAGATGCGATCGAGACCGCCGCCGAGGCCTTCGAGGCCCGGATGGAGGCCTTCAGCGAACGCGCCGAGGTCATCGCCGAAGACGCCAGCCTGACCAAGACGCAGCGCGAGATGCGCATCGCCGCCCTGTGGACCGAGTATCAGCCCGATGTGACCGCCTTCACCGCCGTGGTCTCCGAGCATGCGGCCGCCATCGCGGGCGAAGCCCTGGCCGACGTCGACGTGGAAGCGATCGTCGCCGAGGCCCTGGCCGAGGTCGAGGCCTCCGGCGCCCTGGCCGGCGCGCAGGGCATGGCCGCCAACGGCGCCTGGGCCTCCAACGATCCCGAACATATGGCGACCTTCGGTCTGATGGCGGACTATGCGGTCGGTTCGGCCATGGACTCCCTTGACGAGGCCCAGGTCGAGATCGACGCCGCCCTCGCCGAGGCCGGCGCCGCCATGGCTGAAGAGGCCGCAGAGGCGCCCGTCGCACCGGACGCGAACTGAGCCGCCACAGCACCGCCCTCCTGCCTCCGGCCGCCTACTTGACCCGCCGCGCCGTCCGCCCGACAGGACGGTCATGGCCAGCCTGCCCGTCGATCCGCACCTGTATCTGACCTTCCTCGGCGTCATGATGGTCATGGCCGTGACGCCGGGCCCGGCCAATCTCTTTTCCGTCGCCAACGGGGTCCAGCGCGGCAAGGCCGCGGCCATGGCCGGCGTGGTCGGGATGAACGCCGCGACCCTGGTCTGGTTCGCGGCCGCGGCCCTTGGGCTGGGCGCGCTCGTCGTCGCCTTTCCGCAGGTCTTCCGGCTGATCTCGATCGGCGGCGCCGTCTATGTCGCCTGGCTGGGGGTCAACGCCCTGCGCGGCGCCTTCCGCACGGCCGCCGACCCCGACTCGCCGATGATCCGCATGGGGCGCAGCGCCCTGGTCGACGGCTTCATGGTGCAGATCGCCAACCCCAAGGCGGTGCTGTTCTTCACCGCCGTCCTGCCGCCCTTCATGGACGTGACCCGGCCGGCGGTGCCGCAACTGGCCCTGTTCGCCCTCGCCACCATCGGCATGGACGTCCTGACCATGTCCGCCTACGGTCTGGGCGGCGCGGCCCTGGCCCGGCGCATGGGCGAGCCTCGCTTCCGCAAGGGGTTCGCCCTTCTGACCGGTCTCCTTCTCCTCGCCGCCGCCGTGCTTATTGTTTCGCGTTTATAGGGACTTGGGGTCGGCCGGAACTGCGCCGTTCATGTCCCGTTCAGCCGACAGGGCGCGCACTGTCGCGTCAAGGAGAGTTCCCATGCGACTTCGTTTCCTCAAGCCTGTGCTTCTGGCGACGGCGGCGGCCCTGGCCCTGTCCGCCTGCGCCACGGCGACCCCCTATGGCCCGGCCGGCGTCGCCAGCCGCTATGGCTATTCCGAGCAGCGGGTGGACGCGGATCGCTACCGCGTCAGCTTCGCCGGCAACTCCGTCACCTCCCGCGAACAGGTGGAGATGGCCCTGCTGCTCCGCGCCGCCGAGGTGACGGCCGAGAACGGCTATGACTGGTTCTCGACGGTCAACCGCGCCACCGATCGGGACGTCCGGCTGCAGGGCATCCCGGACCCCTTCTACCGGGACCGCTACAGCCCGTTCTGGGGTCCGTCGTGGCGCTATTATCGTCGCGGCTACTGGAGCCCCTGGCGCGATCCGTTCGGCCCCGATTTCGACGTGCGCGAGATCGATCGCTACGAAGCCTCGGCCGAAATCGTCATGGGACGCGGTCCCAAGCCGGCCGGCGACCCCGACGCCTTCGACGCCCGCGAGGTGATCCAGAACCTCGGCCCGCGGGTGACCCGGCCGATGTGAGGAAGACAGAGGGCTCCCCGGCGACGGGGAGCCCTTTTTTCAACCGAGCCTGGGGCTCTTCAGCCGCCGCTTGTTCACATGCGTCTCCGGCGCCGTGCCCAGGTCTTCCGGCACCTCGCCCTTGAAATAATACCGCTGCCACGCCTCCTTGGCCGCGTCCGGGTCGCCCGAGGCCAGCCGCTTGTTGAAGTCGGTCCGCGCCCGGTTCCAGGCCTCGAACTGTCCGTGCATGACCGGATTGGACTCCAGCGACCGGATCACCGGCTGGAACTGCTCGGCCTTACGGTGCTCGATGGGGGTGATGAAGCAGAAGGGCTCGCCCTTCTCGAACTTCACCCGGCCAGGGCGGGTGAACAGCCAGTTCATGGTGAAGGGGAAGGGCAGCCAGTCGGTCTCGATCAGTCCGACCAGCGGCTGGATGCCGTCCTTCAGGTGATTGGGCGACCCGCCGGCCAGCAGACCCCAGCCCGGAGGCGTCCGGAACAGATATTGCGGATGCATGGTCAGGACCCCGCGCGAGAAATGCGAGGTCACCACATGGGTCAGATTGGCGTTCGGCCGCTCGGGCGTGATGACGATGTCGGCCTGGCTGGGCCCGCCGTTCCATTCGGCGGTGAAGGTCAGCGGGCACAGGATCTCCCAGCCCGTGGTGTTGGCCATGTTCAGCGGCAGGCAGCGATAGGGGTGGCGGCTGGCGAAGGCGTCCATCCAGTTGCGCGACTGCCGCCCCGGCACGAGGTCGGGCGGCGTCGCCGTCATCGGATAGCATTCCAGTTCCACAGCGGGTCTCCGGGCGGTATCGAGGGAGGTCTCCATCCCTAGCGGCGCCGCATGACCGAAGACAAGCCGACCGAACCCGCCTTCGACCGCGACCGCCTGCTGGGCTGGATGGCGGCCAACGGCGTGGAGCAGACGACGCATGACCACCCCGCCGTCTTCCGCGTCGAGGAGGGCCTTGAGCTCAAGGCCGCCATGCCGGGCGCCCACACCAAGAACCTGTTCCTCAAGGACAAGAAGGGCCGGCTGTGGCTGATCTCTGCGCGTCAGGACACGGTGATCGACCTGAAGCGGGCGCCGAAGACGATCGGCTCGGACAAGCTGTCCTTCGGTAATGAGGCCCTGCTGTACGAGACCCTCGGCGTGCGCGGCGGCTCGGTGACGGCCCTGGGCCTGATCAACGACCCGGACCAGCGCGTGACCTTTGTCCTCGACAAGGCCCTGTGGGACGCGGACATCGTCAACTTCCACCCGCTGACCAATACGGCCACGACGGCCCTGGCGCAGGCGGATTTCCGGCGGTTCCTGGGACTGGTTGGGCGGGAACCGATGGTGGTGGATTTTGAGCGGCTTACGAGCTGACCCGGACCTGTCAGGACTCCGCGAGGGTACCGATCTTCGCCCTGTTCAGGAACGCCTCAAACGACCGCGCATCTTCGGCCAAACCAGCCTCTGTGGTCCGCATGTGGGCCTCATAAAGCGTGGTCGATACACTCCCGCCCTCTGAACGCGAACCTGCGACTGCAAAGACCCCGACCCAGACCTGATCGTCGGCGGTCTCCTGACACACCTGGCTCTGGTGACCGGCGAACCTTGGCGCCCGGCCCCCGAAGGCCTTGAGAAGCGCGGGTGAAAGAGGCTGGCAGCCCTGAGGGAGCGCTTCCGCCACCGTACGCTCCTTCAGGGCCTCCAGGCCCAGATCCCGGGAAATGTCGATGATATCGCACGGGATATCAGGGTCGCGGATCATCCCGTAAAAGCCTCGCCCGTCGAGGCTCAGGTCATCTTCAAACGGCCGTGCCGTGCAAACTGATCGACCGGCGGGAAATGACGCGGCGAGACCAAGGCGCACGTTGCTGAATACGCGTTCGCCGTCCGACACCACCGGGCGCTCCATGCCGCAGAGCATGCTGTCCGCCGGACAGGGGACGAAGCGGGTTGCAGCGGTGCGCGTGTCGATCCTCACGGCGTGGGGGCCGGGCCGTCCATCCGGGTTGATGGTGGCGACGATCCAGTGATCATCGAAGCGCTGCGGATTGTAGGTCGAATAGCTGGAGCCGGCCCTGTCGAGGGCCATGGACGCGATGCTGTCCGCTTCGTTCCGGTCGGTGACAGGGCGAATGCGGAGGCGCCATTCACTGACGCCTATGGGCAGGGCCGCCCAACCATACATCCTGCAGCCGGCCTCCGTGTCGCAACGGCTGCCCTCGATGACAAAGCCGATCGGCCACGCAAGAAGCGAGAAAAGGAGGGCCACAAGCAGCTTCCGTCGCAGCAGGGCGAACCCGGCGCCCACGATAGCGGCCAGCGAGAACAGGACATCGAGCGTGTGCAAGACGCCCCAGATGTCGAAAACCGTGCCTCTCGACGCCAGATAACCGATGAAGGACCCGGCCCCGAACAGCCTCGCCGCCGCCACGAGAAGAGACAGGGCGGTCAGGAGCAGCGCGAGGACCCGGCCGAACCAGGTGAGCACAACCGTGCCGCGACCGGGGGTTTGGGCGTCGCTGATCCTGGACATCCGTGAAGATGCGACGGGCCGCTCGAAACCGTCAAGGTTGCGGCGAATATCGGCCTGATCCGACCACCCTGGTTCTATCGCGGCGCGGACGGTGCTAGAGGGCGCGCGTCTCCCCGACCCCCACGCCAGCATACGGACGCCGCCATGCCCGCCGCTCCCGACTTTCCCCCCGCGCCGGACCGCGTGGCGCCGAAGCGCGCGCTGATTTCGCTCAGCGACAAGACCGGGCTGGAAGACGCCGCCCGCACCCTGCACGAACTGGGCGTCGAGCTGGTCTCGACCGGGGGCACCCGCGCCGCCATCGCCGGGTTCGGCCTGCCGGTGAAGGACGTCGCCGACCTGACCGGCTTCCCCGAGATGATGGACGGCCGGGTCAAGACCCTGCACCCGGTGGTCCATGGCGGCCTGCTGGGCGTCCGCGACGCCGCCGACCACGCCGAGGCCATGACCACCCACGGCATCGGCCCGATCGATATCGTCTGGGTCGACCTTTATCCGTTCGAATCCACCGTCGCCTCGGGCGCCGGCTTTGACGCCGTGGTCGAGAACATCGACATCGGCGGCCCGGCCATGATCCGCTCGGGCTCCAAGAACCACGGCTATGTCGCCGTCTGCGTCGATCAGGCCTCGGTGGCCGAACTGCTGGAAGCGCTGAAGGCCGACGGGGCCACCGATCTGGCCCTGCGCAAACGCCTCGCCGCCCGCGCCTTCGCCCGCACCGCCGCCTATGACGCCGCCGTCTCCGGCTGGTTCGCGGGCCAGGTCGCGGACGCCGCCCCGGCCCGCAAGTCGATCGCCGGTTCGCTGGCCCAGACGCTGCGCTACGGCGAGAACCCGCACCAGACGGGCGCCTTCTACCGCACCGGGGATGCGCGTCCCGGCGTCGCCCACGCCCGCCAGCTGCAGGGCAAGGAGCTGGGCTACAACAACATCGCCGACGCCGACGCCGCCTATGAGCTGGTCGCCGAGTTCGCGGCCCCGGCCTGCGTCATCGTCAAACACGCCAACCCCTGCGGCGTGGCGGTCGGCAATGATCTGACCGAGGCCTATGCCCGGGCGCTGGAATGCGACGCCGTCTCGGCCTTCGGCGGCGTCATCGCCGTCAATCGCACCCTGACCGGCGCCGACGCGAAACTCATCACCGACATCTTCACCGAGGTCGTCATCGCCCCCGGCGCCGACGACGAGGCCCAGGCCATCTTCGCCGCCAAGAAGAACCTGCGCCTGCTGCTGACCGAGGGCCTGCCCGACCCGCTGGCGGCCGGCGAGGTGTTCCGCTCCGTGGCCGGCGGCTTCCTCGTCCAGTCCCGCGACCGCAGCCGTATCGCCCCGTCCGACCTCAAGATCGTCACCCGCCGCCAGCCGACGCCGCAGGAGATCGAGGACATGCTGTTCGCCTTCACCGTGGCCAAGCACGTCAAGTCCAACGCCATCGTCTACGCCAAGGACGGCCAGACCGCCGGCATCGGCGCCGGCCAGATGAACCGCCGCGACAGCGCCCGCATCGCCGCCATCCGCGCCCGCGAGGCCGGGGAGGCCAAGGGCCTGGCCCATTCGCTGGCCCAGGGCTCAGCCTGCGCCTCCGAAGCCTTCTTCCCCTTCCCCGACGGCCTGCTGGAAGCGGTCGCGGCGGGCGCGACGGCGGTGATCCAGCCCGGCGGTTCGATCCGCGACGACGCGGTCATCGCCGCCGCCGACGAGGCCGGGGTGGCCATGGCCTTTACGGGCGTGCGGGTGTTCCGGCACTGATCGTCAGGGCGGCGCGGCTTGCGCCGACGCGGCCGCGACCCGACCTTGGCCGTATGCAAGGCCGACTGACGTTCCGGGATCAAGCGCGGAGGTGGGGCCGCCGGCAGGCCGCCCGCGTGCGGCTGGCGCGTCGGATCAGGGCCCGCTGGCTGGCCAACGCCGCGTACGACGCCGCGCGCCGGAGCCGGCATCATCCCCCGAGACTGCGCAACGGTTCCGTGGATTGGGCGGCGATCGACTCCTACGTCCTGCTGGCGGACGCGGCGCATTTCGACATGCCCTGGACGCTGGAAGACCTCCTGGCCGGTCCCATGGGCCGCTTCATCGACCTGTGCGCGGACGAGTCGGTCAACATCCGCGTCCGCGCCCGCGAGATGGAGTTCGCCCGCGGCGTGGTCGCGGGCTTCAAACATCGCCGGGCTCGCTCGGAGAAGGCGAAGCTGCGGGTCGACGAGACAGTTCTGGCGGAACTGGGACGTCGTCTCGGCCCGCAGGGGTCGCACGGCCGCTACCTGATCGACGTCTATCTCGGAAACCGCGATCATAACGGCTAGGCTGGCGGAATGGACACGCTCGCGGCCCGCTGGGCTCAACTCGAACCGCATATCGCCGTCGTCGGCCCCGAAGACGACCGCCCCCGGCCGGCGGTGATTCTGTTCCACGGCTGCGGCGGCCTGCGCGGCCATCTGCCGAAATATGCGGCGGCGGCGAAGGCGGCGGGCTGGCGCGCCTTCATCGTCGATTCCTACGCCCCGCGGGGCTGGAGCCGGCAGTTCGCCATGGCCATGGTCTGCACCGGCATCCTGCTGCATGGCTGGCAGCGGGCGGGCGACGTGCTGGCGGCGCTGTACGGCGTGTCGCAGAGACCCGACGTCGACGCTTCCAGGGTCGTCCTCGCCGGCTGGAGCCACGGCGGCTGGGGCATCATGGAGGCGATGAGCTCCGAGCGGGCCGACGGCATGCTGGGCGTCGCCGATCCCGGCGCGGTGTCGCTGGACGGCGTGATAGGGACCTGGCTGGCCTATCCCTACGTCGGCATCGGCGCCTTCAACCGCATGCGGCCGTGGCGGCATTGTCCGAAGACCCTCGCCGTGATCTCGCGCAGCGACCATCTGACCACCGTCCGGAACGCCGAGCGGATTCATGAGATGGTCCGCAAATGCGGGGTCCCGGTCGAGACCTGGATCGCCGAGGGGTCGCACGCCTTCGACGAGCCCATGGCGGCCGGGCCGATGCGTTATCATCCCGAGCTGGCGGCCGAGGCCGAACGCCGCTTCGTCGCTCTGCTGAACGACGTCGCCGTGGCGCCGGCCGTCTAGCGAGGTTCGATCGTAACCTCCGCCCGGATCGAATTGGCGATGTAACAGGCCCCGTGCGCCCGGTGGTGCAGGTCGTCGATGGCGGCGGCGTCCGGCAGCAGCGCGCCGGAGAAGGTCACGGCGGGCCGCAGGGCGACGGCGGTGATCGAGGTCTTTCCGCGCTCGTCGCGACCCAGCACGCCGACGGCCTCGTCCCGATAGCGGTCCACGACAAACCCGGCCTTGGCCGCGAAGGCGAGGAAGAACAGCATGTGGCAGCTCGACAGCGCCGCCACCAGCGCCTCCTCCGGATCGACCGCGGCCGGATCCGACAACGGCGCCGGCACGAGGTCGGACGGCGCCGAGGACCCGCGGACCTCCGCCCCGCCGTCAAAGCGCCAATCGTGGGCGCGGGCGTAGCGTTTATCGAGGAACGGCTGGTCGCCGCGACTCCATTCGATGGTGGCGATGTGTTCGCTCATAACGGTCCTCCATTGGGCGATGACTGAACCGTGTAGCACGCCGCGGCCGGGAAACCCGGCCCGCGCCTTGCTCCCGCCCGCGACCCGCCTTATCCCGCTGACATGGCCGCGCCCCTGATCTGCCCCTCCATCCTCGCCAGCGACTTCGCCCGCCTCGGCGAGGAGGTCCGCGCCCTTGAGGCCGCGGGCGCCGACTGGATCCATGTCGACGTCATGGACGGGCATTTCGTGCCCAACATCACCATCGGCCCCGATGTGGTGAAGGCCCTGCGTCCGCACACCGCCCTGCCGTTCGACGTGCACCTGATGGTCGCGCCCGTTGATCCCTGGCTGGAGGCCTATCGCGAGGCCGGCGCCGACTATCTGACCGTCCACCCCGAGAGCGGCCCGCATCTGCACCGCACCCTCGGCCGCATCCGCCAGCTGGGCGCGAAGGCCGGGGTGGTGCTGAACCCCGGCACGCCCCTGTCCGTGCTTGAGGAGGTGGTCGACCTGGTCGATCTGGTGCTGCTGATGTCGGTCAATCCGGGCTTCGGCGGCCAGTCCTTCATCGCGACGACCCTGCGCAAGATCGAGCGGACCCGCGCCCTGCTCGACGCGGCGGGATCGAAGGCGCATCTGCAGGTCGACGGCGGGGTCACCGCCGCCAACGCCGGGGCCTGCGTCGCGGCCGGCGCCGACGCCCTGGTCGCCGGCACCGCTGTGTTCCGGGGCGGGCCGTCCGCCTATGCCGCCAATATCGCGGCGCTGAAAACCGCGTGAGTCCGCTCGGCCCCTTTTCCCGCGCCGAAGCCGACGCCCCGCCGCCCGGCGAGATTCCCGGCCTGCGCGGCGCCCCCATGCGCACGCCCGTGCGGTCGACCGGCGCGGCGACGGGGCCGGGCCTCTGGCCCGCCGTCATCGGCCGGCTGCTGACCCGCCAGCTGTGGATCGAGCTGTACGGCCTGCCGGGCTACAGCCTGACCCTCAAGGGCCGTCCCGCCCAGGGCTTCGCCGCCACGCCGCGCGACTTCCGGCCCGCCGACCCGGCCCCCGGCAAGGCCGTGGCCGACGGCCGGTTCGTCCTGGCCGGCGCCAGCCTCGAGGCCCCGGCTCCCGAAGACCCCTGGAACCGTCCCAGTCCGAACCGGGCCTTCGCCACCGAGCTTCACGCCTTCGCCTGGCTGCCGGCGCTGATGCAGCAGGGCGAACGCGGCGCCCGCGAAGCCGTGCGCCTGACCCTGGCCTGGGCCTCGACCTTCGCCCGCTGGTCGCCCTTCGCCTGGGGGCCCGAGGTGCTGGCGCGGCGCACCTTCAATCTGGCCTGCGCCGCCCGTCGCATGGGGCAGGTCGCCACCGAGGCCGAACGGCTGAGGCTGGCGGACGTCCTGGGACGACAGGGGCGGCAGTTGCTGCGCCCGCCCGGCGGCGTGGCCGGCGGCGCTGAACGTCTGGCCGCCGCCGCCGTGGCCGGCTGCGTCCTCGCCGGCGCGCCGGGCGCGTCCCTGCGCCGCGCCGCCCTGCGCCGGCTGACCGCCGCCCTGGACCGCACCGTCGGGCCCGACGGCGGCCACGCCTCGCGCAGTCCGGAAGCCGGGCTGGAGCTGCTGCTCGACCTGCTGACCCTCGACGACGCCCTGTCCCAGTTGTCCGAAGCGAGCCCCGACGCGGTCCGCGGGGCCATCCAGCGCCTGACCGCAGGCCTGCGCCTGCTGACCCTGCCCGACGGCCGGCTGGTCTCCATGCAGGGCGGCGGACCCTCGACCCCCGCCCGGATCGCGGCCGCCCGCGCCCATGACGACGCCGCGTCCGACGAGACCGGCGCCCGGACCGTCGGCGGGGTCACCCGCATCCGCAGCCCCCTGTTGACCATCGCCGCCGACGTCGCCGGGCCGGCCCGCGGGGCCTGGTCGGCAGCGGCCTGCGCCCAGCCGATGGCGCTCGAGATCGTCTGCGGCAAGGACCGGCTGGTCACCGGCTGCGGCTGGACGCCCCGGGCCGCCGACCGCCAGGGCCTGCGCCTCGCGCCCGGCCATTCGACCCTCACCCTCGGCGAGGGCTCGACCGGCGAGCCGCTCGGCGGCTGGAAGGCCGGCCTGCTGGGCCATCGCCTGATCGGCCGGCCCCTGCATGTCGACGTGCAGCAGCGCGACGGCGAGGGCGCCGTCTGGCTGGAGGTCGAGCACGACGGCTGGGTCCACGACTTCGGCCTGCTGCACCAGCGTCGGCTGTATCTGGACCAGCGCCTCGACGAATTGCGCGCCGAGGAGCGGCTGCACCCGGCCCCGGGCCACAAGGAGGTGGTCCGGGCCATCGCCGCCCCCTACGCCGTCCGCTTCCAGCTCGAGCCGGGGGTCCAGGCCTCGCTGGCCCGCGACCGCCGCTCAATCTTGCTGCGCGGCCATTCCGGCCGGGGCTGGTGGTTCCGCACCGACGGCCCCGACGTGGCCATCGAGCCCTCGGTCCATATCGACGAGGGCCTAACCCGGCGCTCGCTGCAGATCGTGGTGCGCGGCTCGGCCCGCACCGATTCCGAGACCAAGATCCGCTGGAAGCTGAGTCCGGCCGGGGCGGGAACCGACCCCAGCTGAAGCCCCTTGAGACCGGGCCTGCCCGCGACCATCTGAGGCCTGCCGCGTTACGCCTTTTCGATACAGGATCGTCTGATGAGCCTCGCCGACCCGACCGCCCTGCCCGAAGACCTGATCAAGGACGGCTCAGACGCCGGCTTCATGACCGATGTCATCGAGGCCTCGAAGTCGCAGCCGGTGCTGGTCGACTTCTGGGCCACCTGGTGCGGGCCGTGCCGGACCCTGACGCCGATGATCGAAAAGGCTGTCCGCGCCGCCGGCGGGGCGGTGAAACTGGTCAAGATCGACGTCGACAAGAACCCGGCCTACGCTGGCCAGCTGCGGGTGCAGTCGATCCCCACAGTCTACGCCTTCGTCAACGGCCAGCCGGTCGACGGCTTCCAGGGCGCCGTACCCGACAGCCAGCTCAAGGCCTTCATCGACAAGCTGACCGGCGGGACGAGCGCCAATTCCGACATCGAACAGCTGATGTCGCTGGGCGAGGAATCGCTGGCGCTTCACGACCTCGGCGGCGCCGCCCAGGCCTTCGCCCAGGTGCTGACGCTGGAGCCCGCCCACGAAAAGGCCATCGCCGGCATGGCGCGGGTCTATCTGGCCGACGGCGACGTCGACCAGGCGCGCCAGACCATCGCCATGGCGCCGCAGGAGTCAAAGGACGCCGCCGTCCAGTCCGTCCGGGCCCAGCTGGCGCTGATGTCAGCGGCGCCGACGGGCGCGGACGAGGGCTTGAAGGCGCGGCTCGCCGCCGATCCGAACGACCATCAGGCCCGCTATGACCTGTCGCTCGCCCAGGCCGCCTCCGGCGACCTGAAGGGCGCAGTCGACAGCCTGCTGACCATCGTCGCCGCCGATCGCGAATGGAACGACCAGGCGGCGCGCAAGCAACTGCTGGTGGTGTTCGAGGCGGCAGGAGCGGCGTCCGAGGTGGCCCGCGACGGGCGCCGTCGTCTGTCCTCCATCCTGTTCGCCTAGGAGGCTGCCGTGGCGCAGGGATATGTCAGGGCCGCCGATCTGCCGCAGGTCATCCCGGTCTTTCCCCTGCCCGGCGCCATCCTCCTGCCGCGCGGCCAATTGCCGCTGAACATCTTCGAGCCGCGCTATCTGAACATGATCGACGATGCGATGGCGGGCGACCGGATCATCGGCATGGTGCAGCCCCGGGCCGGGCCCCAGGGGTTGTCGCCGATCGGCTGCGCGGGACGGATCACCAGTTTCGCCGAGACTTCGGACGGCCGCTATCTGATCACCCTGACCGGCTGCGCCCGCTTCCGCCTGGCCGGTGAACTGGCGAGCCAGACGCCCTATCGGCAGATCCGCGCCGATTTCGCGCCGTTCGAGGCCGATCTGACCACCCCGCCGGTCGACGACATCGGCCTCGACCGCGACGGCCTGCTGGACGCCCTGCGCGCCTATCTTGAGATGCGCGGCCTCGACATCGACTGGGACACGGCCGAAACCGCGCCGCCCGAGGCCCTGATCAACAGCCTGTCCATGGCCCTGCCGTTCGATCCGCCCGAGAAACAGGCCCTGCTCGAGGCCGCCAGCCTGACCGACCGCTCCGCCGTCCTCACCGCCCTGCTGACCATCGACGCGGCGACGGACGGGGAGGGAGACGCGCCGTCGATGCAGTGAGGGTCGAGGGTCGAGGGCCGGGGCGTGAGACAATCAGACTCCCGCCGCCGCCGGCCTCATCACTCGACCCTCGACCCTCGCCCCTGTACCCTCCCCCCATGTCCGACGCCTTCCACACCCCGCCGTCCGTCGATCCCCGCCTGCTGGAGGTGCTGGTCTGTCCCGTCACGCGCGGCCGGCTGACCTATGACCGCGAGCGGCAGGAACTGGTCTCGAAGGGGGCGAAGCTGGCCTATCCGATCCGCGACGGCGTGCCGATCATGCTGCCGGAAGAGGCGCGGACGCTGGACTGAGTGATTGGCGACTGGCGGCCGCCGACCGCTCAAACCGCCTCGCCCCGCAACAGCCGCGGCAGATCGCCCGTCGCGCCGCCGGCCTCATGCATGAAGGCGCGGCGCAGGGCGGGGATGCGGTTGACGGCGGCGATGCCGAGGGTCCGGGCCAGCCGCACCGGCGGCAGGTCGTTGGAAAACAGCCGCACAAAGCCGTCGAAGCCGGCCGCGAGGGCCGCGTTGTCGAACCGCCGCCAGCGGGCGTAGCGGTCCAGCACCGTCTCCGCGCCGATGTCCTCGCCCAGACGCAGGGCCTCGATCAGCACCTCGGCCAGGGCGGCGGCGTCCTTCAGCCCCATGTTCAGTCCCTGGCCGGCGACCGGATGCACCCCGTGGGCGGCGTCCCCGATGAGGGCGATGCGCGGGGCGGTCAGCGCCTCGGCCAGTTGCAGGGAGAGCGGATAGATGAAGCGCGGTCCCACCACCGTGACGTCATCGAGAAAATCGCCGAACCGCCGCATCAGGTGCGACTGGAAGGCTTCGTCCGACGCCGCCCTCAGCGCTTCCGCCCGGCGCGTCGTCTCCGTCCACACGAGGCTGGCGCGGCGTTCGGTCAGCGGCAGGATGGCGAAGGGCCCCGAGGGCAGGAAATACTCATGGGCGACATTGCCGTGGTCCCGCCCGAGGGACACGGTCGCCACCACGCCGCTCTGGCCGTAGCCCCAGCCGACGGTCTCGATCCCCGCGGCCCTGCGCACCGGCGAGTTGCGGCCCTCGGCCCCGACGGTCAGGGGCGCCTCGATCACGGCGCCGTCGGCCAGGGTGACGCGGGACACGGCGGGGCCGACCTCGACGCCCGCCACCGCCGCCGGGGCGCGGACCTCGATGCCCGCGGCCGCCACCGCCGCGGCCAGGGCCACCCGGATCCGGCGGTTCTCGACCATATAACCCAGCGGCTCGCCGTCGGTGCGGTCGCCGATCTCGTCGGCGTCGAAACGCAGAAAGGCCGGGGAGGCCGCCCGCGAGGCCGCGCCGGGACGCCGGCCGTCGGTGACCAGGATCCGGTCCATCCGGCAGGCGTGGGGCCGCATCCCGGCCCCGACGCCGATGGCGTCGAGCATACGGAAGGTGGAGAAGGCGATGGCTGTGGATCGCCCGTCGAAACTCGGCGCCAGCTGGGCGTCGAACGGCTGGGGATCGACCAGCACGACCTTCAGCCCGCCCTGGGCCGCTGCGAGGCCGAAGGCGGCGCCCGCCAGGCCGGCGCCGGCGATGATGACGTCATAGGATCTTGTGTCGGCCATCCCTCCTTGTCGCGCCGCGATTGAGCGAGGTCAAAGCCCTGTCTCGACTGCGGCGCTATGGCTCAGGCTGGAGATCGGTGATGAACAGGCGGAATCTGCTCCTTGGCGCCGGTGCCCTGGCTGCGGCGGGCGGCGCCGGCCTCGCCGGCTGGAGCGCCGCCGTGGGCTCCACAGCCGACTACGACCGCTATTCGGCCGGGTTACGCGCCGCGGCGCCGGCCGATCCGGCCTTGGCTGACCTGATCCGCTACGCGACCCTGGCCGCCAACGGCCACAATACCCAGCCCTGGCGGTTCCGCATCGCGGATGCGGCGATCGACATCCTGCCCGATCTCTCGCGGCGGACGCCCGTGGTCGATCCCGATGACCATCACCTGTTCGTCAGCCTCGGCTGCGCGGCCGAAAACCTGCGCATGGCCGCGACGGCCACGGGACGGCCCGGGACCCTGTCGCTGGAAGGAACCGCGGCGCGCTATGAGTTCGGCCGCGGACCGGCCCGGGCGGATCCCCTGTTCGACGCCATCCCCCTGCGCCGCTGCAGCCGGACGCTCTATGACGGCCGGCCCTTGTCCAGCCGGGACCTTGAGACCCTCGAGCGGGCCGCAAACACCCCCGGGGTTCGGCTGATCCTCCTGACCGACAGGCCGCGGATCAATCAGGCGCGGGACCTCGTCGTCGCCGGCAACGAGGCGCAGATGACCGATCCGGCCTTCATGGCCGAGCTGAAGCGCTGGCTTCGCTTCAATCCGCGCGACGCCATGCGGACCGGCGACGGCCTGTACTCGGCCGCCAGCGGCAGTCCGGTCCTGCCCGCCGGCGCGGGCGGGTTCGCCTTCGATCGCTTCTTCGGCGCGGCCGCCGAGAATGAGCGGTACGCACGGCAGATCGACTCCTCGTCCGGTCTGGCGGTGTTCCTGGCGGAGGGCGCGGACCCGGCCCACTGGATGACCGTCGGCCGCGCCTGCCAGAGGTTCATGCTCGCCGTCGCGGCGCTGGACCTCCGCTGCGCCTTCGTCAACCAGCCGGTCGAGGTCGCCGGGCTGAGGCCGGCTCTCGCGGCGCTTGTCGGTGAGACGGCTTTGCGGCCGGACCTGATGCTGCGCTTCGGTCGGGGCCCCGTCCTGCCCTTTTCGCCCCGAAGGCCCGTCGCTTCTGTTCTCGTGTAAGCCGCGACTGCGGCGGCCTCTGGTAAACAGCCTCTTAACCCTGGGCGGGCGACAAGAGGGGGTCAGTTCGACCGTCCCGGAGTCCGTTTCCGCCATGTCCGCCGCCCTCGCCATCGGCCAGCGCGCCTGGGTCAGCGCCCGCATCCTGTGGGGCGCGCCCATTGCGGTGAAATTCCGCGGCGTGCTACAGGCCCTGCTGGCGGCCCTGCTGCTGGCGGCGCTGATCTCATGGAACCCGGCCGACCCCAGCCTCAATGCGGCCTCCGGCGACGCCCCGTCCAACTGGCTGGGACTGAACGGCGCCCTCTTCGCCGACCTGTTCATGCAGTCGCTGGGCCTTGCGGCCTGGCCCGCCGCCCTGCTGCTGATCGCCTTCGGCCTGGCCGCCGCCATCGGCGACGCCATCCAGCAGCGGCTGAAGCCGACGCCGGTGAAGGCCCTGTCGGCGACCGGCGGCGTCCTCGCCCTGTCCGCAGCCCTTTCGGCCCTCGCCGCGCCGGCCGCCTGGCCGCTGGCCGCCGGCCTCGGCGGTCTTTGGGGCGACGCCATTGTCGGCCTTGTCCGGCTGGCCTGCGACGCCCTGCGTCTGCCCGGCGCGCCGGTCATTGCCGGCATCCTGTTCCTGCCGCTGGGCCTGTGGGGCATCGGCTACGCCGTCGGCCTGAGGGTCGCTGACCTCGGCGAGGGGCTGGCCTGGGCCCGCGGTCTCCGCGCGCCGGCGCCGCCCGCGCCGAAGGCCCGACGCGCCGCGGTCAAGCCTGCCCCTCGCGTGCGCCCTGCCCCCGATCCCGAGGACGGCCCGGTCGCCGCCGACGATGCGCCGCCCTGGGATCCGCCCGCGCCCGTGCGCGGCGCGCCCGAACCGAAGGTCGCCGCCGCCCGGGCCCCGAAACCGCGCCGCGAGGCCGACGACAGCCAGGCCGCCTTCGACTTCGCCCGCCCCTCGACCGGTTTCGACCTGCCGCCCCTGTCGATGCTGACCAAGCCGGCCAAGCGCGTCGCCTCGGTCGACGAGGAGGCGCTGAAGCAGAACGCCAAGATGCTGGAGGGCGTGCTGCAGGAATTCGGCGTGCGCGGCGTCATCGACCAGATCCGCCCCGGCCCCGTCGTCACC
>SCVB01000061.1 GCA_004296955.1 Brevundimonas sp.
CCCCCACCCTGGACAAGAAGTTCAAGCACGACATCGACATCGTCGTGGACCGGATCGTCACCAAGCCTGACCAGGAAGCCCGCTACGCCGACAGTCTCCAGACCGCCCTGGGTCTGGCCGACGGCATCGCCAACGCGGAATGGGCGAGTACGGCCGAGGGCGAGACCGCGCCGCGCAGCCTGCTGTTCTCCGAACGGTTCGCCTGCCCCGTGTCCGGATTCACCATCTCCGAGATCGAGCCGCGGCTGTTCTCGTTCAACAATCCCTTCGGCGCCTGCCCGGTCTGCGACGGCCTGGGCGTCAAGCTGGCCTTCGACGCCGATCTGGTGATCCCGGATCGCGACAAGAGCCTGCACAAGGGCGCCGTCGCCCCATGGGCGCGCGGCCCCTCGCCCCTCTACACCCAGACGCTGCAGTCGCTCAGCCGCCACTACGGCTTCTCGATGGACGTGGCCTGGCGCGAGCTTCCGGCCCAGGCGCACAAGGCGATCCTTTATGGAACCGGCGCCGAGAAGATCAAATTCACCTACGACGACAACGCCCGCAAATACGAGGTGTTCAAGCCGTTCGAGGGCGTGCTGCCGAACCTGGAGCGTCGCTGGCGCGAGACCGACAGCGCCTGGGTGCGCGAGGAACTGGCCCGCTACCAGTCCGAGACCCCGTGCGACGCCTGCCACGGCAAGCGGCTGAAGCCCGAGGCCCTGGCGGTCAAGGTCGGGGGCGAGGATATCGCCGACATCTCCACCCTGTCCATCAAGAAGGCCTACGACTGGGTCCAGGCCCTGCCCGAGGCGCTCAGCGACAAGCAGATGGAGATCGGCCGGCGCATCCTGAAGGAGATCGGCGACCGGCTGCGATTCCTCAACAACGTCGGCCTCGACTATCTGTCGCTGTCTCGATCCTCCGGCACCCTGTCGGGCGGAGAGAGCCAGCGCATCCGTCTGGCGTCGCAGATCGGTTCGGGCCTGACCGGCGTCCTCTATGTGCTGGACGAGCCCTCCATCGGCCTGCACCAGCGCGACAACACCCGCCTGCTGGAAAGCCTGAAGGGGCTGCGCGACCTCGGCAACTCGGTCCTGGTGGTCGAGCATGACGAGGAAGCCATCCTGACCGCCGACTATGTCATCGACATGGGCCCCGCCGCCGGCGTCCACGGCGGCACGGTCTGCGCCGAGGGCACGCCCGCCGAGGTCATGGCCAATCCCAACTCCCTGACCGGTAAATACCTGACCGGCGAGCGCGAGATCGAGATCCCCGTCGACGGCCGCCGTCCCATCGACCGCAAGCGGATGCTGAAGATCAGCGGCGCCAGCGGCAACAATCTGAAGAGCGTGACCGGCGAAATCCCCGTCGGCGTCTTCACCTGCATCACGGGCGTGTCCGGCGGCGGCAAGTCCACCTTCACCATCGAGACCCTGTACAAGGCCGCCGCGCGTCGCCTGAACAATGCGTCGGACGCCCCGGCCCCCTTCGACCGGATCGAGGGGCTGGAGCATTTCGACAAGGTCATCGACATCGATCAGTCACCGATCGGCCGCACCCCGCGCTCGAACCCGGCGACCTACACCGGGGCCTTCGGCCCCATCCGCGACTGGTACGCCGGTCTGCCGGAGTCCAAGGCGCGCGGCTATGGCCCCGGCCGGTTCAGCTTCAACGTCAAGGGCGGCCGCTGCGAGGCCTGCCAGGGCGACGGCGTCATCAAGATCGAGATGCACTTCCTGCCCGACGTCTATGTCACCTGCGACGTCTGC
>SCVB01000062.1 GCA_004296955.1 Brevundimonas sp.
TGAATTGCGCACGTATCCATTTCCCCTGGACCTGGTCCGCGAGCGGTCCCCTGAACGTCCCGTCGCACTCGTGCGGCCGCGTTCAGTTTCCGTAGCGGCGCGCTGGTTCCAGGACAATCTGAACGCCGACGTCTTCTATGCGGTGAAGGCAAATCCCTCGCGGTGGGTCATCGAGACCCTCGTGGAGGCTGGAGTCACCGGCTTTGACGTCGCCTCGCTGGGCGAGATCGAACTGGTCCGTTCGGTCAGCCCCGACGCACGCCTGGCCTTCATGCACCCGGTCAAGAGCCGCGGCGCGATCACCAAGGCCTATTTCGAGCACGGCGTCCGCACCTTCTCGCTGGACAGCCATGACGAGCTGGCCAAGATCATCGACGCCACGGGCGGCGCCCGCGACCTGAACCTGCTGGTCCGTATGACGGTCTCGGCCGACGGCGCGGCCTATTCCCTGTCGGGCAAGTTCGGCGTTTCGGTCGACCAGGCGCCGTCCCTGCTGCTGGCCACGCGCCAGGCGGTCAAGGACGGGCTGATGGGCGTCTGCTTCCACGTCGGCTCGCAGTGCATGCGTCCGTCCGCCTATGAGGCCGCCATGGCCCAGGTCGGCCGCGCCATCAGCCGCGCCGGCGTGTTCGTCGACATCGTCGATGTCGGCGGCGGCTTCCCCTCGGTCTATCCGGGCATGGTCCCGCCGGACATGCAGGAATACGCCGACGCCATCCATCGCGGCTTCAACGAGATGCCGGTTTCGGAAACGACCGAGCTGTGGTGCGAACCCGGCCGGGCGCTGGTGGCCGAGTCGTCCTCGGTGCTGTGCCGGGTCGACCTGCGCAAGGGCGACGCCCTGTATCTGAACGACGGGTCCTACGGCTCGCTGTTCGACGCGACACATTCGCGCTGGCCCTTCCCGACCAAGCTGGTTCGGGACGGCGCGAGCTCGAACGACCTCAAGCCGTTCCGCTTCTACGGCCCGACCTGCGACTCCATCGACCATATGCCGGGACCCTTCTGGCTGCCGGCCGATGTGCAGGAAGGCGACTTCATCGAGATCGGCATGCTGGGCGCCTATGGCGTGGCCATGTCGACCGGCTTCAACGGCTATGGCGAGCACGACCTCGCCGCGGTCGAGGACGCCCCGATGGCTTCGCTCTACGGCCTGGCGCCCCGCTCCATCCCGACGGTTCGCACCTCGGCGGAAGAGCAGGCCCGCAAGGTGGTTCGCCTGTCGCGGCCCAAGGGCAAGGCCGGCCAGCGGAAGAAGCAACGGCGCTAAACCGTCGCTTTCGCGTTGTAACCAGCAGCGGCCCGTCGCTCCGTCCGGGCCGCTGTTTCTTTTGACGACGGGCGCTCAAATCAAAGGGAAACCCTTGCAATGAACGCTCCCGTTCAGACCAACCAGAAGGCCCAGCTGCTCCAGAACACCGTCGAGCACGTGGACATCACCTCGTTCGACGCCCGCCCGATCATCGACAGCATGCGCAAGATGTCGTTCTCGAGCCGCGACACGGCCCGCGCCGCCGACATCTTCAACATGGCGTTGGAGGACAAGGACTGCTCGCCGTGGCTGATCCTGGCCGGTTCGACCTCGGCCGGCGGCTGCATGCACGTGTACCGGGACATGGTGAAGTTCGGCATGATCGACGCCGTGGTCGCCACCGGCGCCTCGATCGTCGACATGGATTTCTTCGAGGCCCTCGGCTTCAAACACTACCAGGCCGCCGGCGAGGTGGACG
>SCVB01000063.1 GCA_004296955.1 Brevundimonas sp.
GAGGCCCGCCAGCAACTCGCCGCTCGCGCCGCGGAGCCCCGGCAGGCGCGTTCGCCGCGGGGGCGGCGGCGTCCGTTGCGGCGGCGGCCGCGGCGCGAGCGGCGAGTTGCTGGCGGGCCTCGAAGCGCCGGGCCAGCTTCTCGGTCAGCACGCGGGCGGCGGCGGGCTCCATCTGGGCCATGATGGCGGCCAGCGAGCGCGGCCGCATGGCGGCGGCCACCGGCAGGCGGACATCGTCGTCCAGGGTGGCGAAGACCCGGGCGGCCTCCCGCGGCCGCATGGCCGAATAGACGGCCACCAGCCGGTCGTTCTCGGCCTTTTCCTGTTCGCTGACCTGGCCCAGCAGGACCCGGACCTCGGCCTTGACCGCCTCGAGCGCGGCGACCTTGGCGTCCAGCTTCTGTTCGGCGGTCGCCATCAGCGGCAGCATCGAGGCCAGGTCCGCGTCGCGGGCGTCCAGTTCGGTGCGGCGGCCCTTCAGCGACTGGAGAATGCGCAGTTCCGCGGGCGATATGCCGGCCTGCTGGGCCAGTTGCTCAGGCGTCAGGGCGCAGACGGCGGCCGCCGCGGCCGCCGGGACCCCGGCCGCCGCCACGGGCGCGGCTTCCTCGGCCCAGGCGCGGGCGCCCTCGAACAGGCCGGGCGCGACGCCGACGGCCCGCACCAGCACCACCCCGCCGATGGCGATGGCGATCAGGGGCAGCAGGCGGGGAATCTTGCTCATGATCGGCTACTCGCAATGGCTCTCGGGTCGCCCGGCGACGCGCGCCGGGCACAGGGCGGAAAGTTCGGCTCAGGCGGCGAAGAGGTCTTCGTCCAGATTGCGCCGGGTCTGGTTGAGGCTTTGCTTCGCAGCCTGGTTAGCGGCGCGACCCGCGGTCAGGGCGCCGAGGATGGCGGAGACCGGCGTCGGCGCGCGGGCGGCCGGGTTCAGGCCCTGGATCCGCTCCGCCAGCGCCGCCATGCGCCGGGCCCGCTCGTCCTCGGCCGTGACCGGCGCGGCGGCCGGAGCCGCGACCAGCACCGGCTTCGACGCCGGCTGCGGGGCCGCCCTCGGGGTCTCCCTGGACGCCTCCGGCGCGCGGGCGATCAGGGCTTCGAGCTGGGCCTTGACCTCGCGGGCCTTGACGATGCGGTCGTGCAGCAGGTCGGTTTCCTGGCCTGAGGCCCTCAGGCTGCCGAGGGCGGCCTCGGCGCGGCCCGCCGCGGCGTTGAGTTCCGTGACGGCGGTGGCGAAGGCCTGCTGTCCCGCCCGCAGGGCCGACAGCTTCTTCTCGAGCCGCACGCCGTAGCCGAGCGCGGCCACCAGCAGCAGCATCAGCACGCCGTCGAGAATCATTCCGGTCATCAGCGTCTTCCCTTGGTCAGACTTGTGGCGGCTTCGATGCTGATCGGCGCCTCGACCCGCACGGCGATGTTCTGGCCCTTGCGGCCCATCTTGCCGGTGGTCACCGGGATGGAGCCGCAGCGGACCGAGATGTCGGAGTCCGGCGTGGCGTTCAGCATCAGGGTGTCGCCGACCTTGAGATCGAGCACCTTCGAGAGCGGCACCTGTTGTTCGTCCAGCACCGCCCGGACCTCGGTCTCCGTGGTCCAGAGCTCGGTGGCCAGGTGGCCTTCCCAGATGTTGTCGCGGCCGAATTTCTCACCCATGAACTGCTGCAGCAGCATCTTCCGGATAGGCTCGAGCGTGGCGTAGGGCAGCAGCAGCTCGATGCGGCCGCCGCGGTCTTCCATGTCGATGCGCAGCTTGACCAGGATGGCCGCGTTGGCCGGCCGGGCGATGGCGGCGAAGCGCGGATTGGTCTCCAGCCGGTCGAGCGTGAAATGCACCGGCGTCAGGGGCTCGAAGGCGGCGCGGGCGTCGGCGAGGACGACCTCGACCATCCGCTGGACCAGCACCCGCTCGATCGTGGTGTAGGGCCGGCCCTCGATGCGCAGGGCCGCCGTGCCGCGACGGCCGCCCAGCAGCACGTCGACGATCGAATAGATCAGGTTGGAGTCGACCGTCAGCAGACCGTAGTTGTCCAGCTCCTCGGCCCGGAACACCGCGAGGATGGCCGGCAGCGGGATAGAGTTCAGATAGTCGCCGAAGCGGATTGAGGAGATGTTGTCGAGGCTGACCTCGACGTTGTCCGAAGTGAAATTACGCAGGGAGGTCGTCATCAGCCGCACGAGGCGGTCGAAGACGATCTCGAGCATCGGCAGGCGTTCGTAGCTGACCAGGGCCGAGTTGATGATCGCCCGGATGCCGGAGCGTTCGGCCTCATCGCCGTCGCCCATGTCGAAGCCGAGCAGGCTGTCGATCTCATCCTGGTTGAGGACGCGTTCGGAGAGACCCGACGAACGGCTTTCGCCGTCCGGCTCCATGGTCGACTCCCCGGCTTCGGCGAAGGGATCGGCGCTGTCGGCGAAGGCCGCGTCGGTCATGCCTACTGCACCAGCATTTCTTCGATCAGCACGGCGTCGACCTTGCCGGGGGCTGCGATCAGATTGACCCGGCGCAGGATCTCGGCCCGGAGCTGGAAGCTGCCCGACGATCCGGCGAGGTCCTCGGGACGCAGCTCGCGCAGGAAGCCCTGGAACATGTCCTGCATCCGCGGCATCTCACCCTGGAGCTGCTCGGCGACGGCGGCGTCGTGGGTTTCCAGCGTCAGCTTGAGCTTGAGGAAGGTGGGACGGCCGTCGGGCGACTGAATGTTCACCACCATGTCCGGCAGGGTGAAGAAGGTGACCCCGTCCGGGCCCTCGGCGATCACGCCCAGGGAGGCGTCGGCCGGACCGTCGGCCGGGGCTCCATGGCCGCCGCCCTTCTTCTCGGCCTTCTTGTCATGGCCGCCCTTCTTCTCCGCGCCATGACCGCCATCCTCCGTCGCGGCGGGTTTGGGCTGCATCATGAAGAAGGCGGCGGCCCCGCCTCCGCCCAGCACCACCAGCGCCGCCGGGATGACGATGAACAGCAGCGGGAGCTTCTTCTTCGGCGGCGCCCCGTCCTCGCCTTCGGCGCCGGGCGCGTCGGACACCGCAGGCAGGTTGGCGGCGTCATCGCCGCCCTCCTTGGCGCCCTTCTTCTTGCCGAATTTGAACATGGAACACGCCCCGAGAATCTCCCGGACCATACGAACGATTTTTGGTTAACGAGCCGCTAAGAACCGGCAAATCCTGCCGGGCGCCAGGGGCGCCAATTCCGCCTTCGGGCCCGCCCTCACTGGATTAACCCTGTTGGCATGACCGTTGCGAGGAGGATGGGCGAAAGGAGCCGCCCGTGGAAAACGCCGCCTATGTCGGACTGTCACGCCAGATGACGCTGCGCCGCGAGCTCGACATCGTGGCCAACAACATCGCCAATG
>SCVB01000064.1 GCA_004296955.1 Brevundimonas sp.
GTCGGCGCCCTGTTGATATCGGGCAGTTGATCGCGCGCACGGGCTTGCGTCCGGCGGGCCGCGCGCGCCATGAAGGCGCGTGACCCGTGGAAAATTCATAAGCTTCGAAGGCGGCGAGGGCTCCGGCAAGTCGACTCAGGTCGGACGGCTGGTCGAGCGGCTGCAGCCCGTCCTGGGCGATCGCACTGTCGTGCGGACGCGTGAACCGGGAGGTTCGAAAGGGGCGGAGGTGATCCGCAACCTGGTCGTGGCCACCGACGCCGAGCCCTGGTCGGCCATGACCGAGACCCTGCTGATGTACGCCTCGCGATCGGACCATCTGGAGCGGACCATTCGGCCGGCGCTGGAAGCCGGCGACTGGGTGGTGTGCGACCGGTTCGCCGACAGCAGTCGGGCCTATCAGGGCGCGGGCGGGGGCGTGGCCCAGAGCTTTATCGAACAGATCGATGCGGGCGTGGTCGGGACCGACCAACCGGACCTGACCCTGGTGTTCGACCTGCCGGTCGAGGTGGGGTTGGAGCGGGCGTTCGGGCGCGGCCTGTTCGAGACCCGGTTCGAGTCCAAGGGGCTGGAGTTCCATAGGCGACTGCGCGAGGGCTTTCTGAGGATCGTCGAGGCCCATCCGGAGCGGTGCGTGCTGATCGACGCCGTGGGATCGCTGGACGAGGTCGAGGCGCGGGTTTGGCGGGCGGTTCAGGATCGGCTGCTGTGAGCGACGATCATCCCCGCGACCGGTTCGACCTGGTCCCTGATGCGGCGGCGGAAGCGGCCTTTCTGGACGCCTGGGAGCGGGGGAGGCTGCACCATGCCTGGCTGCTGTGCGGGGTCGAGGGGACGGGTAAGGCGACCTTCGCCTATCGCGCGGCGCGGCGGCTGCTGGGGGCGGCGGCCGATCCGGCGCGGGGGCCGCTGGGCGCGCGACGCGAGGATCCCGTCAGTCGACTGATCTCGGCCCAGTCGCATCCCGACCTGCTGGTGCTGGAACGGCTGGTCGAGGGCGGAAAGACCAAGAAGTCGATCTCGGTCGACCAGTCGCGCGACCTGCCCGAGTTCTTTTCCAAGAGCCCGTCCCAGGCCCAGCACCGGGTGGCGATCATCGACGCTGCGGACGACCTGAACCTCAACGCGGCCAACGCCTTGCTGAAGGTTCTGGAGGAGCCGCCCGAGCGGGGCGTGCTGTTCCTGGTGACCCACGCGCCGGGACGGCTGCTGGCCACGATCCGGTCGCGCTGCCGGCGGCTGAGCTTCCCCATATGGACGCCGGAGCGGCTGGAGACCCTGGTGCGGAACCGGACGGGAGCCGAGCCGGAGGAAGCCGAGCATGCGGCGGCCATGGCGGGCGGATCGCCGGGCGCGGCCCTGGCCCTGGCGTCGGGGGCGACCTTCGAGATGGATCAATTGGCGCGGCGCTGGGTCGAGGGGGATGTGGACCGGGCCGAGGCCCTGGCCATCGCCGACAAGTTCCGGGGCGCGGAAGGCCAGGAGCGGTTCGAGACCCTGATGGA
>SCVB01000065.1 GCA_004296955.1 Brevundimonas sp.
GCGCCGGGCGCGAAGCCCGGAGACCGTTGGGAGATGTGTTTCGGCTTCGCGACGTCGCTCCGCACGGAATGTCTGACCGGGAGCTGTCGGCCTGGAGGCGGTGATGACCTTCCCCAGGACCAGCGGCGCTGTTGACGCCTTGCCGACATGGCCTCCGGCGGGCGGGTCGGAGCCTTGCGAACCCGATCCCCGGAACGGCGCGGGTTCCCTGCCCGTCGCCCTTCACGTCCGGCCTGTGCTCGCCCCACGGGGGCTCGCGACTTGAGGCCGGGCTGTGGGAGCCTTGCCCCGCCGCGCGGCGGCTCGCTGCCTGGGCCCGTTGGCCTGGCGACGAACTGCCTGCGTTGAGGTTCGGCCCCCTCCCGCTCATCCCGTTTCCGCCGCGACAAGATCGCAAGGCCTTGCGCCCCTCCCGGCGACGGAACCGGGGGAATTATGGAAGGAGGTCTTCCTAGGGCGGGCTGATGACGCTGTAATTTTTCGAAAGCGCGCGAAATCAGCGGGTTGGCGGCGCGGGATATGCTGACAATCGGCGGATAGGCAGCAGAACGTCCTGATCCATCTTCCGATGGGGGAAGGTGGCAGGCGTAGCCGCTCGGATGTGGGTCGGCTGGTGGAGGCGGCGAAGCCGCCCCGCGGCGGTCGACCCACACCCTTTCGCGCAAGGACGACCGCTTCGCGCTCGTGCGCTCAAGCCCTCTCCCAATGGGAGAGGGAGCGCTACCCACAGCCCGCACGCCAAAGTGTCCACCGGGCGCGTTGGGGATTCGCGAATCAGCGTCCAACGTCCCGTCCATGAACGCCGCCGCCGCCCTGTCCGACCTCCACGACCGCACGGGCGCCGTCGCGGCCGATCATCCGGAGTGGCAGTACCTCAACCTGCTGCGCGACATCCTCGACAATGGCAGTCAGCGCGACGACCGGACGGGCACCGGGACGCTGGGCGTGTTCGGGCGGCAGATGCGGTTTGACCTGTCGAAGGGCTTTCCGGTCCTGACGACCAAGAAGCTGCATCTGCGGTCGATCATCGTCGAACTGCTGTGGTTCCTGCGCGGCGAGACCAATATCGGCTGGCTGAAAGACAACGGCGTTTCGATCTGGAACGAATGGGCCGACGCCGAGGGCGAGCTGGGGCCGGTCTACGGGAAGCAGTGGCGGTCGTGGGCGGCGCCGGACGGGCGGGTGATCGACCAGATCACGAAGCTGGTCGAGGGGCTGAAGACCAATCCCAACAGCCGCCGACACATCGTCTCGGCCTGGAACCCGGCCGACGTCGACGACATGGCCCTGCCGCCCTGCCACTGCCTGTTCCAGTTCTTCGTCGCCGACGGCAAGCTGAGCTGCCAGCTGTACCAGCGGTCGGCGGACGTCTTCCTGGGGGTGCCGTTCAACATCGCCTCCTATGCCCTGCTGACCATGATGGTGGCCCAGGTCTGCGGGCTGAAGCCGGGCGAGTTCGTCCATACCTTCGGCGACGCCCACCTGTATCTGAACCATATCGAACAGGCCGAGACCCAGCTGTCTCGCGCGCCCCTGCCCGCGCCGACCATGACGATCACGCCGCGCGACGACCTGTTCGCCTATACGCTCGAGGACTTCGTGCTCGAGGGCTATGAGCCGTGGCCGCATATCAAGGCGCCGGTCGCGGTCTGATGACCCTCGATCTGAAGGCCCTGCAGGCCGACGTCCTGCGCATCTCCGACATCTACGCCGCCGAGCACGGCATCGACCGCTCGGGCGACTGGGCCCTGCTGAAGGTGCAGGAGGAGCTGGGCGAGCTGACGGCCGAGCATCTGCGCATGAGCGGGCGGGCGCGGGGCCAGGCCGACGCCGGCAAGCTGGGCGATGAGGCGGCGGATGTGCTGGGGATGCTGCTGATCTATTGCGACCGGGCAGGGATCGATATCGAACAGGCCATGCAGCGGAAATGGCTGCACTGGCTGGAGCCCAAGACCTCTCCGCAAGCTTGACCTTTGGCGGGAGGTGTGACCGGTTTCCTCAACCTTGGGGGGACTATGGCAAAGCTACCGAAGAAATTCACCGACCGCGTACGGGCGCGTCTCCGGCATTTCCAGACTATCGCTGTGGCACAGCGCTCGCGGGATGTTTCCGAGGCGGACACTGTCACACTCGTGAAGGACATTCTCGCCGAGGTCTTTGGCTACGACAAATATGCTGAGCTCACGAGTGAGCATCTGATCCGGGGCACCTACTGCGACCTGGCCGTGCAAACTGACGGCGTAGTGCGCTTTCTCATCGAGGTAAAATCGGCAGGTTCCACACTAAGCGAAGCCCACCTTCGGCAGGCCGTGAACTACGGAGCGCACAAGGGGATTGAGTGGATTATTCTGACCAACGCGGTTGAGTGGCGCTTCTTCAAAGTGAAATTCGCCCAGCCAATCGACTGGGACGAGGTTGTCCGCATCTGTCTGCCTGACATCAATCTTCGCTCTGAAGACGACATGGAGAAACTGTTCCTGCTCGCGCGGGAGGGATTGGCCGCCGATGCGATCAGCGCCTTCCATCAGCAAAGTCAGCTATTCAACCCCTTCACCGTGGCTCAGATCGCCATGTCAGAACCTGTGGTGGCCATCATCCGGCGAGAGCTTCGCAAGGCGTTCCCCGATCTGAAGATCGATGCGGAGACCATTGAGGACATGGTTCGCGCAAATGTCATCAAGCGAGAGCTCGTCGACGGCGACAAGGCAAATGAAGCCAAAGATCGCTTGAAGAAGGCCGCGCAGAAGGCTCAAAGGTTGGCGAAAAAGGCGGCTGCTGAGTAGGCCGACGCTGGAGCCGCGCCCATGACCCTCCCCCAACTCGTCCTCGTCGTCGCCCGGGCCCGCAACGGGGTGATCGGGCGCGACGGCGACCTGCCGTGGCGGCTGCGCAGCGATCTGCAGCGGTTCAAGGCGATCACCGTCGGCAAGCCCTGCATCATGGGCCGCAAGACCTGGGAGAGCCTGCCGCTGAAGCCCCTGCCCGGCCGGCTGAACCTGGTGCTGTCGCGCGATGAGTCGTTCACGGCGCGCGGGGCCGTGGTCTGCACGACGCTGGACGAGGCGGTCGAGATCGCGCGCGAGACGGCCGAGGAGGACGGGGTCGACGAAATCTGCGTCATCGGCGGCGTGGCCCTGTTCGAAAAGGCCCTGCCGCGGGCGAAGCGGCTGTATCTGACCGAGGTCGAGGCCGAGCCGGAGGGCGATGTGCTGTTCCCGGCGTTCGACGAGGCGGCGTGGAACGAGGTATCCTCGGAGGCCCACCCGGCGGGCGAAAAGGACGACCACGGGTTCGTCTTCCGGGTGCTCGAAAGGAAATGACCATGCTGATCGTGACCACCAACGACGCGCCCGGCTATCGGGTGGTGAAGACCCTGGGGCTGGTGCGGGGCATCACCGTGCGGTCGCGCAACGCCCTCAGCGACATGGTCGGCGGGTTGCAGTCGATGCTGGGCGGCCGGGTCGGCGCCTATGTGAAGCTGGCGGAGGCGTCGCGGGCCGAGGCGCTGCAGGAACTGGTCGACCATGCGCAGGCCATGGGGGCCAACGCGGTGATCGGCATGCGCTACGAGGCCAATGAGATCATGGAGGGCGTCACCGAGGTGCTGGCCTATGGGACGGCCGTGGTGATCGAGCCTGTCTGATCCCTTCGTCCCGGACCGGGTCCTCGACTTCGTCGCGGGGCAGACCGACGTTCGGCGTCCGCTTCGTCTCACCGACGGCTTGCTGGACGACCTCGGGATCGACGGCGACGAGGCCGCCGACTTCTTCGTCGCGTTCGGGGCTGAGTTCGAGGTCGAGCTCGAACCGCTGTACCGGAACTGGCCCCGCCATTTCGGACAGGAGGGGTTTCCGGTTTCCGCCGGGCTGCTCATGGTCGCCGTGGCCTGCGTCATCGCCGTGCCGGCCGCCGTCATCGGCCTCCCGTCCTGGGCGGTGATCGGCCTGAGCCTCGCGGCGAGCTTCGGGTGGCTTTTCGGCCTCCGCGCCTGGCCGCTGGGCGGAGGCAAGGCGCTCGAACCCGTCACCATCGAGGATCTGATCCACGCGGCGCAGGCCGGCCGCTGGCCAGAGAGTGACCAGCCGCCTAGCTGAGCGTCGCCATCGCGCTGCGTTCGAAATCCTTGAGTTCGTCGAGCCGGCCGTCGCGGATCTTTTCGGCCCAGTGAGGGTCCGCCAGGAGCGCGCGGCCGACAGCGACGAGGTCGAATTCGTCGCGCTCCAGCCGTTCGATCAGGCCGTCCAGCGACGCGGGCTTCGACCCCGCCCCGCCGAAGGCCGCGATGAACTCGCCGTCGAGGCCGACCGAGCCGACGGTGATGGTCGGCAGGCCGGTGACCTTCTTCGTCCAGCCGGCGAAATTCAGTTCCGAACCCTCGAACTCGGGCTCCCAGAAGCGGCGCTGCGAACAGTGGAAGACGTCGACGCCGGCCTCGACCAGCGGGGCCAGCCACTGCTCCAGCTCGGCCGGATCGTGGGCGTTTTTGGCGGCGAAATCGTGCGACTTCCACTGCGACAGGCGCAGGATCAGGGCCATGTCGGGGCCGACGCCCTCGCGGACGGCCCGGACCACCTCGGCGCCGAAGCGGGCCCGGTCGGCGATGGTCCCGCCGCCCCACTTGTCGGCGCGGTCGTTGAGGCCGGACCAGAAGAACTGGTCGATCAGATAGCCGTGGGCGCCGTGGATCTCGACGGCGTCGAAGCCAAGCTCGCGGGTGGCGCGGGCCGAGCGGCCGAAGGCCGCGATGGTGTCGGCGATGTCCTCGTCGGTCATCGGCTCGAGACCGCGCTTGCCGGGGCTGGTCATGCCGGAGGGGCTGTCGACCTTGCCGAGCGGGGCCCAGTCGGCGCCCTGCCCGCGCGCCGAGCCGACGTGCCAGAGCTGGGGCGCGATCAGGCCGCCGGCGGCGTGGATCTCTTCCACCACCTTCTTCCATTCCGGCAGGGCCTCGCCGTGGAAGACCGGCACCTTCGCGTCATTGCGGGCGGCGGGGCGTTCGACGACCGTGCCCTCGGTGATGATCAGACCCACCTGCCCCTCGGCGCGGCGGCGGTAGTAGCCGGCGACGTCGCTGGTCGGGATGCCGCCCGGGGAGAAGGACCGGGTCATGGGGGCCATGACGATGCGGTTGGGCATCTTCAGGGACTTGACCTGGAAGGGGCGGAACAGGGCGTCGACGGACATGGGCGGTTCCTGGGAGGAGTACTGGAACCGACAAGGTGGCGGTTAGGGTTGCGATTGAAAACCCTAAAGGCCGAGTTTTTTCGCGAGGGCCTCGGCGAAGCCCGCGAACCGCGCGGCGATCTCGCCGTCGGGATCCCCGACCACGACGGGCACGCCGGCGTCCCCGCCCTGGCGCAGGGCGGCGTCCAACGGCAGGTCGCCGAGACAGTGAATGCCCAGACGCCCCGCCTCGGCCTCGCCCCCGCCGCGGCCGAAGACGTCGCCGCTCATGTTCTCGATCAGACCGAGGGTGGGGACGCCGACCTTTTCGAACAGGGTGTGGGCGCGGCGGGCGTCGGCCAGCGCCACCTCCTGCGGGGTGGTGACGATGACGGCGCCGTCGAGCGGGGTCTTCTGGATCAGGGTCAGCTGGACGTCGCCGGTGCCGGGCGGCAGATCGACGACGAGGATGTCGAGCGGCGCGTCTTCCGTCCCCCAGCGCGTCTGGGTCAGCATCTGGGTCAGGGCCTGGGAGGCCATGGGACCGCGCCAGATCATGGCGTCGGAGGCCTGGGTCAACAGGCCGACGGACATGGCCTTCAGGCCGTGGGCGACATGCGGCTCCATCATGCCGTCGTGATATTCCGGCTTGCCGGAGACGCCGAGCATGGTCGGGATCGAGGGACCGTAGACGTCGGCGTCCAGAATCCCCGTCGACAGACCGCGGGCGGCGAAGGCGGCGGCCAGGTTGACGGCGACCGTGGACTTGCCGACCCCGCCCTTGCCGCTGGCCACGGCGAGGACGCGGCGGACATGGGCGGGACGGTCGGTGGCGACGGGGGCCTTGGGACGCGTCTGGTCGACCGCCTGCGGCGAGAGGGAGGCGGTGCGCGCGGGCTTGGTCGCGGGGGTGGTCTCGGCGGTCAGGACCACAGAGACCTTCGCCATGCCCGGCAGAGCCTTGAGCGCGGCCTCGGCGGCGTCCCGGACGGGGGCGTAGAGGGCCGTGTCGCCGGCCGCCACCTCCATAACGAAGCCGGCGCGGTCTTCGGCGACGACCAGGCCCTGGACCAGTCCGGCGGCGACCAGCCCCTGCCCGGTCTTCGGATCGCGGAGGGCGTCGAGGGCGGCGAGAACGGTTTCGCGGTCGGGCACGGAGGGATCCTGCGGGTTGCCGGGTCGGGTTGCGCGTTCTATCGCCGAACGCCCCTGCCTGTCCGGTCGAAAATCCGAGCCCTCCCCTTGTCCGAGCCCCTCATCACCCTGCTGGCCGGCCCGACCGCCTCGGGCAAGTCGCGGCGCGCGCTGGAGATGGCGCAGCGGACCGGGGCCGTGATCCTCAACGCCGACAGCCAGCAACTCTACACCGACCTGAGGATCCTCAGCGCCCGGCCGTCGGCGGAGGATGAGGCGGCGGCGGAGCACCGGCTGTACGGGGTCGCCGATGCGGCCGAGGCCTGGTCGGTCGGACGCTGGAGCCGGGCGGTCGCGCCGATCCTCGCCGAGCTGGCGGCCGAGGGGCGTCCGGCCCTGCTGATCGGCGGAACCGGCCTGTATTTCACGTCCCTGACCAAGGGGTTGGCGGACATTCCGGACGTGCCGGCCGAGGTGCGTGACGCGGTGGAGGCGGCGCTGGACGCCCGGGGCGAGGCGGCGTTCCGACGCGACCTGGCGGCGCTCGACCCGGCGGCCGCGGCGCGGATCGAGGCCGGGGACCGCCAGCGGCTGATCCGGGCCCAGGCGGTGGCGCAACACACCGGGCGGGCGCTGAGCGACTGGACCGCCGACACCACGCCCCTGCTGGAGCCAGGCTCCTGGACCGGGCTGGTGATCGAGTCGGAGCGCGGGGCCCTGTACGCTGCCTGCGACGCCCGGGTGGCCCAGATGGTCGCGGCCGGGGCGCTCGACGAGGTGCGGGCCCTGGTCGCGCGCGGACTGGATCCCGCCCTGCCCGCCATGAAGGCCGTGGGCGTGCGCGAATTCGCCGCCCATCTGGCCGGCGAGACGACGCTGGACGCCGCTGTCGAGGCGACCCGGCAGGCCACGCGCAACTACGCCAAGCGCCAACTGACCTGGTTCAGGAACCAGACGCCCGGATGGCGCCGCCTCTGACCCTGCCGGCCTACACGGAAAGGTTGGTCCGGAGCGCGTATCCCGATTGACGGCGCGATCTGCTGTGCCACAATCGTTCCTGATCGCCGTTCATCGGCTTGATCGCCGCCGATCGATATGAGGCGGCTGAAACCAGGAGTGACCTATGCTTGTTCTCGCCTCCCTGCTGTCGATGGCGCTGATCTATCCGGCCCAGCAAGACCAGACCGCGCCGACGCAGGGGGCGGCTCCCGCCGCGGCCGCCACCGCGCTGCCGCCGGTGACCGTCACGGGCGAGAACGCCCGCCAGGACCCCAACCGTGAAGTCTGCCGCCGTCAGGCCGCCTCGGTGGGCAGCAATCGCACCCGGCGCATCTGCGCCCCCGCCTGGCAGTGGGAACAGGCCCGCGAGGAGACGAGGGACCAGCTCCTGCGGAACTCCAACGGGCTGGCCAACGCCGCCGGCGCCACCGAGGGCGGCGACGCCCCTCCCGGACGCGGCTTCTGATCCGGTTCTGACCTTCGACGTTGAGCGGGTCCGCGATTGCCGGACCCGTCCCATCGAGATGACCGCCCGCCGGACCCGGGTCTGCCTGGGCCCGCGCAGCGTCAGGCCCCGGCGCAGCCCGACAGGGCTTCGCCGGGACGAATGACCGTGGCCTTCAACGGATAGACGGTCTCGCTCATCCCGTCCGAACAGGGGCCGGGGGTCAGGACCACGACCAGCGGCGCGCCGGCCATGCGACCGCGCAGCCCTTGGAAGGGTCGATCAAAGCGCCTATATTGGTTTTGTCCGGGTTCGCCCGGACTATGGCGATAAACGCGCTTGTAATAAGCGGACCGGACCCGGGTGCGATTCCCGGCGGCTCCACCATTTCTTCCCCGCGTTATCGGCGGAGCGAGCATGGGGCCGACTAGCATCGACGGACGTGTAAAGAAGACTGCTTTCGCCCGTCCTGGCCCACCGTATCGGGCCATTTTCTAACTGCGAACGATAACTTCGCTGGAGAAGTCGCTCTCGCCGC
>SCVB01000066.1 GCA_004296955.1 Brevundimonas sp.
CTGACGCAGGCCGTTCCTGTGGCGGACTGATGTCGCTGAAATTGTTGAAAGGCGCTCAAATTCAGCTGGTTGGTGACGGCCCATATGCTGGCAATCGGTGGATTGTCAGCAGGCGGCGTTCGTGAGCGCGAAACCCTGACCAGAGACTGTAGGTCGGGACCGGACTCTCGCCCGACTCCGCAGCGGCCGTTCAGTCCCTGCTTCGGGGGGCTTCAAACAAAACCGGGAAGCCGATTCCGAACCTGGCTTCAACGCCTCGGAGGCCTGAACCCGACGCGCGCTCGTCGCGGCTTTTTGACAGGGATCAAGGCGCGGGGCGGCGGCGTCGACCACACAAATCCAATGACTATGGCGCCGGACGTGACTGAAGAAGCGGCGCGGTCGCCGGAGTCCGCATCGGCCCCGGTGGCCGCCGGCCCTGTGGCGGCGGGGCCGGAGCGTGACCGCACCCTCGAAGAGATGCTCGGCCCGTCGGGCGCCGGGACGTGGAATTGGCGGAAGGCGGGGATCGCTCTTGCGATAGTGATGCTGGCCGTCGCGGCGCTGTTCATCGGGTGGCGGCTGGCCGCGCCGTCGCCGCCGTCGCCGTACGAGACCCGGGCCCTGACCCGGGGGGACCTTGTGGCGACGGTGTCGGCGACCGGAACCGTTGCCCCCCTCAACCAGGTGGAGGTGGGCAGCGAGTTGTCGGGTGTGGTCGAACGGGTGCTGGTCGAGGAAAACGACGTCGTGGTCCCGGGACAGGTGCTGGCGACGCTGGACGCGACGAAGTTGCGGGACCAGATCGTCGGTGGCGAGGCCGCGGTCGCTGTCGCGCAGGCGCAGCTGCGCGAGGCCCAGGCGACAGTTCGGGAAACCAGCCTGAGGCGAGATCGTCTGAGCCGCCTGTGGACCGGCTCCAATGGAGGATATCCGGCGCGAGCGGACGTGGACGCGGCGGAGGCGGCGGCGGAACGGGCGCTGGCGAGCGCGGCCTCGGCCACGGCGGCGGTGCGCCAGGCCGAGGCGACGTTACGGACCCACCGGACCAACCTCGAAAAATCGACGATCCGTTCGCCGATCGGCGGGGTGATCCTGGACCGCCAGGTGGAGCCGGGCCAGACGGTCGCCGCCTCGCTACAGGCCCCGGTGCTGTTCGTGCTGGCCGAGGACCTCAGTCGCATGAACCTCGAAATCGACATCGACGAGGCCGAGGTCGCGGGCGTCCGCGAGGCCCAGACGGCGACCTTTACCGTCGACGCCTATCCCGGCCGCGCCTTCGAGGCGCGGGTGACGCGCGTGGGGCTGGGTTCGCAGACCAAGGAGGGCGTGGTGACCTACACGGCCCTGCTTTCGGTGGACAACGCCGACCTCAGCCTGCGCCCCGGCATGACCGCCACGGCGGAGATCACCACCCTGCGTCGGGAGAACGTCTTCCTGGTTCCGGAGCAGGCGCTGAGATTCAGCCCCCCGAGCACGAGCGCGCCGACGTCCACCGGCCTGACGGGCGCCCTCTCACCGCGGATGCCAGGCGGTCGCGGCGGCCAACGCCAGTCCAACGGCAGCCAGATCTGGGTGCTGCGGGACGGAACGCCCGTACGCATCCCGGTCACGACGGGCGCCTCGAACGGCCAGACGATCGAGGTCAGCGGCGCCGGTCTGAGCGTCGGAATGGCGGTCATCGTCGGCGGCGGCGAAGACGCGCCGTGACCGGGTCCGAAGCCCCGCTCATCGAACTGACCGGCGTCACCCGGGTGTTCGGCTCGGGCGCCGCCGCCTTCCAGGCGCTGCGCGGCGTCGATCTGACCGTCCAGAAGGGCGAGTTCCTCGCCATCATGGGCCCGAGCGGGTCCGGCAAGTCCACGGCCATGAACATCATGGGCTGCCTCGATACGCCCACCAGCGGCTCGTATCGCTTCCAGGGCCTGGCGGTGGAGCAACTGACCCGGCGCCAGCGGGCCCTTCTGCGGCGTTGGCGGCTGGGATTCGTGTTCCAGGGCTATAATCTGCTGCCGCGCACCAGCGCCCTCGAGAATGTCGAGCTGCCACTGATGTACCGGCGGGTGGGAACCGCGGAGCGTCGCCGTCTGGCGCGCGAAACCCTGGCCCTGGTCGGCCTGTCCGGGTGGGAGAAGCACACGCCCGCCCAGCTCTCGGGCGGGCAGCAGCAGCGCGTGGCGATCGCCCGCGCGATCGTCACCAATCCCACGGTCCTGCTGGCGGACGAACCGACAGGCAATCTCGACAGCGAAAAGGGGAATGAGATCATGGTGTTGCTACGGTCCCTCAATGAGGACCGGGGAATCACCATCCTGATGGTCACCCACGAACCGGACATGGCGGCCTATGCGCATCGCGTCGTCCGGTTCGTCGACGGCAAGATCCAGTCGGACGCGCCGCGAGCCGAGGCCGCCTGATGTTCTGGAGCGCGCTGCGACTCGCCCTGTCGGCCATCCGCCGCAACATCGCCCGCTCGATGCTGACTGTCCTCGGCGTGGTGATCGGCGTGGCGGCGGTGATCACCATGGTCAATGTCGGGGCCGGCGCCACCCGGTCCGTTTCCGACCAGATCGCCGGTCTGGGCAGCAACCTGCTGATGGTCCGACCCGGCCAGCGGATGGGTCCCGGCGGCGGCGGCACCCGCGCGCCGTCGTTCCGCGCCGACGACGTGGAGGCAGTGAGCCGATTGCCCGGTCTGAGCGCGGTCTCCGGGTTCGAGACGACGGGCGCGGTCGCGGTCTTCGGCGCCGAGAACTGGTCGACCACGGCCGTCGGGGCCAGTCGGCCGTATTTCGTCGCCCGAAAGCTCGACCTGGCCTCCGGGCGCATCTTCACCGAGGCGGAGGAAGAGGCCGGGCGCGCCGTCTGCGTCCTGGGCGAGACCGTGCGGAAGGAACTCTACGGGGAGGGCGACCCGGTCGGGACCCGCCTGCGGGTGCGGCAGTTCAGCTGCGAGGTGATCGGACTGCTCGAGGCCAAGGGCCAGGCCGCCATGGGGCAGGACCAGGACGATGTCATCATCCTGCCGCTGCGCACCGTTCAGAGACGGCTGACAGGTTCCCAGGACATCGGCAGCATCGCCATCGCGGTCGCCGACGAGGGCTCGGTGGATCAGGTGAAGGCGCAACTGGCGGACCTGCTGCGCGACCGGCGACGCATCGACCGCGACGAGGACGACGACTTCAACATCCTTGACACCCGACAGATCGCTGAGGCTGCCACGGGCGCGACCGAGGTGCTGACCGGACTGCTGGCGGCCGTCGCCGCCGTCAGCCTGGTGGTCGGGGGGATCGGCATCATGAACGTGATGCTGGTGTCCGTCACCGAGCGCACCCGCGAGATCGGCGTGCGGCTGGCGATCGGCGCCCTGGAGGGCGACGTGCTGATGCAGTTCCTGATCGAGGCGGTGACCCTGTCCGTGATCGGGGGGTTGCTCGGGCTGGCGCTGGCCCTGATCGCCACCGCGATCCTGGCCCAGGTGCTGCATGTCCCCTTCATCTTCGACCCTGTGACCAACCTCATGGCCTTCAGCATCTCGGCCGCAATCGGCGTCATCTTCGGCTATTTCCCGGCGCGGC
Source organism: Brevundimonas sp. (assembly GCA_004296955.1). GTDB lineage: Bacteria > Pseudomonadota > Alphaproteobacteria > Caulobacterales > Caulobacteraceae > Brevundimonas. Next base: position 3,558 of record SCVB01000066.1, read on the forward strand.
GGGCGGCCCGTCTGGATCCCATAGACGCGCTACGGCACGAGTGAACCTTGCGAAGGTCCGCCAGGCCAGGGCGACGACGACCTCCCGACCATCCTCGCACTCCCCCGCCAAACCCCCTATCTCCGCCCCATGCGTCTGAGAGTCGTCGATCTTGAAACCTCCGGGGGCGACCGGACCTCGGAAATCCTCGAGGTCGGGATCGTCGATGTAACGCCTGACGGGGCGGGCGGCTGGGTCGCGGCGCCGCCGGTGACCAAGCTGTTCCGGCCGCGGGGCGAGATCTCGTTCCACGCCATGGCGGTGCATCATCTGACGCCTGAACATTTCTGCGACGACGATCCGCACTGCGACGAATACCGGCTGCGCGAGATGTTCCTGCCTGAGCCCGCCGATGTGATGGTGGCGCATTCGGCGCAGTTCGAGCGGGGGTTCATCGCCGATACGGCCCATGGCGGCCTGCCGTGGATCTGCACCGTGCGGGCGGCGAAGAATGTCTGGCCTGGGGCCCCGGGGCATTCCAACCAGGTGCTGCGCTACTGGCGGGGGCTGAGGCTGGACCCGGCCCTGGCCGATCCGGCGCACCGGGCGGGGCCAGACGCCTGGGTGACGGCGCATCTGCTGATCGACCTGCTGAAGGAGGCCACGGTCGAGCAGATGCTGGCCTGGACCAACGAGAAGCGGCGGCTGGACCGGATTCCGTTCGGCAAGCATCGAGGGCGGCCATGGGCCGAGCCGCCGGAGGACTATCTGCGCTGGATGGCCGGGCAGGGGGATATGGACGCCGATGTCGTGGCCGCGGCGCGACAGGAACTGGACCGTCGCGCCGGGGGCGTCATCGGGGCTCTGGCGAATGCTCCCGACGCGGGCTAAACCCATCATTCGGGCCCGTCTTTCGGAGTATCAGGTGAAGATTGCCGAACGCTGGTTCGTGATGGCGGGCGTAGGCCTGTTGGGGGCGATCGCCCTCGCGGGCGTGATCGTCGCCGTCTATGCGGCCTGGCTGTTCCATGACCTGCCCGACGCCTCGGAACTGGCCGACTACCGGCCGGCCACGGCGACGCGGGTCTATGCCGGCGACGGCACCCTGATCGGCGAATTCTCGGACGAGCGGCGCATCTATGTGCCCTATGAGCAGATCCCCCTGCCGGTGATCCAGGCCTTCCTGGCCGCCGAGGACCGGAATTTCTTCAACCACGGCGGCATCGACGTGGGCGGCCTGGGCCGGGCCATGTTCAAGAACATCTTCAACGCCGCCACCGGGCGACGGCTGGAGGGCGGCTCGACCATCACCCAGCAGGTGGCCAAGAACGTCCTGCTGACCAATGAGAGCAGCATCAACCGCAAGATCAAGGAAGCCATCCTCGCCAACCGGCTGGAAGCGACCCTGACCAAGCAGCAGATCCTCGAACTGTATCTGAACGAGATCTTCCTCGGCTACCGCTCCTACGGCGTGGCGGCGGCGGCCTACAACTATTTCGGCAAGTCGCTGAGCCAGCTGACGCCGGACGAGGCGGCCTTCCTGGCGGCCCTGCCCAAGGGGCCGAACAACTATCATCCGAAGCGCCATCCGGGAGCCGCCAAGGGCCGCCGCGACTGGGTGCTGGGCGAGATGAACCAGAGCGGCTTCATCGACGACGCCCAGCTGGCCGCCGCCCGCGCGCGGCCGCTGACCACACAGGACGCGCCGCGCCGGGCCCAGTACGCCGACGCCGACTTCTTCGTCGAGGAGGCGCGCCGCCAGGCCATCGCCCGCTTCGGCCGCGAGGAGGTCAACCGCGGCGGCTACTATATGCGCACGACGCTGGACCCGTCGCTGCAGTCGGCGGCGCGCGACGCCCTGATGCGCGGGCTGGAGAACTATGACCGCCGGCACGGCTGGCGCGGGCCCTGGGGCACGACCGATTTCGCAGAGGGCTGGCGCGAGACCGCGGTGCGCGGCCAGCGCCCGCCCGAGCGCCGGGCCTGGGAGGCGGCGGCCGTCGAATCCGTCTCCGGCAACAATGTCCGCATCCGCACCGCCCGCGACAACCGGTCGGGCTCGCTGATCGCCGCCGACGCCGCCTGGGCCAACGCCAACCGTCAGCTGCGTCGCGGCGACCTGATCTTCGTCGAGCCGCGCGGCGGGCAGTACCTGTTGAAACAGGTGCCCAACGTCAACGGCGCCCTGGTGGCCATCGAGCCCCAGTCGGGCCGGGTGCTGGCCATGGTCGGCGGCTATTCCTACGCCCTGTCCAGCTTCAACCGCGCCACCCAGGCGGAGCGGCAGCCGGGCTCGGCCTTCAAGCCCTTCGTCTATGCGGCGGCGTTGGAGGGCGACTATACGCCCGCCTCGATCGTGCTGGACGCCCCGATCAGCTTCGCCGGCGGTCCCAACGGCACGCGCTGGAGCCCCGAGAACTACAGCCGCGAATACTACGGGCCGCAGAGCCTGCGGCGCGGGCTGGAGCTGTCGCGCAACGTCATGACGGTGCGCCTCGCCCAGGACGTGGGCATGCCCAATATCGTCGACCTGGCCCGCCGGATGGGCGTCTCGGACAAGCTGCAGCCGAACCTGTCGGTGTCGCTGGGGGCGGGGGAGACCACCCCCTATCGCCTGACCGCCGCCTACGCCGCCTTCGTCAACGGCGGCCGCCGGGTCGATCCCTATCTGATCGAAATGGTCCAGGACCGCGACGGCGAGACCATCTTCCGGGCCGACCAGCGCCGCTGCCGCGACTGCGGCCGGCCGTTCACGGGCCAGGAGTCCCCCCGGCTGGAGGCGCGCGGGACCCAGATCATCGACCCGATCACCGCCTATCAGATGAGCTCCATGCTGGAAGGCGTGGTCCAGCGCGGCACCGGCGCCAGCGCCCGGGGTCTCGGCCGCTGGGTCGGCGGCAAGACGGGCACGACCAATGAATACCGCTCGGCCTGGTTCGTCGGCTTCTCGTCCGACATCGTCGTCGGGGTGTTCATCGGCTTCGACGACAACCGGCCGCTGGGCTCGGGCGAGACGGGCGCCACGGGGCCGGTGCCGGTGTTCACGGAGTTCATGCAGGTCGCCCTGCGCGAGCGGCCGGCGCGGCCCTTCGTGCGGCCGAGGAACGCCGTCTTCCGCACCGTCAACGGCATCGAGGAGGCCTTCCGCCCCGGCACCGAACGCCGGCGCGAGGAGGAGCGTCCTGCACAGGAGATCCCGACCGGACCGCAGAACTACAATGAGGTGGTCCGCCGCGAGCAGGAGGAGGCGACCGGCCAGCCGCCGTCGACCGCCCCCGCGCCGCCCGCGACGCCGCCGCCGCCTACGAAGGAGCCGGCGGAGGATCTGAGCGGGCTGTACTGAAGCGGCAGGCAACAGGAGTCAGGCAACAGGCAACAGTTGGACTGAGCTGCTGATCGAGCGGCGGAAGCCTCCGGTCATTCCTGCTGCCTGTTGCCTGACCCCTGTTGCCTCGGGCCCTTCCCCTTTCCCCCGGCGCGGCCTATGTCCGCGCCTCACTTTCGTATCGCAGGAGTTCGCGATGAGACCGGATGTCGAGGCCATGAAGGCCGACATCGAGCAGAGCATCGCTCTGCTCAGGAGGCGTCTTTGACTGGGATGTCGCGCTTCGAAAACTCGATGAGCTGAACGCCCGGGTCGAGGACCCGACGCTGTGGGACAACCCCGAGGCGGCCCAGGCCGTGTCGCGCGACCGTGCGCGGCTGGAGGCCCAGATCAACACCGTCCGCGAGATGGAGACCGGTCTGGAGGAGGGCGTCATGCTCGCCGACATGGCCGACGAGGAGGGCGATGAAGCCACCCTCGAAGAGGCGCGCGCCTCGCTGAAGGCGATCAAGGACCGTGCGGGCCGCGCCGAGCTGGAAGCCCTGCTGTCCGGCGAGGCTGACGGCAACGACGCCTATCTGGAGGTCAACTCCGGCGCCGGCGGCACGGAGTCCTGCGACTGGGCCGGCATGCTGCTGCGGATGTATTCGCGCTGGGCCAGGGCGCATGGCTATGAGGTCGAGCTGGAGGCCGAGGAATCGGGCGACCAGGCGGGCATCAAGTCGGCCACCATCCTGATCACCGGGCCCAACGCCTACGGTTGGCTGAAGTCGGAATCGGGGGTGCACCGGCTGGTGCGCATCAGCCCCTATGACGCGGCCGCGAAGCGGCACACCTCCTTCGCCTCGATCGGCGTCTCGCCCGTGGTGGACGACGCCATCGAGATCGATATCAACCCGTCGGACGTGCGCACCGACACCTATCGCGCCTCGGGCTCGGGCGGTCAGCACATCAACAAGACGGACTCGGCGGTGCGTCTGACGCACATTCCGACCAATACTGTGGTGGCCTGCCAGGCCGGCCGCTCGCAGCACCAGAACCGCGAACAGGCATGGAAGATGCTGCGCGCCCGGCTGTACGAGCTGGAGCTGCAGCGGCGCGAGGCGGCGGCCCAGGCCGTGGCCGACGCCAAGACCGACATCGGCTGGGGCCACCAGATCCGGTCCTACGTCCTGCAGCCCTATCAGATGGTCAAGGACCTGCGCACCAACGTCGAGACCTCGGACACACAAGGGGTGCTGGACGGGGATCTGGACCTGTTCATGGGCGCGGCCCTGGCGGCGCGGGTCGGCGAGACGCGCGGGTCGACCGTCGACTAGGGAATTGTGCGCGTCGCCGACGTGGCCGGCCGGGCGATCTGGGCCGGAAGCGGAAGCGCCCAATGCCTGCAAGGGGTGGATTGCCGACTTCGCTGAGGCAGTTCACGTTGGGCGCTTCCGGGGAGTCGTAAGTGAAATATCTGCAGGCGTATGATTTGTACCTCCGGCGTTTGGGTCAGGCCGGCGCGCAAAAGCCCGGAATCGCCGCGGTCGGCCTCGGGCCAATATTGCTTGCGACTGTTCCATTCTTCCTTGCGGTTGTCTTTGTCACGGCACTCTTTCCGGCGCTCGGATGGACAGGTCCGCTCGGGTTCTGGCTGAAACTACTCATATCTTTGGCCCTGCTGTTTGCGCTGTTCTACTCGGGCTTTCGTGTTGTTCATTACCGGGCGCAAAGCCGCAAAGACATGTGAGGGGGCTTCTCCGGAACGCGCGCTCCCGACACCCGACCGACGATCGTGACCGGACCCAATCACGCTCCCGCGCGCACAGTCCTCACGGGGTCCTGAGCCGCCCGGCATAGAAAAAGGCCCCGGATCGCTCCGGGGCCTTTTGTCTTTCAGACCTGATGGATCAGGCCGAAGGACCCTTCATGTCGATGATCTGCGGCGCGGGCTCGGGCGAGGCCGGGCGCGGGGCGGGCGTGGGCGCCGGGGCCTCGCGGCGGCCTTGCAGGACCCGGCCCTGGAAATAGGCGCCGATGTCGATCGACATCTGTTCGGCGGTGATGTCGCCGTCGACATAGGCCGTGGCGATCAGCTTGACCTGCTTGCCCGAGATGCCGCCGACGATGCGGCCGCGAACCTCGACATAGTCGGCCGAGACATTGCCCTCGACCGCGCCGGTCTCGCCGACGATCAGGCGGCCGACGCGGACGTCGCCCTTGATCGAGCCGTCGATCTGCAGATCGCCGCCGCCCGAGATATTGCCGTCGAACTGCAGGTCCGAGGACAGGGTCGACAGGCCGCGCGGGCTCGGGGCCGTGGCGGCCCGGGCCGGCGAGGCCGGAGCCCCCGGCGTGGGCAGGTCCGGCAACGGCGGAATGGAGGAGCCGCTGTCAGCACGGGGCTGGGGCGACGGGGCGGGGGATTTAGTCTTGTTGAACAAGTTGGTCTCCGGCTCTCATGAAGCGGGCGGGGTTTTGGGGGCGGCCGTCCATCCACACTTCGTAGTGCAGATGCACGCCCGTAGAGCGTCCTGTGGTTCCCATGGCGCCGACGCGCTGGCCGAGCGTGATCCGCTGGCCGGGCTGGACAGCCGTGGCGTTCAGGTGTGCGTAGCGCGTCTTGAAACCGCGTCCATGATCTATCTCAACGGTGTTGCCATACCCTGAACGCACGCCGACGAAAGACACGATTCCGGGAGCCGGGGCGTAGATCGGCGTGTTCAGCGGCGCGGCGAAATCCTGGCCCTGATGCAGGGCGGGACGGCCGTTGAAGGGATCGAAGCGGACGCCGAAGCCCGAGGTGGTGCGGGCTTGGGTCGGGCGGCGGAAGGGCATGCCCTGGGCGGCGTTGGCCAGCGACCGCATGTCGGACAGGTCGTCGGCGGCGTGGCGGATGCGCACGGCGAAGGCCTCGTCGACATCCAGCACCGCCGCCAGGGCCCGCGGATCGCGCGCCTCGACCAGCGGTCCGCCGAGGGCCGCGTCGTGCGGGGTGTAGGCGGCGGGGTTCAGGCCGGCGAGGCGGAAGGCCAGGCGCAGCCGCTCGGCGCGGGTCTGGGCTTCGGTCTCGGCGCGGGCGATCAGCCGCTCCTGATCCATGCGCACGGCGATCATCCGCTGCACGGGCGAGGAACTGCCCGGGTTGAGGGCCGGGGCCGGGCGCAGCGCCTGTTCGGCGCCGTCGACGCCGCGGAACATGCCCATGACCTGGGTCAGGGCCGCGTGACGCCGTTCGACCATCTGGGCCATTTCATCGAGCGAACCGGTGGTGGCGGTCATACGCACCACGGCGCTGTCCAGGCGCGCCTGCAGGTCGGCGTTCATCCGTTCCGAAGCGGCGCGGGCGCGGGCGACGGTCCGGTCGGCCTGGCTCTGCGCCACCATGTCGTAGACCAAGCTGCCCGAGGCGGCGAGGGTCCAGCCGCCCAGCAGTACCGCAGCCACGGCCCCCAGGGCCTGTTTGCCGGGCGTCAGGGCCCATGCGCGGACGTCGTCGCCATCGCGCAGATACACATATCGGGTCGGAAACCACTTTCCGATCAGAGACCGCCTGACAGTCGGCTCTCGTTCGGTCATCACGCAACGCCCCCACGTACGACGAGGGGTTATGCGCCAAGGTTCCGCTTGCGTACAAGTCTGTTCACGACTTGTTAACCACGCTGCGTGGTCTTCACGGGAATAACGTCGGTATTCGGCCGTCTAATTCGCTTGAGAGGCGAGTCCGCGAATCTATGTAAAGCTCGTTACATCTACGCGGTCATCAGTCGATCCGGGTTCAGAGCGATTGGGCGGCGGCCAAGACTTCGGCCGCGTGACCCTTGACTGACACCTTGCGCCAGACGCGCCGGACCACCCCGGCCCCGTCGATCAGGAAGGTGGCCCGTTCGACGCCCATGTATTCGCGGCCGTACAGCTTCTTCTCGACCCAGACGCCGAAGGCTTCGGTGACATCGCCGGGCTCGTCGGAGGCGAGGATGACCTTGAGGTCGTATTTGGTCTTGAAGCGGTCGAGCTTCTTCACCGGATCGCGGGAGACGCCGATGACGACGGCCTCGACCACGTCGAAGTCCTTGATCAGGGAGGAGAAGTCCTGGCCCTCGGTGGTGCAGCCCGGGGTGTCGGCCTTGGGATAGAAATACAGGACCGCCGTCCGGCCTTTCAGGCCGTCCAGCGTGACCCGGCCGCCGCCGGCGGTGAACATGTCGAATGCGGGGGCCTTCGAGCCTTCGGTGATGTCCATCGTTCCCTCCCGTCAGACCGGTCTGACCAGCACGATCTTCTTCTTGCCGGCGGCCAGTTTCAGCACGCCGTCGGCGTTGACGTCGCCCGCCTCGATCAGGCGGGCGCCGTCGGCGACGGCCTCGTCGTTGAGGCGCAGGCCGCCCCCCTGGGCGAGGCGGCGGGCCTCGCCGTTGGAGGCGGTCAAACCGGCCTTGGTCGTGACGGCGGCGATCATGGCGCCGATGACCTCGTCGCGCGGCAATTCCACGGTGGGCAGATCGACGGACAGCCTGCCCTGCTCGAAGGCGGCCTCGGCTGCGCCGCGGGCATGGGAAGCGGCGTCGGCGCCGTGCAGCATTGTGGTGGCGGCGTCGGCCAAGGTCTTCTTGGCGTCGTTGATGCCGGCGCCTTCGAGGGCCTCCAGCCGGGCGATCTCATCGAGCGGCAGGTCGGTGAACAGGCGCAGGAATTTGCCGACGTCGGCGTCGTCGACGTTGCGCCAGAACTGCCAGTAGTCATACGGGCTTAGCTGTTCGGCGTTGAGCCAGACCGCGCCCTGGGCGGTCTTGCCCATCTTGCCGCCTGAGGCCGTGGTCAGCAGCGGCGTCGTCAGGCCGAAGGCGGCCTTGTGATCGACGCGGCGGACGAGGTCGACGCCCGAGACGATGTTGCCCCACTGGTCCGAGCCGCCCATCTGCAGGGTGCAGTTCTGCGCCCGGTTCAGCTCGAGGAAGTCCACCGACTGCATCAGCATGTAGTTGAACTCGAGGAAGGTCATCGGCTGTTCGCGTTCCAGCCGCAGCTTGACCGAGTCGAAGGCCAGCATCCGGTTGATGGTGAAATGCGTGCCGTATTCGCGCAGGAATTCGACGTAGCCGTAGGTCGACAGCCAGGCGTCGTTGTCGAGCAGGACGGCGTCGGTCGGACCGTCGCCGAAGGTGAGGAATTTCTCGAACACCGTCTTGATGGAGGCGATGTTGGCTTGGATGGTTTCGTCGGTCAGCTGGGGGCGGGAGGCGTCCTTGCCGGTCGGGTCGCCTACCTTGGTGGTGCCGCCCCCCATCAGGACGATGGGCTTGCCGCCGGCCTGCTGGAGGCGGCGCAGCATCATGATCTGGATCAGACTGCCGACGTGCAGCGAGGGCGCCGTGGCGTCGAAGCCGATGTAGCCGGTGACCACGCCCGCGGCGGCCGCGGCGTCGAGCTCGGCCGGGTGGGTGATCTGATGGATGTAGCCGCGCGCCTGGAGGGTTCGCAGGAAGTCGGACTTGAAGGCGGTATCGGTCATCGGATCAGGCTTGGCTTGGGAGGGAAGGGGCGTGTAGCACGAGGGCATGGAAGCGCGAACAGCCCCGGCTCCGACGGCGATTTTGCAGCCGCATCCCGACACCGGCGACACGCCGGCGACGGGCGTGGCGGTTCATGTCGAGCGTGACGGCCTGTTGCTGTGGCTGCGCTTCGTCGTCGAGGGCGAGATCGATCGGATCGCCTGGCCGGTCGAGGCGGGGCCGGGACGCGCCGACGACCTGTGGCGGCACACCTGTTTCGAGGCCTTCGTGGAGACGGACGAAGGCTATGTCGAATACAATCTCTCGCCGTCCAGCCGATGGGCCACCTATCGCTTTGACGGACCCCGCGCCGGGATGCGAACGGCGGGCGAGGGCGCGACCGTGGAGGGACTCGAAGGAGCGTTCGATAGGGTCGCGCTGGAGGCGCGCATCGAACTGCCGTATGGCGCGCGCCGGCTGGGTCTTTCGGCCGTGATCGAATCCGTCGACGGCGGGATCAGCTATTGGGCCCTGGCCCACCCGTCCGCCGGGCCCGACTTCCATCATCCCGATTCCTTCGTTCTGGACCTGCCATGAAATTCGGCATCGATCGCCTGATCTCCGAGCCCGAGCTGCGGGCCGCGCTGAAGGGGCGCAGGGTGGCCCTGCTGGGGCATCCGGCCTCGGTGACCGAGGACCTGACGCATTCGCTGGACGCCCTGGCGGCCTGTCCGGACATAACCCTGAGCGCCGCCTTCGGGCCGCAGCACGGCATGCGCGGCGACCTGCAGGACAATATGATGGAGTCGCCGGACTTCACCGATCCCCGGCACGGCATCCCGGTGTTCAGCCTGTATGGCGAGGTGCGGCGGCCGACGGGGCAGTCGATGGGGACGTTCGACGTCCTGCTGGTCGACATGCAGGACCTCGGCTGCCGCATCTACACCTTCATCACCACGCTGCGGTATGTGCTGGAAGCCGCCGCCGAGCACGGCAAGGCTGTCTGGGTGCTGGATCGGCCCAATCCGGCCGGGCGGCCGGTCGAGGGGCTGACCCTGCTGCCCGGGTGGGAGAGTTTCGTCGGGGCCGGGCCGATGCCGATGCGGCACGGCATGACCCTGGGCGAGCTGGGGCTGTGGTTCATCGACCGGCTGAAGCTGGACCTCGAATACCGCGTCATCGGGATGGAGGGCTGGACGCCGGATGAGGGGCCCGGCTTCGGCTGGCCGCTGCTCGAGCGCGAGTGGATCAACCCCAGCCCCAATGCGCCGAACCTGTCGATGGCCCGGGCCTATGCCGGCACGGTGATGCTGGAGGGGACGATGCTGTCGGAAGGGCGGGGCACGACCCGGCCGCTGGAGTTGTTCGGAGCGCCGGGCATCGACGCCCGGGCGGTGATCGGCGAGATGCGCGCCACGGCCCCGGAGTGGCTGAAGGGCTGTACCTTACGCGACTGCTGGTTCGAGCCGACCTTCCACAAACATGCCGGCCAGCTGTGCAACGGAGTGCAGATCCATGTGGCGGGACCGCGCTACAACCACGAAGCCTTCAAGCCGTGGCGGGTGCAGGCGCTGGGGTTCAAGGCGATCCGGCGGCTGTATCCGGATTACCAGCTGTGGCGGGACTTCCCGTACGAATACGAGTTCGGGAAACTGGCCATCGATGTGATCAACGGCGGGCCGGGGTTGCGGGAATGGGTCGACGATCCGGCGTCGACGCCGGGGGATCTGGACGGGCCGGCTGCGGCGGACGAGGCGGCGTGGGTGGAAGAGCGGAAGCCGTTCCTGCTCTACTGACGGTCGCAAGTTCGCCATGATCGGCGGTTGATTTGCGGCATCGGGAGGACGTCATGATCGCACTGGTGTTTGCAGCCTTTCTGGCTTTTCAGGAGCCCGCCCTGAGCCCGGAGGCCCGGGCTCTGATCGCGCCGGTGGCCGAGGCCGTCGCGGCGGAGGAAGCGAGGCAGGCCGCGCTTCCGCCCCCGACCAGCGATCGTGAGCGGCTGGAGCGGATGGGGGTGCTGGATCAGGTCGGGCGAAGGGCCATGACCCCCGTCGACCTCAGCGTCCTGCCGGAAGCGGAACGACAGGCAGCCGAGGCGGCCATGTGGACGCCGCTTATGGCGTTGGACGAGCGTCTGATGACGGAGCTCTTGACGATGGTTCCGCCCGAGGGCTGGTTCCTGAAGAGCGTCTATGGGGAACGGGCCGCCAGCGCAGCCTTCCTGATCGTACAGCACTCGAACATCGAGCACTGGCGGCGGTTCGTGCCGGTGCTGGAGCCGCTGGTGGCGGAGGGGGAAGTCGACGGCCAATCCTATGGCCTGATGTACGACCGCCTTGCGGACAACGAGGGCAGGCCGCAGCGCTACGGCACGCAGGTGACCTGCAAGGCGGGCAAATGGGTGATTGACCGGGCGAATCTCGAGGACCCGGAGAACGCGGACGCGCGACGCCGTGAGATAGGCTTCCGCTGGACCCTGGCGGAGTACGAACAGGTGTTCGCCGACCATCCGCCGTGTGAGGAGCAGCCCTGAGCGGGCGTGCAGGTCAAGCCGGCTTTTCAGCCAGTCGCTTGTCCAGATAGGCGCCGACGCGGCGGTCGACGGCGTCGATGTGGTCCTGCCAGAAATGGCTCGCGCCCTCTTCCAGCTCATAGTCGATGATGATGCCCTTCTGGGTGCGCAGCTTGTTGACCACGCGCTCGACCTCGACCGGGGGGACGACGGTGTCGTTGGTCCCGTGCAGGAATAGACCCGAGGCCGGGCAGGGGGCCAGGAAGCTGAAGTCGTACATGTTCGAGGGCGGCGAGACCGAGATGAAGCCGTCCGTCTCGGGGCGACGCATCAATAGCTGCATGCCGATATAGGCGCCGAACTGATAGCCGGCGACCCAGGTCTGCGAGGCGCCGGGGTTGTTGGACTGGAGCCAGTCGAGGGCGGTGGCCGCATCGGCCAGTTCGCCGATGCCCGAGTCGAACTCGCCCTGCGACTTGCCGACGCCGCGGCTGTTGTAGCGCAGCGTCGCGAAGCCGCGCTTCTGGAACAGCTGGTACAGGGTCACGGTGACCGGGTTGTTCATATGCCCGTTCGCCTTGGGGTGCGGATGCAGGATCAGGGCGATCGGCGCGTTCGGGCGCTTGCCCGGGGAGTAGCGGCCTTCGATACGGCCGGAGGCGCCGGGCAGGATGACTTCAGGCATATGCGGCGAATTCCGTGTTCAACTGTCGTTTCGCACCTGCGTAATACTTGACCGTAGCGGTAGGACTTTCTAAGTCCCGCGTGCGTGTCGACGCCTTTGCGAAGGCGCGGGTTCTAGCACAGGACCCTCGAAAAGCGCGCGATTTTTGAAGGTGTGCGATGCGTCTGTCGACCAAGGGACGATACGCCGTGATGGCGATGGCCGATCTGGCCAAGAACGGGCACAGCGGCGGCGTGGTCCGGGCCGTGTCCCTGGCCGAGATCGCGACGCGCCAGGAGATCTCGCTGAGCTATCTGGAACAGCTGTTCGCGCGGCTGCGCAAGGGCGGGCTGGTGCAGAGCGTGCGCGGTCCCGGCGGCGGCTACCGTCTGGCCAAGGGGGCGCATGAGACGGTGGTGGCCGAGATCGTCCTGGCGGTCGACGAGCCCATCCGCGCCACCCGTTGCGTCGGCCATTCCTCGCCCAAGGGCTGCATGATGGCCGGCGAACGCTGCATCACCCACAATCTGTGGGAGGACCTCGGCGACGAGATCCACCGCTATCTGGCCGGCGTTTCGCTGGAGGATGTGGTGATGAACCGCACCGGGGCTCGGCGCCGGGCGACGGAATCGGAAGTGGGAGTGGCGGCGTGAGCGGCGCGTATCTGGACTACAATGCCTCGGGCCTGGTTCGCCCGGAAGTACAGGCCCTGATGGCCGAGGTGCTGGCCCAGGGCGGCAATCCCAATGCGGTGCACGCCGCCGGGCGGCGGGCGCGGGCCCGGGTCGAGACGGCGCGGGCCCAGGTGGCCGATCTGGTCGGAGCCGATCCGACGGCGGTGGTCTTCTCCAGCGGCGGCACGGAGTCGAACGCCCAGGCCGTGGCCAGCGCCATCGCCGCGGGCTGCGAGCGGCTGATCGTCAGCGCCACCGAACATCCCTGCGTGGCCGAGGCGGCGAACGTCAGCGGCGTGCCGGTCGAGATCCTGCCGGTCGATGCGAACGGCGTGGTCGACCTGGCCTGGCTGGCGGTGACCCTGGGCCGCCCGGGCGGCCGGGCGCTGGTGGCCATCCATCATGCGAACAATGAGAGCGGCGTGATTCAGCCGATCGCCGAGGCCTCACTGATGGTGCAGGCCGTCGGCGGCTGGCTTCACGTCGACGCCATCCAGACGGCGGGCAAGATTCCCGTCGACATGCGGGCGCTGGGCGCCGACACCCTGACCCTGTCGGCGCACAAGCTGGGCGGGCCACAGGGCGTGGGGGCCCTGGTCTCGAAGGAGGGCGTCCCGATCGTCCGCACCCTGCACGGGGCGGGGCAGGAGCGGGGGCTGCGCGCCGGCACCGAGAATGTGCCCGGCATCGCCGGCTTCGGCGTTGCGGCCGACTGCGCGGCCCGCGACCTGTCCGAGGCCATGGCCCATGCGGCCTGGCGCGACGCGGCCGAGGCCCGGGTGAAGGCGGCGGGGGCGACCATCATCGGCGAAGCGGCCGAACGCCTGCCCAACACCCTGTTCATGGCCGTCGAGGGCTGGGACAGCCCGCAGCAACTGATTACCCTCGACTTGCAGGGCGTGATGGTCTCGGCCGGCAGCGCCTGTTCCTCGGGCAAGACCAAGCCCTCGAAGACGATCAGCGCCATGGGGCTGGATCATCTGGCGACCGGCGGCGTGCGCGTCTCGGGCGGCTGGGGCACGACGCGCGAGGACTGGGTCCGGTTCGCCGACGCCTGGGTCGCCGCGTATGAGAAGCACCGCGCGCGCACCGCCGGGCGGGCGAAGGTCGACGCCTGATGGCCGCTGTCCAGAAGACCATCGACGCCGTCGCCGCGCTGGAGAAGTACGAGCACGGCTTCACCAGCGATATCGACACGGAATACGCCCCGCGCGGGCTGAACGCCGACATCGTGCGCTTCATCTCCGAGAAGAAGGGCGAGCCGGAATGGATGCTGGAATGGCGTCTGGCCGCCTATGAGCGCTGGCAGGCGATGGAGGAGCCGACCTGGGCGTCGGTGAAATACACGCCGGTCGACTATCAGGACCTGTTCTACTACGCGGCGCCGAAGAAGAAGGACGGGCCCAAGTCGCTGGACGAGGTCGATCCGGAAATCCTCGCCATCTACGCCAAGCTGGGCATTCCGCTGGGCGAGCAGGCGGTGCTGGCGGGGGTCGAGGGCGCGCCGCGCTATGCGGTGGACGCGGTGTTCGACAGCGTCTCCGTGGTCACCACCTTCAAGGCCGAGCTGGCCAAGGTCGGGGTGATTTTCATGCCGATTTCCGAGGCCTTGCGCGAACATCCTGAGCTGGTTCGTAAATATCTGGGCTCGGTGGTGCCGGTCTCGGACAACTATTTCGCGGCCCTGAACAGCGCGGTCTTCTCGGATGGATCGTTCGTCTACATCCCGCCGGGCGTGCGCTGCCCGATGGAGCTGTCGACCTATTTCCGCATCAATGCGAGCCAGACCGGCCAGTTCGAACGGACGCTGATCATCGCCGACAAGGGCAGCTACTGCTCGTATCTGGAGGGCTGCACCGCGCCGATGCGCGACGAGAACCAGCTGCATGCGGCCGTGGTCGAGCTGGTGGCGCTGGACGACGCCGAGATCAAATATTCGACGGTGCAGAACTGGTACCCCGGCGACGCCGAGGGCAAGGGCGGCATCTACAATTTCGTCACCAAGCGCGCCGACTGCCGCGGCGACCGGTCGAAGGTATCGTGGACGCAGGTGGAGACCGGCTCGGCCGTGACCTGGAAATATCCGTCCTGCCTCCTCAAGGGCGAGGAGAGCTCGGGCGAATTCTATTCGATCGCCATCACCAACGGACATCAGCAGGCCGACACCGGCACCAAGATGATCCATCTGGGCAAGAATTCGAAGAGCCGGATCATCGCCAAGGCGGTTTCGGCGGGGAAGTCGGACTCGACCTATCGCGGCCTGGTCTCGGTGCATCCCAAGGCGACCGGCGTGCGCAATTTCACCCAGTGCGACAGCCTGCTGATCGGCAAGGACTGCGGCTCGCACACCGTGCCCTATATCGAGGCGCGCAACGGCTCGGCTCAGCTGGAGCACGAGGCGACGACGACGCGCCTGTCCGACGACCAGTTGTTCTACGCCCAGCAGCGCGGGCTTTCGCAGGAGGAGGCGGTGGCCCTGCTGGTCAACGGCTTCGTCCGCGACGTGATGCAGAAGCTGCCGATGGAGTTCGCGGTGGAAGCGCAGAAGCTGGTGGCGATCAGTCTGGAAGGGTCGGTCGGATGAGCGCCGTTCTCGTGATCGCCAAGCTGAATTTCACCGATCTGTCTCGTTACCGGCAGTATCAGGCGGCTTTCCCGGTGATCTTCGCCGGCAGCGGCGGGCAGATCCTCGCTGCGGACGAGGGGCCGACGACGCTTGCCGGAGACCGTGCCGACAAGATTGTCGTGATGCGGTTCCCCGACTCCAAAACAGCTCAGGCTTTTCTGACTTCGCCGGAATATCTGCGAATCTCCGAAGACAGGGACGCCGGAGCAATCACCCATTCCTGGATGGCGAAGGCCTTTTCTTGATGCTCTGCATTTCCAACCTCCACGTCTCCGTCGGCGACAAGCCGATCCTCAAGGGGCTGACGCTCGACGTTCCCGCGGGCGAGGTTCACGCGATCATGGGGCCGAACGGGGCCGGCAAGTCGACCCTGGGCTACGCCGTGGCGGGGCGGCCCGGCTATGAGGCGACCGAGGGCTCGGTGTCGTGGAAGGGCGAGGACCTGCTGGGTCTGGAGCCGGCCGAGCGCGCGGCAAAGGGCGTGTTCCTGTCGTTCCAGTATCCGATCGAGATTCCCGGCGTCCCCGCCCTGACCTTCGTGCGCACGGCGCTGAACGCCCAGAAGCGCGCGCGCGGCGGGGAGGAGGTCTCGGCCCCCGCCTTCCTGAAGCTGGTCAAGGCGGCGGCGACGGCGCTGAAGATGGATTTCGACATGCTCAAGCGGCCGCTCAATGTCGGCTTCTCGGGCGGTGAGAAGAAGCGGATGGAGATCCTGCAGATGGCCCTGCTGGAGCCGTCGCTGCTGATTCTCGACGAGACGGATTCGGGCCTCGACATCGACGCCCTGCGCATCGTGGCCGAGGGCGTCAACGCCCTGCGTTCGCCCGACCGCGCCATGCTGGTGATCACCCACTATCAGCGGCTGCTGGACTACATCAAACCCGACCGGGTGCATGTGCTGGCCGCCGGCCGGATCGTGGCGTCCGGCGGGCCGGAGCTGGCGCTGCAGCTCGAGGCCGAGGGCTACGACAAGTACGCGATGGAGGCGGCGTGAACGCCCTTCCCATCATTGACCTGAAGGACGCCTCCAGCTTCCCCTCGAAGCGCGTCGAGGCGTGGAAATATTCGGATCTGCGCCGCTATCTGCGTGAGGCCCCGCCGCCGTCGCCGTCGGCGACCGTGCCGCTGGTCGGGGGCGGGCCGTTCGAGGTCCTCGGCGGCGAGGCCATGGTCTTCGTCAACGGCCGGGCCGTGGGCGAGACGCAGTTGATGGTCTCGGGCGACAGGACGGTGCGCCTGAGGTTGATTTCGCGGGCGGAGGGGACCGGCCACGCCCTGACCGCCCGCCTCTCGGTGCGGGCCGGGGCGAAGCTGCTGCTGCTGGAGAGCCACGAGGGCGAAGGCTCGGCCTGGGTCGCTCACAACCGGCTGGAGCTGGATGTGGCGCGGGGCGCCGAGGTGACCCGGGTGGTTCTGACCGACGAGCCGGCTGATGCGATCTCGATTACCCAGGCGAATGTGCGGGTCGAGGCGGGCGGGCTCTATCGCCAGACGATCCTGACGACCGGCGCGAAGCTGCAGCGCCACGAGACGCAGCTGACGCACCGGGCCCAGGGCGCGGATGTGCGGCTGGACGGAGTCTATGTGTTGTCGGGAGAACGGCAGGCCGACCTGACGACGGTGGTCGACCACGTCGCCGCCAACGGGACGACCAGCCAGCTGACCAAGGGCGTGGTGCGCGACACGGCGCGCGGCGTCTTCCAGGGCAAGATCGTGGTCGAGCGCGGCGCCGACGGTACGGATGCGCGGATGGGCCACCATGCGCTGATCCTCGGCGAACGGGCCGAGGTGGACGCCAAACCGGAGCTGGAAATCTACGCCGACGACGTGCAGTGCGCGCACGGCAATACGGTGGGGAATCTGGACGAGGCGGCGCTGTTCTACATGCAGCAGCGCGGCCTACCGCTCGACGAGGCGCGGGCGTTGCTGACGCAGGCCTTCCTGATCGAGGTGGTCGACCGGATCGAACATGAGGGCGCGCGGGAGGTGGCGAGGGAATGGCTGACGGCTCGCCTGTGAAGATCTTCGACCCCTACGCCGCCCGGGCGCAGTTCCCGATCCTGTCGCGGCAGGTGAACGGCCGGCCGCTGGTCTATCTGGACTCGGCCGCCTCGGCGCAGAAGCCGCGGGCGGTGATCGACGCCCTGACGGCGGCGATGGAGGGCAGCTACGCCAACGTCCACCGCGGCCTGCATACGCTGGCCAACGAGACGACCGAGGCCTTCGAGGCGGCGCGCGACAGCGTGGCGCGGTTCCTCAACGCTGAAGTGTCCTCCAACATCGTCTGGACCAAGGGCGGGACCGAGGCGATCAATCTGGTGGCCGCCGGCATCGGGCAGTCGATTCAGGCGGGCGACGAAATCCTCGTCAGCCAGATGGAGCACCACTCCAACATCGTTCCCTGGCACATGCTGCGCGAGCGGCGCGGGGCGGTGCTGAAATGGATACCGGTGCTGGACGACGGCTCGCTGGACATGGCGGCCTATGCCGACCTGCTGGGGCCGCGGACGAAGGTGGTCGCGGTCACCCATATGTCGAACGTGCTGGGCACGATCAATCCGGTGCGGGCGATGACCGAGATGGCGCACGCCGTCGGGGCGAGGGTGCTGATCGACGGCTGCCAAGGGGCGGTGCACGCCGCGCCGGACGTGCAGGCCATCGGCTGCGACTTCTACGCCTTCACCGGCCACAAGCTGTACGGCCCGACCGGCATCGGGGCGCTGTACGGGACCGGCGAAGCTCTGGAGGCCCTGCCGCCGTATCAGGGCGGCGGCGAGATGATCGAGACGGTCACGGAGGAGGCGGTCCGCTATGCCAGGCCGCCGCACCGGTTCGAGGCCGGGACGCCGCCGATCCTGGAGGCCATCGGCCTGGGGGCGGCGATCGAATGGCTGTCGCGCTTCGACCATGACGCCGTCGCGACGCATGAGCGGGCCGTCTACGACCGCGCCCTCGCCCGGCTCGAGGGACTGAACTGGCTGAGGGTGATCGGCACGGCCGAAGGGAAGGGGGCCATCCTGACCTTCACCGTCGAGGGCGCCCACGCCCATGACATCGCCCAGGTGATGGACCGCTACGGCGTCGCTGTGCGCGCCGGCCTGCACTGCGCCGAGCCGCTGGCGAGACGGTTCGGCCTGACGTCGAGCGCCCGCGCCAGCTTCGCCCTATATAACACCCCCGAGGACGCCGACGCCTTCGCCGACGCCCTGATCAAGGCCCGTGAGTTCTTCGCATGAGCGACCCGACGACCGAAAAGACCGACAGCGCGGCCTTCGCCGAAGCCTGGGACGCGCCGCAGAAGAGCGCCCTGGCCCAGGCCGAGATCGACCGAATGACGGACGACATCATCGAGGCGCTGAAGTCGGTGTTCGACCCGGAGATCCCGGTCGACATCTATGAGCTGGGCCTGATCTACAAGGTGGACCTGTCCGACGACCGCGATGTGGTGATCGAGATGACCCTGACGGCGCCGGGCTGTCCCGTCGCCGGGGAGATGCCTCTGTGGGTCGAGCAGGCGGTGATGAAGGTCGACGGGGTACGCTCCGCGCGGGCTGAACTGACCTTCGATCCCCCGTGGGATCCCTCGAAGATGAGCGACGAGGCCAAGCTGGCCCTGAACATGTTCTGATGGATCGACCGATGACCGAGCTTCAGACCACGCCCCGCCCGCGTCGCCCGCGCCCCAAGGCGGTCAGCCTGACCGACGCGGCCGCTGCGCGGGTGCGCGACATCATGGCCAAGGCGGACAAGCCGTATGTCGCCCTGCGCGTCGGGGTGAAGAACGGCGGCTGTGCGGGGCAGGAATACACCTTCGCCTATGCCGAGACGATCGAGCCCCTGGACGAGGTGGTCGAGGACAAGGGCGTCACCATCCTGATCGACCCCAAGGCGATCCTGTTCCTCATCGGGTCGGAGATCGACTATGAGACGACGAAGCTGGCCTCGAAATTCGTGTTCCGGAATCCCAACCAGACCGACGCCTGCGGTTGCGGCGAGAGCGTCACCATCATTCCCGCGAAGGCGCTGGACGCCGACTGACTATGGCCTATGATTCCGACTTCGGCGAATGGGTGCGCGAGCATTTCGCCGGCCTGGGCCCGATGCGGATCAGGCCGATGTTCGGGGCGGCGGCCGTCTATGCCGACGATCTGATCTGGGCCCTGCTGGACGACGGCGTCGTCTGGCTGAAGGTCGATGAGGAGAACGAGCCGGCGTTGCGGGCCGCGGGATCCCGGCAGTTCACCTATCCCACGAAGGACGGCCAGGTGATGGGCATGGCCTACTGGAGCCTGCCCGAAACCGCCGCAGACGACCCGGACGAGGCCCTGGGCTGGGCGCGGGCGTCGATCGCGGCGGCGGTCCGCAAGGCGGCGAAGAAGCGGAAGCCGAAAAAGCTCAAGCCGTGACGGGCGCGGCCTTGCCGGCGCGGGCGGCCTCATCCGGCGCGAGCACCCGGATGGCCGGCGTCACGGGCCGCCCTGTCGCTTCGGCGATCAGCTCCGCCGTCCGGTCCTCTACAGCGGCCTCCAGCCGGGCGAGAAATTCCTCCTTGCCGAGGCCGGTCGGAATGGGGTCGAGAAACTCCAGCGTCGCCGTTCCCGGGGTCTTGCGGAATTCCTCCTGCGGCCAGAACAGGCCGAGGTTGGTGGCCAGCGGCACGACCGGCATGTCGAAGTCGCGGTACATGTGCCAGACGCCGGAGCGGTAGCGGAATTTCTCGCCCACCCTGGCCAGGTTGCCCTCGGGATAGATCAGGATCCGGCGGCCGGCGGCGTGGGCGTCGGCCGAGCGGTGCTTCAACGCCTCGCGCGCTTCACGGCCGCCGCAGTTGTTGACCACGATGGCGCCCAGCTTGCGCAGCACGGTTCCGAGCAGCGGAAACTTCTCCAGATGGTCGCCGGTGACGAAGGCGAGGTCGTCGAACTGGTCATAGGTGACGAAGCCGTCGCCCCAGCTCTGGTGTTTGGAGGCGATGATGAAGGCGCCCGACGGCAGACGATCGTGCCCGCGCGCCTCGACGCGGATGCCCGCGAAAAGCCGCATGGCCTGCACCATCCGCTTCACATAGCGGCGGATGATCCAGCCGGTCGCGCCTCGGCCGGGGGCGAGGGCGGCGAAGGCCGCCGCCGAGGCGTAGAGGATCGACAGGAGCCAGTAGGCGAGGTTGAAGGCGAAGCTGCGCATTCATCCACTATGACGTGAAACGTCCGGCGCGGAAGGCTTCAGGCGGCCTCGGCGAGCCGTTCCGCGCTGGTGACGCGGTTCCGCCCGGCGTGTTTGGACGCGTAGAGGGCGGTGTCGGCGCGATCCAGCAGGGAGGAGGCGCTCTCGCCCGGCCGGCGCTGGGCGAAGCCGGCGGACAGGGTCACGGCGCCGAGCTCATCGTCCGTCGAGCGACGGCGCAGCGACCGGGAGGCGATCTCCTTGCGGATGGACTCAAGCGCGTTCTGGACCTGGGCGAGACTCTCCCGCGGAAAGATCATGGCGAATTCCTCGCCGCCGTAGCGGGCTGCAATGCGCGGCGCGCTGGCCACCCGGCCCATGACGCTGGCGACATAGCGCAGCACCTGGTCGCCGGTCTGGTGGCCCCAGGTGTCGTTGAACCGCTTGAAGTGATCGATGTCGAGCACGGCCAGGGTCAGGGCGCCGCCCTCGGCGTCGGCTTGGGCGCAGGCGGATTCCAGATGTTCATCGAACGCCTTGCGGTTGGCCAGATTGGTCAGGGCGTCGGTCATGGCGTCGCGGCGCACCTGCTCCAGGTGTTCGCGCAGCCGGGCAACCTCTCGGGTGGAGGCGTCCAGCTTCTTTTCGAGCGTTTCGTTCTCGCGCTGGACCTTGCGGGTGGCGCTGGTCAGGCCCGAGACGATGGCCTGGAGACCCTTGCCGTCGCCGGCGGCCTCGATGCTGGTGGCGGCCTTGTCCAGGGTCTGGCCATAGGCGGCCTGCGACTTGTGGGCGTTGGCGATAGCTTCGGAGACGCTGGACAGTTCGCGGTCCAGCACCCGGCCGGCGTCGCGGATCTCCTCGGTCAGCCGCCCGCGCGGCAGGTATTCGGCGGCCAGCATATCGGCCGTCGCCTCGGTGAAGGGCTCGGAGGCCGCCAGCAGGCGTTTGATCTCACGGCCCAGCGGACCTTCCGGATCGCCGAGGTAGTGGACCCAGATCTCGAAATTCAGGGGAGTCGGCCAGACGCCAGCCTCTTCCATCGCCTCGATGACCCGGCGCGCCAAACCGTAGGCTTCCGGACCCCGAAGAGTGGTTTCGAGCTGAGCCGCCATACGAATTCCCCGACGCGCCGCCCCCGGCGACCCCTTGATGGCGGCCACGCTAAGCGGGGGTTCCGTAACGACCGGTTAAATCCGGTTCGCTGACCGACGAATTGGGAGAGGTTTCAGCGCTTGAGGGTGACCGGCCGACGCAGGAAGGCCGGAACGTCCCCCTCGCCAAACGGACGGCCGTTGGACCGCTGCGGTTCCGGACTGGCGCTGTCGCCGCGACGATCCGACTGGCGCAGGTGGGTTTCCTGCACTGGCCGGTCCGGCGAGGCGGCCACGGGCGCGTCCGCCGCGGCTGCGACCGGCGCGGCGGCCGGCGCGTCGGCGGACACGGCGGATTCGGCCGCCGCCGGGCGGGCGCCGCGGCGGCTGCGGGTCCGGCGCGGCTTGGGGGCGTCTGCGGTCGGCACGTCGGCAGCCAGGATCTCGTCAGCGATCTCCGCGGCGGCGGGTTCGGGCGTCGGCGCCGGCTCGAGAGCGGCGTCCGGGGGCGTCTCGCGTCCGCCGCGGCTGCGACCGCGGGCCGGAGCCCGTTCGGTGCGGGCCGCTTCGCGGCCGCCGTCGCGGCGAGGCTGTTCCTTGCCGGGAGCGAAGTCGAGGCCGTCCAGGACCAGTTCTTCCGGCGCCATCTTGATCAGCTTCAGGACCTTGTCGAGCGAGCGGTCATCCGCCGGCGTGACGATCATGAAGGTCTGACCCAGCTTGCCGGCGCGGCCGGTGCGGCCGATGCGGTGCACATAGTCGTCGGCGTGGTGCGAGACGTCGTAGTTGAAGACGTGGCTGACGTCCGGGATGTCGAGCCCGCGGGCGGCGACGTCGGAGGCCACCAGCAGCTTCAGCTCGCCCGAGCGGAAGGCGGCCAAGGTCTTCATGCGCAGCGACTGGTCGAGGTCGCCGTGGATCGGGGCGGCGTCAAAGCCGTGCTGCTTCAGCGACTTGGCGACCACGTCGACTTCGGATTTGCGATTGCAGAAGACGATGCCGTTGCGGACGTCGGCGCGGCCGATCAGGGCGCGCAAGGCGGCGCGCTTGGCCTTGGGATCGCTGGAGGGGATGCGGACCAGATACTGGGTGATGGTCTCGGCCGTCATGGCCGGGCGCGAAGCCTCCAGCCGGGTCGGGTCCTTGAGGAACTGGGTCGTCAGCCGGGTGATCTCGGGCGGCATGGTGGCCGAGAAGAAGAGGGTCTGGCGGCGCGGCGGGGTCAGTTTGAAGATCCGCTCGATGTCGGGGATGAAGCCCATGTCGAGCATGCGGTCGGCTTCGTCGATGACCATGATCTCGACGCCGTTGAGCATGACCTTGCCGCGTTCGAACAGGTCCAGCAGGCGGCCGGGCGTGGCGATCAGGACGTCGACGCCCTTGTTCAGCAGGGTCACCTGGTCGCCCATGGAGACGCCGCCGATCAGCAGGGCCCAGCTCAGCTTGGTGCCCTTGGCGTATTTCTCGAACGAAGAGGCGACCTGGTCGGCGAGTTCGCGGGTCGGGGCCAGGACGAGGGCGCGCGGCATGCGGGCCTTGGCCCGGCCCGAGGACAGCCGGTCGATCATCGGCAGGGTGAAGGCGGCGGTCTTGCCGGTGCCGGTCTGGGCGATGCCGAGCACGTCGCGGCCGGCGAGGGCGACCGGGATGGCCGAGGCCTGGATCGGAGTGGCGGTGGTGTAGCCGGTGTCGGCGACGGCCTTGAGAGTCGTGGGCGAGAGGCCCAGCATGGAGAATTCGGTCATAGGTCCTTGGGACTGGATAAGGACGCCCCGCGCATCGGGCCGTCGTGCGATGTCGCGGAACCGCCCTGAATCTCTGGGCGAGCGGGCGGCGCGGATTCGCCAGTCCTGTCCCGAACGTGGGCCGCATATAGAAGCCCCCACGTCAGAGTCAACTATTCGGGCGCGGCGTGTCGGGGCTTGGCATTTCCTAACTGATTGTTAATAGTCGCCGTCGGGAAGGGCTGAACAGGGGTAATCCATGCTGCGATCGCTGGCCGTAGCGACCTTTGCTGTCGCGTGTCTGGCTGCGGGTCCGGGGCGGACGGAGATCGATTCCGTCTTCGGCAATACCGTGGTGTCCCGATATCCTGACGGCGGCTGGGTCAAGCACTGGTTCAATCCTGACGGCACCTATGCGGCGCAGTTCTCTGACGGGCGCCGTCTGGCGGCGCGCTGGACGGTCACCGGCGAGCGGGTCTGCCTGACCAATATGCGGCCCTATATGCTGATCCCGCGCTTCTGCACCGAGATGGTCGACGCCGAGGTGGGCGAAACCTGGCAGTCGCGCGATCCGCTGGGGCGCCGGGTGCAGAACGTCCTGGTTGCGGGCCGGAACCCGTAGCCTGCAATCTCCCCCACGGGTTGCGCGCGCTCGCTGGACGGCGTCGCGGCGTTAGCGTGCGGGTCTGAAGCCTCGGGGGAGGGCGTGTGCGTCTGTATCTGATCGCCCTGACGGCCGTCTTCGCCGTCTGGCTGCCCCGTGCGCCCGCGGAGAGCAGCGAGATTCCCTACACGCCGCGGGCGACCGCGCAGGCGGGACAAGCCGTGCTGACCCTGCCCCCGGGACGCTACGGTTCGATCCAGCATGTCCGCACGCCGCTGCCGCCCCGGGCCATCGCCCTGACTTTCGATGACGGCCCCAGCCCGCTGTACAACAGCGAGGTGCTGGACATCCTGGACGCGCGCGGGATCAAGGCGACCTTCTTCTTCGTCGGCCAGTATGTGCGGATGCATCCCGAACAGGTGCGCGAGGTGGTGCGCCGGGGGCACAATGTCGCCAGCCACAGCTGGTCGCACCCGACCTATCTCCGCCACTGGGCGCGTGAGGCCCAACTCACCGAGGTGCGCCGGAGTTATGCCGCCCTCGAGGCCGCCCTCGCCGATGCGCCGCCGGAGGAGCGGGCCCGGATCGAGCCGATGTTCCGCTTTCCGGGCCTGGGCGAGGGGCCCTATCTGGCCGACTGGCTGAACCAGCGCGGGATCATCGTGGTCTCGGCCGAGGCCGGCACTGACGACTGGCGCGGCTATTCCGCCGAATCCATCACCCGGATCACCCTGAATGCGATGGAGAGCAATGAGGGCGGGGTGCTGATCCTGCACGAGACGCGGCCGCAGATGATCCGGGCCCTGCCGGGCCTGCTGGATGAACTGA
The DNA here is from genome assembly GCA_004296955.1 of Brevundimonas sp. GTDB lineage: Bacteria > Pseudomonadota > Alphaproteobacteria > Caulobacterales > Caulobacteraceae > Brevundimonas. The sequence continues at coordinate 28,228 of SCVB01000066.1, forward strand.
CCGCGCGCGGCTTCACCTTCGTGCAGATCACGGCGGGGCCGGAGGGGCGCGAACAGGCGCTGGCGGCCGAGGATGCAGTGCTGACGCTGCGCTGACGGGGAGACCGGTTCACACCGGCGGGGCGCGCCATTCCCTGATTGCGATATCAATGGGAATGGCGCGAGTGACGGGACTCGAACCCGCGACCTCCGGCGTGACAGGCCGGCACTCTAACCAACTGAGCTACACCCGCGTATTCCCGACGCGAAGCAGTGCTCCGCGGCGAGGGGCGTCGTTTAGGCGGGGGGGGCTCGCACTGTCAAGCGACGAAGCGACGGCCCGGGACAGTTTTTCCGACGGTCCGGCGGCCGCAGGAGACCTGCGTCCTGCCGGTCGGAAAGCTGCGAACCACTCTCAATAAAAACCTTTCGTCACATGGGTTTGAACGGGCGCGGTTCCGGGGCTAGAAAGCGCCGAATCCGCCCCTCCCTTTGACGGCGGACAAGGTCCCTTCCGGATGAATGCATTCCTGCTCGAATACCTGCCGATCGTGATCTTTCTCGGGATCGCGGCGGTTCTCGGCCTCGGCTTCATGCTGGCGGCCTGGGTGCTGGCCCCGAAGAACCCCGACAGCGAGAAGCTGTCGGCCTATGAGTGCGGCTTCAACGCCTTCGACGACGCGCGCATGAAGTTCGACGTGCGCTTCTATCTGGTCTCGATCCTGTTCATCATCTTCGATCTCGAAGTGGCCTTCCTGTTCCCGTGGGCGGTGTCGATGTTCGACCTGTCGCGTTCGGGCATGGTGTTCGCCTTCTGGTCGATGATGGTCTTCCTCGGGGTCCTGACTGTCGGCTTCATCTACGAATGGAAGAAGGGCGCGCTCGAATGGGAGTGACGACCAATACCGTCCCGCTGATCGGGGTCGGCAACCAGGGCACCTCGCCCGTGGGGCCGGCGTCCTCGCGTCTGGCGACGCCGATGAGCACGACCATGTTCAACACCGGCGCGCGGTCGTCGGTGGAGGGCTATGATCCGGCCATCCACGACAAATTCTTCGAGGCCGTGAACGCCGAACTGGGCGAGCGCGGCTTCATCACCACCTCGCTGGACGACGTCATCAACTGGGCCCGCACCGGCTCGCTGATGTGGATGACCTTCGGCCTGGCCTGCTGCGCCGTCGAGATGATGCAGGCCTCGATGCCGCGCTTCGACATGGAGCGGTTCGGCATGGCCCCGCGCGCCAGCCCGCGCCAGTCCGACCTGATGATCGTGGCCGGCACCCTGACCAACAAGATGGCTCCGGCCCTGCGCAAGGTCTACGACCAGATGCCGGATCCGCGCTATGTCCTGTCCATGGGCAGCTGCGCCAACGGCGGCGGCTATTACCACTACAGCTACAGCGTCGTCCGCGGCTGCGACCGGGTCGTGCCGGTGGACGTCTATGTGCCCGGCTGCCCGCCGACGGCGGAGGCGCTGCTGTATGGCCTGCTGCAGCTGCAGAAGAAGATCCGCCGCACCGGGACGATCGACCGATGAACGCGCTGGCCCGCATCCAGGAACTGGAGACCGCCCTGACGCCGCTGGGCGCGGAGATGGTCGGGGCGCTGGGCGTCGAGGCCCAGGTGGCCTTCGGCGAACTGACGCTGATCACCGACCGCGCCGGCATCCTCGCGGTGCTGACAGCGTTGAAGGACCGCTTCGGCTTCCAGCAGCTGCTGGACATCTGCGGCGTCGACTTCCCCGACCGCGAGGAGCGGTTCGAGGTGGTCTATCACCTGCTGTCGATGACCCGGAACGCGCGCGTCCGGGTCAAGCTGACCACCGACGAGGTCCAGCCGGTGCCCAGCGCCGTGGGGGTCTTCCCCTGCGCCGACTGGTTCGAGCGCGAGGCGTTCGACATGTACGGCGTGCTGTTCTCGGGTCACCCTGACCTGCGGCGGCTGCTGACCGACTATGGCTTCCAGGGGCATCCGCTCCGCAAGGACTTCCCGATGACCGGGTATGTCGAAGTGCGTTACGACGAGGAACAGAAGCGGGTTGTGTATGAACCCGTCAAACTGACCCAAGAGTTCCGGAACTTTGATTTCCTGTCCCCGTGGGAAGGCGCCGAATATCCGACGACTGTCCTGCCCGGCGATGAGAAGGCGGGATGAGCCATGACCATGAACAAGGCCGCGATCCGATCGGCCTCATCCTTCTTCCTGGTGACCTTCTCGACCGCCTTCCTGTTCACCCTGGGGGCGCGGCTGACCGGCTGGTTCACGCGGGCGCCCGAGGTGGAGCCGGCGCAGCTGCAGTCGCTGGGCGTGGCCATCATGGTCGCCGTGGTGGCCCTGGCCGTCGGGGCTGGCATTCGCCGGCTGTCGGCCGGCGAGCTGCAGAGTGCGCTTCTGGGCGCCTCGGCCGTGCTGCTGTCGACGCCGCTGGCGCTGGCGGTTCTGACCGGCAACTGGGAGATTTCGACCGCCGCCGTCTCGGGCATGGGCGTGCTGACGCTGGCCCTCGGCTGGCTGGTGGCGCTGACCCGCAAGGCGCGCTCGCACGACGAGGATTCCGTTGATGGCTGACGGCCACGCCCACACCCCGCCGCCGCTCGGCGCCACCGACATCTTCGATGACGGCCTGACCGACCACGCCCGCGCGCTGGACGACCGCAAATTCACGATCAATTTCGGCCCACAGCACCCGGCCGCCCACGGCGTGCTGCGTCTGGTGCTGGAGCTGGACGGCGAACTGGTGACCCGCGTCGATCCGCACATCGGCCTGCTGCACCGCGGCACCGAGAAGCTGATGGAGGCCCGCACCTATCTCCAGAACGTGCCCTATCTGGATCGCCTCGACTATGTCGCGCCGATGAACCAGGAGCACGCCTTCTGCCTGGCCATCGAAAAGCTGCTGGGCGTCGACGTGCCGTACCGGGCCCAGTTGATCCGGGTGCTGTATTCCGAGATCGGCCGCATCCTCTCGCACCTGCTGAATGTGACCACCCAGGCCATGGACGTCGGCGCCCTGACGCCGCCGCTGTGGGGCTTCGAGGAACGCGAGAAGCTGATGGTGTTCTACGAGCGCGCCTCGGGCGCCCGTCTGCACGCCAACTATTTCCGGCCCGGCGGCGTCCACCAGGACCTGCCCATGGACCTGATCGACGACATCGGCCGCTGGTGCCGCGAATTCCCGGCGGCGCTGAAGGACATCGAGTCCCTCGTCACCGAGAACCGCATCTTCAAACAGCGCAACGTCGACATCGGCGTAGTGTCGAAACAGCAGGCGCTGGACTGGGGCTTCACCGGGGTGATGCTGCGCGGCTCGGACATCCCGTGGGACCTGCGCAAGTCGCAGCCCTACGAATGCTACGCCGATCTCGATTTCGACATCGCCGTCGGCAAGAACGGCGACTGCTGGGATCGCTACCTCTGCCGCATCGAGGAGATGAAGCAGTCGGTGCACATCATGGAGCAGTGCATCCACAAGCTGCGCAACTGCCCCGGCGAGCCGGTCATGGTCGAGGACAACAAGATCGTCCCGCCGCGGCGCGGTGAGATGAAGCGGTCGATGGAAGCCCTGATCCACCACTTCAAACTCTATACCGAAGGCTTCCGCACGCCGGAGGGCGAGGTCTACGCCTCGGTCGAGGCGCCCAAGGGCGAGTTCGGCATCTATCTGGTCTCGGACGGGACCAACAAACCTTACCGGGTCAAGATCTCGGCCCCGGGCTTCCGCTCGCTGCAGGCCATGGACTGGATGAACCGCGGCCACATGCTGGCTGACGTGAGCGCCATCCTGGGCTCGCTCGACATCGTTTTCGGAGAAGTGGACCGATGAGCGTTCGTCGTCTCGCCAAGGAACAGCCCGCCTCGTTCGCCTTCTCGAAGGCGACCAAGGCGAAGTGCGACTGGTGGATCGCCAAATACCCGGCCGACCGCCGCCAGTCGGCGGTGATCCCGATCCTGTGGCTGGTCCAGAAGCAGGAGGGCTGGTGCCCCGAGCCGGCGCTGCGCGCGATCGCCGAGCTGCTGGGCATGCCCTACATCCGGGTGCTGGAGGTCGCGACCTTCTACACCATGTTCGTGCTCGAGCCGGTCGGTTCGGCCGCCCTGATCCAGGTCTGCGGCACCACGCCCTGCATGCTGCGCGGGGCCGGCGAGCTGATGGCGGTCTGCAAGAGCAAGATCGGCCCCAAGGACGTGCTGAGCGCCGACGGCCGCTTCACCTGGCAGGAGGTCGAATGCCTGGGCGCCTGCGCGAATGCGCCGATGGCCCAGATCAACGACTATTATTTCGAGGACCTGACCGCCGAGAGCATGGCGCAAATCATCGACGACTTCGCCGCCGGCAAGACGCCGAAGCCGGGCAGCCGCGTCGGCCGCACGAGCTCCGAGCCGGAAGGCGGGGCCCTGACCCTGACCGATCCGAAACTCTATGACGGCTCGGCGGCCAAGAAGATCAAGAAGCTGCCGAACTCGGATCCGGTGACCGCATGACGCGTCCGGATCTCTCAGACGAGGCCAGGATCGCCGAATACCGCGCCGAGCTGCGTATGGTCGGCCGCAACCAGCGCCTGGCTGGCTTCGCCCTGGTTGTCGGCGGCGCCATCGCGGTCTGGGCCGCCGGTTACGCCGGCGCCGCCGGACCGATGGTGCAGTGGGGCGGATACGCCGCGCTCGCCCTCGGCTGGGCCTTGATGCTGGCCGCCATCTTCCTGCGCACCCGCTATCACCGCCAACGCATGCGGGAGACGAACTGAACCATGGTCGGCATCCTCGAAGACAAGGACCGCATCTTCACCAACCTCTACGGCTTCCAGGACTGGACGCTGGAGGGGGCGAAGAAGCGCGGCGCGTGGAACGCCACGAAGGACATGCTCGACCTCGGGCGCGACTGGATCATCACCAACGTCAAGAACTCGGGCCTGCGCGGACGCGGCGGCGCCGGCTTCTCGACCGGGCTGAAGTGGTCCTTCATGCCGAAAGAGGTGAAGGACCGGCCGCACTATCTGGTCGTCAACGCCGATGAATCCGAGCCCGGGACCTGCAAGGACCGGGAGATCATGCGCCACGATCCGCAGCTGCTGATCGAGGGTTGTCTGATCGCCAGCTTCGCCATGCAGGCGCACGCCTGCTACATCTATCTGCGCGGCGAATATGTGCTGGAACGCGAGCGCATGGAGGCGGCGGTCAAGCAGGCCTATGAGGCGAAGCTGATCGGCAAGAACAACGTCCACGGCTGGGATTTCGACGTCTACATCCACCACGGCGCCGGGGCCTACATCTGCGGCGAGGAGACGGCCCTGCTGGAGTCGCTGGAGGGCAAGAAGGGCCAGCCGCGGCTGAAGCCGCCGTTCCCGGCCGGGGCCGGCCTGTATGGCTGCCCGACCACGGTGAACAACGTCGAGTCGATCGCGGTGGTGGGCACCATCCTGCGCCGCGGGGCGGAGTGGTTCGCGGGCTTTGGCCGGCCGAACAACACCGGCACCAAGATCATGTCGATCAGCGGCCATGTGAACCGGCCGTGCAATGTCGAGGAGGCGATGTCCATCCCGCTGCGCCAGCTGCTGGAAGACCATTGCGGCGGCGTGCGCGGCGGCTGGGACAATCTGAAGGCCGTCATCCCCGGCGGCTCGTCGGTGCCGCTGATCACGCGCGAGATGAGCGAAACCGCGCTGATGGATTTCGACAGCCTGCGCGAAATGCGCTCGGGCCTCGGGACAGCAGCCGTGATCGTCATGGACCAGTCGACCGACCTGGTCCGCGCCATCGCCCGCATCAGCTATTTCTACAAGCATGAGAGCTGCGGCCAGTGCACGCCGTGCCGCGAAGGCACGGGCTGGATGTGGCGGGTGCTGGAGCGGATGGCGATCGGCGAGGCCGACCCGTCCGAGATCGACTTGCTGCTGGAGGTCTCGACCCAGATCGAGGGCCACACCATCTGCGCCCTCGGCGACGCCGCCGCCTGGCCGGTGCAGGGTCTGATCCGGCATTTCCGTCACGAGATCGAGGAGCGCATCTCCTCCTACCGCAGCCGCCGCGCGAATTTCGCCGGCCATGCGATCGCGGCGGAGTAGGGGATGCGGGCTTTCGCCGTCATCGCGCTGACCGGACTGACCCTCGCCGCCTGCGGCGAGCGGGCGGAGCCGGCTGCGCCGACGCCGGCGGAGGCGGTCTCGGCCGTGAACCCGGCCTCGGACGCGGAACCGAGCGTGCCGGTCACGCTGACGGCCGACCAGCTGCGCCGGGTTTGCCAGGCGGGGCTGGCCGAGATCCACGGACAGGCCACCGCCGACATCCAGATCGACGGGCTTGAGGGCCGCGTGGTCAACGCCTCGTGGCGCGCGCCGGTCGACGGCGGCCGCCGCCGGGCCCAGTGCCGGGTCGAGGGCGACCTGGTCACCTGGAAGCCTGTCGACGCGACCGACCCGGCCCAGAACCGCTGGATGAACCAGGCCGGCGATCCGGTGACCCGCTTCGTTCTGGACGGCGAGACGGTGACGATCAGCCAGACGCTCCCGGACGGCGCGGCGGCAGTAGACGATCAGGGGAGGAACTGATGCGCGGCAAGGTTCTGAGTTACGACGACTATACCGGCTCCGGCCTGATCAGCGGCGACGACGGTGTGCGCTACACCTTCACGCGCGGCGGCCTGATGGGCGGCGCCCGGGAGGCGTTCCCCGGACAGCAGGTCGATTACGAGGTCGCCGACGGGGTGGCGACCAACATCTACATCACCGCCGGCGCCCCGATCAGTCTGTCGGGCGACAAGAACAAGATCGTCGCCGCCCTGCTGGCCTTCTTCCTGGGCTGGCTGGGCATCCACAAATTCTACCTCGGCAAGACGACGGCCGGGATCATCATGCTGCTGTGCGGGACGATCGGCTGGGTGCTGTTCGCCATTCCGCCCATGATCGTCGGCGTCATCGCCTTCATCGAATTCATCATCTACCTGGTCAAACCGGACGCCGAATTCCACCGCGACTATGTCGTGGGGAACCGGTCCTGGTTCTGATCCGGTCCGCTTAGAGAAACGCAGAGGTCGCGGCGAATGCCCATCGCGAAAGTCAACGGCGTAGAGGTCGAGTTCGAGCCCGGGATGACCGTGCTCCAGGTCGCCGAGCGCGCCGGCGAGGAGATTCCGCGCTTCTGCTATCATGAGCGGCTGTCGATCGCCGGCAACTGCCGCATGTGCCTGGTCGAGGTGAAGCCCGGACCGCCGAAGCCGCAGGCCTCGTGCGCCCTGCCGGCCGCCGAGGGCCAGGAGATCTTCACCGACACGCCGATGGTCAAGAAGGCCCGCGAAGGGGTGATGGAGTTCCTGCTCATCAACCACCCGCTGGACTGCCCGATCTGCGACCAGGGCGGCGAGTGCGACCTGCAGGACCAGGCCATGGGCTACGGCCGCGACGGCTCCCGCTATGCGGAGAACAAGCGCGCGGTCGAAGAAAAGAACATGGGCCCGACCATCAAGACCTTCATGACGCGGTGCATCCAGTGCACCCGCTGCGTGCGGTTCGTGACGGAGGTGGCGGGCGTGCCGGACATCGGCATGATCTCGCGCGGCGAGGACGCCGAGATCACCACCTATCTTGAGAAGGCGGTCGACAGCGAACTGTCGGGCAACGTCAACGACCTGTGCCCGGTCGGCGCCCTGACCCACCGGCCGTGGCAGTACCACTACCGCCCGTGGGAGCTGAAGAAGACCGAGACCATCGACGTCATGGACGCCCTCGGCTCGAACATCCGCGCCGACGCCAAGGGCGCCGAGGTGATGCGCATCCTGCCGCGCGTCAACGAGGGCATCAACGAGGAGTGGCTGTCAGACGTCAGCCGCTACGCCGTCGACGGCCTGCAGCGCCAGCGGCTGGACCAGCCGTACGTGCGCGAGAACGGCAAGCTGCGCGCCGCCTCCTGGGACGAGGCGCTGGGCATGGTGGCGGCGAAGCTGAACGCCGCCCCGGCCGACCGCATCGGCGTCATCGCCGGCGACCTTCAGGACGCGGAATCGATGAAGGCGGCGCTGGACCTGTTCCGCGCCCTCGGCTCGGCCAATACCGACTGCCGTCAGGACGGCTCGGCGCTGGGGTACGGACCCCGCGAGAGCTGGCTGTTCAACTCCGGTCTGGCCGGCGTGGAGCAGGCCGACGCCGTGCTGATCGTGGGCGCCAATCCGCGCACCGAGGCGCCGCTGCTGAATGCGCGCCTGCGCAAGGCGTGGCTGGCGGGAACCAGCGAGATCGGCCTGATCGGCGAGCAGGCGAACCTGACCTATGACTACAGCTGGCTGGGCGCCGGTTCGAAGACCCTGGCCAAGCTGCCCAAGGCGGCGATGGATGCGCTGACGAAGGCGGAGCGGCCGGCGATCATCGTCGGCGGCGGGGCGCTATCGGGCGCCGGCGGACCGGCGGTGCTGAACGCGCTGGGCGCCCTGGCCAAGAAGGTCGGCGCGGTCGTCGACGGCTGGAATGGCTTCAACGTCCTGCACACGGCCGCCTCGCGGGTGGCCGGTCTGGACATGGGCTTCGTGCCGGCGGTCGGCGGCAAGACGGCGGGGGACATGCTGAAGCCGGGCGCGCTGGACGTGCTGTTCCTGCTCGGCGCCGACGAGGTCGATCCGACCGGTTCGGACGCCTTCCGCGTCTATCTGGGCAGCCATGGCGACCGCGGCGCGCACGGCGCCGATGTCATCCTGCCGGGCGCGGCCTATACGGAGAAGACCGGCCTGTATGTGAACACCGAGGGCCGGGTGCAGATGGCGGAACGGGTCGTCTTCCCCAAGGGACAGGCCAAGGAGGACTGGGCCATCCTGCGCGCCCTGTCGGCCATGGTCGGCCACACCCTGCCGTACGACACCCTCGACGCCCTGCGCGCGAAGCTGATGGCCGATCATCCGACCTTCGGCCGCATCGACTACCTGCCGGCGCCGGCGTCGTTCGACCCCGGCTCGCTGGGCAAGAAGGGCGATCTCGGCGACAGCGTCTTCGCCTCGACGGTGCGCAACCCCTATCTGAACAACCCGATCACGCGCGCCAGCGTGACCATGGCCGAGCTGTCCGCCCTGCGGATCGCCCCGGTCGCGATGGCGGCGGAGTAAGGCGCGATGGACTTCTGGACCACACCTCTCGGCTGGACCCTCGCCACCGCCGGCGGCATCCTGCTCGTCACCGTCGGAATTCTGATTTCGCTGGCCTTCCTGCTGCTGGCCGACCGGAAGATCTGGGCCGGCGTGCAGATGCGCAAGGGACCGAACGTGGTCGGGCCGTTCGGCCTGCTGCAGTCGTTCGCCGACTTCTTCAAATTCGTGCTGAAGGAAATTATCGTCCCGGCGGGCGCCGACAAGGTCGTGTTCCTGCTGGCGCCGCTGCTGACCTTCATCCTGGCCTTCATCGCCTGGGCGGCGATTCCGTTCGCACCGGGCTGGGTCATCTCCGACCTGAACGTCGGCATCCTGTACATCTTCGCGATCAGCTCGCTGGGCGTGTACGGCATCATCATGGGCGGCTGGGCTTCGAACTCGAAGTATCCGTTCCTGGGATCGCTGCGCAGCGCCGCGCAGATGGTCTCCTATGAGGTCTCCATCGGCCTGGTGATCATCAACGTCATCCTGCTGGCCGGTTCGATGAACCTGACCTCGATCGTGACGCAGCAGCAGGGCGCCTTCTGGAACTGGTACGCCTTCGGCGGCGGGGCCGGGACCTGGCCGACGATCGCGGTGATGTTCCCGATGGCGATCATCTTCTTCGTCTCGGCCCTGGCCGAGACCAACCGCCCGCCGTTCGACCTGCCCGAGGCCGAGTCCGAGCTCGTGGCCGGCTATCAGGTGGAATACAGCTCGACCCCCTACCTGCTGTTCATGATCGGCGAATACGCCAACATCGTTTTCATGTGCGCCATGATCACCCTGCTGTTCTTCGGCGGGTGGAACCCCGGCGTGCCGCAGTATTGGCTGGACAGCCTGCCGGGCTGGCTGGAGCAGGGGATCTATCTGGTCACCTTCCTCGGCAAGACCGTGTTCTGGTTCTGCATGATCGCCCTGGTGAAGGCCTTTGTGCCCCGCTACCGCTATGACCAACTGATGCGTCTGGGCTGGAAGATCTTCCTGCCGACCTCGCTGGTTTGCGTCGTGGTCGTCTCCGGCTGGCTGGTGGCCCAGAAGGCGGGTCTGGTATGAGCCGCGCCCTGATCCTCGCCCTGGCGCTGGCGACGGCCGCCTGCACCATCCCGACCTATGAACCCGAGCCGGTGTCGGCCCATCAGTGGGAACGCCGCCAGGAAGCGATCCTGCGCCAGCAGGCCGAGCGGGAACGCCTGTGCCGCATCACAAGGGATGACGACCCGCGCAAGGAAGACCTTTGCCGCGGCGTGTCCGGAGCCAGCCAGTAATGTTGAACCGTCTCGTCCAGGCCGCGAAAGGCGCGCTTCTGATCGACGCCGTCGGCGCGATCGGCCTGTCGCTGAAATACATGGCCCGCCCCAAGGCCACGGTGAACTATCCGTTCGAGCGCAATCCGCAGTCGCCGCGGTTCCGCGGCGAGCACGCCCTGCGCCGCTATGCGAACGGCGAGGAACGCTGCATCGCCTGCAAGCTGTGCGAGGCCATCTGCCCGGCCCAGGCCATCACCATCGAGGCCGAACCGCGCGCCGACGGCAGCCGCCGCACGACCCGCTACGACATCGACATGGTCAAATGCATCTATTGCGGCCTGTGCGCCGAGGCCTGCCCGGTCGACGCCATCGTCGAGGGGCCGAACTCGGAATTCACCGTCGAGACGCGGGAAGAGCTGCTCTACGACAAGGACCGGCTGCTCGCCAACGGCGACCGCTGGGAACGACTGATCGCGAAGAATCTGGAACTCGACGCGCCTTACCGGTAAGGCGCAGACGCTGAACAGGACGGCGATTCCGGAAGGGATTGTCCTCCACTAACCGAAAGGGGCGAAGGCCTCCGATGTTGCAAGGCATTGCCTTCTATCTGCTGGCCGCGGTGGCCGTGCTGGGCGGCCTGATGGTCGTCACGGCGAAGAACCCCGTGCACAGCGTGCTGTGGCTGATCCTGGCCTTCTTCTCGTCGGCGGGACTGTTCGTCCTGCTCGGCGCGGAGTTCCTCGCCATGCTGCTGGTCGTCGTCTACGTCGGCGCGGTCGCGGTGCTGTTCCTGTTCGTAGTGATGATGCTGGACGTCGACTTCGTGCGACTGCGCGAGGGTTACGCCCGCTACCTGCCGCTGGCGGCTATCGTCGCGGGCATCTTGCTGGCCGAAATGATCATGATCTCGCTGGCCGTGGTCAGCGGGGGCGCCGCCGCCGATGCGGCCGGACCGGTCGCGGCCACGCCCGACATGACCAATGTCGAGGCCATCGGACGCGTTCTGTATACGGACTATGTCTACATCTTCCAGGCGGCCGGGATCGTGCTGCTGATCGCCATGATCGGGGCCATCGTCCTGACCCTGCGCCACAAGCCCAACATCAAGCGCCAGGACGTCGCCCGCCAGGTCGGCCGTGACGCGAAGACGGCCATGGAGGTCAAGTCCGTGACCACCGGCGCCGGCGTGACTCCCGAGGATCTGGTCTGATGGAAATCACCCTGCAGCACTATCTGGCGGTCGCCGCCATCCTGTTCACCATCGGCGTCTTCGGCATCTTCGTGAACCGCAAGAACGTCATCATCATCCTGATGTCGATCGAGCTGATCCTGCTGGCCGTGAACATCAATTTCGTCGCCTTCTCGGCCTATCTGAACGACGTGCAGGGGCAGATCATGGCCATGTTCGTCCTGACCGTCGCCGCGGCCGAAGCCGCTGTCGGCCTGGCCATCCTGGTGACCTTCTTCCGCAACCGCGGCGACATCGCGGTTGACGACGCCTCCGTGATGAAGGGCTGACCGTGGATCTCGTGCTTCTCGTCACCCTCGGCGTCTTCGCCCCGCTGCTCGGCGCGGCCATCGTCGGCCTGAGCGGCCGGCGACTCGGCGACCTGATTTCAAAGTCGATCACCACCGGTCTGCTGTTCTTCTCCTGCGCCGTGGCCTGGATCGTGTTCAGCCAATGGACCTGGGGCGGGCTCGAGGCCTTCACGGTCGAGTTGTTCCCCTTCATCAACGTCGGCGATTTCCAGTCGGTCTGGTCGATCCGCATCGACGCCCTGTCGGCGGTCATGCTGGTCGTGGTCACCAGCGTGTCCTCGCTCGTCCACCTCTACTCGTGGGGGTATATGGCCGAGGACCCCGACAAGCCGCGCTTCTTCGCCTACCTGTCGCTGTTCACCTTCGCTATGCTGGCGCTGGTCACCGCCGCCGACTTCATGCAGCTGTTCTTCGGCTGGGAAGGGGTGGGGCTGGCCTCCTATCTGCTGATCGGCTTCTGGTACAAGAAGTCGACCGCCAGCGCCGCCGCCATCAAGGCCTTCGTGGTCAACCGGGTCGGCGACTTCGGCTTCGCCCTGGGGATCCTGACGGTGTTCTGGATGTTCGGCACGATCCAGTTCGCCGAGCTGTTCCCGATGATCGCCTCGAAGGCCGGTACGGGCTGGGTCTTCCTCGGCCACACCTGGTCGGCGCTCGACCTCGCCGGCGCCCTGCTGTTCGTCGGCGCCATGGGCAAGTCGGCCCAGTTCTTCCTGCACACCTGGCTACCGGACGCCATGGAGGGCCCGACGCCCGTGTCGGCCCTGATCCACGCGGCGACCATGGTCACCGCCGGCGTCTACATGGTCTGCCTGCTGTCGCCGATCTATGAATACGCCCCGGTCGCCTCGGCCATTATCGCCCTGACCGGCGCGGTCACGGCCCTGTTCGCGGCGACCGTCGGTCTGGCCCAGAACGACATCAAGCGGGTCATCGCCTATTCGACCTGTTCGCAGCTCGGCTACATGTTCTTCGCGGCGGGCGTCGGCGCCTACCAGGCGGCCATGTTCCACCTGTTCACCCACGCCTTCTTCAAGGCTCTGCTGTTCCTCGGCGCCGGCTCGGTGATCCACGGGATGCATCACGAGCAGGACATGCGGAAGATGGGCGGGCTGTGGAAGCTGCTGCCGGTCACCTATGCGGTGATGACCATCGGCACCATCGCCATCACCGGCCTAGGAATTCCCGGCGTCGGCGGTCTGGCGGGCTTCTATTCCAAGGACTCGATCATCGAGAGCGCCTTCGCCTCGTTCGCCAACGGCCATTCGGCCATGGGCCTGTTCGCCTTCTTCGTCGGCATCCTCGCCGCCGGCCTGACCGCCTATTATTCGTGGCGGCTGGTGTTCATGACTTTCCACAACAAGCCGGTGTGGAAGGATGCGCATCACGACGATCACGCGCACGACGACCACGCCTCGCACGCCCAGCTGGAAACCCATGCCGAGCCGATCGCCGACGGTCACGCCGATGGGCATGCGCATGACGATCACGCCCACCATGGCCCGCTGAAGCCGCATGAGAGCCCGCTGGTGATGCTGGTCCCGCTGCTGCTGCTGTCGGTCGGGGCGATCGCCGCCGGCTTCGCCTTCGCGCCGTATTTCATCGGCGACGGCGAGCATGCCTTCTGGCATGGCGCGATCTTCACCGGGCCGGACAATCACGTCCTGCATGAGAGCCATTCGGTCCCGACCTGGGTGAAATGGTCGCCGCTGATCCTGACGCTGATCGGCACCTTCGCCGCCTTCTGGCTCTATGTGCTGAAGGAAGGCATGGCGCGCCGCATGGCCGACCGGGGCGGGGTGGTCCACGCCTTCCTCTACAACAAATGGTATTTCGACGAGCTGTATGACGTGGTGTTCGTGAAGGGCGCCAAGGCGGTCGGCGACCTGTTCTGGAAGATCGGCGATGTGAAGATCATCGACGGCCTCGGCCCGAACGGCGCGGCCTGGGCGTCGCTGAAATCCGCGGCCCGGCTGGCGAAAATTCAGTCCGGCTATGTCTATCACTATGCGTTCGTGATGCTGCTCGGCGTGGCCGGTTTCCTCGCCTTCGCCATCTATGCGTGGGGAGCCTGATCTTGCCCCAGATCCCCTTCATCCTCAGCGTCGTCACCTTCCTGCCGCTGGTCGGCGCGGGACTGATCCTGCTCGCGCGCCTGCTCAACAGAGGCGGGGCCGACGGCGCTGCGCGCTGGCTCGCCCTGCTGACCACGGTCGTGACCCTCGCGGTCTCGGCGGTGCTGGTGGCGACCTTCGATTCCTCGAGCGCCGCCTATCAGTTCGTCGAACGCTATGTCTGGTTCGCCGGCGCCGAGTACCACATGGGCGTGGACGGCATCTCGATCCTGTTCGTGCTGCTGACGGCCTTCCTGATGCCGATCTGCATCCTCGCCAGCTGGACCACGATCAAGGACCGGGTGGTCGATTACATGATCGCCTTCCTGGTGCTGGAGACGCTGGTCATCGGGGTGTTCACCTCGCTGGACCTGTTCCTGTTCTACATCTTCTTCGAAGGCACCCTGGTGCCGATGTTCATCATCATCGGTGTCTGGGGCGGGGCGAACCGGATCTACGCCTCGTACAAATTCTTCCTCTACACCCTGCTGGGGTCCGTCCTGATGCTGCTGGCCATGCTGTGGATGGCGACCGAGACGGGCACCACCAGCATTCCGGCGCTCAAGGAATACGCCTTCAGCCCGACGGTGCAGCCGCTGCTCTGGCTGGCCTTCTTCGCCAGCTTCGCGGTCAAGATGCCGATGTGGCCGGTGCACACCTGGTTGCCCGACGCCCACGTCCAGGCGCCGACGGCGGGGTCGGTCATCCTGGCCGGCATCCTGCTGAAGCTGGGCGGCTACGGCTTCATCCTGTTCAACCTGCCCATGTTCCCGCTGGCGTCGCAGATGTTCGCGCCGATGGTCTTCGCCCTGTCGGTGATCGCCATCGTCTACACCTCGCTGGTCGCCTTCCGGCAGACGGACATGAAGAAGCTGATCGCCTATTCGTCCGTCGCCCACATGGGCTTCGTGACCATGGGCATCTTCGCCGGCAACGACCAGGGCGTGCAGGGCGCGGTGTTCCAGATGCTGAGCCACGGTTTGATCTCGGGCGCGCTCTTCCTCTGCGTCGGCGTGGTCTATGACCGGATGCACACCCGGGAGATCGCCCTGTACGGCGGCCTGACGGCGCGGATGCCGTGGTTTGCGGCCATCTTCATGCTTTTCACCATGGCCAATGTCGGCCTGCCGGGCACTTCGGGCTTCATCGGCGAGATTCTGACCATGGTCGGCATCTATGAGGTCTCGACCTGGACGGCGCTGTTCGCCGCCTCGGGTGTGATCTTCTCGGCGGTCTATGCGCTGACGCTGTACCGCAACGTCATGTTCGGCGAGATCACCAATCCGGCGATGAAGGCGATCACCGACGTCGACAAGCGCGAACTGCTGATCTTCGCCCCGCTGATCCTCGGCACCCTCTGGCTGGGCGTGCAGCCCGGCCTGGTGCTGGACTACACCGCCGCCTCGGTCGAGGCCCTGACGACTGCCTATCGCGCCGCGATCGGCGGGTGAGACCATGATGCCTGACCTGATCTCCGCCCTTCACCTCTCGGCTCCGGAAGCGACCCTCGCGGTCGGCGGCCTGGTGCTGCTGATGCTCGGCGCCTTCATGGGCGAGAAGAGCGCGCGCTTCATCTCCATCCTGGCGATCGGCCTGCTGGTCGCCGCCACGGCGGTGACCGTGACCGGCCCGCTGGGCCAGGCCTTCAACGGCGCCTATGTCGCCGATCCGCTGGCCGTGTACGGCAAGGCCCTGATCTTCCTGTCCAGCGCCGTGGCCATCGTGCTGGGCGACGGATGGATGCGCCGCGCTCGGATCGCGAAATTCGAATACCCGATCCTGATCGTGCTGGCCTCGGCCGGCATGGGGATGATGGCCTCGTCGGGCGACCTGATCTCCCTCTATGTCGGCATCGAGTTGCATTCGCTGGCCCTCTATGTGCTGGCCGCCTTCCACCGCGACGACCTGAAGGCGTCCGAGGCGGGGCTGAAGTATTTCGTCCTGGGCGCCCTGTCGTCGGGCCTGCTGCTGTACGGCGCCAGCCTGATCTACGGCTTCACCGGCTCGATGCGGTTCGACGAGATCGCCGCCTACGCGGCCGCCAACCAATCGACGGGCCTGATCTTCGGTCTGGTGTTCCTGATCTGCGGCCTGGCCTTCAAGGTCTCGGCCGCGCCGTTCCACATGTGGACGCCCGACGTCTACGAGGGCGCGCCGACCCCGGTCGTGGCCCTGTTCGCCACCGCGCCCAAGGTCGCGGCCATGGTGCTGATCGCGCGCACGCTGGAAGGCGCCTTCGCCGGCTCGCACGACCAGTGGGCCCAGGTGCTGATCCTGATCTCGCTGATCAGCTTCGCCGTCGGGGCGTTCGGCGGTCTGGTGCAGAAGGATCTGCAGCGGCTGCTGGCCTATTCGTCGATCGCGAACATCGGCTACGCCCTGCTGGGCATCGCGGCCGGAACGACCCTGGGGGTCAAGGCCATGCTGGTGTTCATGACCCTGTACGTCATCGACCAGTTCGGCTTCTTCGCCATCCTGCTGTCGCTGTCGCGGGGCGGCAAGCCGGTGCGGCGGATCGCCGATCTGGCCGGGCTGCGCAAGGACAAGCCGATCACGGCCATTGCGCTGACCGCGCTGTCGCTGTCGGTCCTCGGCATGCCGCCGCTGGCGGGCTTCTGGGCCAAATTCTATGTCTTCGGGGCCGCCGCCGACGCCGGCTACTGGATGGTCGGCGCCGCCGGTCTGGTGGCCTCGGTGGTGGCCGGATTCTACTATCTGCGGATCATCAAGCTGATGTGGTTCGACGCGACGCCGGAGGGGCTGGAGCCGACCGATCGCTCGCCGGTCGAGGCCCGGACCATCGCCTGGGCCTCGGCGGCCTTCGCCTTCCCGCTGGTCATCGTCGCCATCGGCTGGATCGACCATTTCGCCGCCATCGCCGCGACCGGCTTCGGAGCCGGGTAGGGGCGGATGCCCGCCGCTCCCATCCTGCTGCTCGACCAGACCGATTCGACCAACGCGGAAGCCCGCCGTCGCGCGGAGGCGGGCGAGACCGGGCCGCTGTGGATCGTGGCGCGCCGCCAGTCCGGAGGCCGGGGACGCCGTGGCCGGCAATGGGAAAGCCAGGACGGAAACCTGTTCTCCACCCTGCTCCAGGTGACGCAAAAATCGCCCGCCGAGGCGGCGCAGGTGACCTTTGTGGCGGCCCTGGCCGTGGCCGACCTGCTGGACGGCTGGGCGCCGCCGTCGCTGGTGACGATCAAATGGCCCAATGACGTGATGCTCGCCGGAGACAAGGCCTCGGGCGTGCTGGTCGAGTCCGGGACGCACGAAGGCGGCGGCCTGTGGCTGGCGGTCGGGATCGGGGTCAATCTGGCGTCCGCGCCCATGGGGACCGAGCGGCCGGCGACGGCGCTGGTCCATCACCTGCGCGGCGATGTGACGGCGCCGCCGTCGGTCGAGGTCGCCGCGGCCCGGCTGGCCGAGGCCTTCGATGTCTGGATGACGCGCTGGGAGACGTTGGGCTTCCAGCCGATCCTCGACGCCTGGCGGGCGCGGACGACAGGGCTGGAGGGGCCGGCCACAGCCCGGCTCGGCCGCGAGACGGTCGAGGGCCGGGCCGAGGGCGTAGCGCCCGACGGCGCGCTGAAACTGAGGCTGGCGGACGGGAGCCTGCGGCTGATCTCCGCCGGGGACGTCTTCTTCGGGGAGGCCGCGTGATGCTGCTGGCGATCGAGCAGGGCAACACCAATACGCTGTTCGCGGTCCATGACGGCGCGGACTGGATCGCCCAGTGGCGCACCGCCACCGAGAGCAGCCGTACGGCCGACGAATACGCCGTCTGGCTGAGCCAGCTGCTGGCCATGCGGGGCCTGTCGATCGGCCAGCTGGACGCCTGCATCATATCCAGCGTCGTGCCGCAGTCGATCTTCAACCTGCGCAACCTGGCGCGCCGCTATCTGACGGTCGAGCCGCTGGTGATCGGCGACAATGTCGAGCTGGGCATGACGGCGCGGATCGCCAAGCCGAGCGAGGCGGGCGCGGACCGGCTGGTCAACGCCATCGGGGCGCATCTGGTCTATCCGGGCGATCTGATCGTCATCGACAGCGGCACGGCCACCACCTTCGACGTGATCGCGGCCGACGGCGCCTTCGAGGGCGGCGCCATCGCGCCCGGCATCAATCTGAGCCTTCAGGCCCTGCATGAGGCGGCGGCCATGCTGCCGCGCATCGCCATCCAGCGGCCCGACCGGGTGATCGGCAAGGACACCGTCTCCAACATGCAGTCCGGCGTCTTCTGGGGCTATGTCGCCCTGATCGAGGGCATGGTCGCACGCATAAAGGCGGAGTGGGGAAAACCCATGACCGTGATTGGAACGGGCGGCGTCGCCAGCCTGTTTGAAGGCGCAACTGACTCAATCGACCGGTTCGATCCGGACCTGACTATCCGCGGCCTGCTCGAAATCTGGCGGCGGAACACCATCTAAAGGACGCATGAAAAAGAAAACCAACGACGAACTCGTCTTCCTGCCGCTGGGCGGGTCGGGCGAGATCGGTATGAATCTGAATCTGTACGGCTACGGCCCCGAGGCGAACCGCGAGTGGATCGTGGTCGACGTGGGCGTGACCTTCGGCGACCTGTCGACGCCCGGCGTCGACGTGATCGTGCCCGACCCCGCCTTCCTCGAGGGCGAGACCATCCGCGGCATCGTCCTGACCCACGCGCACGAGGACCATATCGGCGCCCTCGGCTGGCTGTGGTCGCGGATGAAGGCGCCGCTCTACGCCACGCCGTTCACCGCCTTCCTCATCCGCGAGAAGCTGCGCGAGGCGGGAATTCTCGACCAGGTCAAGATCATCGAGGTGCCGCTGGGCGGGACCATCGATCTCGGGCCGTTCACGGTCGACTTCATCACCATGACCCATTCGATCGCCGAGCCGAACGGCCTGGCGATCCGCACCCCGCTGGGCACGGTGCTGCATACCGGCGACTGGAAGATCGACGATGAGCCGATCGTCGGCGAAGTCACCGATTCCGGCGCCATCAGCCGCCTCGGCGACGAGGGCGTGCTGGCCATGGTCTGCGATTCCACCAACGTCTTCGTCGAGGGATCGGCGGGGTCGGAAGGCGGGGTTCGCGACGCCCTGGCCGCCCTGATCGGCGGCCTGAAGGGCCGCATCGCCGTCGGCTGCTTCGCCTCGAACGTGGCCCGGATGGACAGCGTCATCCGCGCCGCCGAGGCCGCCGGGCGACGCGTGTCGCTGGCCGGCCGGTCGATGCACCGGATCACCTCGGCGGCCAAACACGTCGGCATGATGCAGGACATCAAACCCTTCCTGTCGGAACAGGAGGCCCGAGTCTGGCCGGCCGACGAGATCCTGTATCTGTGCACCGGCAGCCAGGGCGAGGCCCGCGCGGCCCTGTCCCGGGTGGCCGAGGGCACCCACCCCTACATCAAGCTGAGCAAGGGTGATCACTGCATCTTCTCGTCGCGGGTCATCCCCGGCAATGAGCTGTCGATCGGCCGGCTGCAGGACAAGCTGACCGACCGCGGCGTGCGCATCTACACCGAGAAGGACCACCCGGGCATCCACGTCTCCGGCCATCCGTGCCGCGAGGAGCTGCGCCAGATGTACGCCTGGGCCCGGCCCCGGATCGCCGTGCCGACCCACGGCATGCGCCGGCATCTGGCCGAACACGCCAATCTGGCGAAGGACATCGGCGTTCCCGAAACGGTGACGCCGCGCAACGGCGACATGGTTCGACTGGCCCCCGGGCCGGCCGCGATCATCGACGAGGTGCCGAGCGGGCGGCTGTACGTGGACGGCGGGCGGCTGGTCACCGAACAGGGCGAGGCCCTGCACGAGCGCCGTCACGCCTCGACCAACGGGGTACTGATCGTCAGCTTCGCCATGGACCGGCGCGGCAAGATCGTCAGCGATATCGATGTGCGCGCCATCGGCCTGCCGGGCGACGCGCAATCGCCGCTGGGCGACGCGCTCGACGACCTGGCGGAACGGGCCGAACAGGCGGTGATGAAGCTGAAGGGCCCGGCGCTGGAGGACGAGATGGTCATCGAACAGGCCGTCTCGCGCGCCCTGAAGAAGGCCAGCCAGCAGATCTGGGACCGGCGGCCGATCGTCGAGACCATCATCCTGAGGCTGTGATCCCCTGGCGCCGTCATCCCCCGCGTCAGCGCAGGGGATGACGGATTCGGGACGTTGGAATGCTGCGTTGCCCTTTGAACCAGCCACGCGGCCTCCGTATAAGGAGCCGAATCCCCCGCCCCAAGGACGACCCATGCCCGACGCCCCGCCCGAGTTTCTCTACAAGCGCGTCCTGCTGAAGGTCTCGGGCGAGGTGCTGATGGGCGACCAGCCCTATGGCATCGACATGAAGACCGTCTCTGTCGTGGCCCAGGCCGTGGCCGATGTGGCGCGCGAGGGCGTGGAGATCTGCCTGGTTATCGGCGGCGGCAACATCTTCCGGGGGCTGAGCAAGGCCGCGGGCGACATGGAGCGAGCCACCGCCGACTACATGGGCATGCTGGCCACCGTGATGAACGCCCTGGCCATGCAGGCGGCGCTGGAGAAGATCGGCGTCCAGACCCGGGTGCAGAGCGCCCTGACCATGAACGCCGTGGCCGAGCCCTATGTCCGCCGCCGCGCCCTGCGGCATCTCGAGAAGGGACGGGTGGTGATCTTCGCCGCCGGCGTCGGCGCGCCGTTCTTCACCACCGACTCGGGAGCTGCCCTGCGCGCCGCCGAAATGGGCTGCGACGCCCTGCTGAAGGGCACCAGCGTGGACGGCGTCTATACCGCCGATCCCAAGAAAGACCCGGCCGCGACGCGGTATGAAGCCCTGACCTATCACGATGTGCTGGCCAAGGACCTGAAGGTCATGGACGCCTCGGCCATCGCCCTGATGCGTGACTCGGGCATTCCGATCGTGGTTTTCTCGATCCGGGAAGACAATTCGCTGCGTCGGACGTTGACGGGGGAGGGGACCTTTACGGTCATCTCGTCCAAAAAGGCCGCCTGAGCCGCCAAAGCCAAGAAAACGCGAGAGAAACGACCATGGCCAAGCCCGATCTGAAGACCTACCGCGACCGCATGGACAAGTCCGTGGCCGCCCTGAAGGAAGAGTTCAATGGCCTGCGCACCGGCCGCGCCAACGTCGGCCTGCTGGATCCGGTGCAGGTCCAGGCCTACGGCTCCAACGCGCCGCTGAACTCGGTCGCCGCCATCAGCGTGCCCGAGCCGCGGATGATCTCGGTCAACGTCTGGGACAAGTCGATGGTCGGGCCGGTCGAGAAGGCCATCCGCGCCGCCGGCCTCGGCCTCAACCCCATCGTCGACGGGCAGACCCTGCGCATCCCGGTGCCGCCGCTGACGGAGGAGCGCCGCAAGGATCTGGCCAAATTGGCCGGCAAATACACCGAGCAGCAGAAGATCGCCGTTCGCAACGTCCGCCGCGACGCCAATGAGGATCTCAAGAAGGCCGAGAAGGCCGGCGAGATCAGCCAGGACGAGCAGAAGAAGATGGAAACCGAGGTCCAGAAGGACACGGACGCGGCCATCAAGCGCATTGACGAGGCCCTGAGGGCCAAGGAAGTTGAGATCATGCAGGTTTGACGGCGCGATTTGCCGTAGGATACGCGTCGCATGCCCGCCGAGCCCCCTCATTCCGCGCCGACTGACGGACCGCGCCACGTCGCCGTGATCATGGACGGCAATGGTCGCTGGGCCGCGGCCCGCGGCCTGCCGCGGGCCATGGGCCATCGCGAGGGCGTCAAGGCGCTGAAGCGGACCGTGCAGGCCGCGCCCCGCTTCGGCATCCGCTGTCTGACCGTGTTCGGCTTCTCGACCGAGAACTGGAGCCGCCCGCCGGACGAGGTCTCCGACCTCATGGGCCTGGTCCGCTCCTATGTCGCCAGCGACCTTCGGCGGCTCGAACGCGCGGGCGTCCGGGTCCGGGTGCTGGGACGCCGCGCGGGGCTGCCGGCCGACATCGTCGCCATCATCGACCATGCCGAGGCGACGACGGCGCACAACGACAAATTCCTGCTCCAGGTCGCTTTCAACTACGGCGGCCGGGCTGACATCGTCGATGCGGCGCAGCGCCATGTCGAGGCTGTGCTGGCCGGCCGGGCCACGGGGCCGCTGGACGAGGAGGCCCTCGGTCTCGGCCTGTCCACGGCGGGGTCGCCGCCGGTCGATGTGATCGTGCGCACCTCGGGCGAACAGCGACTGTCCAACTTCCTGCTCTGGGAAGCCGCCTATGCCGAGCTGGTCTACCAGAATGTGCTCTGGCCGGACTATGGCGAGGACGGTCTGGCGGACGTGGTCGAACAATATCGCAATCGCGATCGACGCTTCGGCGGCCGGACGGCGCCCGTCGAGGCCGCCGCGCCCGCCCTTGCGGCCGGCTGATGGCGTTCAGGGCCAGCGACATCGGCCTCAGGGCCGCATCGGCCATCGTGCTGGCGCCCGCGGCGGTGCTGGCCATCTGGGCCGGCGGTCTGTGGTTCCTCGCCCTGATGTTGCTGGCCAGCGCCCTGCTGGCCGCCGAATGGGCGATGATGAGCGCGGCGAAGGCATGGCGGGTCATGGCCGGGGCGGTGGCCTTCGGCCTGGTCGCCGGCGTCGTGGCCGCGCACGCGGGCCAGCTTTCGCTCGCCCTCGTCATGCTGGTGTTCGGGGCCGTGGCCGCCGGCCTGTTCGCGCGCAATCGGGGCCAGGAGGCGCTCGACGCCGCCTATGGCGTGCTCTACCTCGGCTGGCCGGCGGTGCTGCTGATCTGGCTGAGGGACGTCGACACCCAGAGCGGACTGGCATGGACCGTGTCCGCCTTCGTCATCGCCTGGGCCTCGGACATCATGGCCTATCTGGTCGGCAGCCTGGTCGGCGGGCCCAAGCTGTGGCCCCGGTTCTCGCCGAACAAAACCTGGTCGGGCTTCATCGGCGGACTGGGCGCCGGCACGGTCGCGGGAGCTCTCCTGGGCCAATTCCTCGACATGGGAATCGGCCCCTGGTGGGGCGGGGCGCTGGGACTGGCGGCGGCGCTGGCCACCATGGCCGGGGACCTGTGGGAGTCGGCGTTGAAGCGGCGCTATGGCGTCAAGGACGCCGGCAAGCTGATCCCGGGCCACGGCGGCCTGCTGGACCGGGTCGACGGTCTGATGTTCGCGGTCGTGGTGGTGGCCTGCGGGCGGCTGGTCGTCGGCCTGATGGGCGGCGCGGCATGATCCGGCGGCGGGTGACGGTGCTGGGATCGACCGGCTCGGTCGGCTGTTCGACCCTGGACCTCATGGACCAGGCCGAGGCGACCGGAAGCGGCGCCTTCGAGGTCGAGGCCCTGACCGGCGGCGCCAATATCGTCCGCCTGGCGGAACAGGCGCGGCGCTGGAAGCCCCGGCTGGCGGTGACCGCCGATCCCGCCCGGCTGGACGAACTGCGTGACGCTCTCGCGGGCTCCGGCGTCGAGGCCGCCGCGGGCGAGCAGGCGGTGATCGAGGCCGCGGCCCGGCCGGCCGACTGGATCATGGCCGCCATCGTCGGCGCCGCGGGGCTGCGCTCGGCCTGGGCGGCCGCGGCCACCGGCGCCACCTTGGCCCTGGCCAACAAGGAGAGCCTGGTCTGCTGCGGCCCCGCCCTGATCGACCGGGTGAAACGTTCGGGCGGACGGCTGTTGCCGGTCGATTCCGAGCATTCGGCCATCCACCAGGTCTTTCCCCACGAGGCCCCGGAGCGGGTGGCGAAGCTGGTTCTGACCGCCTCGGGCGGACCCTTCCGCACCACGCCGCGTGCGGCTCTCAAGTCGATCACGCCCGAACAGGCCGTGGCCCATCCCAATTGGAGCATGGGGGCCAAGATCTCGGTCGACAGCGCCACCATGGCCAACAAGGGGCTGGAGGCGATCGAGGCGGCCTATCTGTTCGACCTGCCGGCGGAGCGGATCGACGTTGTGGTCCATCCGGAATCGATCATTCACAGCATGGTCGAGTACATCGACGGCTCGACCCTGGCCCAGATGGGGCCGCCGGACATGAAGACGCCGATCGCCTACGCCCTGGCCTGGCCCGACCGGATGGCGTGGAATGCCCCGCGGCTGGACCTCGCCGCTCTTGGCCGGCTGACCTTCGAGGCGCCGGACGAGGACCGGTTCCCGGCCCTGAAACTCGCGCGACAGGCGTTACGGGCAGGCGGCTCTGCGCCGATCGTGTTCAATGCCGCAAACGAGGTTGCGGCCCTGGCCTTCCTTGACCGTCGACTGGGCTTTCTCAATATTGCCGCAGTCGTCGCCGACACCTTGTCGCGCGTGACGGCCTCGGGGGTGGATTCCGGTTCCGACAGCGCCTGCGACGCGGCCCTGGCCGTGGATGCGCAGGCGCGACGGATGGCGGAATCAATCATTCGCGGTCTCGCGGCGGCAGCCTGAATGGCGGAGGGACCGATATCGGCATGACGGGCTTTCTCGGTCAGGCGCTGCTCTACATCGTACCCTTTTTGTTGGTGCTGACGTTTATCGTCACCATCCACGAACTCGGTCATTTCCTGGTCGCCCGCGCCTTCGGCGTGAAGGTCGACCGGTTCTCGATCGGCTTCGGCAAGACCATCGTCGCGCGCACGGACAAACACGGCACCGAGTGGCGGCTGGCCTGGCTGCCGTTGGGCGGTTATGTGAAGTTTTCCGGCGACCTGGACGCCTCGAGCGTGCCCGACCAGGCCGGTCTGGCCGAGCTGCGCCAGCGCGTCATCGCCGAGAACGGCCCGGGCGCCGAGCGCGACTATTTCCATTTCAAGCCGATCTGGCAGCGGGCGCTGATCGTCGCGGCGGGCCCGGCGGCGAATTTCCTGCTGTCGATGGTGCTGTTCACCCTGCTGTTCAGCGTCGTCGGCGAACAGATCTCGCCGCCGCGGGTCTATCAGGTGGCACCGGGATCCCCGGCCGCCGAGGCGGGCTTCCGCCCGATGGACATGATCCGGTCGGTGAACGGGCGACCCGTGTTCGAGAGCGCGCAGGTCACCAATACGGTGATCCTCAGCGCGGGCGATCCGCTGACCTTCGTTGTCGATCGCGGGGGGCGGGATGTGACCCTGGTCGCCACGCCCGCGCGTCGCATCGAGCAGGATGAACTGGCGGGACGGGTGCGCGTCGCCCGTATCGGTCTGGTTCTGGCTCCGCTGCAGTCCGACGTCCGCTTCCGCCGACTCAACCCCGTCGAGGCGGCGGGCAAGGGAATCGAGACCATCGGCAGGACCGTGGCGACGACCGGGACCTATATCGGCCGCATCTTCACGGGCAAGGAATCGGGCGATCTGCTGAGCGGACCGATCGGCATCGCCCGCGCCGCCGGGGGGGTGACCCAGCAGGCTGTGGCGGCGAATCCCGACCCCGGCTTCATGGCCGCCAACCTCGCCCTGACATTTATCAGCTTCGCCGCCATAGTTTCGATCGGAATTGGCATTGTTAATCTGCTGCCGATTCCGGTTCTGGATGGGGGACATCTGCTGTTCTACGGGTATGAAGCTGTGGCCCGCAGGCCAGTCCCCGCGCGCGTTCAGGAGGTCGGCTATCGCGTCGGTCTTGCTTTGCTGGCGGGATTGATGTTGTTCGCGACCTGGAACGACCTGCAGAAGCTGAGCCTGTTCAAATTCCTCGGCGGGCTCGCATGACGAGCCGACGCCAGCCCCCGATGGTTTCCCGAATGATCCAACAAGATGCGTCCGCCCTTCGTTTCGCCAGGGCCCTGAGCCCCAGCCTGCTGGCCCTTGCGATCGCCGCAGGGCTGTCCGGCCCCGTCATGGCCCAGAGCCAGCCGCCGGCCGCGCCGCAGGCGCAGCCGGCTCCGGCCGAGGCTGCTCCGCCCGCCGCCGCCCAGGCCGCGCCGCAGGAGGAGCGGCTGACGATCAACCGCATCCTGGTGCGCGGCAACCAGCGGATCGACCAGACCACGGTCCTGTCCTATCTGCCGATCCAGCCCGGCGACGTCGTCGATGCGGCGGTGCTGGACGTCGCCGTCCGCACCCTGACCCGCACCCAGCTGTTCGCAGACGTCCAGCTGGGCGTGCAGCCGAACGGCGACCTGGTCGTCGAGATCGTCGAGAATCCGATCATCAACCAGGTCGTGTTCGAGGGGAACGGCGCGCTCACCGAAGACAAGCTGCGCGAGGAAGTCACCCTGAAGCCGCGCGGCATCTACACCCGCGCCCGCATCCAGGAAGACGTCGGCAAGATCGTCGAACTCTATCGCCTGTCGGGCCGGATCTCGGCGACCGTCACGCCGAAGATCGTCCAGTTGGACCAGAACCGCGTCGACGTGGTGTTCGAGATCAACGAGGGTCCCGAGACCGGCGTCCGCGCCATCACCTTCCTCGGCAACAGCGCCTTCTCGGACAACGACCTGCGCGAAGTCATGGTGACCCAGCAGTCGGCCTGGTACCGCCTGTTCACGACCAACGACAACTACGATCCGAACCGGTTGGACTACGATCGCGAGCAGCTGCGGAAATTCTACACCAACCGCGGCTATTACGACTTCCGGGTCCTGTCGGCGATTTCCGAGCTGGCGCCGGACGACAGCGCCTTCGGCATCACCCTGACCGTGGACGAGGGCGACCGCTATAATTTCGGCGCGGTCGACGTCGTCACCGAGAACGACCGCCTGAACCCCGACTTCCTCAAGCTGCTGCTGCCGATCCGGACCGGCGATCTCTATGAGAGCGACAAGATCGAATCGGCGGTCGACGCCCTGACCTTCGCGGCGGGCTCGGCGGGCTACGCCTTCGTCGAGATAGAGCCGACCTATCGCGCCAATCCCGAAACCGACACCGTCGACGTCACCTTCAACGTCAAGGAAGGCCAGCGCGTCTACGTCGACCGGATCAATGTCATCGGCAACACGCGCACCCTGGACAATGTCATCCGTCGCGAAATGATGCTGACCGAGGGCGACGCCTTCAACCGCACCCTGCTGGAACGCTCGCGTAACAATCTCCGGGGACTGGGCTTCTTCAAGGACGTCACCGTCGAGGAAGCCCGCGGCACGGCGCCTGACCGGTCTGTGGTCAATGTCACGGTCACCGAGCAGCCGACCGGCGAACTGTCGCTGGGCGCCGGCTTCAGCTCGGTCGACTCCTTCGTAGTCAACGTGGGAATCACCGAGCGGAATTTCCGCGGCCGCGGCCAGAACGTCGTCGCCCGCGTCGAATGGGGCTCGCTGCGCCAGCAGATCGATTTCCGCTTCACCGAGCCGAAATTCCTCGGTCGCGACCTGCGCGCCGGCTTCGACGCCTTCCACTCGCGGTACGACCTCAGCGAATATTCGTCGTACGACTATCGCTCGACCGGCGGCGGCCTGCGCCTGTCCTACCCGCTCAACGGCTACACCCTACTGAGCACCCGCTACTTCCTGAAGAGCGACGAGATCATTGTTCCGGACGGCTATTGCAGCAGCGGCTCCGGAAGCAACGCCCTGTGCGACCAGGTCGGGGCCTTCCTGAACTCCTCGGCGGGCTACACCCTGCTGGTCGACCGTCGGAACGATCCGGTGCGGCCGACGCGCGGCTGGACCGGCACCCTGCGCCAGGACTTTGCGGGCGTCGGCGGCGACGTGAACTATGTGAAGACCGAGGCGGACGTCTCGGCCTTCTGGGGAATCACGCCGTCCTGGGTGGTCACCGCCACCGCCTCCGCGGGCTATATCAGCGGCTGGGGCGGCGATCCGATCCGGATCAACGACCGCTTCTTCAAGGGCGGCAACAGCTTCCGCGGCTTCGAGACCGCCGGCATCGGTCCGCGCGACCTGACGCCGGGCACCAACAACGACGCCCTGGGCGGCAATTTCTACGCCATCGGCACCCTTGAGCTGACCGTGCCCAACGGGCTGCCGGAACAGTATGGCATCCGCACCTCCCTGTTCACGGACGTCGGCACCCTGGGCGTTCTCGATGATCGCTACACCACCGGCGCCGGCGGCCTGCTGAATACGAATATCGTCGACGACCTGGCCCTGCGGGCTTCGGCCGGCGTGAGCATTCACTGGCGTTCGCCGATGGGGCCGATCCGTTTCGATCTGAGCCACATTCTCGGCAAAGAAGACTACGACAAGACAGAAACCTTCCGCTTCTCGACCTCCACCCAGTTCTAGCGCGGCCGATTTTTCCGCATCAAAGGTTCAAGATGAAACTGCTCGCAATCGGCGCTTTCGCCCTCGCGTCTCTCGCCGCCGGGTCCGCCGCGGCCCAGGCCCAGGCTCCCGCCAACCCCGGTCCGGTCCTGCCGGGCGTCTGCGTCTTCCACAACGACCGCCTGCTGGCCCAGTCGACCGCGGGCCAGTCGGTCCAGGCCGGCATGCAGCGGCTGGTCACCGAAGTGCAGGGCGAGCTCGCGCCCTATGGCGCGAGCCTGCAATCCGAGGCCCAGACCCTGCAGCAGGGCGGCCAGGCGGCTGATCCGGACGGTTCGCGCATGCGGGCCTGGCAGGCCCGCGCCCAGGAGGCCCAGCAGCTGGAGCAACGCCGCCAGGCCGAGCTGCAGTACACCCAGCAGATGCAGATCCGGGCCATCGCCCAGGCCGCCGACCCGATCCTGGTCGCGGTCTATCAGGAGCGTGGCTGCGGCCTGCTGCTGGACCGTTCGGCGGTCTACATCTTCAACCCGGCCATGGACGTCACTGACACCGTGATCCAGCGTCTGAACTCGGCCCTGCCGTCGATTTCCTTCAACCGCCTCGAAGTGCCGGCCCAACAGCAGCAGTAAGGCCGCCATGCCCGATCCGCGTTTCTTCGACAGCCTTCCGGCGCTGAGCGTCGCCGAGCTGGCGGAACGGATCGGGGGCGAAGTCGTCCGGGGCGGAGACCGTCAGGTCTCCGCCGTCGCCTCGCTTGGAACCGCCGGCGGCGGAGACGTCGCCTTCCTGGGCGACCGGAAATTCATCGCCGCCCTCGGCCAGACCTTGGCGGGCTGCGTGATCGTTCCGGCCGCCGCGGTCGAGGCCGCGCCCGCGGACGCTGCGATCGTCGTTTCCGATGAACCCCAGGCCGCATGGGCGCGCGCGTCGACGGCCTTCCATCGCACTATACCCCTTTCCGGCGCCGATCTGGCCGCCGCCGCCGAGGACGACACCGTCGTGTTCGAGCCCGGCGTCGTCGTCGGCCACGGCGCGCGCATCGGCCGCGGCACGCGCGTCGGCGCCAACAGCGTCATCGGGCCCGGCGTCCAGATCGGTCGCGACTGCGTCATCGGCTCCAACGTCAGCATCGCCTTCGCCCTGATCGGCGACCGTGTTCGCCTGCTCTCGGGCGCCCGCATCGGCGAGGCGGGGTTCGGCGCGGCAAGGTCGAAGACCGGACCGGTGGACGTGCCCCAACTGGGTCGCGTGATCCTGCAGGACGGGGTTACGGTCGGCGCCAATTCCTGCATCGACCGCGGGGCCTATGACGACACCGTCGTCGGCGAGAACACCAAGATCGATAATCTGGTGATGATCGCGCACAACTGCATCATCGGGCGAAACTGTCTGATGGCCGCCAATACGGGGATTTCGGGCTCCTGCGTGGTGGGAGACAATGTGATCTTCGGCGGCAAGGCGGGGATCGGCGACCACATCCGGATCGGCGAGGGCGCGCGGGTCGCGGCCGGCGCCGGGGTGCTGGCGGACATTCCCGCGGGCGAAACCTGGTCCGGCTATCCGGCCAAACCCCTGCGTCAGTTCTTGCGCGAAACGATCTGGCTCGCCAAACAGGCGTCCGGAAAGGCGCGCAACTAGCGCCGACGGCGAGGAAGGCCGCAGGATGAGCGACGACGGGAAGATCGACTATGCTGAGGTGATGCGGCGGCTGCCGCACCGCTATCCCTTCCTGCTCGTCGACAAGGCCGAGGATTTCGTCGCCAACACCTCGATCACCGGGATCAAGAACGTCACCCATAACGAGCCCTATTTCCCCGGGCATTTCCCGATCGATCCGGTCATGCCTGGAGTGATGATCATCGAGGCCATGGCCCAGACCGGCGCCCTGCTGATGTCCAAGTCGATGGACGTCCAGGTCGAGGGCAAGGTGATCATGTTCATGTCGATCGACGGCGTGCGCTTCCGCAAGCCGGCGCGCCCCGGCGACCAGTTGCGCATGCAGGTGGTGGTGACGAAAATCCGCGGCGACATCTTCAAATTCCGCGGCGAGACCTTCATCGACGGCAAGCTGGCCTCGGAGGCCGAGTTCGCCGCCATGATGGTCACCGTCGACAAGTCCGCCGCATGAGCCTCATCCATCCGACGGCCCAGGTCGATGGCGGCGCCCGCCTGGGCGAGGGCGTCGAGATCGGCCCGTGGTGCATCGTGGGCCCCGGCGTCTCGCTGGCGGAGGACGTGCGCCTGGTCAGCCATGTCGTGGTGCAACAGGACACGACGATCGGCGCGCGCACCGTGGTTCATCCCTTTTCGGTGATTGGCGGCGACCCGCAGCATGGCGGCTACAAGGGCGAGCCGGTGCGGCTGGAGATCGGTTGCGACAATGTCATCCGCGAACACTGCACCTTCAATCGCGGCACGCCGGGAGACCGTCAGCTGACGACGGTTGGATCGAACGGCCTGTTCATGACCGGGGCCCATGTCGGCCATGACGCGATCGTCGGCGACCGGGTGACCATGGCCAACCACGCCACCCTGGGCGGACACTCCCGCGTCGGCGACCGGGTCTTCCTCGGCGGCCTCTGCGCGGTGCACCAGTTCGGCCGGGTCGGACAGGGCGCCATCGTCGGCGGCCTTGCGGCCGTGACGCGCGACGTCATCCCCTATGGCTCGGCCTGGGGCAATCACGCGCGGCTGCACGGGCTCAACCTGATCGGGTTGAAGCGCAAGGGCTATGACAAGACCGCGATCCGGCGCCTGCTGGCGGCCTATCGCGAGCTGTTCGAGGGCGGCGGAACCTTCGCCGAGCGGTTGGATGCGGTCGAGGCGGGCTACGCCGACCTGCCCGAGATCATGGAGATCGTCGCCTTCATCCGTGAGGACGGCAAACGTCCCCTGTGCCTGCCGGGCGAGTGAGAAGGTCGGGCGAATGAACAAGCTGGGCCTGATCGCCGGGGGCGGGGCCCTGCCGGTGTCCGTGGCGGCGCGTTGCGAGGCCGAAGGGCGTCCGGTCTTCCTGGTGCGTCTGGCCGGTTTCGCCGATCCGCATCTGGCCCGGTATCCCGGCATCGACGCCGGCATGGCCGAGATCGGCAAGGTGCTGTCGGGGCTTAAGAAGGCCGGCTGCAGCGCCGTCTGTTTCGCGGGCACGGTGAATCGCCCCGACTTCAAGACGCTGAAGCCCGATCTGAAGGGCGCGACCTTGCTGCCGGGCATCATCGCGGCGGCGAGCAAGGGCGACGACGCCCTGTTGCGCAAGATCCTGTCGGTGTTCGAGGCCGAGGGCTACGCCATCGAGGGCGCCGACGACATCCTGGGCGGCGAGACCCTGCCTGGCGGCGCCCTGGGCGCCGTGCAGCCCGATGAGGCGCAGCTGGCTGACCTGAGGAAGGCGCTGCACGTCGCGGAAAAGGCGGGGGAACTGGACATCGGCCAAGGCGCGGTGGTGTGCGACGGCCTGGTGCTGGCGGTCGAGGCCCAGGAGGGCACGGACGCCATGCTGGCTCGGGTCGCCGGTCTGCCCGCCGACCTGCGCGGCTCCGCGGAGGCTCGCAAGGGGGCTTTGGGCAAGGCGCCCAAGCCGATCCAGGACCTTCGGGTCGATATGCCGGTGATGGGCGCGCACACGGTCGAAATGGCCGCCGCGGCAGGCCTGGCCGGGGTCGGCGGAATCGCCGGCAAGCTGATCCTGATCGACCACGCCGCCATCGTGGAGGCGGCCGACCGGCTGGGTCTGTTCGTCTGGGGCGAGACCCGATGAGCCGCCCGCTCAAGGTCATGCTGGTCGCCGCCGAGGCCTCGGGCGACGCCCTGGGGGCCGGGCTCGCCGGGGCGCTGAAGGCGCGGCTGGGGCCGGAGGTCGCCTTTGTCGGGGTCGGCGGTCCGCGCATGGCCGAACAGGGGATCGACAGCCCCTTCGAGATCGCCGAGCTGTCCATCCACGGCTGGCTGGAGGGGCTGAAGGCCTATGGTCTGGTCAAGCGGCGGGTGGCCGACACCGTCGCCCTGGCGATGGCCGAGAAGCCGGACGCCGTGGTGCTGATCGACAGCTGGGGCTTCACCATCCGCGTGGCCAAGGAACTGCGGACCGCCCTGCCGGGCACGCCGCTGATCAAATACGTCGGGCCGCAGGTCTGGGCCTCGCGGCCGGGCCGGGCGAAGACCCTGGCCGCGGCGGTAGACCATCTGCTGGCCCTCTACGCCTTCGATGCGCCGTGGTTCGAGCGCGAGGGCCTGTCGACGACCGTGGTGGGATCGCAGGCGCTGCATGTCGACATGGGCGACGCCGACCCCGCCGCCTTCCGGGCCTCGCGCGGCATTGCGGCAGAGGCGCCGCTGCTGGTCGTCCTCCCCGGCAGCCGGCCGTCGGAAATCCGGCTGATGACCCCGGTCTATGAGGCGGCGGTCGCCCGGCTGAAGGCCGCCGATCCGTCGCTGGAAGTGGCCGTGGTCGCCGCCGGGACGGTGTTTGCAGACGTCACTGGCCGGGTCGCCGCCTGGCCTTTCCGCGCGCATCTGGTCGGCGAGGGCGAGAAATACGCGGCCATGCGGGCGGCCACGGTGGCTCTGGCCACAAGCGGCACCGTCTCCACCGAACTGGCCCTCGCCGGCGCGCCGATGGTCATCGCCTACCGCTTCCAGCCGCTCAGCTATGCGATCATGAGGCCCTTCTTCACGGGGAAATACGCCACCCTGTTCAACCACGCCGCCGATGCCGAGATCGCCCGCGAACTGATCCAGAACGACGCCACGCCGGAGAAGCTGGCGGCGGAGGTGGGCCGGCTGCTGGCCGATCCCGAGGCGCGCTTCGTCCAGGCGGCGCGGCAGACGGCGGCGCTCGACCTGATGGGCCGCGAGGGGCGGGATCCTTCGGAGATCGCGGCGGAGGCGGTCCTCCGGGTGATTGCGGTCAAGGGCGGCCGTCCCGCCTGACCCGGCGCAGGTTCATGCGTTGAGAGGACAGCAGGGCGGTTCAAGGACGCATGGCGAAACGACCCACGACAGCGAAAAAATCAGTATCCGCTGCGAATCTGGCTGCGCTTGGCGCGGACCGCCTCGCAGACCTGCTGATGGAGGCCGGAGCCGCCGACGCCGCTCTGAAGCGGCGGCTTCGCATGGAGCTGGCGGCCGAGGTCGGCGCGGCCGACCTCGCGTTCGAGATCGACAAGCGGTTGGCCGCCCTGGGCGGCAGCCGGGCCCGGGTGTCCTGGCGCAAGCGGCCGGCCTTGCTGAACGATCTGAGATCGCTGTTGCGGATCACCGTTGATCGGCTGGCGTCCCTCGATGCCCGGCTGGCGCTCGACCGGCTCGTGGCCTGGTTCGATCTGTATCCCGGCCTCGTCGGCCGGGTCAGCGACGCCAAGGGCGAACTGCCGCTGCTGTTCGACGCCGCGACCGTCGAACTCGCTGCAGTGGCCTCCGCCGCCGGACCGGACGTGGCGGGGCCGGTTCTGGTCGAGGCCCTGTCGACCCGCCTTGATCCATGGGCGTCCTGGGTGGGCCGGGGTTCGCCCGGGCTCGATCCGACCGTGGCCCGGCGTGTGCTGGCGGTCCTGCCGCAGGGCGTCCGGCCCACCGGCCGCCTCGCCCTGGTGGTGCGCAAGCTGGCGGACCGGGCCGGGGACCTCGACGCCTGGATTCGGTCGATACCCGACGAGGATGCGCGCAAGCCGGAAGTCGGGGCCGGCATCGCCCGCCGTCTCGCCCTCGCCGGCCGCGCCGACGAGGGAAGGGCCGCGCTGGAGGCGTCCCGCGTCGAGATCACGCCGAAGGCGCGCTGGGGCCGGTCCGCAGCCGACGCCGGGGCTCCGTCAGACGCCTGGTCGGCGGCCGAGATCGCCGTGCTGGAGGCGGAGGGCCGTTGGCCGGAGGCCGACGAGGCGCGCTGGGCGCGTTTCGCCTGCACCCTGTCCGCCGACGATCTTCGCGCCCTGATCGCCCGTCTTCCCGACTTCGAGGATGTAGAGGCCCTGGACCGGGCGTTCGAGATGGCGGCGGTCCACCCTGACGCCATGCGGGGCCTGGCCTTTCTGATGACCTGGCCGGCGTTGCGCGAGGCCGCCGCCCTGGTGGTCGCCCGCGCGGACGAGATCCGGGGCGGTCACGAGGACCTGCCGCTGTGGGTCGGTCGGCTGGTGGGCCGGACTCCGCTCGCGGCCCTGATCCTGGTGCGGGCGAGGGCCCGGGCGCTGCTCATGCTCGGCCCGGAGGTTGCGGGGGAGGTGCAGGCGCTGGTCTCGGAGGCCGAGGCGATCTGGTCGACACTTGGCGAGGACGCTTCGGCGACGGACCATGCGACCTTTGTCGCCGGGTTGCAGTCGGAGGCCAGGCGCAGACGGGTCTGGTGAAACACAAGACGCCGGGGCGTGAACCCCGGCGTTGCGGTTCCCTTTTTCGCGGGCGGCTTAGCCGCGCGACTGGATCGGCACGTAATCGCGTTCGGTCGGGCCGGTGTACAGCTGGCGCGGGCGGCCGATCTTCTGGCCGGGGTCGGCCATCATTTCCTGCCACTGGGCGATCCAGCCGACGGTGCGGGCCAACGAGAACAGCACGGTGAACATCGAGGTCGGGAAGCCCATCGCCGACAGGGTGATGCCCGAATAGAAATCGACGTTCGGGAACAGCTTGCGCTCGATGAAATACTCGTCGTTCAGGGCGATGCGCTCCAGCTCCTTGGCGACCTGGAACAGGGGGTCGTTGGGGTCGCCGACGGCGGCCAGCACCTCGTCGGCGCTCTCCTTCATCACCTTGGCGCGGGGGTCGTAGTTTTTGTACACGCGGTGGCCGAAGCCCATCAGCTTGTACTTCTTGGCCTTCACGCCCTCGATGAACTCCGGGATCTTGTCCGGGGTGCCGATCTCCTTGAGCATGTTCAGCGCCTCTTCATTGGCGCCGCCGTGCGACGGGCCCCACAGGCAGGCGATGCCGGCGGCGATACAGGCGAACGGGTTGGCGCCCGACGATCCGGCGAGGCGGACGGTCGAGGTCGAGGCGTTCTGCTCGTGGTCGGCGTGGAGGATGAAGATGCGGTCCATGGCCCGGGCCAGCACCGGATTGACCACATAGTCCTCGGCCGGAACCGCGAAACACATGCGCAGGAAATTCTCGGCGTAGGTGAGATCGTTGCGGGGCGAGATGAACGGCTGGCCGATGTGATATTTGTACGCCCGCGCCGCGATGGTCGGCATCTTGGCGATCAGACGGATGGCCGAGATGTTGCGCTGGACCGGATCATGGATGTCCAGACTGTCGTGATAGAAGGCCGACAGGGCCCCGACGGTGCCGACCATGATCGCCATCGGGTGGGCGTCGCGCCGGAAGCCTTCGAAGAAGCGGTCGAACTGCGAATGCAGCATGGTGTGCATGGTGACGCTGCGTTCGAACGCCTCGTACTGGGCGGCGGTCGGCAGTTCGCCGTGC
Organism: Brevundimonas sp.; assembly: GCA_004296955.1. Lineage (GTDB taxonomy): Bacteria > Pseudomonadota > Alphaproteobacteria > Caulobacterales > Caulobacteraceae > Brevundimonas. The sequence continues at coordinate 63,703 of SCVB01000066.1, forward strand.
AGCAGCAGGTGGCAGACCTCGACGAAGTTGGACTTCGACGCCAGCTGGTCGATCGGATAGCCGCGGTGGAGCAGGGTGCCGACATCGCCGTCGATGAAGGTGAGGGCGCTCTCGCAGGCGGCGGTCGAGGTGAATCCGGGGTCGTAGGTGAAGGCGTCGGTCGCGCCGTACAGCTTGCGGATGTCGATCACGTCGGGGCCGGTCGTGCCGGACAGCACGGGCAGGTCCACGGACTTGTCGCCGTAGGTCAGCGTCGCCGTGCCGGCGGATTTGGCTTGTTCGGTCATGTCAGCCCCTTGGTTCAGTCAGCAGCCCGCCGCGGGGAGGCGGGGGCGGCGTGGTGTGTGAATGTCAGATAGTCTGTTGCAGCGCATCATCCAAGCGCCCGAGGCTTTCTTCGCGTCCGAGGGCCGCCAGCGTTTTGGCGATATCGGGCGATACCCCGTCCCCCGTCAGGGCCGCGCGCACGGCGGGGCCGATCTTGCCGAAGCCGACGGCTTCTTCCTCGGCGAAGACCTTGAGCTCGGCCTCGAGAGCGAAAACGTCCCAGCTGGCGAACAGGCGGAGCCGGTCGCGCAGGCGGGCGATGCGCTCGCCTGATTCGCCGGTCAGCATCGGCAGGGCCTTCTCATAGATGGCCAGGGGCCGGACCTTGAGCGCAAACGTCGTCTGGTCGGCGAGCTCGAGCACGGTCTTGGCGCGGTCCTTGATGAAGGGCATGGCGCGAAGCAGCCGGGCTTCGTCGTCGGGGCCGAGGGCGTGGCCGCGGGCCAGATGGACGTCCAGCGTCATCTTGGCCAGCCGGTCGTCGTCGGCGAGGCGGATCCAGTGGGCGTTGACGTGGGCCAGCTTGTCGAAGTCCAGCCGCGCCGGGGCCCTGCCGATGCCGGACAGGTCGAACCACTCGCGCGCCTGGGCGTCGTTGAACAGTTCGTCGTCGCCATGGGCCCAGCCCAGCCGGGCCAGATAGTTGCGCATGGCCTCGGGCAGATAGCCCATCTCGGCGTATTCATGCACCGCCTGGGCCCCATGGCGCTTCGACAACTTGGCGCCGTCGGGGCCGTGGATCAGCGGGATGTGGGCGAAGCGCGGCCGGGTCCAGCCGAGGGCGTCATAGATCAGGCTCTGCCGGGCGGCATTGTTCAGGTGGTCGTCGCCGCGGATGACGTGGGTGACACCCATGTCGTGATCGTCGACGACCACGGCCAGGTTGTAGGTCGGCGCCCCGTCGCTGCGCAGCAGGACGAGGTCGTCGAGGTCGTCGTTGGACCAGTTGACCACGCCCTGGACCTCGTCTTCGACGGTCACCGCGCCGGGGAGGGGCCGACGGAAGCGCACGACGTGCGGCAGGCCCAGATCGTCGACGGTCGGCGCCCGGTCGCGCCAGGGCGATTCAAAGGTGCGCCGCTCGGCCTTGGCGAGATCGCGCAGGCGGCCGGTCTCCTCGGCGGAGGTGAAGTCGCGATAGGCGGCTCCGCGCTCCAGCAGCTCATTGACCACCTCGCGATGGCGGTCGGCGCGGCTGAACTGGAAGACCGGCTCCTCGTCGGCGAACAGCTCCAGCCAGCTCAGACCGTCGAAGATGGCCTTGACCGCCGGCTCGGTGGAGCGCTCGCGGTCGGTGTCCTCAACGCGGATCAGGAACTTCCCGTTGCGTCCCCTTGCATACAAATAGTTGAAAAGCGCCGTCCGGGCGCCTCCTATGTGCAGGGAACCCGTCGGCGAAGGGGCAAATCGCGTGACGACAGCAGGGGGTGAGTCGGGCGTGGCGGCCGTGGGGGAGGTCATGGCGGGCGTTATAGCGCCGGCAGCGGCAAATCCCAGCCTCGCTGAACGGGTGCGAACCTTCCTCCGGGCGCAGGTCGCCGACCAGAGCCTGCGCTGGCGGTTGTGGGCCCCGGTCGCTTTCGGCGGCGGCTGCGCCGTCTATTTCGCGCTGAAGGAGGAACCGCCCGCCTGGCCTCTGGTTGCCGGGGCCCTGGCGGCGGCCGCACTCAGGTTCGGCGCGCGCCGGCTGGCCCTGGCCCGGGTCTGGACCCTGTGCCTGACGCTGCTGACCTGTTTCGCCCTTGGCCTTGCGGTGGCCAAGCTGAGGACCGACGCCGTGGCGGCGCCGATCGCGCCGGCCATGGACCGACCGACCGTGGTCGAGGGCTGGGTGGTCGATGTCGACAGCCCCGGCGCCGCCGGGCCGCGGGTGGTGATAGCGCCGGTGCGCATTCGCGGCCTGCCGCCGGAGGCGACGCCCGTGCGGCTGCGCGCCACGGTGCGCGGAGCGGCGCCCGAGCCGGGACAGGCGGTGCGGCTGTACGCCATCCTCAATCCGCCGCCGGCGCCGGCCAGCCCCGGGGCCTATGATTTCGGCCGCAACGCCTGGTTCCAGGGCATGGGCGGCGTGGCCTTCTCGCTCGGGGATACGCGGCCGGCCTATCTGCCGCCGCCGCCGTGGACCGTCCGGGCGGCCATGAGGGTTAATGGCCTGCGTTATGATCTGGCGCAGCGGATCGCGGCGCGGCTGGGCGAGCGGACCGGCGGGGTGGCCGCCGCCATGACCACTGGCCATGAGGCCTGGCTGGACCCGGCCCAGGTCGACCTCATGCGCGATTCCGGTCTGGCGCACATCCTGTCCATCTCGGGCCTGCACATGGCCGTGGTTGGCGGCTTCGCCTTCTTCCTCGTGCGCCTGCTGGTGGCGGCCTGGCCGTGGCTGGCGCTGCGGGTGTCCGGCAAGAAGGTCGCGGCCTGGGCAGGTTTGCTGGCGGTGGGGACCTATCTGGTCGTCTCCGGCCATCCGCCGCCGGCCGAGCGGGCGGCGATCACGGCCTCGATCGCCTTTCTGGCTATCCTGCTGGATCGGCAGGCCATCAGCATGCACGCCTTGGCGGTCGCCGCCTTTGTGGTCCTGCTGCTCCAGCCGGAGGCCATCGTCACGCCGGGATTCCAGATGTCCTTTGCGGCTACGGCGGCGCTGGTGGCCCTGGTCGAGGCCTGGCCGGTCCGGCCGCGGGAGATCTCCGCGCCATGGCCGATCCTGGTCGTGCAGCGCGCGGGAGCCTGGCTGGGAATGGCGGTGATGGCGAGCCTGGTAGCGGGCGCGGCCACGGGGCCGTTCGCCCTGCAGCATTTCAACCGCACCGCCCTGTACGGCCTCGGCGCCAATCTGGCGGTCGCGCCCCTGTCCGACTTCCTCATCATGCCGACGCTGGCGCTGGGCGCCCTGCTGGAGCCGTTGGGGCTGGGCGGGCCCTTCCTGTGGCTGGCGGGGCAGGGGATCGGCGCGATGCTGACGATCGGCGAATGGATCGCCGGCCTGCCGGGAGCGGTCCGGACGGTGGCCAGCGCGCCGGACTTCGTCCTGCCGATCGCCTTTCTCGGGGTGCTGTTCTGCTGCCTGTGGCGCGGGCCGTTGCGCTGGCTGGGCCTGCCGTTGGCGGCGTCGGTGATGCTGTGGCCGCGCGCGCCGGCCCCGGACCTGTGGATCGGCGACGGGGGGACCAACGCCGCCTGGACGACGGCCGGCGAGGCCGTGGTGATGCGGCCCGGCGTGCGCCAGTTCGCGGTCGATGTCTGGTCGCGCCGCCGGGGGCTGACGCCGGACGAGCGGACGTCGCAGGGTTGGGTCTGCACGCGGTTCTCGTGCGCCCCGGCTGACTCCGGAGCCGGGTCGCTGGCGATGTGGTGGGGCCGTCGCGCGCCGTCACGGGAACAGATCGACGCCCTGTGCCGCGCGGCGCCCGTGGTCAGCATACGGGCGACAGTCGCCGCTCTGCCCGCCTCTTGCGACGGTCGACTGGTGCTGGACGGAACCGACTACGCCCGCGGAGGATCGGTCGAACTGTGGCGAGACGGGGCGGCGTCAGCCAGGCGTTGGCGGGCGGTCTGGGCGGCCGACGCGCGCGGCGACCGGCCATGGAGCGCGTCCTACGATCCCGGCGTCAGTGATAGCGGCGGATGAGTCCGACCAGCTTGCCCTGGACCTCGACCTGGTCGGGGCCGAAGATGCGGGTTTCGTAGTTGCGGTTGGCGGGCTCGAGCGCGATCGAGGCGCCCTTCTTGCGCAGACGCTTGAGGGTGGCTTCCTCGCCCTCGACCAGGGCGACGACGATCTCGCCCGAGGTGGCGGTGTCGGTCGATTTGATGATCACCAGATCGCCGTTGAGGATGCCGGCCTCGATCATGGAGTCGCCCTCGATCTCCAGCAGATAGTGTTCGCCCGCGCCGAGCATGGCCTCGGGCACCGGATAGCGGGCCGTCTCGTGTTCGATGGCGGCGATGGGGGTACCGGCGGCGATCTTGCCCATCAGCGACAGTTCACGCGTGTCATTGGCCGGCTCGGCGGCCATGGGGCGGCCGCCGCCCTCGATCACCGAAGGGGCGAAGCCGGCCCGGCCGCGCGGCGCGCCCGCCGTGGCCTGGTCCGGCATCTTGACCACCTCCAGCGCCCGGGCGCGGTGGGCCAGGCGCCGGATGAAGCCGCGTTCCTCCAGCGCCGTGATCAGCCGGTGGATGCCGGATTTGGACGCCAGATCGAGCGCCTCCTTCATCTCGTCGAACGACGGAGACACGCCGGTCTCCTTGATCCGTTCGTGGATGAACATCAGCAGTTCGTGCTGTTTGCGCGTGAGCATGGCGACCTCGGAGGCGAATCCCGTTGCGGGAACGCTAGCGGAACAAACCGCAAACGTCCACAAGGTGTTCCTGTGCTGTTCCGGTTAAGGTCCGGTTACCGGACAGCTGGTGTTGTCTGGAACGGGGTCGGAGGCCATGCTGGCGAAAGGGGGAGACATGGATGCGAGCATTGTTTGAGCAGACCGGTGGATGGCTCGCAGGGCTGCCCGGCGAACTGGTCAGTTTCAGAGGCCGCGCGCGGATAGTCGACGTGCTCTATCTCAGCGTCCTGCTTGCCATGGTTGGGGTGGTGCTCGGGATGTCGCTCAACTCCCTGCCCTGGGACGCCGAGTGGTACGCCAAAGCCGTGATTGATGTCGTCTTGTGCGTTCCCTTCGCCGCCCTCTTCGTCAGGCGTATCCACGACCAGGGCCTGTCCGGGTGGTGGGCGCTGCTGTTGCTGCCTTTCACCCCGGTGAATCTCTACGACTCCTATCGGGCGGTCTTCGCGGTCAGGCACCACGAATGGCTCTTTCAGTCGGATCCGGTGGACCCGTGGAAATTCCTGCTGTTCCCGTTGGCCTTGATCGTTCTGGTGCTCTTTCTGCGTCCCGGTCAGGGCGGTCCAAACCGGTACGGTCCCGATCCCCGCGAGGTCCGGGCGTCGGCGCCGGCTTAGCCCCTCAGGGCCCGCGTCGCCGCCTCGACGTCCGCCTGCCGCATCAGGCTTTCACCGACGAGCACCGCCTGGGCATGGGCGTCCGACACCCGCGCCATGTCGTCTGGCGTGAAGATGCCGCTCTCGGCCACCAGCAGGGCGCGGACCGGGCTCAGCATGGCGAGACGTTCTGTGACCGCCAGATCGACCTCGAAGGTGCGCAGGGAGCGGTTGTTGATCCCGACCAGGTCGCCGCCCAGCTTGCAGGCGCGGGCCATTTCGGCCTCGTCGTGGGTCTCGATCAGGGCGTCCATGCCGAAGCGTTCCGCCTCTGACAGCAATTCGGCGGCGAGGTCGTCGTCGATCATGGCGAGGATGATCAGGATGCAGTCGGCGCCCAGCGCCCGGCTCTCGGCGACCTGCCACGGGTCGACGAGGAAGTCCTTGCGCAGGCAGGGCAGGGCTGTCGCATCGCGGGCGGCGGCGAGGAAGGCGTCGTCGCCCTGGAAGCTGGGGCCGTCGGTGAGCACGGAGAGGCATTGCGCCCCGCCGCGCTCATAGGCGCGTGCGAGGGCGGGCGGGTCGAAATCGGCGCGGATCAGGCCCTTGGACGGACTGGCCTTCTTGATCTCGGCGATGAGAGCGGGACGGCCGGTCGCCTCGACATGGCGCTCCAGCGCAGCGCGGAAGCCGCGAGGCGCGGACGCCTGACCTGCCCGGGCCTCGACGGCGTCCTGCGACAGGGCCGCCTTCCGGGCGGCCACGTCCTCGCGCTTGTAGGCGGCGATCGACGCCAGAACGTCAGTCACGCCGGCTCGTCCTCGATGACGGCGTTGGTGGCCTCGACCAGATCGGCCAGGGCCTTCGCAGCGCGGCCGTCGTCGATGACCGCAGCGGCCTGGGCGGCGCCCTCGGCCAGATCGGCGGCGCGGTCGGCGACGACGAGGGCGGCGGCGGCGTTGAGCAGGACGATGTCGCGATAGGCGCCGGTCGCTCCGTCGAGCAGGGCGCGGAGGGCGGCGGCGTTCTCTTCAGCGTCGCCGCCGCGCAGGGCCGCGAGGTCGGCGCGGGGCAGGCCGGCGTCCTCGGGCGTGACGGTGAAGCGGCGGACGGCCCCGTCCTTCCATTCTGCCACCTCGGTCTCGCCTGTGGTGGTCAGTTCATCGAGGCCCTGGCCATGCACGGTCCAGGCCCGGGTCGCGCCGAGCCGGCCCAGCACCTCGGCCAGCGGCTCAAGCAGACGAGGGTCGTAGACGCCCATGACCTGACGTTTGGCGCCCGCCGGATTGGACAGCGGCCCGAGCAGGTTGAAGACGGTGCGGAAGCCGATCTCGGCCCGCACCGGACCGACGTGGCGCATGGCCCCGTGGTAGGCGGGGGCGAACAGGAAGGCGATGCCGGCCTCGTCCAGCGAGCGGCGCTGTTGCGTCGGACTGGCCTGCAGATTGACGCCGAGCACTGACAGGACGTCCGACGAGCCTGACTTCGAGCTCATGGCCCGGTTGCCGTGTTTGGCGACCTTCAAGCCGGCGCCCGCCAGCACGAGGGCGGCGGCGGTGGAGATGTTGAAGGTGTGCTGGCCGTCTCCGCCCGTGCCGCAGGTGTCGATGGCGTCATAGGGGTGGTCGAGCGTGCGGGCGGCCTCGCGCATGGCCGTGGCGAAGGCGGCGATCTCCTCGACCGTCTCGCCGCGAATGCGCAGGGCGGTGACGGCGGCGGCGACCTGGGCCGGGGTCGGCTCGCCGCGCAGGCAGGCGGCGAAGAAGGCATGCGCCTCGTCGGCCGACAGGATGCGGCCGTCGACCAGCTTGGCCAGCAGCGGTTTGAAGGTATCGGCCATCTCAGACCATCGCCGTGCGCTTGATGTTGGCGAGGTCCAGGAAGTTGGCGAGCAGGTCACGCCCGTGTTCGGTGGCGATGGATTCGGGATGGAACTGGACGCCGTGGATCGGGCGGGTGCGGTGGGCCAGACCCATGATCTCGCCGTCGGCGGTCCAGGCGGTGACCTCGAGGACGTCGGGCAAGGTTTCGCGGCGCACAGCGAGCGAGTGATAGCGGGTGGCGGTGAAGGGCGAGGGCAGGCCGGCGAAGACGCTGCGGCCTTCGTGCTCGATCGGGGAGGTCTTGCCGTGCATCAGGGCCTTGGCGCGGATCACCTCGCCGCCGAAGGCCTGGCCCATGGCCTGATGGCCGAGGCAGACGCCGAAGATCGGCATTTCGAGCGGGGCCGTGTCGAGGAGGGCGAGGCAGATCCCCGCCTCGTTGGGCGTGCAGGGTCCCGGCGAGAGCAGCACCGCCTCGGGCTTCAGGGCCCAGGCCTCGGCGGCGGTTAGGTCGTCATTGCGCACGACACGCGTCTCCGCGCCCAGTTCCGCGAGGTAGTGGACGAGGTTCCAGGTGAAGCTGTCGTAGTTGTCGACGACGAGGATCATGGTCCGGCTTCTAGGGGCTGCGGGAGGCCGCGCCAAGCGGATGTGACGGTAAGTCTTCGTTAACCGAACCCGCCTGAATTGGACCGATCCAGCGGAGGGGGTTCCATGGCCGACAGCAGCATCATCCGGGCGCGCACCCTGCTGTCGCCGGCCGTGGCGAAACCCAGCCCCTATGCGGCCCTCGGCGCGGCGGCCCTGGCCGCCATGGCGGCCGTGCTCATGGCCGGTGTCATGGTTCTGGGGCCGGGCGTGCGGTTCGAGGATCCGGCGGTCGTTTCCGCGCCCTGAGGTCAGGCTTGCCGACGCCCGACTCCGGGCGGGGCGGCCAGCGCCGACAGGGCGCGAACCCTATCCGGCAAGGTCGCGGCGACCCAGTGGACCAGGTCGTCCTCGCGCCTGTCGCTTCGCATCCAGGGCCGTATCCGTTTTTCAATCAGCAGCAGCGCCAGGCCATGGTGCTCGGCCCAGAGGATGGAGGCGACGGGGCCGGACGTGGTCTGACCGGCCACCGGCAAGAGCTGCTCGACCGTCGTCCGCAGCAGGTCGAAGGCCCGGGTCGAGGCGCGGACGTATTCCGGGTCGCCGGCACCCTTGAGCAGATCGCCGCTGAACATCAGGCGGTACATCTGCGGACGCGCCAGCGCGAACCGGACATAGGCCAGGCCGACAGCGCTCATGGCCTGGCCGGGATCATCGGCCTCGCCCGCCGTCGCCAGCCGGTCGGCCAGGTCGTCGAACCCGAGCGCAGCCGTCGCCGCCAGCAGGGCCGTGCGGTCGGGGAAATGGCGATAGGGCGCATTGTGCGACACCCCCGCACGGGCCGCCACGGACCGCAGGCTCAACGCGTCCATGCCGTCCGTCTCGAGGATTTCACCCGCCCGTGCGACGAGCACGCGACGCAAATCTCCGTGATGATAGGGCGGGCTGGAAGGCGGCATGCAGGCTTTCCAATTTGTCATGATTGCGGGTGTTGACAGCGACAACATCGAATTGGATGTGGGCGGCGTCAACATCTTCTCGAGGTTCCGCCATGAAATCCCGTTCGCCTGCGATGTCGAGCGCCTCCATCTCGACCCGGGTGCTCAGGTTCGCCACGGCCGGGATCGCGGCGGCCGGCCTGCTCGCCGCCGCCGCTTCGGCCCGCGCCGAGCAGGACCCGGAGTCTGCCCGCGCCCCGGGGCGCGTCGGCGCGGCGAGCATTCAACTGCGTGACAGCCGGGTTCCGCAGGCCCAGGCCCGGGTCATGGCCGCCGAGGTCGATGGCCTGCTGGCCCGGCTGCTGGCCACCCCGGCGCTGGCGGACCCGCACGGTTTCGCCATCAGCCGGCAGGTGATCCTCGTCCCGCCGCGCACGGGCATGCCTGACTGGCATCCCTCGGCCGCCGAGGCGATGCTGCTCGTGAGGTCGATCGCCATCCACGGCGGATCCCAGGCCGACGCCTCCGGCGCCTGGAGCGGCGTGGGCGAAGGCCCGACCCTCCAGATCACCGTCAATGATCTGGGTGCGCTCTTTGTCTGGCCCGAAGAGGGCGAGGACGATCGGCCCAAATTCTTCGAAATGACCAACGCCCCGGACGAACGTGACGGCTTTCCGGTGCTGCATTTCCGGTCGCGCGATCATGTCGTGATCGCCCGGCCGGGGCGCCGTCCGTATCGTCACGTCAGCCAGCAGGAAGTGCTGGAGCGCGAGATCGGCGACTACCGGAAGATCGTGGACGAACTGGGCGACAACGCCGCGCCGCGTCTGCGCGAAACCCTGCGCGGGATCGAGGCTGAACTCGCCGCCCTGTCGCCGGCGGAGCGGGCCGAGCCGGCGTGCCAGGACGGCTCCCGGCGGAACGGCGTGTTGACCGCCTGCACCAAGGTCGGGGCTCATTTCGTCGTCGCCGTCGACCCGGACTATTTCGATCCCGCCCGGCCCAGGACGGCGATCCAGCTGGTCACCATCTCCGCACCGTCCGAGGGCGCCCAAGGGCATCCGACGCTGAGCCCGGTCCTGCGCGACGCGCTGCGGCAGGTCGACCTCCGGGCCATACAGGCGCTGCTGGGCTGAAAGCCCGGTCGCGCGCCCCGTCAGCGGGCGCCGAACGGGTAGCGCCAGGCGTCCCCGGCGGCGCGCATGGGGGCGCGGGCCTTGGCGAGGGTTTCGGCGTATTCGGCGGCCGGATCGCTGTCGGCGACGACGCCGGCGCCGGCCTGGACGTGGATCTTGCCGTCGGCGAAGAGGGCCGTACGCAGGACGATGCAGATGTCCGCCTCGCCGCCGGCCGAGATGTAGCCGACGCCGCCGCCGTAGCCGACGCCGCGCTTTTCGCTTTCCAACTCGTCGATGATCTCCATGGCCCGCACCTTGGGCGCGCCGGACAGGGTGCCGGCGGGGAGGGCGGCCAGCAGGGTGTCGACGGCGTCGAGGTCCGGATGGGCGTCGCCCTGGACCTCGGAGACGATGTGCATGACCGAGCTGTAGCGTTCGACCCGGAAGCTCTCGATCACCTCAACCGTGCCGGGGGCGGCGACGCGGCCGACGTCGTTGCGGCCGAGGTCCAGCAGCATGAGGTGCTCGGCCCGCTCCTTGGGATCGGCCAGCAGTTCGGCCTCGAGCGCGCGATCGGCCTCGGGCGTCTCGCCGCGCGGGCGGGTGCCGGCGAGCGGACGGATGGTGACGCGGCCGTCCTTGAGCCGGACGAGGATCTCGGGACTGGACCCGGCCAGCTGGAAGTCGCCGAAGTCGAGGAAGAAGAGATAGGGCGACGGGTTCGAGCGGCGCAGGGCGCGGTAGAAGGCGAAGGGATCGTCCGTCCACGGCGCCGCGAAACGGTGGCTGAGCACGACCTGGAAGATGTCGCCGGCGGCGATGTAGTCCTTGGCGCGGGCCACCATGGCCGCGAAGTCGGCCTCGCCGACCGGTGAGCGGAACGGGGCGATGGGGGTCTCGACGGGCGCTGGCAGGGCAGGCAGGGGCGTGCGCAGGTCGGTAACGAAACGGTCGAGCCGCGAGACGGCGGCGTCGAAGGCGGTCCGGGCGTCGAGGCCGCTGTCCGGCCAGGCGGCGGAGACGAGCACGATCTCGTGGCGGACGGAATCGAAGATGGCGACCAGGGCGGGGCGGGTCAGGACCGCGTCCGGCAGGTCCAGCGGGTCGGGATTGGGGGCCCCCAACGGCTCCAGCAGCCGCACCATGTCATAGCCGAAGACGCCGAACAGGCCGGCGGCCATGGGCGGGAGGCCGGCGGGCAGGTCGAGCCGCGACGCCGCCATGAGGGCCCGCAGGGAGGCGAGGGCTTCGGCCGGCTCGGGCTGATAGCGTTCGGCGGCGATGTCGGCGCCGCGGGCCAGGTCGGCGGCGCCGCCGCGGCAGCGCCAGACGACGTCCGGCTCGCGGGTGATGATCGAATAGCGGCCGTTGACCGCGCCGCCTTCGACCGATTCCAGCAGGAAGGCGTGGGTCCGGCCGTGGCCGACCTTCAGGAAGGCCGAGACCGGGGTCTCGAGATCGTCGACCAGGCGGCGGATGACGACCTGCGGCCGGCCCTGCGACCAGCCGCGTTCGAAATCGGCGAAACCGTCCCCGCCGTCCGCCGTCATTGCGCCGGGGGAGCGGCCGGCGCGGCCGGCGAGGCGGGGGCGGCGGGCGCCTCGGCCGGGAGGCCGAGCGAGGTCCGGGCCAGGGCCTCGTCGTATTTCGCCTTGCTGCGTTCGGCGGCGGCCGCGATGGCCATTTCGCCGACGGCGTTGACGTGGTCGCCGGCCATGCGCTGGCGGAACTGTTCGGCGACCGGGGCGGCCAGGGCCGGGACGGCGGCCGCGATCCGGTCGGTGCGGCCGATGACGAAGGTGTCGGCGGAGTTCTGCTGCGAGAAGGGCTCGCCGCGTCCGCTGCTGAACACGCCGGCGATCACGCCCTGACCGTACTGTTCGACCGACTGGCGGTTCAGGCCGGTTCCGGTCTGGATCGTGGCGCCGGCCGATGCGGCCACCGCGGCGAGGTCCTCGCCGCCGCGGACGCGGGCGGCCAGGGCGCCGGCCCGGGCGTTAAGCAGGCGGGCGTTCTCGCGCAGGGTCCACTGCTGGGCGAGAGGCTCGCGGATGCCGGCCAGCGGCGGCAGGGAGGGGGGCAGGATGTCGTCGAGGCGGACGACGAAATACTGGCCCTGACCCATGTCGACCACTTCGCTTTCGGCGCCCTTGCCCAGGCCCCACATGGACTGGAGCAGTTGCGGCGGCAGGGGCGGATTGATCTCCTGACCGTTGCGGAGCTTGCCGTCCTGGCGGATGGCGGGAATCCGGACCATCCGGGCGCCGACCTCGCGGACGGCTTCGTCCAAAGTCTTGCCGTCCTGGCGGGCCTTCTCATAGGCCTCGACCCGACGATAGACGGCGGCGCGGGCGTCCTCGACGCGAAGTTCGGCGATCACCTGGTCGCGTACGTCGGCGAGCGTGGCGGCGCGTCCGGGCTGGATGGCGGTCACCTTGGCGACCACGAAGCCCACGCCGGCCTGGACCGGGGCGGAGACCTGGTCGGCGGCGAGGCCGAAGACGGCGGCGGCGACGGCCGGATCGCCGAGGGCGCTGCGCGGCGTGTCCGTATATTCGGCCGGCTGGATGCTGTTGGCGCGGGCCACCTCGGCCGGCGACTGGCCGGCGCGCAGGGCGGCGGCGATGCGGTCGGCGGCGGCGCGGTTGGGCGCGGTCAGGGTCACGAAGGACCGCTTCTCGGGCAGCGACAGGGCGTCGCGGCGGAAGTTGAACCGCTCGAGAATGCGGGCCTCGGTCGGCATCGACGCGGCGGCCGCGCCGTCGTCGAACAGCACCAGCGAGGCGGTGCGGGTTTCCGGCAGGCGGAGGCCGAGCTGATCGGCGTTCTGGTTCATGAAGGTGGTCAGCTGGGCGTCGGTCGGCGCGGGGGCCGAGCCGGCCATGGCCTGGGTGACGGTGAACCAGCGGCCGTCGCGGGTCTCGAGCGCCTGGCTGGCGAGGACCGCGCCGTAGATCCGCGGCAGGCGCATGCCGGCGCCGAGGCTCGCGCCGTAGTGCTGGGTCGAATACTGGTCGCGCAGCTGGGCCTCGAACATCTCGGGCGTGGCGTTGTTCTCGGCCAGGGCGGCGCGATACTGCTCCTCGCTGAACTGACCGGTGACGCTGTCGAAGAAGCCGGGGGCCTGGCGGATCTGGCGCAGGACCAGTTCCTTGCCCGGACGGATGCCCGCGTGCCAGGCCCAGTTCACGAAGCCGAGTTGCTGGGACTTCTGCTCCAGATACTGCCGCAGGCCGCCCTCGCCGATGAGCTCCTCGAAGGACAGGGCGCGACCCGCCTGCTCCTGGGCCTGCTCGCGGATGCGGTCCAGTTCGCTGCGGAACTCGGCCGGGCTGAGGCTGCGGTCGCCCGCCGAAACCACATGTTTCGGACCGAGGCTGCCGAGCACATCCATCTGGCTGCCGCCGGTGACCAGCAGGCCGAGAGCCAGAACGACAAGCAGGCCGACGGCCCATTTCGATTTGGCGAAGGTGCGGAAGGCGGTGAGCATGGTCGGTCCTGGCGGATCAGCGGCGAGGTTGCTGCTTGGCCTATAGGGTGTCAGCGCCCCGCACGGCAAGACGATGGCATGATTGTTGGGCCGCGGTCACAGGGCTCCGCCCTGTCGACCCGACGCGGCCTGGCGCTTTCGCGCAGGCTGAAGCCCTTTCCGGCCGTGAGGCGGAAAGTGGGGAAGGGCGGGCGGAGCGCCGGGCGCGAAGCCCGGAGACCGTTGGGAGATGTGTTTCGGCTTCGCGACGTCGCTCCGCACGGAATGTCTGACCGGGAGCTGTCGGCCTG
>SCVB01000067.1 GCA_004296955.1 Brevundimonas sp.
GACCAAGCGTCCTACGGCCCCGCGGAGAGGTGGCAGAGTGGTCGAATGTACCGCACTCGAAATGCGGCGTGCCTTTGCGGGCACCGTGGGTTCGAATCCCACCCTCTCCGCCACCGGCCCTTGTCCTGAGCCAGCATACTGCGCCACCCTGAAGGCCGGGGGAGACGCCCATGCGCCACTGTGATGTCGCCGTCATCGGCCAGGGCCTGATGGGCGCCGCGGCCCTCCGCGCCTTGCTGCGCCAGAACGTCGACGCCATCGGCTTCGACCCCCTCGGCCCGGGCGCCGCCCTGGGCTCGTCGCACGGCTCGTGTCGCGTGTTCCGGCGCTTCAATTTCGAGAACCCCAACTATACCGGACTCAGCGACGACGCCCTGGCCGGGTGGGAGCGGCTGGCGTGCGAAAGCGGTCGGGAGATCCTGATCCCATGCCCTGTGCTGGAAGCGGGGCCGAAAGGCTCGGCGATGGTCCTGGCCTCGCGCCGGGCCGCCGTCAGCCGCGGCTTCGACGCGCCTCTGCTTTCCGGCAGCGAGGTGAACGCCCGGTTTCCCGCCTTCCGCCTGCCCGACGACTGGGACGCTGTGGTCCAGGACGGGGCAGCCATCCTGCTGGCCCAGGTCGCGCTGGAGGCCCTGCGGGCGCCGGCCGAGACGGCGGGGCGGATCGTGCCCGAGGCGGTCGTCGCGCTGGAACAGCACCCCGATCATGTCATCGTGCGAACGGCGGGCCAGTCCTTCCGGGCCGACACGGTCATTCTGGCGACCGGACCCTGGATGACCCGGCTCCTGCCGGACCTGGCGCCGCTGCTCGAAGTGACGCGCCAGACCGTCGGCTGGTTCAGACCCGCGCGGCCGGCGACCGTGAGGCCCGGCGCCTTCCCGCTGTTCATCCTCGCCCGCAGCGAGGACGACATCGTCTATGGCTTCCCGGACTTCGAGGGCCGCGGCGTCAAGGCGGCGCCCCACAACCACGGTCCCGCAGCCGACGCCGACGCTTGGGGACCCGAGGCGACCGACGTCGAGCTTGGCCCTGTCAGCGAGGCCTTGGCCGAGCTCATCCCCGGCGCCGCCGGTCCGATCGCGGAACGGGACGTCTGCCTCTACACCAACACCCGGCCGGCCGACCGCCGGCCCGATGCGGGCGACGAGTTCATCCTCGACCGCTGGCCCGGGTCGCGCCTGATCGTGGCCTCGGCCTGCTCCGGCCACGGCGCCAAATTCGCCCCGGCCATCGGGGACCGTCTGGCCAGGCTCGCGCTGGAGCCCGACTACCTTGCCCAGCCCTTCTTTCGCCTGTCGCGCTATTCGGCCTTCCCCGACGACGGACCGTTTCAGCCGGCGGAGTAGCTGGTCTTGGTCTGGGTGAAGAACTCAACCGCCGCGAACCCCTGCTCCCGCGCGCCGTAGCTCGACGACTTCGAGCCGCCGAACGGGACGTGGTAGTCGACGCCCGCCGTCGGCAGATTGACCATGGTCATCCCCGCCTTCGCCCGCCGCTGGAAGTCGCGGGCGTGTTTCAGCGAGCTGGTGACGATGCCCGCCGAAAGCCCGAACTCGACCCCGTTGGCGATTTCCAGCGCCTGCTCATAGTCCTTGACGCGGATGGTCGAGGCGACGGGACCGAAGACCTCCTCATTGTTGATCCGCATGCCGGCCTCGGTGTCGGCGATCAGGGTCGGCTGGACGTACCAGCCGGGCTTCTCCATCTGCAGACGCTGCCCGCCCGTCACCACGCGGCCGCCCTCGCTGCGCGCCACCGCGATGTAACGGTAGGAGGTCTCCATCTGGTCCTCCGAGACCGCCGGACCCATCTGGGTCTGCGGGTCGAGGGCGTCGCCGACGCGCAGGGCGGCGACCCGTTCGGCCAGGGCCGCGACGAACCGGTCATGGATCCCGTCCTGGACGACCAGCCGGCTGGAGGCCGTGCAGCGCTGGCCGGTGGCGAAGAAGGAGCCGTCGAGCGCGATCTGCACCGCCCGGTCGAGGTCGGCGTCATCGAGCACGATCAGCGGATTCTTGCCGCCCATCTCGAGCTGGACCCGCGCCTGCCGCTTCACCGCCCCCGCGGCCACGCCGGCGCCGACGCCCTGGGAGCCCGTGAAGCTCAGGCCGTCGACGTCCGGATGGTCGACCAGGGCCTGACCAACCCGGCCGCGGCCGATGACGAGGTTGAGCACGCCGTTTGGCAGGCCCGCCTCGTGCAGGATGGCGACCAGGGCCTCGGCCGTCGCGGGTGTCGGGCCGGCGGGCTTCATCACCACCGTATTGCCGAAGGCCAAAGCCGGCGCGGCCTTCCAGGCCGGGATGGCGACGGGGAAATTCCATGGCGTGATCAGGCCATAGACGCCGACGGCCTGCCGATAGGTCTGAATCTCGACGCCGGGGCGGACGGACGCCAGATTCTGGCCGTGGACCCGTAGGGCTTCCCCGGCGAAATACTTCAGCACCCGGCCGGCGCGGACGGTCTCGCCGATTCCCTCGGCCAGGGTCTTGCCCTCCTCGCGCGACAGCAGCCGCCCCAGCGCCTCGCGCCGCTCCATGACGAGGGTCCCGGCGCGGTCCAGAATATCCGACCGCAGCTCCGGCGAGGCTTCGGACCAGGCCGGGAAGGCCGCCTTCGCCGCGCCCACAGCCGCATTCACCTCAGCCACGTCGCCGTCGGGGGTGCGGGCGACCACATCGCGCGTGTCCGACGGATTGAGGCTCTCGCCCGGACGCCCGGCCGCGACCTTCTCGCCGTTGATCCAGTGGCAAAGTTCGATGGTCTCGGTCATGGCGCGTCCCTCGTC
The DNA here is from genome assembly GCA_004296955.1 of Brevundimonas sp. Classification (GTDB taxonomy): domain Bacteria; phylum Pseudomonadota; class Alphaproteobacteria; order Caulobacterales; family Caulobacteraceae; genus Brevundimonas. Next base: position 2,789 of record SCVB01000067.1, read on the forward strand.
TGCTAGGGTCGATCTAGCAACCGAAGACGGCTCGCGACAGGCCTCCAGGCGAACAGACGCCGCGAAGTCTGCGATAAGCTGACACGAATGAGCGAGTCGGAGCGGATCATGAGCGCAGCGCAGACCGGAACGGCGGCGGGCTGGCGCTTCTGGATCGACCGGGGCGGCACCTTCACCGATATCGTGGCGAGAGCGCCGGACGGCGCCCTGCAGACCCGCAAACTGCTGTCGGACAATCCCGAACAGTACGCCGACGCCGCGGTCGAGGGCATCCGGCGGATCCTCGACGCCGGTGACGCCCCCCTGCCCCCCGGCCTGGTCCACGAGGTTCGCATGGGCACCACCGTGGCGACCAACGCCCTGCTGGAGCGCAAGGGCGAGCCGGTCGTTCTGGCCATCACCCGCGGCTTCGGCGACGCTCTCAGGATCGGCTGGCAGGCGCGGCCCGAGCTGTTCGCCCGTCACATCGTTCTCAATGACCAACTCTACGACCGGGTTATCGAGGTGGACGAACGGGTGCGGGCTGACGGAGCGGTCGACCGGGCGCTGGACGAGGCGAGCGCCCGGGCGGACCTGACGGCGGCGCGGGCCGCGGGATTTCGGGCCGTCGCCATCGTGCTGGTGCACGGCTGGCGCTTCACCGCCCATGAGCAGCGGCTGGCCGCGATCGCCCGGGAAATCGGCTTCGAGCAGATTTCCGTCAGCCACGAGGTCGGCGCCCTGATCAAGCTGATCGGGCGCGGCGACACCACGGTGGCGGACGCCTACCTCTCCCCGATCCTGCGGGCCTATGTCGACCGGGTCGGCGCTGACCTCGGTCCGGCGACCCCGCTGCTGTTCATGCAGTCCAGCGGCGGGCTGACCGCGGCCGAGGCGTTCCGCGGCAAGGACGCCATCCTGTCCGGGCCGGCCGGCGGCGTGGTCGGCATGGCGGAAACGGCGCGGACGGCCGGCTTCGAACGGGTCATCGGCTTCGACATGGGCGGCACCTCGACCGACGTCTCCCATTTCGCGGGCGACTATGAACGGACCTCCGACGCGGTGGTCGCGGGGGTGCGGCTCAGGGCGCCGATGCTGAGCATCCATACAGTGGCGGCCGGCGGCGGCTCGATCTGTCGCTTCGACGGGTCGCGCCTGCGGGTCGGGCCGGAATCGGCCGGCGCCGTGCCGGGACCGGCGGCCTACCGCCGCGGCGGTCCGCTGACGGTCACCGACTGCAACGTCATGCTGGGCAAGCTGCGGCCGGATCAGTTCCCGGCCGTGTTCGGCCCCGACGGCGACCAGCCGCTGGACGCCGCGGCGGTGACCACGAAATTCGAGGCGCTGGCCGCTGATGTCGCTCGGGCCACGGGACGGGCGACGACCCCGGAAGCCCTGGCCGAGGGCTTCATCACGATCGCGGTCCAGAACATGGCCGAGGCGATCAAGTCGGTGTCGATCCAGCGCGGCTATGACGTCACCCGCTATGTGCTGAACTGTTTCGGCGGCGCGGGCGGACAGCACGCCTGTCTGGTCGCGGACGCCTTGGGCATGACCCGCGTGATGCTGCACCCGTTCGCGGGCGTGCTCTCGGCATACGGCATGGGGCTGGCCGAGGTGCGGGCCATCCGTCAGGCGACCGCCGCCGCTCCGCTCGCTGCCGCGGCGGACGCCGATCTGGCCGACCGGGTCGCGGCGCTCGAGGGCCAGGCGCGCGGCGACCTGATCGCCCAGGGCTTCGCCGGCTCGGCCCTGACGACCCAGGCCCGGGCCGAGATCAAATTCGCCGGCTCGGATACGCCGCTGGTCGTTCCCTTCGGCCCGTCCGACGAGATGCGGACGGCGTTCGAGTCCCTCCACCGGCTCCGGTTCGGCTTCTTCGCCGACGACAAGGCCCTGGTGGTCGAGTCGCTGGAAGTCGAGGCGGTCGCCGCCGCCGACCAGGCGCCGTCGGCGCTCGCGCCAGCGGTAGCGGACGCCGCCCCGGCTGCGCGTCCCGCGGTCCCTGTGCGCATGGCCGGCGCCCGCCATGAGGCGGTGGTCTACCGGCGCACTGACTTCGGCCCCGGCGCCGCGGTCGACGGGCCGGCGATCATTCTGGAGGACACCGGGACGACGATCGTCGAACCGGGCTGGCGCGCCTCGGCGGACGCGGCGCTGAACCTGCTCCTCGAACGCGTGAGCCCGCTGCCCGCGCGCACCGCCATCGGCACGGATGTCGACCCGATCATGCTGGAGGTGTTCAACAGCCGCTTCATGGCCTGCGCCGAACAGATGGGCGAGGCGCTGCGGGCCACGGCCTATTCGGTCAACATCAAGGAGCGGCTCGACTTCTCCTGCGCGATCTTCGACGCTACCGGCGCCCTGATCGCCAATGCGCCGCACATCCCGGTGCACCTCGGTTCAATGGGTGAGAGCATCCGCACCGTCATCGCGTCCCGCGGCGAAGGCGCCGACGGGCGCGGGATGAAGCGCGGCGACGTCTATATGCTCAACGCCCCCTACAACGGCGGCACCCATCTGCCGGACATCACCGTCATCATGCCCGTCTTCCTTGAGGCGGACGACATCCCCGCCTTCTACGTGGCGGCCCGCGGACACCATGCCGACGTCGGCGGCATCACCCCCGGCTCGATGCCGCCCTCGTCGCGGACGGTCGAGGAGGAAGGCGTGCTGATCGACGACTTCCTCCTGATCGACGCCGGCCGGCTGCGGGACGCCAAGACCCGCGCCCTCTTCGCCTCGGGCCGCTATCCGTCGCGCAACATCGACCAGAACATGGCCGACCTGAAGGCCCAGGTCGCCGCCTGCGCCCGCGGCGGGGACGAGTTGGTGCGGATGGTCGCCGAGTTCGGCCGTCCCGTGGTCGCCGCCTATATGGCCCATGTCCAGGATAACGCCGAGGAGGCGGTGCGACGCGCCGTCGCCTCGCTGAAGCCCGGGTCGTTCGCGCTGGAGATGGACGACGGGGCGGTCATCCGGGTGCGGATCGACGTGGACGCCGCCGCCCGCAGCGCCGTGGTCGACTTCACCGGCACAAGCGGCCAGCGGCCCAATAATTTCAACGCGCCCCTGTCGATCACCCGGGCGGCGACCCTGTATGTCTTCCGCACCCTCGTGGACGACGCCATCCCGCTGAACGAGGGCTGTCTGAAGCCGATCCGGCTGGTGGTGCCGGAGGGCTCGATGCTCAACCCCCGCTATCCGGCCGCTGTGGTCGCCGGAAACGTCGAGACCAGCCAGGCCGTGGTCGACTGCCTCTACGGCGCCCTCGGCGTCCTGGCCGCCAGCCAGGGGACGATGAACAATTTCACTTTCGGCGACGAGGCGCGGCAATACTACGAAACCATCGCCGGCGGCTCGGGCGCGGGGCCGGGCTTCGACGGAACCGCGGCGGTGCAGACCCATATGACCAACAGCCGGCTCACCGACCCCGAGGTGCTGGAGACGCGGTTCCCGGTCTTGCTCGAGGAATTCTCCATCCGGCGCGGGTCGGGCGGCGACGGAGCCAACCGGGGCGGCGACGGCGCGGTCCGGCGCGTGCGCTTCCTCGAGCCCCTGACCGCGGCCATCCTGTCCAATCACCGGCGGACCGCGCCCTTCGGCGCCGCGGGCGGACAGAACGGCGCGTTGGGGATCAACCGGGTCGAGCGGGCCGATGGTTCGGTCGAACAACTGGGCGCGACGGCCGAGGTCGAAATGACCGCAGGCGACGTCTTCGTCATCGAAACGCCCGGCGGCGGCGGCTTCGGCGCGAAAAGGGCTTCCTGAGCCGGACGTTCGGCGCAACCATCGCCGCGAGGGGAGAATCCGATGCTGGTGCTTCTGGGAATAGCGGTCGTGGTCGCGGGCTTCGTGGCCCGCATCAATCCGCTGCTGGTCATACTGATCGCCGCCATCGTCACCGGGGTGACGGCGGCCGTGGCGCCCGGCGTCGATGTCCGGGCGCTGGCGAGGGCGGGCGTGGACACGCTCGCGGCCTTCGGGGACGCCTTCAACGACAACCGCTATTTCCACATCACCTGGCTGGTGTTGCCGGTGATCGGCCTGCTGGAGCGGGCGGGCCTGCAGGAGCGGGCCCGGATGCTGATCGCCCAGGTCAGGGCGGCCACCGCCGGCCGCCTGCTGCTCAGCTATCTGCTGGTCCGCCAGATCACATCGGCGCTGGGACTGACCTCGCTGGGCGGCCATCCGCAGATGGTCCGGCCGCTGGTCGCGCCCATGGCCGAGGGCGCGGCCGAGGTCCAGGCGGGCGGCGACCTGCCCGACAAGATTCGCTTCCGCATCCGCGGCATGTCCGCCGCCACCGACAACATCGGCCTGTTCTTCGGCGAGGACATCTTCATCGCCATCGGCTCGATCGTGCTGATGGTCGGCTTCCTCGAACAGGCCGGGATCGTCGTCGAGCCGTTGCAGATGTCGGTCTGGGCCATCCCCACGGCCGTGGCGGCCTTCGCCGTCCACGGCGCGCGCCTGCTTCTCTTTGACCGGGAGATACGCCGGGACCTGGCCGCCCGCGATGCGGAGGCGGGCCAATGATCACGCTTGAGCACGCCTACATCCTCGTCGGCCTGATGTTCCTGGGATTCGCAATCCTGACCCTGCGCGACAGCGATCACCCGACGCGCATCCGCAGCGCCCTCTTCTGGGGTTTGATCGCGGTCTCGATGCTGTTTGGGTCTTATCTGGGCGGCCTCGGAAACGGTCTCCTGGTACTGGCTCTCGTGGCCCTCGGCGGCCTGAAGAAACTGGGCGTCGGCCAGCCGTCCACAACGACGCTGGAAGAGCGCCGCGACAGTGCGACCCGACGCCGAAACGCCCTGTTCATCCCCGCCCTGATCGTGCCCCTGATCGCCGTGGGCGGCACCCTGGCCGCCAAACACACGAGCGCCGGCGCCTGGCTGATCTCATCGACCCAGACGACACTGATCGCCCTCGGCCTCGGCTGCGTCCTCGCCCTGCTGGCGGCCGTCATCTGGCTGCGACCGCCGGTCATGGCGCCGGTGCAGGAGGGACGACGGCTGATGGACTCCATCGGCTGGGCCGCCCTGCTGCCGCAGATGCTGGCCTCTCTGGGGGCGGTCTTCCTCGCCGCCGACGTGGGCGGGGTGGTCGGGGAACTGGTCACCCGGGCCGTGCCGATGAGTTCGCCCCTGCTGGCCGTCGCTGCCTACTGCCTGGGCATGGCCCTGTTCACCGTGATCATGGGCAACGCCTTCGCCGCATTCCCGGTGATGACCGCCGCCATCGGCCTGCCGTTCGTGGTCGGCCAGTTCGGCGGCGATCCGGCCATCGTCTGCGCCATCGGCATGCTGGCCGGCTTCTGCGGCACGCTGATGACGCCGATGGCGGCCAACTTCAATGTGGTGCCGGCCAATCTTCTTGAGCTTCCGGATCGGAACTCAGCCCTGAACGGCGTCATCCGCGCCCAGCTGCCCACCGCCCTCATCCTGCTCGGCGTCAACATGGCCCTGATGTACGCCCTGGCATTCCGGTTCTGACATGACCCACGTCCTCGACGCGTCCACCGCCTCCCGTTTCGCCGGCGCCGCCCTCGGCCATGTGACGCGCGAATATCCGAACAAGATGGATCACGTCCTGTCGGGACCGGCGGACGTTCAGGGCCCACGCGCTGTGCACCCGATCTTCTTTGGCAGTTTCGACTGGCATTCCTGCGTGCATGGCTGGTGGACGCTGTTCACGCTGCTGCGGCTCTATCCGGATATGCCGGAGGCGGATCGCATCAGCACGCTGGCCGACGAGCTGTTCACCCCGGAAAACATCGCCGCCGAGACGGCCTATCTGGATCGGCCAGGCAGCCGGGGCTTCGAGCGGCCCTATGGCTGGGCCTGGCTGCTGATGCTGGCGGCCGAACTGGCGCGGCACGACGACGGCCGGCGCGCGCGGACGTTTGCGCCCCTGACCGGGGCCTTCGCACAGCGATTCCGGGACTTCCTGCCGCTCGCCGCCTATCCGGTCCGCGTCGGGACCCACTACAACACCGCTTTCGCCCTGCGTCTGACGCTGGATTACGCCGAGGGGGCCGGTGATGCGGATCTGGCGGATCAGTGCCGCGAGCGGGCGACGCTGTGGCACGCCGCCGACCGCGACTGCCAGGCTTGGGAGCCGTCGCAGGACGAGTTCCTGTCCCCGGCCCTGATGGAGGCGGCCCTGATGCGGCGCGTGATGGCGCCCGACGCCTTCGCAGACTGGTTCGACGCCTTCCTGCCGCGGCTTGCCGAGCGCGAGCCCGCCACCCTGTTTCGACCGGCCAGCGTCAGCGACCGCTCCGACGGCAAAATCGCCCATCTCGACGGTCTGAACCTCAGCCGGGCCTGGTGCTGGCGGGAGATCGCCACAGCCTTGCCGGCAGACGATTCGCGCCGTGCCATCGCGCTGGAGGCCGCCCGAACTCATCTGGACGCCGCCCTTCCTCATGTCACCGGCGACTATATGGGCGAGCACTGGCTGGCCAGTTTCGCCCTGCTGGCGCTGCTGGCCGATCCCGAACGCTAGAGCGGACCGCGGAACACGAACCATGCCCCGGCGACGATCAGGGCGAAGCCGACCGCATGGTTCATGGTCAGCTTCTCCCCCAGGAAGGTGACCGAGAAGACGGCGAAGACGATCAGGGTGATGACCTCCTGCATCGTCTTCAGCTCGGCCGCGGAATAGACCTGATGGCCGATCCTGTTGGCCGGGACCGCGAGACAATATTCGAAGAAGGCGATCCCCCAGGCCACGATGACGACCAGCCACAGGGGCTTCGAGCCGAATTTCAGATGGCCGTACCAGGCCAGGGTCATGAAGACGTTCGACGCCGTCAGCAGCAGGATTGGCGCGATCTGGGCGAAGGAAACCGGCATGGGGAACCTGTCTTGACGTCCTGCGCCATGCGCCAGCATAAGGGCCGCCCGTCAAGCGGCGGCCGGCTTAGCTCAGTTGGTAGAGCGCCAGTTTTGTAAACTGGATGTCGCGGGTTCGATTCCTGCAGCCGGCACCAGCATCCGCTCAGAAGATCAGCCCGCTCCGCGCCTCGTGCAGGCGGGCGAAATGGCCGGCCGCGTCCGAACCGAAAAGCACAGGATCGGCGGAATGGACGTCCTCGATAACGGCCAGGATGGCGTCGAGGGAATCCCGGCGGCTCGGCTGCCCGCCCTCGGCGATGCGATCCAGAAGGGCCAGAAGATTCTCGCGCCGCTCAAGCGCCTAGGCCTTCAGGGCCTTGGCGCTCGGCGGGCGGCGCACCGGGACCGTCGATGTCGGCAAGGAGTCCCCGGCTGCCGGAATGTCGAAAAAGGCGCTGTCCAGGGGGCCGACATCCGGGGGGGCGTCGATCAGGACGTTCGGCTCCGCTTCCCGGAACCCGGTCCCGGCCGGCGCTTCCGCGAACGCCGGTTCGGCGGCGACGCGCGTCTTGCCGCAACGGCGACAGAGGTCCGACCGGTGTCGTTCGGACCAGTAGAATTCATGTCGACACAACAAAGGCTTCAGTGGCGACCGTATAAATTCCTCCCCTGTGACGTGGACTGACCTCAAGGCCCGCCCTTGTCAACTCCGGTCCCGAGGAGAGGGAAGAAGACCGGACCTAACCACCTCCAAGTGCGACCGCGACCCGGTACACGACGAAGGCCGCGAGATAGGCCAGCCCGAACATGTAGACGACCATGACCCACATCCATTTCCAAGAGTTCAGCTCGCGCTTGACCACCCCGAGGGTCGCCACGCACTGGGGCGCAAACACATACCAGGCGAGGAAGGCCAGGCCCGTCGCCAGCGACCACTGCGCGGCCAGGGTCGCGCCGAGCAGGCTCGTCGCGCTCTCGGGATCCGCCACCGCATAGACCGTGCCGAGCGCCGCCACCGCGACCTCGCGGGCGGCCATTCCCGGAACCAGGGCGATCACCATCTGCCAGTTGAAGCCGATCGGTGCGAACAGCGGCTCCAGCGCATGTCCGATCATCCCGGCGAAACTGTAGTCGATAGCCGGCGCCGTCGCGCCCTCGGGCGGATAGGGGAAGGTCGCCAGGGCCCAGACGACGATCATCAGCGGCAGGATGATCCGCCCGGCCCGCTCCAGGAAGATGCGGGCCCTGAGCCAGAGATTGAACAGTACGCTCTTCAGATCGGGCGTCTTGTAGGCCGGCAGTTCCATCATGAAGGGCTCGACGGCGCCGCGCCAGAAGACCTTGCGGATGACGAAGGACACGGCCAGGGCGCTGACGATGCCCGCGGCATAGAGGCCGAACATCACCAGCCCCTGCAGGCTGGCGAAGCCCCAGACCCGCTCGTTCGGGATGAAGGCGGCTATGATCAGCGTGTAGACGGGGATGCGCGCGGAACAGGTCATCAGGGGCGCGACCATGATCGTCGTCAGCCGGTCGCGCTTGCTGTCGATCACCCGCGCCGCCATCACGCCGGGAATGGCGCAGGCGAAGCTGCTGAGCAGGGGAATGAAGGCGCGGCCATGAAGACCGGCGCCGCCCATGATGCGATCCATCAGGAAGGCCGCGCGGGCCATGTAGCCGAAGTCCTCCAGCAGGATGATGAACAGGAAGAGGATCAGGATCTGCGGCAGGAAGACCAGGACGCTGCCGACGCCCGAAATCAGCCCGTCCACGATCAGACTCTGCCAGATGCCGTCGGGCATGGCGGCGGCGACCCAGCCTCCCAGCAGGGCGAGACTCGCCTCTATGCCGTCCATGACCGGCGTGGCCCAGCTGAATACGGCCTGGAACATGACGAACAGCAGGACGCCCAGGATCAGCAGGCCGCCGACCGGGTGCAGCAGCACCGAGTCGATCCGGCCGGTCAGGGTGTCGGGGCGTTCCGGAGGGCGGACGCAGGCCTTCATGATCCGCTCGGCCTCGCGCGCCGCGCTGCGCAGCGCGTCGGCGTCCGGCGCTGACCAGACGCTCCCGGCGGAGGACGAAAGGGCGCCGGCGGCAGCGCCGATGGCGGCGACCAGTTCATCGATGCCCCGCTTCCGGGTCGCCGTGGTCGGGACAATCGGGACGCCCAGTTCGGACGACAACCGCTCCAGGTCGATGCGTAGACCCTGACGTTCGGCGATGTCGTACATGTTGAGCGCCAGCACCATGGGGCGGCCCACCGCCTTCAGCTCCAGCACCAGCCGCAGGACCAGCCGCAGATTCGTCGCATCGGCGACGGCCACGATCACATCCGGCGTTTCCTCGCCGGCCAGCCTTCCCAGGACGGCGTCGCGCGTGACTTCCTCGTCCGGACTGCGCGCCCGCAGGGAATAGGTCCCGGGCAGGTCCAGAACGGACATCGCGCGCCCATCGGTCGAGCGAATCAGGCCGACCTTCCGCTCCACGGTCACGCCGGCGTAGTTGGCGACCTTCTGGTGGGCGCCGGTCAGGGCGTTGAACAGGGCAGTCTTGCCGCTGTTCGGATTTCCGACGAGCGCAATCCGTGCGCTCCGCACCGCCATGTCCATCAGGCGGCGGCCTGGTCAGGGGCCGGGGCGGCGTCGAATTCCACGACCGACTCGAACCGCACTGTGAGGCTCGCCGCCTCATGACGACGCAGCGCGACCCGCATGTCGTCCACCTTCATGGCGATGGGATCACGTCCGAACAGGCCCTCGTGAAGCAGTTCGATCCGCGCGCCCTCCACAAAACCCAACTCCAGAAGCCGGCGCTCCAGCTCCATCGCATGCTCGTCGTTCCGGCCGTGGTCGCCCACCCGGACAATCACGCCGCGATCGCCCTTGCGGGCATGGCTGAGTTTCAGATTATCGGTCATCACGCTCGGGAACCCGCGCCGCGGAACGGTCCGCGCCGGTTGACACTGATTATCAGGTGCGACTGGCACTCGTCCAGCCTGCCATGTCGCCGCAGCTGGTTGCCCGCTGCAACGGTTGGTCTATCAAAGATCAACGCTGCCGGAGTCGTCCCATGCACCGCCCCGCCCTGATCGCCTTCACCGCCCTCGCCCTGACTGCTTGCGGTCAGGGTCAGGACACCGCGCCCGCCCCGGCAGCCGAGCCGGCGGCCCCCGCTCCCTCCGCGGCGCCTGCGCCGCCCGCGCCGATCGCGGCCGAGAAGGCAGCCCTGCTGGCGGCGCTGCCGGCGCCCTACAACACCGCCGATCTGGACAACGGGCGCCGGGCCTTCGCTCGCTGCCGCTCCTGCCACACCATCGCCGAGGACGGAGCCAACATGACCGGTCCGAACCTCTACGGGCTGTTCGGCCGGCAGGCGGGAAGCCACCCCGGCTTCACCTACTCGACCGCCGTGAAGGAGGCCGGCTTCGCCTGGGACGCGGAGCGCCTCGATCACTGGCTGGAAAATCCCCGCACCTTCCTGCAGGGCACCAAGATGGCCTTTGCGGGCATCCCCAGCCCGACAGACCGCCGCGACGTCATCGCCTATCTGAAGGTCGAAACGGGCTACACGCCGCCGACCCAACCCTGACGAGGCCTATTCGGCCGCGGCCGGAACTGCGTCGTTGGCGGCGGTCTCCTGCGCCTCCCACTCCTCGATCTTGCGGGCGGTGTATTCGGGCGATCGGGTGAAACGCGCCAGCACGCCGTAGATCACCGGCACCACGAACAGGGTCAGCAGGGTCGCGAACATCGCCCCGGCGAAGATCACCACGCCGATGGTCTGACGGCTCCCCGCGCCAGCCCCCTGCCACAGGACCAGCGGCAGGGCGCCGAAGGCCGTGGCGATCGAGGTCATGATGATGGGCCGCAGGCGCAGGGTCGAGGATTCGATGATGGCCTCATGGATCGACCGGCCCTGGTCGCGCAGCTGGTTGGCGAATTCCACGATCAGGATGCCGTTCTTTGCCGCGACGCCGATCAGGATGATCAGGCCGATCTGGCTGTAGATATTCAGGCTGGAGCCCGCCATCATCAGGCCAAACAGCCCGCCGGCGGCGGCGAGCGGCACGGTCAGCATGATCACCGCCGGCGTGATCCAGCTCTCGAACTGGGCCGCCAGCACCAGGAAGACCAGCAACAGGGCGAGGCCGAACGCCGCGGCCACGGCGCCGCCGGCCTCCTGCTGGTCGCGGGCTGCGCCGCCCCACTGGGTGTTGACCACGCCCTGCGGCTGGGCCTCGGACACCCGGGTCAGGAATTCGGTTGCATCGACCAGGGTCGTGCCGGGGTTGAGATCGGCCGAAAGGGTGATCGCGCGTTGCCGATCGAGCCGCCGTCGATCAGGCGTGTCTCCGGAGGTCTGGGTGGTGACCACCGCGGACAGGGGCACCAGCTGACCGGAGCCGGTGGCCACATAGAGGGCTTCCAGATCGCTGACGCTGCGGCGGTTGCTGCGTTCGGTCTGCAGGATGACGTCGTATTCCTGACCACCGCGCAGGTAGGTGGTGGCCCGGCGCGAGCCGAACATCGTCTCCAGCGTCCGGCCGATATTCTGCGAGGAGACACCCAGGGAGGCGGCCTTCTCCGGATCGACCTCGACCAGCAGTCGCGGCGCGTTGGGTTCATAGTTCAGGCGCGGGCGCGAGAATCCCGGATTGGCCAGCGACGCGGCGAGCACGGGCTGCAGCCACTCATAGATCTCGTCATATTCGGACCCGGTCACCACCAGCTCGACGGAGTTTGAATTGCCGCCGCCGCGCTGGAAGGCCCCCGGAACGGAGGCGTTGACCTGGGCGTCCGTCTGACCGCGCAGCTTGCCGTTCAGCTCCTGGGAGATCTCGTCCGCCGAGCGATCCCGCTTTGACCAGTCGCTCAGGATCAGGACGCCATTGCCCGAGTTGAAGCCGGCACCTCCGAATCCGGGAGCCGAGATGAGGTAGCTGTTGGCCTCGCCGTTCGCCTTGTACTCGCCCAGGATCGGCTCGATCCCCATCATGATATTGCGCGTGTAGTCGAAGCCGGCGCCCTCGGGACCCTGGACCCGGATCTGAACCCGGCCGCGATCTTCCGCCGGCACAAGTTCATTGGGCAGGGCGAAGAACATGACCGCCGCCCCGCCGCCAACGGCGAGGATCAGCGCGGCCACGCCGACCACGGCGATCCGTCGGCCAAGCAGGGCCTCAAGCGAGTTCCGGTAGGAATTGCGCAGGGCCTCCATGGCGCGATCGACCTTGCGCGCCAGCCAGCCGCCGCCCGAAGCCGGCTTCAGTATGCGCGAGGCCAGCATGGGCGACAGGGTGAGCGCCAGGAAGGCCGAGAAGGCCACGGCCGCCGCGATCGCCGCCGCCAGCTCCACAAACAGCCGGCCGACATAGCCCGGCAGGAACAGCAGCGGCGCGAACACTGCCAGCAGCACCACTGTGGTCGCCACCACGGCGAAGAACACCTGGCGGGCTCCCCGCTCGGCGGCCACCAGGGGGGGCTCGCCGTGGTCCAGCCGGCGCTGGATGTTTTCGGTCACCACAATGGCGTCGTCGACCACCAGGCCGATCGCCAGAACCATGGCCAGGAGCGTCAGCAGATTCAGCGAAAAGCCCAGCGGGGCCAGGACGATGAAGGTCGACAGCAGGCAGATCGGGGCGACGATCGAGGGAATGAAGGCCGCCCTCATACTGCCCAGGAAGATGAAGTTGACCAGCGCGACCAGGGCCAGGGAAATGCCGATGGTGATCCACACCTCGTCGATCGCGTGCGATGTGAAGACCGAGTTGTCCGAGCCGACAACCAGCTCGGTTCCCTCGGGCAGGCTGGGCCGCACCTGCTCAAGCATCGCCTTGACCCCGTCCGAGATCGCCAGGTCGTTCGACTGGGCCTGACGGGTGACGGCCAGGCCGATCTGGTCCAGCCCATTGCCCCGGAACAGGCGGCGATCCTCGGAAGGCGCCTCGACGATCCGGGCGATGTCGCCCAGGCGGGTGACATAGTTGGACGGGCCTTGGATGGCGCCGGCCGCGCCGCTGGGCAGGGCGCTCGCGCCGCCGGTCTGGGCCGTCGCCGCCGCGCCGGAGCCGCGGGTCCCGATCGGCAACTGACGGAAGTCCTCGGCCCGGGCGTAGGTGCGGGCGACGCGGACGGTGTAGTCCTTCTGTCCCGACTCCAGCTGCCCGGCGGGCAATTCGACATTCTGCGCCGTCAGGGCGGCCTCGACGTCGGTGACCGTCAGGCCCCGGGCGGCCAGGGCGGCGGCGTCCAGCCAGATGCGCATGGCGTAGCGCTGCTCGCCGTAGATCTGCACCTGGGCCACGCCCGGCACGGTCGCCAGCCGGTCGATCAGATAGCGGTCGGCGTAGTCGGTCAGCTCCAGCCGGTTCATCGCCGTCGAACGCAGGAACAGGATCATGATCGGCTGGCTGTCGGTGTCCGCCTTGGACACCTCCGGCGGCTGGGCCTGATCCGGCAGACGGCCGACGACGCGGGACACCCGATCGCGGACGTCGTTCGCGGCGGCGTCTATATCGCGATCCAGTGAGAACTCGATCGAAACGTTCGAGCGGCCGTCCCGGCTGGTCGAGTTGATCCGTTCGACGCCCTGGATGCCGGCGATCTGCTGCTCGATCGGTTCGGTGATCCGGCTCTCGATGACCTCGGCCGACGCCCCGGCGTAACTGGTGCTGATCGAGACGATCGGCGGATCCACATCGGGGAGTTCGCGCACCGGCAGGAAGAAGAACGCGGCTGCGCCAATCACGCACAGGACGATGGCCGCCACCGCCGCGAAGACCGGGCGGCGGACAGCGAGATCGGACAGCATCATCGGGCGGCGCCCTGCGCCGGAGACGCGGGCCCCGCGCGGCGACCGCCCTGCCCTCCGCCCTGGCCCGCCACCCGGACCGGGGCGCCGGGCTGAATGCGGTTCAGACCCGAACCCACGACGCGATCGCCGACGTTCAGACCGGACAGGATCTCGACAAAGCCGCCTTCAACCGAGCCGGTCTCGACCTCGACCCGCTGGGCGGTCGAGCCCTCGTCGCCGCGGGCGATGCGATACACGAAGGCCCCGTCGCCCTCGTACTGCACAGCGGCTTCAGGCGCGGCCGGCGCAGTGCGTTGGCCCTGCTGGACGGCCACGCGCACCGCCATGCCGGGCCGGATGCGGCCGCCGGGATTGGGAATTTCCGCCCGGGCGGTGACGGCGCGGGTCTGTTCATTGATGCGCGTGTCGATCAGGGCGATACGGCCGCCAAAGGTTTCGTCGCCATAGGCGTCGATCGTGGCCCGGATCGGCGCGCCCGGGCGCAGGACGCCGAGATATCGCTCCGGCACCGGGAAATCGACGCGAACCACGTCGATGTCGTCGAGTGTCGTGATGACCCCGCCCGGATTGACGAGGGTGCCGGCGGTCACGGAGCTGAGACCCAGCACGCCCGCGAAAGGCGCCCGGATCAGGCGGTCTCCACGCCGGGCCTGTGCCGCGGTCAGGGAGGCCTGCGCCGTCTCCAGCGCGGTCTCGGCGTCCTCGGCCGTAACGCGCGGGGCGATGCCGCGGTCGGCCAGGGTCCTGTAGCGATCATACTGGCGCTGGGCCTGGGCCACCTGGGCCCGGGCTTCGATGATGCCGGCGTCCTCCTCCCGCGCCTGGAGTTCGACCAGGGGCGTCCCCGCCGCGACCCTCTGGCCGTCCGTGAAGAGCACCCGCGTGATCAGCTCGCTGGTCGAGGAGGTGATGTTGACCGACCGCCGGCCTCGCGCCACGCCGAGCACGCGAATCTCATCGGTGAAGGCGCGTGCGCCGATCACGGCTTCCGACACCGTCTGGCCCCGCCCGCCGCCCGGTCCGCCGCGTCCGCCCGGACCGCCGCCGGCCTTTTCATCGCCGGCGAAAGCCATCCTCAGGACGACGGCCAGCACCATCAGGCCCAGCAGGACAGCGGCGAGGAGGATGAAGAAATGGCGTCTGATCACGCTGGGGGCTCACTGGTGGGGAACGAGCCGACTTGGCGGCTGACGCCGTCGACGCAAATACAGTGCATGTAACGGAGGCGAAACGCCTTTCCGTCGCAGGAAAGCGCGCCGCAGTGTCGCGGTCAGAACCGCCGCCACAGGGCGATGACCGGCCCGCCGCCTTCCGGGGTCTCACGACCCGCAACCGCATGTCGCCAGCCTGCCTGCAGACTCCAGTCGCCCATATCGCGCACGATCGAGGTCTCGACGGACAACCAGCGAGAACCGCCGTCGTCGGTCTGGCCGCCGAAGGCCTGCGCCAGCACCATCCAGTCGTCGCCCAGATGGGCGCCCGCGGTGGCGTCGATCCGGGTCTCGTCAGGCAGCCCCTCGCGCATTCTCCGTGCAGCCTGGATGTCGACGAAGGAGCCGCTGGGGCCCCAACGACCCGCCCCGCCGAAGGACCGTCCGACTGAGGCCCGAACCTCCCAGTCGCTGTCGCCGACGCCCGGCGCCGCATAGCCGGCGTTACGCCCCTCCCCGCCGTCGGCATAGCCGGCATAGAGGCTGACCGCGGTGCGGTCGTCGCGCCAGGCCTGCCAGGTCACGCCGATCTCCAGCGGGCCTCGCCCCTCGTACTCGACGAAGGCGTCCTCGCCGGACTGCCAGTCGCCCTTGAACTGGACGGTCAATCGATCGGTGAGCCCATACTCCAGGAACAGGCCGATGGCGGTGTCGCGACGTTCCGCGGGCAGATCGGCAAGGGAGCCGTCGACATCGAACCCCTGATCGGCGCGGATGTCCTCGAACTTGAGGATCGCCAGCCCCTCGCCCCGGGCCTGGGTCCACGGACCTGCGGCCGCGGGCCCGGCGGCCGCCAGAAAGGCCATCGCGGCCAGAAGACCGCCGACCGGTTTCACACGTCGTAGCCCGGCGATTTCCGGTCCAGCATGCGCAGGGCGCCAGGCCAGGCGAGGGCCGAAACGAAGCCGATGCCCTTGCCCTGCTCCTTCGTTTCGGCCTGGGCGGCTTCGGGCGCGAACAGCACATGTTCGCGCCCTCCGGACAGGGCTGCGACCTGCTGGGCGCAGGCGCGTTCAAGGAAGAACATGCCGATCCAGGCCTGGGCCGCCGTCTGGCCCACCGCAAGCGTGCCGTGATTGCGCAGCAGCATCAGCGGCTTGTCGCCGAGATCCGCCACCAGCCGGGCCCGCTCGTCGTGATTGAGGGCGAGACCCTCATAGCCGTGATAGGCGACCTGATGCTGGAGCAGGCAGGCGTTCTGCCCGATCGGCAGCAGCCCTTCCTTCTGGGCCGCCACGCCCACGCCGGCCACCGTATGCAGATGGATGACGTAGTGTGCGTCTTCCCGGGCCCCGTGGATGGCCGAATGGATGGTGAAGCCGGCGGGATTGATGAAGCTGGTGGTGTCCTGGACGATGTTGCCGTCCAGATCGACCTTCACCAGGCACGAGGCGGTCATCTCCTCGAAATACCATCCATACGGATTGATGAGGAAATGATGCTCCGGTCCCGGCACGCGCGCCGAGACGTGGGTGAAGATCATGTCGTCCCAACCGTGCAGCGCCACCAGACGGTACAGGGCCGCCAGTTCGACGCGGGCGGTCCATTCCGCCTCGGACACCCTGGATTTCAGGGAAACAGGGGCGCCGTCGGCCATGATCTCGATCCTCGTTCTGGTCAGCGGCGCACGCTCGCGCCGCCGGACGCCGCCGTCAAGATTCAGCTTCCGTTAACTGCGTCTTAGTGGGCACGGCCTAGGTTCATCGTGCCGCCCTGTCGGCGGCGCGCCGGAGACGCCCGTGGTCCTCGTCCAACTCGTGCCTGCCAGTCGCACCCCCGGGGCCGCGCCGCGGCCCAGCGAGCTGTTGGCCCTGGCCCATGACCCAAGCATTGAAGCCCGTCATCGTCTCCTGCTCGGCGTGGTCGCCCTGTGCGACGCCTGTCCGCCGACGGGAGAGATTTCCCCGGTGCTGGGCGAGATATTCCTGACCCTCGCCCGACAGGCCGAGCGCGAGGTCCGCAAGGTCTTGTCCGAAAAGCTGGCCCACGCGGAATGGGCGCCTGCCGCCCTGGTCAACGTCCTCGCCCTCGACGAAATCGAGATTGCTCGCCCGATCCTGGCTTCCAGCCCGATCCTGCAAGACGAGGACCTGTTGCGGGTGCTGATCGAGGCCTCGCTTGAACATCAGATCGCCGTCGCCCGCCGGCCCGGGATCAGCGGCCGCGTGGCCGACGCCGTGATCGATCAGGGCGATCCCGCCGTGCTGATGGCCCTGACGACCAACCGAACGGCCGAAATCAGCGCCGACGGCGTGCGCCGGCTGGTTGAGCATTCGCGGCGCATCGCGGCGTTACGCGGCCCCCTGACCCGCCACCCGCTCCTGACCGAAGCCTTGGCCGAACAGCTCTACGAGTGGGTTGGAACGGCCCTTCGCCAGTCCATCGCCGCCCGCTTCAAGGTCAATGAACAGGCCTTGGGAAAGGCGATCTACGACGCCGTCGAGGGCGTTCTCCGGCCGGCCAGCCCTGAGCAGCCCCCCCCGGACCAGGCCGCCCGGGACGAGATGGAGCGGCGGCTGGTCGACAAGCTGCAGTCCGCAGGACAGCTGCGTCCCGGCCTGCTGATCCGGGCCATAAGGGAGAAGCGCCTGGGCCTGTTCGCGCATGGACTGGCGGCGCTGGGCGGCTTCTCCATCGGCCAGATCCGTGTCGCCCTGGACGCCGCGACGCCGGAAGCCCTGTATTACGCCTGCGCCGCGGTCGGGATCGACCGGGCCGTGTTCCCGACCCTTCTGGTCGAACTGCGCAAGCTCAACGCTTCCTTGCCCGGCGACCGGGGAGAGGCCGTGTGGCTACGCGGCGCCCTTTCGCAGGGATCGGCGGCGCGCGCCTTCAAGGTCCTGATCGGCGGCGACCACAGGGAACTTCAAGCCGCCGTTTGACTTCGCCGCCCGGCTCGGCTTGCGTGCATTTGTGACCGAACCAGCGCCGGCCCCCATCCGCATCGCCTTCACCGCCTCGGATCGACCCGAGGCGCAGGCCGCGCGTGAGAGGCTGGCGGCGCGCTACGGCTCGGTCGACCCCGCCGAAGCCCAGGTCATCGTGGCGCTCGGCGGCGACGGCTTCATGTTGGAGACGCTGCACACCGTCATGGAGCGGCGGACGCCGGTCTTCGGCATGAACCGTGGCTCGGTCGGCTTCCTGATGAACGATTTCGAGGAAGACGGCCTGCTGGAGCGGCTCGCCGACGCCGGCCGCGCCGTCATCCATCCCCTGCAGATGGATGCCTGGACCGAGGCCGGACAGAAGCATAGCGGCCTGGCCATCAATGAGGTCTCGTTGCTGCGGCAAACCCGGCAAAGTGCGAAGCTGCGGATCATCGTCGACGGTCGGGTCCGGCTGGAGGAGTTGTCCTGCGACGGCTGCATGCTGGCCACCGCGGCGGGATCGACCGCCTATAATCTCTCGGCGCACGGCCCGATCATTCCGCTCGACTCCCGTGTCCTTGCGTTGACGCCGATCAGCGCCTTCCGGCCCCGGCGCTGGCGCGGGGCCCTCCTGCCGCATCAGTCGAAGGTGTGTTTTGAGGTAATTGAGCCTGACAAGCGGCCGGTAAGCGCGACGGCTGACGACCTCGAGATCCGGCGGGTGGCCCGCGTCGAGGTCCGGGAGCGCCGGGATATCGCGCTCACCATGCTGTTCGACGCCGGCCGGTCGTTCGAGGAACGGGTTCTGGCCGAGCAATTCGCCTCCTGAAGGGCGTGCACCGTTTTTTAGGGACGTGGGTGCGAGGGTTGACCTCAGTCGTCCTCAGGAGTCAGCCGTGAGCAACCCGGCCCAAGTCATTCGTCCTCCCAACACCCTTCGCATGAAGGTCGGCGGAGGATTCGGCGGTATCGACGCCGGCGCCATCGCCAAGGCCGAACAGGCCCTGCAGGCGATGTCCGCCCAGTTCGGGCAATGGCTTCAGGATGAGATCACCAAACTGGACAAGGCCCAGTCCGACATCCGCACCCTCGGCTACAGCGACGAGACAGCCGAGGCGCTCTATTTCCGCGCCCATGACCTGAAGGGGCTTGGGACGACCTACCAGTATCCACTGGTGACCCGCCTCGCCGGCTCGCTCTGCAAGATGCTGGATGATCCCGCCAAGCGGATGGCGGCGCCGACCCTGCTGCTGGACGCCCATATCGACGCCATCAAGGCTGTGGTCCGGGACGAAATCCAGACGGATGACCACCCGGTCGGCAAGGTTCTGGCGGAAACGCTCGAAGCGCGCGTCGCCGCACACCTGAGCTGAGACCTCCGCGCCAACGGCAGGATTCTGACGCCCGCCCCAGGCGGGCGTTTTACTGTCAGGCCGCGGCGCTGACCCGCGCTCTTGCAGGCATGGGGTCGTGGTCCAGCCGCTCCATCAGATAGGCCAGGTCCTCGCGCGGCGCGTTGGGACGCTGCGTCAGGAAGCGTTCCAGCATCTGCTGACGGAAGGCGTCGCCCGAGGTGTCGACGCCTTCGGCCTGAAGCGTGCGCCAGGTGTCGACGCCGGCGCGATAGGCCTGGAACAGGCGCGGCGGCAGGCCTGCGCGATCATAGATCGCCTTCAGCCCCAGCGGACCCGCGTCGTGGATCATCAGCCAGGCGCGAGCGTGCGGCGTGCCCGCCAGTTCAGCGATCCCGTGCTCGAACAGCGCCATCTGGCCCCGCGCCAGCGCGCGAAGCAGGAGCGAGGCGGTGAGCACCCGTCGGGCGTTCAGCTTGGCGACGAATTGCGGCAGGTCCGCCTGGCTGGAAGCCTGATCCACCAGGTCGACCGTGGCCCGTTCACGGGCGAAGGCGGCCAGGCGGATGGCGGTTTCCGGCGCCACGGCATGCCGCGTGACCAGATGCTCGCGCACGGCTTCAGACGCCAGCTCGACCAGCCGTTCGGTCACCGACAGCGGCAGGACCTGGCGATAGGCGATGGCGGCCACGATCTCCGGCGAGGTCCCGAAGCGATCGATGCAGCGCCCCAGCGCCGCCTCGGCCACATCGGCGTTGTCGTTCGCGGCAAGGGTGCGGACGGCCTGTTCGCAGCCGACCTCGGCGAGGGCGGTCGCCACGTCGCGGCCCACGTCAGGTCGGCCGGCGACGGCGATCTGGCGCAGGGGCGACCCGGCCTGGACGATTTCGATGAGGTCTTCATCGGTGAAGGCGGGTGAGAAATTGATCAGCGGCAGCGCCACGCTGTCGACGTCAGCCGCCAGCTTGCGGGCGACGTCGCGGGGGATCAGGTCCGACGCCTTCAGCGTCACGGCCATGGCCCGCCGCACCAGTTCCGCTGCGTCCTGGGCCAGCATGCGCAGGATCTTCTGCGCCGCCGCCCGGTCCTCGTCGTCGAGCGGCGCCTTGTCCATGCTGCGGCACAGCTTGTGGGCCGCCGCCGCCCGCTCATCCTCGTCGGTCGCCTTGATCAGGCGGCGGATGTCGATCTCGGTCAGGCGGGCTCGGTAAGCGGTCATGGTCGGGTCCAGGCTTTGCCGGTCAACATCCGCCCGCCATCCTTAACGGGCGGTTCACCATCGCCGGATTCGGGCTCAGACGCTCTTGCCGGTTTCAGGCGCGAAGGCCCCGCCGAAACCGCCGCTCTTGCCGTCGCCATCCTGGCCAAGCAACAACGCCAACAGGCTCTGATCCTGTTTCAGCCGATCCAGGCGCGCCGCCAGCATCCGGTCGCGTTCCGACAGGTCGGGGGCCGGCGGGGCCGAGCCCGCGGCAGACGCCGGCGCGCCGTCGCCGGCGCTGCGTTGCAGGTTGGCGTGGACCTCGGCCACCGTCGCCGGCCGACCGTCGCGATAGAAGATGGAGCGGTTCGCCGCGGCCGCGTCCGGGAACAGGGCCGCCGCACTGGTCCCCGGTCGCCGCTCCACGGCGTCCATCAACTGGGCCGCGCCGGCAGGGCCCAGGAAATGGGCGGCGTACAGGTCTCCGGCCCCCGGCTCCCGCCCCGATCGGCCGCGCAAATAGGCCGCGTTCGAGGCTGTCAGCTCCGCCGCCATGGTCGAGGCCGCCTGGGGGTCGAACCGCAGATCCAGGACGATGTTCCGCGCCGAGCCCTCGACCCGCCAGCGCCCGTCTCCCCCCCGGTAGATCAGGTCGGCGTACTGCCCATATCCGTGCTTGGCGCCATGGGCCTTCACCGTCCCGAGCCAAGTCTGTTCGATGAACTGGAAAAGACCCGCCGCCGAGGAGGTGCGCGCCCTCGCCGCCGGGTTCATCGCGCTTTCCCTGCGAGCCGTCCGGACCAGGAAGTCAGCGTCCACGCCGGTGGCGTTCGAGGCGCGCCGAATCGCTGCCTCAACTCCTCCGGCGGATGGAATCGCTCCGATGTTCATGAGTCACAAGGCTGGGGGTTCGTGGTTAATCAAATCCTAACAACGGTCCGCGCGTCCACAACCTCTTAACCTTCGGCGTTCGGGCCGCGACGGTGGCGCTTTCATGGCCGCGCTCGCCCCAAACTTGCCGTGAGGGCAGCGCTCAACTTGTCCGTGGGCGCTGTGGGGACGGCGAAAGACAGGGATGAGACGGCCATGATGATCAAGACAGCAGGCGGCCCCGGACTGGTGAGCCCCATCGATTTCCACGAACGCAGAACGCCACGGTTCTCGAAGGCGACCTGGGTCGCCGTCGGCATCGTCGTGGCGGCCCACGCCGGCCTCGGCGTGGCGATGTACTATCAGCGGTTCGAGATGCCGCAGATCGTCGAGCCGGCCCTGCCCGACCCGATTGACGTCACCTTCGAGAGACTGCCGAAACCTGTGCTGCAGCCGAAGACCGTTCCGGTCCCGCCGAACACCCGCATCAACGAAACGACCGCGCCTCTGGACAACATCGAGCCCATCGAGATCATCCAGGCCGAAACGACGGCCGAGGAGAGCGCCACCGTCACCTTGACGTCCGTGGCGCCGGAGCCGGTGGACAACGCACCACCGATCATCGAGCCCGTCCGTCAGCCCCCTGCAGTCATCCGCAACCCCAGTTGGTCGCGCCAGCCCTCGGCCGACCAGATGATGCGGGCCTATCCGGACCGGGCGATCAATTCCGGGGTGGCGGGTTCGGCGTCGTTGAACTGCCTGGTGCTGCCGACAGGGGCGGTGACGGACTGCAACGTCTCGCGCGAGACCCCAGGCGGCTACGGCTTCGGCCGGGCGGCGCAGGGCCTCTCGCGCTACTTCAGGGTCAATCCGCGCACCGTCAACGGCGCCGCGGAGGGGTCGCGGGTGAACATCAACCTGCGCTTCAATCTGCCGGAAGACTGATCAGCCGAACCTGAGCGGATCGAGGGCGGCGGCGTCCGCCACGGGCGCCCTGCCCTCGATTCCGTCGGCCGTGATCCGACCGACCAGGGGCCCCATCAGCCAGCCGTTGCGGCGCGGGGCCAGCGCCAGATGCAGGCCCGGCTCGCCGGACGCGCCGGCCAGCGGCAGGCCGTCGGCGGTCGCGCCGCGGACGCCTACGCGGGTGGCGCCCGGTTCGGCCGCGACGCCCAGCAGAGCCAGACCGGCCGCGACCTGCCGCGCCGCCTCGACCGGATCCGGCTCCAGATCGCGCCGGCCCGGCTCCATCGTCGCGCCGATGACGACGCCGCTTTCACAGGGCGCGACATAGACCCCCGGTCCGCGGATCACCCGCGGCGGAGCGGCCGTGGGCACAAAGGTCAACTGGCCGCGGATCGGGGTGATCGACGCGACCAGGCCGGCGATGCGATCCGGCAGGCCGGCGAGTGGGCTCCCCGCGCCGGTCGCAAGCACCACGGTCGGCGTAAACCAGACGCGGCCGTCGGTCGCCTCGACACGCCAACGCCGCGCGTCCCCCGCCAGCCGCGCCACCTGGCCGCGGACCAGCGACACGCCGGGCGTCCGCCCCAGAGCCTTCAGGGCCGGACCGATTTCAATGCGCCAGTCGTCGGGGGTGGTCAGGCCGTCCACGGTCGGTGAAGCGGCGAAACCGAGCGCGCGGAGCGTGGCGAGGGCGGCGGCGGCGTCAGGGCCGCGCCAGTCTGCGCCCTCACGCAGCAGCGTCAGTCCGTGGGCGCCGGCGAAGGCCGGCCAGAGGTCACGGGCCCGCTTCAGCAGGGCCGCGCGCTCGGCCGGGACGCCCTCCAGAAGGGATTCCAGCGCCGGCGCGATCATGCCCGCTGCGATGGACGAGGCGTTCGGCGCGCCGGGGTCGATAGCGGTCACGGCATGGCCGCGCGCGGCCAGTTCGGCCGCGGCGCAGAGGCCGAGCACGCCGGCGCCGATGACGATCACATCAGGAGAGGAAGCCACGGGCGATCAGATCGACCGCCCGGGCTCCGATTGCAAGGCGCGAATGCTACTCCGCCGCGATCGCCGCGCCGCGGGCGCCGCCGATACGGGCTGTCAGGGCCGCGTGCTGGTCCCACAGCGCCTGGGGCAGACGATCCCCGAACTGGGCGTAGAACTCCGGGATCAGCGCGGCCTCCTCGGCCCAGACCTCGGCGTCGACGTCGAGGAGGGTGGACAGGTCGGCGTCGGACAGGGTCAGGCCCGACAGGTCCAGGGCCTCTCGGCTAGGCACGCGACCGACCGGGGTGTCGACGGCCTCGGCTTCGCCGTCGAGGCGCTCCGAAATCCATTTCAGGACGCGGGCGTTGTCGCCGAAGCCCGGCCAGACGAATTTGCCGTCCTCGTTCTTGCGGAACCAGTTGACGAAGTAGAGGCGCGGCAGCCTGGCCGCCTCGGTCTTGCCGGCCATCGACAGCCAGTGAGCGAAATAGTCGCCCATGTTGTAGCCGCAGAAGGGCAGCATGGCGAAGGGATCGCGGCGCAGGGCCCCGATCGCATTCTCGGCGGCGGCGGTGCCTTCCGAGGCGACCGACGAGCCCATGAACACGCCGTGCTCCCAGTCGAAGGCTTCCGTCACCAGCGGCACGGCCGAGGCGCGACGGCCGCCGAACAGGATAGCGTCGATCGGCACGCCCTTCGGGTCCTCCCATTCCGGCGCGATCGTCGGGCACTGCGAGGCCGGCGCGGCGAAGCGCGCATTGGGGTGGGCGGCGGGCTCGCCCGAGGCGGCGTCATGGGCGACGCCCTTCCAGTTGGTCAGGCCCTCGGGCGCCTCTTTCGTCAGGCCTTCCCACCAGACGTCGTTGTCGGCCGTCAGGGCGGTGTTGGTGAAGACCGTATTGGTGCCCATCGTCGCGAGAGCGTTCTGGTTGGTGTTCCGGCTGGTGCCCGGGGCCACGCCGAAGAAGCCGGCCTCCGGGTTGACGGCGTACAGGCGGCCGTCGTCGCCGAAGCGCATCCAGGCGATGTCGTCGCCGATGGTCTCGGCTTTCCAGCCTTCCAGCGTCGGCTGGAGCATGGCCAGGTTGGTCTTGCCGCAGGCCGAGGGGAAGGCGGCGGCGACATATTTGGCCCGGCCCTTCGGATCCGTCAGCTTCAGGATCAGCATGTGCTCGGCCAGCCAGCCCTCGTCGCGGGCCATGACCGAGGCGATGCGCAGGGCGTAGCATTTCTTGCCCAGCAGGGCGTTGCCGCCGTAGCCCGAGCCGTAGGACCAGATCTCGCGGCTCTCCGGATAGTGGACGATCCACTTGTCCTCGTTGCAGGGCCACGGCGCGTCGGCCTGACCTTCGGTCAGCGGTGCGCCGAGGGTGTGAACGGCCGGAACGAAGAAGCCGTCCTCGCCCATCAGGTCCAGCACCGGCTGGCCCATGCGGGTCATCACGCCCATCGAGACGGCGACATAGCCGCTGTCGGTGATCTCCACGCCGAGGGCGCTGATCTTCGAGCCCAGCGGCCCCATGGAGAAGGGCACCACATACATGGTCCGGCCGGCCATGCAGCCGTCAAACAGGCCGTTCAGCCGCGCCCGCATCTCGACCGGATCGGCCCAGTTGTTGGTCGGGCCGGCGTCGATCTCATTGGCCGAGCAGATGAAGGTGCGGCTTTCGACCCGGGCGACGTCCTTGGGATCCGAGGCGGCGTAGTAGCAGCCGGGACGCTTCGTCTGGTCCAGTTCGCGCAGCGTGCCCTTGCCGATCAGGTCGGCGACGATGGCGGCCTTCTCGGCCTCCGAGCCGTCGCACCAGTGAACCCGGGCGGGCTTGGTCAGGGCCGCGATCTGCTCGACCCAGGCGATCAGGCCGGCGTGATTGGTCGGGGCCGGGCGCAGGCCCGGGATGTCGGATGCGGTCACTATCACTCTCCTGAACGTCGCCCGGCGATCTGACGCCGCCGTGGCTCTCCCTTGCGTGGCATCACGCAATGTTTCAGGCGCGGAATGACATCTTAGGCGACGCTGCGTCAACCGATGCACGTTTCAACCTCTCGCGAGCGGGGCGCGCGGCGGCGCCTGCATAATTCCGGTCGCGGCGCGGCGCGGGCCGGAGTATCGGGGCGGTCATGCAGACGATGGATCCGGCCGTTGCGACTCCCCAGGGGGCCCTCGCCTCGCCCGCGGTGGCGCGCAATACCGGGCCGATCCTCGAGGTGCTGAGGGCGCATCTGCCGGGGCGCGGGCGGGTGCTGGAGATCGCCGCAGGCTCGGGCGAGCACGCCGTGGCCTTCGCGGGCGCCCTGTCCGGCCTCGACTGGACGCCCAGCGACCCGAGCGCCGAGGCGCGCGCCAGCATCACGGCCTGGGCGGCGGGGGCGAGCCTGCCCAACCTTCACCCGCCGCTGGCGCTGGACGTGCTGGATCCGGAGACCTGGCCGGGGGGGTCGCTGCAGGCCGTGGTCTGCATCAACATGATCCACATCAGCCCCTGGGCGGCGACCGAAGGCCTGATGGCCCTGGCCGGGAGCCGACTGGCGGCGGGCGGGCTGCTGGTCCTGTACGGGCCGTACCGCGAGGCGGAGGTTCCGCTGGCCCCGTCCAATGCCGCCTTCGACGAGAGCCTGAAGGCCCGCGATCCGGCCTGGGGGCTGCGGGACCGGGACGTGGTGGCGGCGGCGGCGAAGGCCGAAGGGCTGGCGCTGACCCGGCGGATCGAAATGCCGGCGAACAATCTGATCCTGTTGTTCCGGCGGGTTTGAGCGTCCTTGCGCTTTCGGCGGGGATGTGGCGGCATCCCGGCGAAGCTGGCCTGGACAGATGGAAAACGCCGACATGAAGCCTCTCCTCCTTGTTGTGGCCGCCCTGGCCGTCGCGGCTCCGGCCTGGGGCCAGACCGCGCCGACGCCGGCGCCGGCCGCCGCGCCCGCTCCGCCCCTGTCCTATGGCGCGCCGATCGGGCTGGAGGCGGCGCAGGCCCTGGTCGACCGGGCGGTCGAGGCCGGTCGCGCCCGCGGCTTCCGGCTGGCCGTCGCCGTGGTCGAGCCGTCGGGCGAGCTGGTCGCCTTCGGGCGGATGGACGACGTCCAGTACGGCTCGATCGCCGTCGCCCAGGCCAAGGCCCGGTCCTCAGCCCGGTTCCGCGCGTCCTCCGCCTCGGCCGAGGAGCGGCTGGCGGCCGGACGGATGGCGCTGCTGGCTATCGACGGGATCGTGCCCGTCGCCGGCGGCGTGCCGATCGTGGTCGACGGCCGGGTGGTCGGGGCCATCGGGGTGTCGGGGGCGTCCTCGGCGCAGGATGACGAGGTGGCGCGGGCCGCCATCGCCGCCGTCTTCGGCGGCTAGACCCGGCTTCGCCCTGCGGCTACGGACCCGCATGGCGTTTTCGAAAACCTATGACGGCGACGAGCCGGTCCGGATCAACAAATGGCTGGGCCAGAGCGGCGTCTGCTCGCGGCGCGAGGCGGATGCGCTGATCGCCGACGGCCTGGTGTCGGTCGACGGCGCGGTGGTGACCGACGCGGGCCGCAAGCTGGAGCCGGGACAGACCCTGACGCTGAGCGACCGGGCCACGGCGCAACTGGCCGAGGGCGTGACCATCGTGATGCACAAGCCGATGGGCTATGTCTCGGGCCAGCCGGAGCCGAACAAACTGCCAGCGGTCCGGCTGGTCACCGATAACAACCGCGTCGGCGAAGGCGTGACGCCGGCGGACGAGGTCTCCCTGCCGCCCATCGGCCGGCTGGACGAGGATTCGCGCGGCCTGCTTCTGCTGTCGTCGGACGGGGTGGTGGCCAAGGCGGTGATCGGGCCGGAGTCCGATCTGGACAAGGAATATCTGGTCCGGGTGACGGGCGACATCACCGAGAAGAAGCTCAAGATCCTGCGTCACGGGCTGATGCTGGACGTCCGTCAGCTGAAGCCGGCCTATGTCAGCCGGATGGAGTCCTTCCGGCTCAAATTCATCCTGCGCGAGGGCCGCAACCGGCAGATCCGGCGGATGTGCGAGATGGTCGACCTCGAGGTCGTCGATTTGATCCGTGTACGGATCGGCCCCCTGAAACTCGACAACCTGCCCGAGGGCAAATGGCGGATGCTGACCCCGGAAGAGCGGGCGGCGCTGGTCGGCTGAGGGGTCGAAAGGGTACGGTTTCGCCCTGAAAATTGCGGGCCGGATTTCAGGAATCCGGCCGCCGCGGGTCGGGGGGCGTGCGCCGGGTCCTGGGGCGGACGCGGCGGAGATGCAGAACACTGTCAAAGACCGGCCCGGCGGGCATTTGACCAGTATGCACGCGCCTGCGTCAGATTCGGTCGCAGCGGCGTGATCGCCGTCGTCCGGAGGGTCGCAAGGGCGCCCAGGGGGGCCGCGAGGGGCGAGATGATACGGGGCGGGAAGACACTGTTTCGGGCGAGGTCCTCCTAGGCCGGCACGCAGGTCAGCCGGATCGCCTCTCCGCCGATCCGCTCATGCGCCGTGACGCGCAGCGGCGGGCGGGGGCCGGCGAAGAAGGGCGCCCCCTGCCCCAGCACCACGGGATGGATGTAGAGCCGGTACTCGTCGACCAGGCCGAGGTCGGTCAGACCTTGCGCCAGAACCGGCCCGCCGACGTGAATCTCCCCTTCGAATTCATCCTTCAGCCGGCGAACCGCCCCTTCCACGTCGTCGGCGATCAGCGTGGCGTTGGGGCCGACCGAGGTCAGGGTGCGGGAGACGACCCATTTGCGCTCGTTGCGCCAGGCGTCCGCAAACTCGCGCAGGTCGTCGGTCCAGTCGGGATCGTCCTGCTCCCAGTAGCGCATGATCTCATAGAGCTTGCGGCCGTAGATCTGGCCCGTCGCGGTG
Organism: Brevundimonas sp.; assembly: GCA_004296955.1. Lineage (GTDB taxonomy): Bacteria > Pseudomonadota > Alphaproteobacteria > Caulobacterales > Caulobacteraceae > Brevundimonas. The sequence goes on from SCVB01000067.1 coordinate 30,703, forward strand.
CGCACCACCTCGATCCAGTGCCGGAAGAGCTCCGGATCGGGCATGAATTTGTCGTGGTCGACATAGCCGTCCAGAGAGACGTTCATGTCGAAGACGAGACGGGCCATATCAGGCCGCCCCGCCGACCAGCGCCGGGTTCTTCGCCTCGGCCGCCCGGAACGGCTTGAGCTGATCGGCCAGCGCCCGTTTGAACGCCGGCCGGCCCTCGGCGCGGGCGACGTAGTCCGCCAGCGCCGGATAGTCGGCGACGATGTCGGTGTGGCGCAGGTCGCGCAGGACGTGGGTCATCAGGATGTCGGCGGCGCTGAAGCGGTCATTGGCGAACCAGTGGCGGTCGCCCAGCGCCATCTGCAGGTCGCCCAGACGCTTGCGCAGGAAGGCCTCGACTTCGGGACGTCGGGCCCTGGCCCAGTCCTTGTCGGCGTTGAACAGGTCGATGGTCGCCAGCTCGGCCACACAGGGTTCGATGCTGTTCATGGCGGCGAACAGCCAGGTCATCACCATCGCGCGCCCCGCGTCGTCCGCCGGCATCAGCTGGTCGGAATTCTGGGCGATCCAGAGCACGATGGCGCCGCTCTCGAACATCTCGACCTTGCCGTCGCTATAGGCCGGCACCTGACCGAAGGGCTGCCGCGCGCGATAGGCCGGCGTCGCCTGGTCCTCGAAGCCGATCAGGCGGTCGTCATAGCCAAGACCGGCCTCCTCCAGCGCCCAGCGCACCCGGAGGTCGCGGACCGAGCCCTGGGCGAAGGGCGGCACCCATTTGAAGGCGGTGACCTGGATCATGACGGAACTCCGGCAAGCTACGGATTGACAGTTGAGTTGATATCAACATATCTCAAGCCATGTCAAACCCGGCGGCCTATGCGACCACGCTGCATATCAAGGACCACTGTCTGTGCCTGCACGCCCAGCGCGCGGCGCGGACCCTGTCGCGACGCTTCGACGAAGCGTTCCGGCCGCTCGGCATCACCAGCGGCCAGTTCTCGCTGATGAACGGGCTGAACCGGCCTGAGCCGCCGACCATCGGCGCCGTGGCCGTCCTGCTGGCCATGGACCGGTCGACGGTGACGGCCAATCTCAAGCCGCTGGAGCGGGCCGGGCTGGCGACGGTTTCGGTCGATGCGAAAGACCGGCGCGGCCGGCGGGCGGCGCTGACCGACGCCGGTCGGGTCCTGCTGGCGGCGGCGACGCCGGTCTGGATCCGGGAGCACGCCCGGCTTGAGGCGGGCCTGAACGGCGAGGCGGAGGCGTTGCGGGCGGGGCTGAGGGGCGTCGGATAGCCCACCTCACCGATGCGGCGGCTCGAGATCGCCGGCATCGGCGTCGGCGCGGCCTCCGAAGCGGGGATCGAGGCGTTCAGCCCAGACCAGCGGCCAGGCCTGGGTGACCAGGCCGTCCCCGCGGGCATCCCATTCCAGGTACACCGCCCAGACCTCGCCCACGACCGGAAGGGGCAGCACCCGCGGGCACTCCGTCTTCTCCTCGTGCCACAGGCGGAGCCGCCCGGTCTGGGGATGGCCCTCGACCGTCCGGTCGATCTCGAACTCGGCCGTGAAGGCGCGATTGGGCCGCTCGGGCGCCCGGACGTCGACCGCGACGACGGTGGCGACCGCGACGGTGACATAGTCTGCGGCCATGCGTTCGGCGGGCGTATCGATCGGCCGCATGCAGGCCCGGGCGGAGACCGGGGCCGCCAGTGACAGGGCGAGGACAATCAGGGCCGTGCGGATCATGGGCGCCTCCGGCCGCAAGAAGACCACGGTCGGGCGGAAGGCGCAGCCCGCCGCCCGGCGATCATCAGACTCCGTCAGCGGATCGCCAGCATCCACACCGCCATGCCGACCATCATCACATTCTCCGTCAGGGAGACGAAGCCCAAGGGGACGTTCGACGAGCCGCCGACACAGGCGCATTTGAGTTCGCGCTTGTCGACATAGACCGCCTTGAACACCGAGACCGCGCCGACGCCGCCGATGAACAGGGCGACGGGGGCGGACAGCCAGGTCAGGGCCCCGGCCAGCATCAGCACGCCCGCGCCCAGTTCGGCGAAGGGATAGATGTAGCCGTACGGAACCCAGCGCCGGGCCAGCAGGTCGTAGTTGAGGAACATGGTCGAGAATTTCTCGACGTCCTGCAGCTTGAGCATGGCCAGCAGACACATGGCCACAGCGATGAAGTTCGGGACGAGCATCGCGGTGATCGCCCGCATCGACAGCCAGTCGATGGCCAGGGCGATGAGGGCGGCGACGGCGAAGACGGCGATGACCGGGACATAGCTGGTCGCCCCCGGCTCGGGGACCTTCTCGCCGAAGAAGCGGCGCAGGTCGTCGTGGCCGCCGATGCGGATCCCGTCGATGAACGTCTGGGGGGTGGTCTTGACGCCGTGGACGGCCTTGAAGGCGTCGGTCTCCTCACGGGTCTTCAGGTGATGGTCCTGCACGGCGTAGCCCTTGCGGCGCAGCAGCCACAGGGATTTCTGGCCATAGGGACAGACGTGGTCGGGCATGACCATGCGGTGGAGGACAGCGGTCTTCTGCGGGGCGGACATGGGAATCTCCTGTTGCCGATAACGGTCCGCGCCCTATCTGGGGTCCGTACCATGGTCCGGAGTCAATCGATGTCCCCTGCCCTTTCCGAAATGACCATCGCCCGCCTGGCCGAGGCCGGCGGCGTGGGCGTGGAGACGGTGCGCTACTACCAGCGGCGCGGCCTGCTGGAGACGCCGGCCCGGCCGGAGGGGTCCGGGCTGGGCGGCGGCGTGCGGCGCTACGGAGCGGCCGACGTGCGGCGTCTGAGGTTCATCCGGTCGGCCCAGGGCGCGGGCTTCACCCTCGACCAGATCGGCGAACTGCTGGCCCTGGACGCGGGCGAGGATCGTGATCGGGCGCGGGCCCTGGCCGAAGGGCGGCTGACGGAGCTGGACGCGAAGATCGCCGAACTGGAAGCGGCGCGGGCGGCGCTGCGGCGGCTGGCCGGGGCCTGCGCGGGCGGAGGCAAGGGCCCCTGCCCGATCATCGCGGCCTTCGAGGGGTGAGCACGCCGGCCGCGGGAGCGGCGGCCGCCCGCGCCCGGCGATCGGCTACTGGATCCGGCCGGCGGCGGCGCCCAGTTCGGCGGCGTCGGCCAGCGGCTCGACCGCATCGCCGGTGATCAGGACGGCGGGCGCGGCGGCGAAGGCCTCGGCCGGACGCCCCAGGACGCGCAGGGCGACGCCGACGCCGTCCCCGAAGGCGAGCACCGGAACGCCCTTGGCCCCGGCCCGGGCGATGACCTCGTCGAGAGCGGTGGCGGCGTTGGGATCGGGGTCGTGCGAACCGGCCGGGACGACCAGGGCCTTCAGCGCGCCGCTGTCGATGTCGGAGGCCTGGGCGGTGGGCAGGACGCTGGTCCCGCCGACATTGAGGCCGCCCTCGCCGACCGACATCGGGGCCAGCGACAGGCCGCGGCCGCGCATCACGGCCTCGGCGTCGTCAAGGGCGCCGAAATTCATGCCGCGGCGCATGGCCAGGCCGATGCGGGCGCGCACGGGCGCGGGCCGATAGCCGAACCGGCCGGGGTTGGAGCGGGGGGTGAACGGGGCTTTGCGTTGTGCGTACAAGACGTCTCCTTCGGGGGTTTTCGAGGCCGTGAGACCCGCCGCGCAGAAACGGAAACGCCGCCTGCGCGGGGCGCGGGCGGGGAAGCGGACGGATTTCAGGATAGGAAGAGGATGGGGGCGCGGGGGCGGGAATTCAAGCTGGGCGGTATCGGCGGGGGTCCGCCACTACGCCGATCGCGCCGCGCTTCCCCCCGCGAGGAGATCGCCATAGAGATCCGCCCAGTGGGGATTGGACTCCTCGATCAGGGCGAATTTCCAGGTCCGCAGCCAGCGCTTGATACGCTTCTCGCGCAGGATCGCCTGGTCGACGTAGCGGTGGTGTTCGTACCAGACCAGACGGTCCGTCCCCCGCTCGCGACTGTAGCCGTCGATCTGCCCGTGTTTGTGCTCGCCGATCCGCCGGACAAGGTCGTTGGTCATACCTATGTACAGCCAGCCGCAGGGCCCGCTGGCGACGATATAGACCCAGTAGCTGTGGTCGGGCATAGCGACCTCGTACAACTTTTTCGCGCCTGTTGTAATAACTTGCGACTGTGTCTTTGTCATCCCCGACGGAGCGAAGCGGAGATCGGGGACGGCGCACGCACCCCGGTTCAGGCGCTCCCGGACAGCCCTCCCGGGCTGAGCCGGGAGGCGTTTGGCGACAGCTTCGAACGACGACGCCTCGCCGGCGCCACGGATTCCACATTTCCAGCGTCGGCAAACTGTCGCCCGGCTCAGCCCAAGGGGCTGTCCGGGCGGTGGACAGAGAGGACCTTGGCCGTCCCCGATCTCCGCTTCGCTCCGTCGGGGATGACAAGGCGGGCCCTGCTCAGAGAAACCGCCCCACCCTCTTCTCCAGCAGCGCTGCCAGCTCCGGCTGCATGAAGGCGTAGTCGTCGGGGATGTCGAGGCAGATGACGCGGGCGCGCTTCAGATGCGGCCGGAAGCGGCGCTGGAGCCTGGCGCGGTGGGCGCGCTCCATGACGAAGATGATGCCGGCCCATTCCACCAGTTCGGCGGAGCACTGTTCCTCCGCATCGGGCGCCAGCCCGGCGGAGGCGGTCTCGACGCCGGGCCGGGACGCGAACACCTGCTCGGCCGTGGGGGAGCGGTGGCGGTTGCGGGAGAGAGGAAGAGGAGGTTGGTCACCGGTCGCAGAAGGCGAAGAATCGCTCGACCTCGCGCCGTTCAGGCGCGCTCGCCACGTTCAGCGGGCCGATAGCGGGGCGGCTGATCCTTATCCCCTGCCCTTCCCGCAGCGGCCTGAGTGCGGCGTCCGACAGGTTGACCTCGGCGACGGCCAGACTGCCGCCCATGGCGTCATCCCATTCCACCTCGGCGGGCCATTCGTTCGCCCGGTCGCCGTCCCAGAGCACGAGCGTTCCGTGACCGGGTTGTTCCTCCGTCAGTGCAGCGATCGTCGCACGCCCGGAGTTCCTGACGCATTCCAAGCTGACCACGAGGGCGTCCGTTTCGGGAACGAAATAGGCCAGTCCGCCCCTGTCCCCGTCGAAATTCGCCATCCAGACATGGGTGGTCGAAGCCATCAGGGTCGCGGTATCGGCCTCGCTTCGGACAGTTGAGGCTTCCTTGGCGGTGCACCCGCAGGCCAGCAGGGCCAGCACGAAGCCACCGAATAGCCGCCGCATATTGCTCACAGCGGAATATTATCGTGCTTCTTCCACGGGTTCTCCTGCTGCTTGTTCTTCAGCGTCCGCAGCGCCCGGATCAGCCGCCGCCGCGTCCCGTGCGGCATGATCACGTCGTCGATATAGCCCAGCCCCGCCGCCACGAAGGGGTTGGCGAAGCGTTCCTTGTACTCGGCCTCGCGCGCCGCCAGGGCTTCCGGGTCGCCGGCTTCCTTGCGGAAGATGATCTCGACCGCGCCCTTGGCGCCCATGACGGCGATCTCGGCCGAGGGCCAGGCGTAGTTGACGTCGCCGCGCAGGTGTTTGGAACTCATCACGTCATAGGCGCCGCCATAGGCCTTGCGGGTGATGACGGTCAGCTTGGGCACGGTGGCCTCGGCATAGGCGAACAGCAGTTTGGCGCCGTGTTTGATCAGGCCGCCATATTCCTGACGCGTGCCGGGCATGAAGCCGGGCACGTCGACGAAGGTCACCAGCGGGATGTCGAAGGCGTCGCAGAAGCGCACGAAGCGCGCGGCCTTGCGGCTGGAGTCGATGTCGAGGACGCCGGCCAGGACCTGCGGCTGGTTGGCGACGACGCCGACGGTCTGGCCGTCGAGGCGGCCGAAGCCGACGACAATGTTCTTGGCATGATCCGGGCCGATCTCGAAGAATTCGGCCTCGTCGACCGTCTTCAGGATCAGCTCCTTGATGTCATAGGGCTGGTTCGGATTGGCCGGGACGAGGGTGTCGAGGCTGGCCTCGTCACGCTCGGGGTCGTCGTAGGAGTCGCGGACCGGGGGCTTTTCGCGGTTCGACAGGGGCAGGAAGCCGATCAGGCGGCGGACCTCGCTGAGGGCCTCCAGATCGTTCTCGAAGGCGCCGTCGGCGACGCCGGACTTCTGCGAATGGACGCGGGCGCCGCCGAGGTCCTCGTGGGTGACCACCTCATTGGTGACCGTCTTCACCACGTCGGGGCCGGTCACGTACATGTAGGAGGTGTCCTTCACCATGAAGATGAAGTCGGTGATGGCGGGGGAATAGACGTCGCCGCCGGCGCAGGGGCCCATGATGACGCTGATCTGGGGGATGACGCCGGAGGCCAGGGTGTTCTGGAGGAAGATGTCGGCATAGCCGGCGAGGCTCTCGACCCCCTCCTGGATGCGGGCGCCGCCGGCGTCGAACAGGCCGATGATCGGGGCGCCGTTGGTCAGGGCCATCTTCTGGATCTTGACGATCTTGGCCGCGTGCGCGCCCGAAAGGGAGCCGCCGAAGACGGTGAAATCCTTGGAGAAGACATAGACCAGACGGCCGCCGATGGTGCCGCGGCCGGTGACCACGCCGTCGCCGGGGACGCGCTGGGTCTCCATGCCGAAGTCGTGCGAGCGGTGCTCCACGAACATGTCGGTCTCCTCGAAGGAGCCCTCGTCGAGCAGGACGTCGATGCGCTCGCGGGCGGTCAGCTTGCCCTTGGCGTGCTGGGCGGCGATGCGTTTCTCGCCGCCGCCGAGGCGGGCGCCGGCGCGGCGGGCTTCGAGCTGGTCGAGGATGGTGTTCATGCGGCGTCTCCTTGAGCGGGAGGCTTAAGGACGGGCGGCCCCGGTGGCAAGGCGGCTAGCCGGCCCCGGGAGGCGTCAGGGCCGCCAGCCGCGTCAGTTCCTGCACATGGGCGGCGAAAGCCTCGTAGCCCGACGGCGTCAGCCGGATCCAGGTGCGCTGCCGTCCCGCCTCCGCCGCCTTGCGCAGGGCGACGTAGCCGGCCTCCTCCAGTTGTCTGAGGTGTTTGGACATGACCGAATCCGACACCGCGATCAGGTCCCGGACCGTCGCGAACTCGGCCTCGTCCACCCGGGACAGGATGGCGCAGATCTGCAACCGGCCCGGGGCGTGTATGACAGCGTCGAACTGGGGAACCTTCACCGGGGCCGCCCGGCCAGGTCGTCCATGATCGCCCGCAGCCAGGCCCGCCGCCCGAGGAAGGTGATCACGGCGGCCAGCAGACCGCACGCCAGCGCCGGCCACCGCAGGTCGAGCAGCAGGGACGACAGGATGACGACCAGCACCAGCCCCGCGATCGCCAGACCGAAGGCGAGGCCGATCCCCCGGGCGCGCGCGCAGACCGCCCGGTTGACCATCAGCCCGGTCCGGTTCCGGGCCAGAACCATGAGCCAGCTCATCGCCAGAACGAAAGGAACCATGGCCAGCGAGCCCCACGGCGGCGGCAGGGCGAAGGCCGCGAGCACGCCGCCCGTCGCAACCGCCAGCGCGATCTCCTCGGCGAGTACAGGACGGATGCGGGCGCCCAGGGCGGCGCGGCTGTCGCGAACCGCCGCCAGGGCTTCGTGGGGACCGGGGTCATGCGTCATGGGAAACCTCACTTTCCAATATGGAAAGCGTAGCATGACTTTCCATTATGGAAAGTTCTAATTCCCGGATTGGACAGTCGCTGCAGGGGGCGGAACGGCCTGGGTCAGGAGGCTCTCCAGCACGGCCAGCCCGTCCGCCAGCGCGGCCCGCCGGTCCTCCGGCAGGGCCGCGACCGCCGCCGCCAGAGGGGCGATGCGGCGGGCCTGACCGTCGGCCAGCCGGGCCCTGCCCGCGGCGGTGGCCGACAGCCAGCCGATGCGGCCGTCGGCCGGATCGGCGGCCCGGTCGATCAGACCGAGGGCCTGAAGCTCGCCGGCGACGCGGGTGATGGTGGGGCGGCTGACCTCCTCGAAGGCGGCCAGGTCCGACATGCGGATGCGACCGGCATGCACCACCACCGCCAGGGCCGAGGCCTGGGGACCGCTGAGCGTCGGCGACAGGTCGGCCGCCCGCAACCAGCGCGTCAACCGGACGCTGGCCAGGGTCAATCGGTCTGCGGTCTCGTGGGCCTCGGTCATTGACCCTTCATATAGTTAGTTTATGAAACTAATTATAAGACCGGGAGGAAGACCATGACAAGCGCGCGGACGTCCGGCTGGACCGGGCTGGCGGCGGCGGGATTGTTCGCGGGCGCCCTCGGGGTGTTCGCGGCGCTGGACCCGACCTACTCCCATCTGACCAACGCCGTCAGCGAGCTCGGCGCGGTCGGCGCCCCCAACCAACTGGCCTGGAACCTGATCGGCTTTATCGCCGTCGGGCTGTTGCTCGCCGCGTTCGGGCGCGGCCTGGGGCGGGAGATCGCGACCCCTTCGGCCAGTGGGCTGCTGATCCTGTTCGGCCTCGCCTTCGCCGCCACGGCCATCCCGGCCGACATGAGCGACCTCGGCAGCCCCGGGTCGACGGCCCATATCGTCGCCTCGCAGGCGGTGCTGCTGTTCTGGGCCCTGGCCCTGATCCGGCTGTTGTTCGTGCGCCGGGCCGGGCCGGCCCTGCGCTGGATCGCGGCCGTGGCGCTGGCGCTTGCGGTCGGGGCGATCATCGTGCGCGGCCTTGAGGCTCTGCAGCCGGGACTCAGTCAGCGGCTGTCGTTCGCCGTGGTGTTCGGGTGGGTGGCGGCCACCTCGCTGGTTCTGCTCAGGCGAGCGCCCTGAACCACCGGTCCAGCAGCACGGCCTCGGCCCGGCGGCCGGCCGTCCGTTGGGCGGCCTCTTCGTCGACGCCCCACTGACGCTCCTGGAAGGCTTCGTCGAGGCGGCTGAGTTCGAAGGCGGCCTCGCCGGACAGCGCGCCACGCTGCAGGGCCAGCGCCAGTATCGCAGAGCCCAGCAGGGGCGTGGCCATGGCGAGACCGGTCAGGGCGAAGTCGTCGAGCCGGAGGGCCAGTTCGCGGACGCGAGCGATGGCGGCGGGGTCCTGCGGGCGATGAAGGATTCCCTCGGCCGGCTCCAGAACCACGCCCAGCTCCAGCGCCGCCCAGTCGCGCCACGGCGTCCATTCGCGCGCCTGTTCGGCGACCAGCGACGTCGGGTGGTCGGCGAAATAGCAGAGCAGGTCGGAGCCGGCGAAGGCCGCGATCTCGTCGGCCACAGCCTCGCGGACCTGGCTGACGCGGTCGATGGCGGTCGAGGCCAGCCGGGTGGCGGGCATGGTCGCGGGATCGATGAACTCGCCCTGGGCGGCCCATTCCCCGGCCGCCAGCCGCGCGGCGGCCTCGGTGGGCAGGCGAAGCGGAGCGTGGGCCGGGGTCTTCGGCGTGCGGCCGTCGAGGGTGACCGCCCAGCCCCCCTCGCCTTCCTTGACGTCCACCGCGGTCCAGAAGCGTTTCAGCCGCTCTTCGGACTCGCGAAAGCCCTTGCGGGCGGCGACATTGGGATCAAGGGGCGGAATGTGGCTCATGGCTCTCTCAGGCGGCGCGGGTCAGGTCGGCGAAACCGTCCAGCACCACGGTCAGTTCGCCGAACGAGCGGGCCACGTGGCGTGCCCCTGCGGCCCGCTGCTCCTCGACGGTGTGGAAGCCCCAGGCCACGCCCAGCGGCAGGACGCCGGCGTTGATGGCCATCTCGATGTCATGGGCGGTGTCGCCGATCATGATGGTCGTGGCCGGGCAGGCGTCGCAGGCGGCCATGGCCGCGTGAAGCATGGCCGGGTCGGGCTTGCCGGGACCGTCCTCGGCGCAGTGCGCGGACAGGAACATGTCGGCCCAGCCCTCGCGGGCCAGGTTGCGGGCCACGCCACGGCGGTTCTGCCCCGTCGCCAGGGCCAGACGCCAGCCGTCGCGGTGCAGGCGGCGCAGGGTCGCGGTCGCCTCGGGATAGAGCGGCTCCTCGTGCCCCTCGTCGTACATGCGCTGGAAGCTGGCGCGGAAGCCGGCGACGAACCGGGCCAGGGTCGGCGCGTCCAGCCCGGGCTCGAGTACGGCCATGGCGTGCTCCAGCGACAGGCCGACGATCTGGCGGACGCGGTCATAGTCAGGCTCGGGCAGGCCGATGGCGCGCGCGGCCTCGCAGGCGGCGCGATGGATCGAGGCGCGGCTGTCGACCAGGGTGCCGTCGATGTCGAAGACTGCGAGGGGTCGGCTCATCGCTGGCGGCGCACCCCTTCGAACGGATCGCTCTCGTTCCCCTCGGCCTCCTCGAAGCCGAAATGGGCGAAGCCGGCGCGCATTTCGGGGCTCAGCGGGGCCTCGACCTTCAGCATGCCGCCGCGCGGATGCTCCAGTTCGATGCTGCGGGCGTGAAGCTGAAGCTTCAGCGGACCGGACAGCTCCTTCGACTTCTCGTCCCCGTATTTGGGATCGCCGAGGATCGGGTGGCCGATGCCGGCCATGTGGGCGCGCAGCTGGTGGGTCCGGCCGGTGAAGGGGCGCAGGGCCATCCAGCTGGCCCGGTGGGCGGCGCGGCTGATGGTGGCGAAGGCGGTCTCGGCCGGCTCGGCGCGCGGGTCCTTGCGGTCGGCCGGGCGCATCATCTCGAAGTCGTTGATGCCGGTCTTCTTCAGCGGCATGTCGATCTGGCCGGCGGCCGGCTTGGGATTGCCGATGACGATGGCCCAGTAGGTCTTCTTCGCCTGACGCCGGGCGAAGGCGCCGGCCAGCCGCTTGGCCGCCTCGGGGCCCTTGCCCAGCAGCAGGACGCCGGAGGTGTCGCGGTCGAGCCGGTGCACCAGACGCGGGCGGTCCATCCCCTCCCCCCAGGCCGATAGCAGCCGGTCGACGTGGCGGCTGGTCTTGGTGCCGCCCTGGACGGCGAGGCCGTGGGGCTTGTTGATGGCGATGACCATGTCGTCCTCGTAGAGCACGAGGGACTTGGCGAATTTGATGTCCTGGGCGCTGAGGGTGTGGACGTCGCCGGCCTGGCGCGAGGTGTCGTCGGGGATCGGCGGCACGCGCACGGCGGCGCCGGCGGTCAGGCGGCCTTCAGGCTTGATGCGGGCGCCGTCGACGCGGATCTGGCCGCTGCGGGCCATCTTCTGCACCTGGATGTTGGACAGGTGCGGCCAGCGCCGGCGGAACCAGCGATCCAGCCGGATGCCGTCCTCGGCCTCCGCGACATAGATCGTCAGCACCTCGCGCTTGGGGGCGGGTTCGGACTCTTGAATAGGTTCGTCAGTCAAAGGGCGGCTCCGAAGGCGCGGCGGGCGACCATCAGGCCGATAAACAGGGCGAGCACCGAAAGCGCCACCGAGACGGCGACGTAGCCGCCGGCCATGGCCAATTGACGGCGCTCGATCATCAGCGCCGCCTCCAGCGAAAAGGCCGAGAAGGTGGTGAAGCCCCCCAGCACGCCGACGGCGGCGAACAGGCGGATGCTTTCCGAATGCGCCCCGCCCCGGAAGGCCAGCCAGCCGGCCAGCAGCCCCATCAGCAGGCCGCCGACGACATTGACCGTCAGCGTCGCCCACGGCCACTGGGCGGCCGGAAACAGGCGCTGGGCCCAGACCCCGACCCCGTAGCGGGCGACAGCGCCGAGGGCGCCCCCGGCTGCGACGATGAGAAAACGTGTCATTGCGCCGGCTTATACTTGAGTTGGCGGCGAAGCGAAGGCGTGCGGACAGCCTGTCGTCCCGTTGCCTGACCGAAACTTCACTTGCCCAACCGCAGGGTTAACGCCGATATCTAGCGCGCGGCGCCGCTTCGCGCCCAGGGGGAACGCCGTCGGCCCGGCGGCGCGATCTGCCATACTGCCGGGCTGTTGATTCAAGGGACCGCCGAAGCGCCATGTCGCACGACGATCACAACCACGGCCACGACGCCCACGCCCCGCATGACGGCGGCCACGGCGGACATGGCGAGGACGCCCGGCTGCACGCCACGCCGAACCCGCCCCCGCCCGGAGCCGGGGACAGCCCGAACCGGGCCGTACCCCCGCCGACGCCGAGCCACGGTCGCGCGCCGCTGCGGGGCGGCGACGGCATCCTGCGCCCGATCTCCGAGAGCGAGTATTTCGCCGCCACGCCGGAGGCCGAGGCGATCGTCTCGTCCCATATCGACGAGTATTTCAACCAGCCGCTGGACATCTTCCCCTTCTGGGAGACCGACGGAAAGCCGGACCGCTTCCACGTCCTGTTCAGCCGCCAGATCGAGGAGCGGTTCCCGGTCGACACCGACATCCGCAGCCGCATCCATGGCTACGGACGGCGCGTGTTCCGGGCCCTGGTGGTGCATGTCACGGTCAAGCGGCTGAGCCAGGCCGGGGCGCTGGCCGCCTTCGCCGCCCTCGCCATCCTCGGTCCGGGCTGGTTCAGGAACTGGACCGGGTCGGAAGCCATGGGCCTGGGCCTCGCCGCCGGCGCGATGATCGCCGCCTTCGGCCTCTACTGGGGTCTGCAGGCGGTGCTGTTCATCCAGTACCGCTTCCAGCTGGAGAATGACTCCTACGAGCTGTCGCGCGAGATCGTGCAGCGGACCCGCGAGCTGCAGAACCTGTTCACCTCGGCCCGGGCCATGGCCGACCAGGCCGAAACCCAGTTCCAGCAGGACGGCAAGGGCTGGGGCCAGCGCGCCATGTATCTGACCCGGCTGACCATGTGGCTGGGCGCGCGGATGGAATACCTTGAAAAGCACGTCCAGATGGAGCTGTGGCGGGTGCGCCGCGAACGCTACTGGATGCGCTGGGCGCAGCGGATCATGACGCCGCTGGTGCTGATCATCGGCCTGGCCGTGCTGGCGCTGGAGACCCCGCCGGACGCGACCGGCGAGGTCGGCTTCCGCGCCCTGCAGGGACTGGCCGCTGTGCTCGGCGTGGCCGTCAGCTGGCTGTCCTATTACCGCTGGCGCACGCCGACGGCCGCGATCCAGGACAAGCTGGGCGTCGACGGCTGGGTCCGCTACGCCTCGCTGGACGTCGACAACGCCGTCGCCGACCAGGTGCGTCGCGACAAGGAGCGGCTGGTCGAATACCGGGCGCTGACGCGCGGCGGACGGTAGCGGCTGCGCCGCTGGTGGTGAGTGGCTAGTGGCTGGCCAACAGCTGTGCGACGGCGCGGTCGGCATCGCCTTCCACCACCAGAAGTGCAGCGGCGCAAACCACTAGCCACTGGCCACCAGCCACTGGCCACTTCCTACCGCCGCAGGCTGTCCTGCACGCCGCGCGCGTCATAGGCGTTCGGCCGGTCGGGCCGGGGGCCGTTCCCCATCACCACCTCCAGCGTCGTCGAGGTCGGCGAGGGGCCGCTGAAATTCAGGCCCACGCCGACGCCGACCCCGGAGCTCGAATAGCTGCCGTAGCGCCCCGACGACCGGCCCGAGCCATAGCCGACGCCGATGCTGGGCCGCATGCCGCCGGCGCTGTCGGGCCGCCCGTCGGTCCAGCGCTGGGTGACCTCGAACCAGTCGTAGCCCTGGGCCGCAGTCAGTTCGGCGGCGCGCAGCAGAGCCATGTCCATGACCGGACCGGACGCCCCGACGCCATTGTAGGTGACCCGGAAGCGGTTGGATTCGATCCGTTGTTCCGCATAGCCCTGCCCGCCCGGTCCCATCTGCGGGCCGTAGGGCGCGAGGCTGGCGCAGGCCGACAGCATGAGGCCGGCGGCGGCGATCAGGGGCAGGGTCAGGCGGTTCATGGCGGGTCTCCGGGCTCTGCCTGAGAAGCGTCGGGGCACGGCGGAGGTTCCGGCGCCTAGAGGCCCGCCGCGGCCTTCAGGGCCTCGAAATCCTCGGGCAGAGGGGCCTCGACGGTGCGATAGCCGCCGGCGGGGTGGGGGAAGGTCAATTTGGCCGCGTGCAGCATCAGGCGCGGCGCGGCGCGGCCGGCGAAGGTCAGGGCCCCGCCGTAGCGGGCGTCGCCGGCCAGGGGCCGGCCGATCGAGGCCATGTGGACGCGCAGCTGGTGCATCCGTCCGGTGGCGGGATCCAGCTCGACCAGCGCGCCGTCTTCCGAGGCCGACAGCGTGCGATAGCGGCTCAGCGCCGCCTGGGCGCCCGGGGTGTCGGGCGTGACCGCGCGCATATAGCTCTCGCGGCCGATCTCCTGGCGCAGCAGGGGCGTCTCGATGGTCCCCGCCCTCGGCTCGGGCGCGGCGGACAGCAGGGCCAGATAGGTCTTTTTGAACCGCCGCGCCTGCATCGCCTTGCCGAGGAAGCCGGCGGCGAGCTTGGTCTTCGCCGCGAGGATGACGCCCGAGGTGTCGCGGTCCAGCCGGTGCACCAGATCGGGCCGCTTGCCGTTCGAGCGGGCGAAGGCCCACAGCAGGTCGTCCAGCGTATGGGCCTGGATCCGGCCGCCCTGGCTCGACAGGCCGGCGGGCTTGTTGAAGGCGATGACGGCCTCGTCCTCGTGGATGATCCACGAGCGGACGGCGGCGATCTCGGCTTCGCTCAGGGCAACGGGGGTACGGTCGGTCACCGCGCCTGCATAGGCGAAAGACCGACCGTCCGTCAGCCCCTCAGCGCAGGACGCCCTTGCGGGTCATCATCCGGGCGTACCAGATGAAGAACAGGCAGGCGGCGCCGATCACGATCTGCATCGGCCACATATTGCCCATAACCTCCATTCCGTCCGACAGGGCGAAGCTGTAGATCGCGCCCGCGAGCCAGCCCAGGAAGGACGCCACGAAGACCGGCAGCGCCCATTTGCGGCGCAAGAGCAGCAAGAGCGCGCCGAGCAATCCGCCCCAGACGCCGATCGCCCAGGCCGCGTGGGTCCAGGCCGGCATGGCGTCAAAATAGGCGATCTGGGCCGCGGTCATGCCCATGCTGGTCAGCCAGGCCTCGCCCTGCATCTGCGTCATGAAATAGTCGACGCAGCCGAAGCCGTTCCACAGCAGGGCCACGACCCCGACGACCCAGAGATGCCAGGGCGTGCGGATGGTCTGTCCCATGCCGCTCATGACAGCACCCCCTTCTTCCCCATGGTCCAGGCGTAGGCGGCCAGAACGGCGGCGATCAGCACGATGACCCAGGGCATGTAGCTCATCATGGCCATGGCCTGGGGCAGCGGCGGCATCGGGTTGGCGAGGCCGTAGGCGAGGCTGCCCACGGCGCCGAGCAGCGA
This sequence comes from Brevundimonas sp., assembly GCA_004296955.1. GTDB lineage: Bacteria > Pseudomonadota > Alphaproteobacteria > Caulobacterales > Caulobacteraceae > Brevundimonas. The sequence goes on from SCVB01000067.1 coordinate 45,771, forward strand.
CAGGCCGAAGGCCGGAACCGCCAGCTTGTTGCGCATCAACAGCAGGACCGAACCCGCCACCGCGCCCCAGACGCCGAGCACCCACGGCACATACATCCACGTCGGCATGGCGTTGTAATAGGCGACCATGGCGTCGGTCATGCCGGACGCGCGCCAGTAGGTCTCGCCCTGGGTCACGCTCATCACGAAATCATAGCCGCCGAAGGCGTTCCACAGCAGGGAAATCACCCCCGCCGCCCAGAGATGCCACGGCGTCGCGCCCTTCATCGTATCGGTCATCTTCCCCTCCCAAGGTTGATCGATGGGCGGAAGCTAGACCCAAAACCGCTGTTACGGCAACGCTAGCCCGCGGGGACGCGCCAAGGCGGGTTCACGCGGTTCTCGCCGGCGAAATACAGGCAAAGGCGATGACCATCGGGATCGCGGAGCCAGGCCTCGCGCCAGAGCCAGACCTGGTCGACCGCATCGCTGTCAAAGATGACGCCGGCGGCCTTAAGGGCGGCGACCCGTTCGTCGAGATCGTCGCTTTCGAAGTAGACGGCCGTCCCGCCCGGCGAGACGGCCTCGGCGAGATGGATCGAGAAGGTCGCGCCGCCCGGGCAGAGGAAGCGGGCGTAGTGGTCGCTGGACACGATCAGCTCCAGCCCGAGACGCTGATAGAAGGCGCGGGCGCGGGGGATGTCGGAGACCTCGAGGGTGACCTGGTTGAGATTCATGCCTGATCCTCCTGCGCCTTCGCCCGCATCGCCGCCCAGCGTTCCAAACGCTCCCTGACCTTGGCCTCATGCCCCTCGCCTTTCGGGGCGTAGAAGACGCGGCGCTCCATCTCATCGGGGAAGAAGTTCGCGCCCGAGAAGCCCTCGGGAGTGTCGGGGTCGTACTGGTAGCCCTTGCCGTAGCCGAGCGACTTCATCAGCTTGGTCGGGGCGTTGCGGATGTGGGCGGGGGGCATCAGGGAGCCGGTTTCGGCGGCCGCCCGCTTGGCGGCCTTGAAGGCTTCGTAGACGCCGACCGACTTAGGCGCGGTGGCGAGGTGGACTACCGCCTGGGCCAGGGCCAGTTCGCCTTCCGGGGAGCCGAGGAAGTCGTACGTATCCTTCGCTGCATTGGCGACCAGCAAGGACAGCGGGTCGGCCTCGCCGATGTCCTCGACCGCCATGCGCACGATGCGGCGGGCCAGATACAGCGGATCCTCGCCGCCGTTCAGCATCCGCGCCAGCCAGTAGAGGGCCGCATCCGGGTCCGATCCTCGAACCGATTTATGCAGCGCCGATATGAGATTGTAGTGCTCTTCTCGACTCTTGTCGTAAGCTGGGGCGCGCTTCTGCAGGATGCCGGCCAGGGCCTGGACGTCCAGCGGTCCGGTCTCCGTCAGGTCGAACAGCACCTCGGACATGGTCAGCAGATAGCGGCCGTCGCCGTCGGCCAGGGCGAGCAGGGCCTGACGGGCTTCCGGCGTCAGCGGCAGGGTTTTGCCCTCCTGCGCCTCGGCCCGAATCAACAGTTGATCGAGAGCCGCGTCGTCCAGCCGCTTCAGCACATAGACCTGGCTGCGCGACAGCAGGGCCCCGTTCAGCTCGAACGACGGGTTCTCGGTCGTGGCCCCGACGAGGGTGACGATCCCCTCCTCCACGAACGGCAGGAAGCCGTCCTGCTGGGCGCGATTGAAGCGATGGATCTCGTCGACGAATAGCAGGGTCGACTGGCCGGCGGCGCGGCGCATCCGGGCCGCCTCGAAGGCCTTCTTGAGGTCGGCGACGCCCGAGAAGACGGCGCTGATCTGCTGGAACTGGTAACCCGCCGCCTGTGCCAGGAGGCGGGCGATGGTGGTCTTGCCGGTGCCCGGAGGCCCCCACAGGATCATCGAGCCCAGACGCCCGGCCTCGACCATGCGCCGGATCGGCCCGCCCTCGCCCAGCAGATGGTCCTGGCCCACCACCTCGTCGAGGGTGCGCGGCCGCAGGCGGTCGGCGAGCGGCGCGTCGGGAGGATGGATGCCGGAGGCTTCGAACAGGTCGGTCATGCGAGGTCAGAGATAGGCGTTACCGGCGCGCATTTCACGCGTTAGTGTGGGTGCGAACCGAGGAGACCGCGACATGGCTGACGACCACACCGCGCAGGGCCCGACCACGGGCGTCACGCCCCATCTGACCATTCCCTCGCGGGGCGGCCAGGCGGCGATCGAATTCTACACGCGCGCCTTCGGGGCGGTTGAGGTGCGGCGCATGCTGGCCGAGGACGGCGAGCGGCTGATGCATGCCCATCTGACGATAAACGGGGGCAGCGTGATGCTGAACGATGAATTCCCCGAGATGAACGGCGAACAGGACATCGTCCCCAAGGGCGTCACCCTCCACCTGCAGGTCGATGACGCCGACGAATGGTGGAAACGGGCCCTGCTCGCGGGCGGCGTGCCGCTGTTTCCGTTGGCCGATCAATTCTGGGGCGACCGCTACGGTCAGATTCGCGACCCGTTTGGCCACACCTGGTCGATCGGATCGCCCGTGAAAGCGAAATAGCGCGAAGTCCGGCTCCTGCTGACCCGTCGCCGGCCGGGGTTGACGCGCCGCCACCCGTCAGCTATTTCTGACATATGAAAGAGATTGATCAGGCCAGGTCGGCCGGTGATCGTCTGCTGGCGATCCTGGCGGCTTTGGCCAGTCCGCACCGGCTGAGGATCATCGCGGCCTTGTCATCGGGGGGACGGAACTACGTGAGTCAGCTGGCGCGCGATATCGGCATCAGCCGGCCCCTGTTGCATCTGCATCTGCAGAAGCTCGAGGACGCCGGACTGGTCACCAGTCGGCTCGAACTGTCCGAGGACGGCAAGGCGCTCAACTATTTCGAGGTCACCGACTTCGATCTTCCACTCAATGCGGCGGCGATCGCCGAGGTCGCGGACTCCGTGTCCGTCAGCTCCGAAAAGTAGAGGGGATTTCCCATGTCCGAGTTCGTGTATTTCACCACCCTGTGCCTGATGCTGGGGACCGTCCTTCTGGTGTTCGGCATGCGCTATCTCTCGGCGGCGACGCAGGCCCGGGCCCGGGTCGCCAGTGAGAACAGCTACCGCCAGCTTGCTGAAGCGGCGGCCGCCGCCCAGCCTGGAACGGCCACGGCCCTGGCCTCCATCCAGTCGACCCTGGCGGACGTCGACACACGACTTGCGGCGGTCGAAAAGGTCCTCAGGGACGTCGGCTAGCCTGCCCGGCCGGGCGCCCGTCAGAAGAGGGTGACGGCGCGCGGCCCTGCCCGCCGCCGCCCTCGACCTCGACCTCGACCACATCCCATTCCCGCGATCCGGGTCCCTGGCCCGGAGCGAAAACCCGCGCGCCTGATCCAGGCGACCGTCAATTCCGAAAGAAGCGCCCGAGATGAAAAGCTGGACGATTGAGGCGCGGCCTCAGCTGTATGCGCGGCTTGCCGGCCTGACCTATCTGTTTGTCATCCTTTTCGGCGGCTATTCCGAAGGTGTCGTCATGAGCGCCCTGATCGTGCCCGGCGACGCGGCGGCGACAGCCCGCAACATTCTCGGGGCGGAGTCGGTCTGGCGCCTGAGCGTCGGCGGCAACCTGCTGGTCCCGATCCTGGCGGTGCTGCAACTGTGGATCGAATATCTGCTGTTGAAACCGGTGAGCCGGAACCTGGCGCTGCTGTTTGTGCTGTTCAACGGCGTCTCCCTGGCGATCGAAACGGTGAGCAAGCTGTTCCTGCTCATGGTCGCCCCCGTCCTGTCCGATCCGGGGTACGCCGCCGTCTTCGCGCCCGACCAGGTCTACGCCCTGGCCGACCTGATGCTCACGGCGCATGACATCGCCTTCCACATCGCCCTGCTGTTTTTCGGCATCGCCTGCATTCTCAGCGGCTCGCTGATCTTCCGGTCGGGATACCTGCCGAAATTCCTCGGCGTCCTGATGGGGCTCGCGGGCGTCAGCTATCTGACGGCCACCTTCGGAGCCCTGTTCGCCCCGGCCTTCGGCCAGGCCATCAGTCCATGGATCCTGCTGCCGGTGCTTGTCGGCGAGTCGGCCCTCTGTCTCTGGTTGCTGATCATGGGCGTGAACCTGCCCCGCTGGCGCGCCCGGCTGGAGACGTCCGAGCGGGTGTAGCCCCCTGGACGGAACCGCCGGGGTCGTCCCGTCAGCTGATGCGGCCGCTGATGCGCTGTCCCCGGCGGTTTATGATCAGCTCCGATCCGCGACCAACGTCGGCGAGCTGCTGCACCGAGGTCACCGCGCGCCCGTTGACCGACAGGATGACGTCGCCGCCCTGCAGCCCCACCCGGTTGGCGTAGCTGCCGCGCTGCACCCGGCCGACGATGACGCCGCTGGCGAAGGGATCGCCGCCGAGGCTGTCGGCCAGGGCCGGGTTCAGGACCAGAACCTGGGCGCCGGCCAGAGCCCCAGAGCGAACGATCGTCGCCCGGTCGATGTCGGCGTCGCCCGGAAGGGGCTGGACGCGCGCGTTGAGGGTCTGGGTCCGGCCGTCCCGGAGCACCGTGACCTTCACCGTCTCATCAGGCTCGCGCGTGCCGACCCGGAAATTGAGCCCGCCCTGGTCATTGATCTCGGCCCCGTCGACGGCGGTGATGATGTCGCCCTCGCGCAGGCCGGCCCGGGCGCCGGGACCGTTGGGCCAGACCTCGGTGACCACCAGCCCCTGCGGCCGGTCGAGCCCGAGGCTGCGGGCGATCTCGGCCGAGACCCCCTCCCCTTTCACGCCCAGCCACGGCCGCACCACGACGGTGGCGCCCCCGACGGCGGAATCGACCACCCGTTTGACCATCGAGGCCGGCACGGCGAAGCCGACGCCCGAGGACGAGCCCGAGCGCGAGAAGATGGCGGTGTTGATGCCGATCAGGTCGCCGTCCATGTCGACCAGAGCGCCGCCCGAATTGCCCGGATTGATGGCCGCGTCGGTCTGGATGAAGGAGCCGCTGTCGCTGATCCCCGTCTCGGTCCGGTTCAGGGCCGAGATGATGCCGTTGGTCACGGTCTGGCCGACGCCGAAGGGATTGCCGATGGCCAGGACCAGATCGCCGATCTGCTGTTCCTCGCGGTCGTCGATGTTGAGGGTCGGCAGGCGCTCGTTGACGCCTTCCAGCTGCAGCACGGCGATGTCGGACCGTTCGTCGGCCAGCACCACCCGGGCGTCGAACTCGCGCCGGTCGTTCAGCACCACCTTGATCTGCTGCATGCCGTTGATGACGTGATAGTTGGTCACCACCACCCCGTCTGCGCGGACGATGACGCCGGAGCCGACCGAGCCGACCTGCTGGGCGCGCGGTCCCTGACCGAACATCGACCAGAAGGGATCCTGGACCTGCTGGACCCCGCGCGCGGAGACATTGACCACGGCCGGGGCGGCGGTGCGGACGACGGGGGCGAAGCTGGACTTCATCGCCAGGGCGTCGCCGGGAACCACGCGGTTTTCGGAGAAGACGCCGTCCTGGGCCTGACTGTCGTTCGGTTGTCCGCAGGCTGCGAGCGTGAGGGCGACGGCGAGAACGAGCGAGTGGGTCTTCATGATCATCCGATGCATCAGAAGGGTGATAGCCAGACCATTCCGCCCCGGATTCTGGACCGTATCAAGGCGCCGTCGAGGCTTCGACGGCTGCCGATTCCTGACGTCCCGCCTGACGCCCGACCCACCAGCCGATGATCGCCGCCAGCAACAGCGCAACCGCCGCCAGATAGAAGGCCAGGCCGGGCATCTGGATGAGGGCGTGCTCGCCCACGGACACGGAATAGACCCAGCCGAAGAACAGCGGCGACATGACCCCGGCGATCGAGGCCACGCTCATATTGGCGCCCTGCAGCTGGCCCTGTTCGTCCTCGCCGACGCGGCGGGTCATCAGGGACTGCAGGGTGGGCATGGCCAGCCCCCACAGGGCGTTGGGCAGCATGGCGGCGATGAACCACAGCCCGTCCGGCGCCCAGCCCATGGCGGCGACGCCGATCGTGCCGCCGAACAGGCCCAGCACCATGGTTGTCCGGTCGCCCAGCCGCCTGACCACGGGCCCCACCAGAACGCCCTGCACCAGCATGTCGAGGACGCCGACCATGGCCAGCAACAGGCCGACCTCGCGTGGGCCCCAGTTGTAGCGCCAGGCGGCATAGAGGACGAACACCGCCGAGAAGACGTGGTGGGCGAAATAGAGCAGGAAATTCACGATCGCCAGGCCGCTGAGCTCGGTGTGGCGCTTGAGCAGGATCAGGGAGCCGACCGGATTGGCCCGCCTCCAGCTGAAGGCCATCCGCTTCTCGAGCGGCAGGCTCTCGGGCAGGACCAGCAGGCCGTAGAGGAAGGCCAGGGCCGACAGGCCCGCAGCGAACCAGAACGGGACGCGGGGGCCGAACTCGCCGAGGAAGCCGCCCAGGATCGGCCCCAGCACGAAGCCGCCGGAAAAGGCCGCGCCTATCAGCCCATAGGCCCGGGCGCGCTTCTCGGGCGCGGTGATGTCGGCCATATAGGCGTAGACGGTGGTGAAGCTGGACGAGGTGATGCCGGCGATGATCCGGCCCAGGGCCAGCCACCACAGGTCCGGGGCCACGGCCATCAGCACATAGTCCAGCGCCAGACCGGCGCAGCTGATCAGGATGACCGGCCGACGGCCGTACTGGTCCGACAGGGAGCCGATGATCGGCGAACAGATGAACTGCATCCCCGCCCACAGGGCCACGAAGACGCCGTTGATGACGCCGGCCTGCGCGTTGGAGCCGACGAAATCCTCGATCAGGCCCGGCAGCACCGGGATGATGATGCCCATGGCCACGATGTCGAGCACCGCCGTCACGAAGATGAAGGCAAGCGCGGCGCGCTGGGTGCGGAGGCGGCTGAGGGCGGACATGGCGGGCTCGAAATGCGGTCGCGCCTTCTAGCGGAAACGCCGTGGTCCGTCTCCCCCGGGGCGCCGCAAGCCGAGGTTGCGAAAGCTTAATGCCATGCCGCCTTGCACGATCGCGCGGCGCGGGGCCAAGCTGCCGCCATGACCGCTGTTATCGAAACGCCCGTGATCCAGGTTGTGGGGCTGACCAAGACCTACGGAACCGTCCGCGCCCTCGACGGGCTGGACCTCTCCATTCCCCGGGGCGGGGTCTATGGGGTGCTGGGGCCCAACGGGGCCGGCAAGTCGACCCTGTTCCGCATCCTGCTGGGCCTGATCCGGGCCTCGGACGGGACGGCGACCATCATGAACGGGCCGGTCGGCGACATCGCCCACATGCGCCTGACGGGCTCGATGATCGAAACCCCGCGCTATCCGCCCTATCTGACCGCGCGGCAGGTGCTGCGCTGGCTGGCGCTGGAGCACGGCATCGCCGGCACGGCGGACATTCCCTACTGGCTGGAGCGCGTCGGCCTGGCCGAAGCCGCGGACCGCCGGGTGCGGGGCTTCTCCGTGGGGATGATGCAGCGCCTCGGCGTCGCCGCCGCCCTGATCAGCAAGCCCGAACTGATCATCCTGGATGAGCCGACCAGCGGCATGGATCCCCCCGGCATCCAGGAGATGCGGGCCCTGATCCGCAGCCTCGCCAATGACGACGGCCTCACCGTCGTGCTGGCCAGCCACCAGTTGCTGGAGGTCCAGCGCGTCTGCGACCGCGTCGCCATCCTCAACAAGGGCAAGCTGGTGCGCGAAGGCGCGGTCAGCGAATTGACCGCGGTGGGCGAACGCCTGCGCCTTTCAGCCGGGCCGATCGACAAGGTGCTGGCCGTGCTGGGCGCCAAGGGCGTTCGCGACGGCGAGGCTGCGCTGGCCGACATTCCGCGCGCCGAGGGCCCCGCCCTGATCCGCGCCCTCGTCGAGGCCGGGATCGACATCAGCGAAGCCCGCTGGGTCGGGACGGACCTGGAGGCCATCTTCTTCACCGAGACGGGCGCCGTGCAGGCGCCGGAGACCATCCATGCTGGTTGACGCCATCCGCGCCGAAGGCTTCCGCCTGTCGAAGAACAGGACCGCCCTGTTCTGGAGCCTGATGTTCGTGCCGATCATTTCCCTGGTGATCGGGGCGGTGACCAATTTCGTGCTCAAGGGCAGCGAGACCAGAATCCTCGGCGACGAGAAGATGCCGGCCGAGCTGAAGGCGGCGCTGGCGCGCGGGACGCTGGACATGGGCGAGGCCCTGGTCGCGGCGGCCGGCAATCTGGCCAATCCGCTGGTGTTGCTGTTCGTGTTGATCGGCGCGGCGACCATCTACGCGGGCGACTACCGCTGGGAGACCTGGCGGCTGATCAGCGCCCGCAACAGCCGCGCCGATCTGCTGCTCGGCAAGCTGGCCGTCGTCGCCGGGCTCGCGCTGGCGGCCATGGGCTTCATGCTGCTCGGCGCCGTGCTCGAGAACCTGATCAAGGCGGCCGTGTTCGAGCGGACCCTGACCTTCGCCCTGACCGGCGAAACGATCGGTCAGTTCCTCGGCTTTTTCGGGCTGTCGTGGCTGCGCATCATCCAGTTCGCCATGATGGGGATGCTGGCGGCGGTGGTGACCCGCTCGCTGCTGGCGGCGCTGTTCGTGCCATTGGTGGTCGGCATCGCCCAGTTCTTCACGCCGCAGATGTTGCTGCCCATGGGCGTCATGCCTGACGCCTGGCTGTCGGTGCTGGTCAATCCGGGCGCCGCCACCGACGCCATCCAGGCTGCGATCGCCGGCGGCGAGCGGGCGGCGAGCCTGCCTGACGGCATTCTGGTGAAGGCCTGGCTCGGCGTCGGCTTGTGGACCCTGGTCCCACTGGCGGGCGCCCTGGCCTGGTTCCGGCGACAGGACCTGTCGAAGGAGTAGTCGTCAGAGCGGCTTTGCCATCCAGACGTTGCAGCGGGCATAGGGCGTCGGCTGCGGCGGCAGGGCGAGGAAGCCGAAGCGGCGGTACAGGGCGATGGCGTGGGTCTGGGCCGCATTGGTTTCCAGATACAGGCGCGGCGCGCCCGCCGCCCGCGCCGCCGCCTCGCAGGCCTCCAGCAGCCGCCAGCCGAGGTTGAGGCCACGCGCGCCCTCGGTCACCGCCATCTTGCCGACCTCAAAGCCGCCGTCGGCCATGGCCATCAGCGAGCAGCAACCGACCGGATCGCCGTTCCGCTCGGCGATGAAGACATGGCCGCCCCGGTCGAGGATGACGCCCTGCGGATCGCCAAGCACCAGCTGGTCCTTGGCCTCCAGCAGATAGCCGCCGGCGATCAGCCAGTCCTCGTTCAGCGACCGCCAGGCGGCGGCGTGGTCGGGGCGATAGCGGACAATGGAGATCACGGTGTCGGCGTTCGGCATGCGTCCCTCTCCTGCCCCCTGTCCGGGGACGGCGCAGACAAGGAAAAAGGGCGGCCGGTTCGCACCGGCCGCCCTTTTCGAAGCCCCAACAAGGAAGCTTACGCTTCTTCGTCGCCCTCGATGGCGTAGACCGGACCCGAGTCCAGGCCCTTGGCGGCGGTGTCGCGATCGACGAACTCGATCACGGCCATGGCGGCGTTGTCGCCGTGACGGTAGCCGGCCTTCATGATGCGGATGTAGCCGCCGTTGCGGTCGGCGTAGCGCGGGCCGATCGTCTCGAACAGCTTGCCCACCTGCGGCACGTCACGGACGTGGCTGATGGCCTGACGACGCGCGTGCAGGTCGCCCTTCTTGGCGAGCGTGACCAGCTTCTCGACGAAGGGACGCAGTTCCTTCGCCTTGGGAAGCGTGGTCGTGATCTGCTCGTGCTTGATCAGCGACGCAGCCATGTTGGCGAACATG